>CAYZMH010000016.1:0-40733 GCA_964479445.1 uncultured Bacteroidaceae bacterium | reverse complement strand
CCCGTCCTGCTCTATTTGTTCCAGGGATATCTGCTGTAGCCCCGGTGTATCCTTCAATTCGATTATTCGCTCCCGGCCGGCTTCATTACTCAGGCGTATCTTCCTGATGCGCTGATTGGCCTCCCAGTATTTTTCCAACCCATACCCGTTTTTGATGGTCAGGTAGCGAAGCTGTGTTGTAAATCCCAGGTCCACTCTGATCGTGGTCCCTGCAGCAGATCCTGTAACCCCCTCACACCACGAACGCCGGGTACCATCCATGAGATGACCGGGAATAAAACTGGCTGTGCTGCTGGGAGATAGTGTGGAGGATGATTCGATAGAAAACTCTCCTTCCATCATACTCTCTGACTGTGCCCGGAGAAACGGTGTAAAGGTCAGCCCCAAGAACAATAGCAGGGAGACCGTCATTCTATATTCTCTTTTCATACTTTATAATTATGTCACAAGCGGATAATTATGAATTATATTTTTTTACTATGCTGGTTTCCTGCCCCTCCTTACTCACCAGAATGGCACCGGAGTTGGTCACTCCTATGCCGCTTCATGCCGGTATCAGGACTTCCCCGGCCTTTTCCCATCCAGGTATTTATGCAGCTTGCGCAATAAATCTTCCCTTCTGATCGGCTTCACCAGGTAGTCGTTGCACCCCATGGCCAGGATCCGCCTGCGCTCGTTGGCCATGGCATAGGCCGATTGGGCAACCAGGATCATCTCTTTGTCCTGCAGCCGTATATCCCGTGTTACCTCAAAACCGTTCTTGCCAGGCATATTGATATCCAGCAACACCAGGTCGGGACGGACCCGGGCGATCATGCTCATTAACTTCTTTCCGTCTGCAGCCCGACTCACCTCTGCACCGGTCTCTTTGACCACCTCCTCGAGGTAATAATAGGATGATTGGTCATCCTCTGCTATATATACCCGCTTCCCTTCCAGGTTGGGCACTGCTCCTTCCTTCCATTCCGCCGTCTCCTCTTCAGGCATTTCAACCCCTCCCGATTTCTGAAGGGGAAGGGTAAAAAAGACCTCCGTACCCTCCCCGGGTTCCGAATTCATCCATATGGAACCTCCCAGCAGGTGGATAATGCCCTTGCTGATGCTCAATCCCAGACCGGTGCCCTCCCGAAAAGCAATCCCCTCTACCTGCCTGAAGCGTTCAAAAACGTGCTCCTGTTCCTTGTAAGGGATCCCGGCCCCGGTATCTTTGACAAAAAAACGCAAAACCCGTGTATGGTCCTGGTAATCCGGTGTAAAACCCACTTCTACATATCCTGTCTCCGTGTATTTAAGCCCGTTAATGATCAGGTTACTCAGAACCTGTTTGAGGCGAACAGGATCGGTATACAACATCAATTCCTCCGGCTTAGCGGGTAAACTGATCCGGATCAGGCGCCCGGCTTTGTCCCGGTATTTCTCGATCTTTTTGATGGATTCCACCACCTTTTGAACGATGTCAAAAGCAGGATGCCAGCTTTTAACAAGCTGCACCTGGTTGGATTCAATCTTTGAGATATCAATGATATCGTCCACAATGCGCACCAGCTGTTCCCCGCTTTCCCGAATCAGCCCTATATATTTTTCCCGTTTTTCTTCGGTGACCTGACTCAGTCCCAGTAATCCGGAAAACCCGATGATCGAATTCAACGGGGTGCGAATTTCATGGCTCATATTGGAGAGAAACGCGGTCTTTAACCGGTCACTCTCCTCTGCCCTCTCCCTGGCCAGCAGGTGCTTCTCCCTTTCAGCCTCCAGGCTCGCCTGATAGTTCGAAAAGATGTGTGACCCCACCAGGGCCATTATCCCTGTCGCAATTAAAAAGAAATTGTTTGCCATGAACCAGGCAATCCCATCCCGCACTGCTGCCTCCCAGGGTAATCCCTGGAAAACAAGCGCTACCAGGTTATACCCAGCCACGGTGAGGCCGCATAAAAGTGCCGTTTGCCGGAATGTGAGACGGAAAATAAAGCCCCCGAATAGCATAATCACGATCAGTCCCGCATAATATCCCCAGTAGGCTCCCTCAACAGGATCAGAAACAGAGATCATAAAAAGTATACCGGCCTGTGCAGCAAGCATGATTCCCAGTACCAGGTTCATAAAATAGTGCTTGCTCGAAAAAAACCTGAATCCAAAAATCAACAGGAGAATAACCGGAACGACCACCACGAGACGCGCAATCCAGGCAGATAAATAGTGCAGGGGAAGCATAAAGTAATCCAGGATCCCGAAAAGAAGATATACGATAACCCCTACAAAAAAAGCACGCCGATAAAGTTCAGGCCTGGGGTCAACGTAAAAAAAAGGTGTGGTCACTCTTTGTCGCTCGTTATCAGGCATAGTTCCTTATTTCAGTGTTCAAAGGATCAATGCCTTGCCAAGCTAATCATTTTTTTTCTATTTACCAGATGTTCACAGGGAACAAAAAATGGGATTTTACTTGACACGAATAGAATAAATATTTATATTTGTACGATATTAGTTTTATTGAACATTTTTCGTACACCTATGACGGAAATATATAATCAGAAACAGCAGGATATTATAAGCACAGGAAAGGATCTTTTCTGGAAGCACGGCTTCAAACGGGTTACAGTGGAAGAGATCTGCCGGGAAGCCGGCATCAGTAAAATGACCTTCTATAAGTATTACCCCAATAAACAGGCGCTGGTCATGGCGATACTCGACGGGGTGATGACTGAAGCGATCAGGAAATACAGGGAGATCATGGACAGCGATGTGCCCTTTAAGGAGAAGGTGCTCGAGCAGATCAGACTTAAGAAAGAACAGACTGAAACCATGAGCAATGAGTTTTTCGATGACCTCTATGTACATGGTGACCCTGAAATGCGGGAGTATATGCAGAAAATGACCCGTAAAAACCTGCAAATGATCTCTGATGATTACATCCATGCCCAGCAGCAGGGTTATATCCGGAAAGATATTAAACCGGAGTTTATCCTCTATTTCCTCAACCATATGTTTGAGATGGTGGAAGATAAGCAATTAACCATGCATTATAAAGATACCCAGGAGCTGGCCATGGAACTGGTCCGGTTCTTCTTTTACGGGGTCCTCGAACCACAAGCCGAAGAACGATGAAAAAACTGTTTTACCTGCTGATCATGGTGGCGGGCATCCCGGTAAACTCGCGAGCTCAGACTATAGAGTGGAACGGAACGGCGATTGGATGGGCCACTGCCAATCCGGCCGACTCCCTCCAGGTACAGGCGGGTTTGAGATACCTGCCGGAGCTTACCTTCTCAATGCCTGTCGGATCAATCTCCCTGGAAGCAAAGGCCGCTGCCAATATGTGGATTTCAGGCAGCGTCCCGGGAACAGACACATTGATCGGGAACTCCTCCATTGAACCCTACCGGGGATGGATCAAACTCTCCGGCAATCAATTCGAAGTGAGAGCCGGCCTTCAGAAAATCAATTTCGGATCGGCACAGATGCTGCGTCCCCTCATGTGGTTCGATCGCATCGATCCCCGGGATCCGCTGCAGCTTACCGACGGGGTATACGGATTACTGGGACGGTACTATTTCCTGAACAATGCCAATATCTGGCTCTGGGGGTTATACGGTAACGATCATACCAAAGGAATGGAAATCTACCCTTCCCCGAAGAAAAAACCCGAATGGGGAGGCAGGGTGCAACTTCCCCTGTGGACCGGTGAGATTGCCGGTACCTACCACCATCGCAAAGTGAGTCCGGATAACATTCTGCCTGATTCCCTGCATACCGGTACCCTCTATAATGAAAACCGGGTTGCGCTGGATGGAAAATTCAATATGCTGATCGGTCTCTGGTTTGAAGGGATGCTGACGCATCAAAACCTGGATTTCTCTCCCTACGATTATAAAACCCTGCTCAACGGAGGGGCAGATTATACCTTCGGGGTAGGGAACGGACTGACGGTCACAGGTGAATGGTTCTCTTACCTGACAGGAGAACAGCCTTTCGCGGGAGATCAATCAGCTCACCTGGCAGGGATATCCGCCACCTACCCCATGAATATCATCCACAATCTGAATGCGATCCTTTTCTACGATATCACCAACCGGAACTTCTACCGCTTTGTCAACTGGACTCTGGCCTACGACCGGTGGACTTTTCACTTGATGGGATTCTGGAACCCGGAAACCTATGAACTCTATACATTCAGGCAGACAAACAACCTGTTCGGAGGATGGGGCCTTCAATTTATGGCCGTTTTTAACCATTAATCAATACAGGAATGCTGAATAAAAATAAACACGCTATATAACCTATCACGTAACCCTCAATTCATGCAGAATTGATAATCCATCCAATCATGAAAAACAACACCATCATTCAGATCGATCACATGTATAAACGATACCCTGTGGGCGGTGGGAGTTTCACAGCCCTGGAAGATATTAACCTGGACGTTGAAAAGGGCGAGTTTTCCGGACTCGTGGGACCCAGCGGTTCGGGTAAGACCACCATGCTCAACATTTTGGGATCCCTGGACAATCCCACAGAGGGGGATGCCATGGTCCTGGACCAGTCCATTGCGGGAATCGGACTGAAAAAGGCGTCCCAACTACGCAAAGAACATCTCGGTTTTATTTTCCAGACATTTAACCTGATGCCTGTCTACACGGTATTTGAAAACGTGGAGTTCCCCCTCCTGCTCATGAAAATGAGTTCTTCCAAACGCAAGAAGGCGGTTATGGATGCCCTGGAGTGGGTCGGTCTAACCCCCAAAACAGACTCCAAACCCAAGCAACTCTCAGGGGGAGAATCCCAACGTGTAGCCATCGCCCGCGCCATGGTCAAGCGCCCGGAGATCGTCCTGGCCGACGAGCCCACCGCTAACCTGGATGCGGAAAACTCCCATCATATCCTCCGGACCATGGTGGAGTTGAACAAAGAACTGAATACTACATTCCTTTTCGCCACACACGACGAAAAAGTGATACAGTATCTAAGGCGGATCATTCGTCTGGAAGACGGCCGCGTAGCCGCAGATGAAACCATTAAAAAAGAGGGAGGTGTATCATGATCGCTCTCAGACTGGCTTACCGGAACCTGATGGGAGCCGGCTTGCGGACATTCCTGAACGTGCTGATCCTTTCCATTACCTACTTTGTGATCATCATGCAAAATGGTTTTTTGCAGGGATGGAATAAACAGGCACGCCGCGACAGTATGGAGTGGGAGACCGCCCAGGGACAATTCTGGGCATCCTCCTATGATCCTTATGACCCGTTCTCCTATTCCGAGGCACATGATAAGATCCCGCCACAGGTGATTGAATCATACGGACAAACCAATGTAGCACCGGTGCTGCTGACCCAGGCCACCATCTATCCCGAAGGCCGCATCCAGAGTATCATAATGAAGGGTATCGACACCCGTCAGGAAGTGCTGAAAATTCCCGTGGATAAGTTGAAGACCGAAGGAGATGAAATACCGGCGCTTATCGGAACCCGGATGGCTAAAAGCCTGGGGGCAGAGGAAGGCGATCAGATCCTGGTCAGGTGGCGGGATGCCAACGGCGTGTTCGATGCCACCGAAGTGCGTATCGCCGGAATCTTTCAAACCAATGTACCCAACGTGGACCAGGGACAGATATGGATCCCGCTTGACAGGTTGCAATCTATGAAAGACCTGGAGAATCAGGCCTCCTATATTGTAGCCGGCTCAGATCCTCCGCAGGAGTTGAGCCCCCCCGGGTGGGAATTTAAAAATGACGATGAATTGCTGGCCAACCTGGATCAGATGATCCAGACTAAATCCAAAGGAGGTGCTATGTTTTACGTCATCCTGCTCGCCCTGGCACTCCTGGCTGTTTTCGACACCCAGGTACTGTCGATCTTCCGGAGGCAGAAAGAGATTGGCACGCTCATCGCCATGGGAATGACACGCAAACAGGTGATCGGGGTGTTCACCACCGAGGGGGCCATGTATGCGATCCTGGCAGTGTTATTGGGCGCCGCTTATGGTATTCCCGGACTCTGGTTGCTCAAGAAACAGGGATTCCCCATGCCCGAGGCAGCAGATGACTTCGGGTTACCCATCACGGAAACGATCGTCCCTGCCTACAGCCTGGCGCTGGTAACGGGAACGATCCTGCTGGTACTTATTGCCACGACCATTGTAAGTTACCTGCCAGCCCGTAAAATCGCAAAAATGAATCCCACGGACGCCATCCGCGGGAAAGCATTATAACCCAAAACAGAGAAACCATGTACCAATTTTTTATAAAAGGATTGCTCCGGGACCGCCAGCGCAGCCTCCTGCCTGTTATCGTAGTCACTATCGGTGTGATGCTGGCCGTGCTGATGCACACCTGGATAACCGGTGTTCTCGGTGACATGATCGATTTCAATGCCCGGTTTACCACTGGACACGTAAAGATCATGAGCCATGCTTACAATGAAAACCGCGGACAGAATCCCAACGACCTGGCACTTATGGGTACCGGCGAACTCATTGACACCCTGAACCGGGAATATCCCGAAATGACCTGGGTCGAGCGCATTAACTTCGGCGGACTGGTGGATGCCCCTGATGAACAGGGAAACACCAAAGAACAGGGTCCGGCCACCGGCATGGCCGTAGACCTCCTCTCCCCCGGCAGCCAGGAGGCCGAACGGTTAAACCTCCGGAAATCGATCATCAGGGGCCAGCTTCCCTCTTCACCGTATGAGATTGTATTGAGTGAAGAGTTCGCCGGTAAACTTAAGGTAGGTCCGGGCGACAAGGTGACGCTGATTAGCTCCACCATGTACGGCGCCATGTCAATTACCAATTTTACAGTAAGCGGTACCATCCGGTTCGGCGTGAATGTCCTGGACCGGGGCGGAATCGTAGCCGATATCAGTGGAATACGCCGGGCCCTGGATATGCAGAACGCTGCCGGCGAAATCCTTGGCTACCAACCTGACTTTGAATATGATAATAAAGAGGCCGTTTCCCTGTCCGGTACATTTAACCGGAAATTCCCCGATCCCGGCGATCGGTTTTCCCCCGTCATGGTTCCACTCAGTGACCAGAATAACCTGGGAAGCATGATTACCATGATGGATGCCGTACAGGCCATCATCGTTACCATCTTTATCATTGCCATGTCCATTGTGCTCTGGAATGCCGGCCTGCTTGGCGGCCTGCGAAGGTACGGGGAGGTCGGATTGAGGATGGCCATCGGGGAGAGCAAAGGGCATGTGTACCGGAGCCTGCTCAATGAATCGGTGATCATCGGGTTAACAGGATCGGTAACCGGTACCCTCGTGGGCCTGCTGTTTGCCTCCTTCCTGGAAAACGGCATTGACATAAGCAGCATGATGGAGGGTTCATCGGTGATGATGTCTGGTGTGTTCCGGGCCCGGATCACCCCTCCGGCTTACTATATCGGTTTCATCCCCGGTTTGTTTGCCACCATCCTCGGCACCGCCCTGGCGGGAATCGGGATCTACAAGCGGCAAACGGCAACCCTGTTCAAAGAGTTACAAGCATAAATTCAAAATATCCACAGATCATGAAACCTGTAACAATCTTTCTAATAGCAACCGCCTCTTTAGCAAACGCACAAACTCCGTCCGGGGAAGAGATCCTGGGACGGATCGACCGGAACATGTCGGCCGATTCCCGGCATGTGATCTCGAAAATGGTCATCCATGGTCCGCGTACCACCCGCACCATCAAATCAGAGACCTGGTCGGAAGGCGACCAGAACGCGTTCACCGAGTACCTTGCACCCGCCCGCGAAAAAGGAACCAAGATGCTCAAACTGGATGACCAGCTCTGGATCTACTCGCCCGATACCGACCGTACCATCCAGTTATCCGGCCACATGCTCCGGCAATCGGTCATGGGATCCGATCTCTCCTACGAGGACATGATGAATGATCCGGACCTCACCCAACAGTACGATGCGGTGGTAACCGGAACGGAATGGTTCGATAATACCGCCTGCTGGGTCATGGAATTGCATGCCACGAGCGAAGAAGTATCCTACCAGACCCGTAAGCTATGGGTGGATAAGGAACGATACCTGCCCCTTAAAGAGGAGCTCTACGCTAAAAGCGGCAAGCTGCTGAAAAAAACGGAGCTCCACGATATCCGGAGAATGGGAAACCGCTGGTTTCCCGGTAAGATCATCTTCAAAGATATGCTGAAAACCGGGAAAGGGACCGAATTTATCGTCGAGGAGATCGAGTTCAATGTCGACATCCCCGAATACCTGCTCTCCAAGGCGGCATTGCGTTAAATCCTTCACCCCATTCGCAATACCGTGACTGTATGGAAATCTGGCAGGCACGCTTCAGACAGCGTGCCTGCCAGATTTTTTTTACCTTTATCCACGGTATAAAAATCACACATCATGCACAAAACATCCCTTTTCCTGGCAGCGCTCTTCATGCTTTCCGCTTCCCAGGCCCAGAAGCAACCGGTCCTTGATGGCTCCGCGAAACTGCACGGCTACGAAATCCACAAGGAGATGCGCAGCTCCTCCCCATACGACACCCTGCACTGGCAGCTTCTCGGTCCGACCAACATCAGCGGTAGATGCACCGATGTGGAAGCCCTCTCCCCCCGTGGAAAAGAGTACCTCATCTGGGTGGCATCGGCCAGCGGCGGTATCTGGAAAAGCACCAACGAAGGGGTTACCTTTGAACCAGTTTTCGAGGAGTACGGAACCACCAGCATCGGGGATATCGCCATCACCCCTTCGGATCCGGATGTGGTGTGGGCCGGAACCGGGGAGGCCAATATCTTTCGCAGCTCGAATCGCGGTCGCGGTATCTATAAAACAACCGACGGCGGGGAAACCTGGGAGCATATGGGACTGGAGGATACCTACACCATCGCACGCATCGTGGTTCACCCCGACAATCCGGATGTGGTTTACGTGGCAGCCACCGGTCATGAATGGACCCTCAACAAAGAACGCGGACTCTATAAAACCACCGACGGCGGCGAGAGCTGGGAAAAGATCCTTTATATTGACAAAGAGACCGGGGTCAGTGACCTGGTCATGCACCCCGGTAACCCCGACATCCTCTACGCCGCCACCTGGCAGCGCACCCGCCTGAAATGGAACGATCCACGTACCTACGCCGACCATAAAAACAACGGGATCTTCAAAAGCACCGATGGGGGAAAAAACTGGGAAAAGATGAACAAGGGTCTGCCTGAACCACGGCACCGGGGACGCATCGGGATCGATATCGCCCGTTCCAATCCGGATGTGCTCTACTGCTTCATCGATAACTACGAGATCGCATACGAAGCTGCTGAAGGAGAGCTGGATGCATACGGAAGGCAAAAAGAGGATGTGATCCGGGGGGCTGCCGTCTACCGCAGCGATAACGCGGGGAAAGAGTGGTACCAGGTAAGCGGACTCACCAAGGAGACGAAAAAATTCATGGAGTCCCACTCCAATACCTACGGGTGGGTGTTCGGACAAATACGGGTGGATCCCAACGATGAGAACACCATCTATACCGGGGGCATCTGGCTGAACCAATCGGAAGACGGGGGCGCCACCTTCCGGGAGATCAAGGATATCCATGCCGATCACCACGGACTCTGGATCGATCCGAACAACTCCGACTACCTGCTTTCGGCCCATGACGGGGGCCTCAGTGTCTCTTATGATAAAGGAAAAAACTGGCGCAGCTTCATACCCGAACTGCCCCTGGCCCAGTTCTATAACGTGGAGTATGACCATCATGTTCCGTTCCGTGTATACGGAAGCATACAGGATCATCACTCCTTCTACAGCGAGGTGGATCTCTCCCGGGGAAAAGACCGGATACGGGCCACCGAGTGGGACTATACCCTGGGTGCGGAGGGAAGCACCCACGCCGTGGACAAACGCGACAACAATACTATCTACGCTTCGCTTTTTTACGGCAAACTGGCGAAAGCAACCGTGGAAAACTATCCCGATGATATGGAGTATATCCTGCCGGCTAACTACCCCGAAGAGCCACGATTCCGCGGACAGTGGATGGCTCCCTCGTTCCTCTCCCCGCACAACCAGGATATCGTCTACCACGGGGTACAGTACGTCATGAGATCGGAGGACCGCGGCGGAACCTGGGAAAAGATCAGTCCGGATCTTACCTATGACGACCCGGATAAAAAGGGAGACATCAGCTACCAGACCATCTCCGCCATGGATGAATCGCCTTTCAGGGCCGGACTCCTTTACGCGGGGACCGATGACGGGCGGCTTTGGAGAACAAAAGACGGCGGGGAATCCTGGACCGATATCCGCGAGAAGCCTCTTCCCGTGCGATGGGTCTCCCGCGTGGTGGCCTCACAGCATGATTTCGGAACGGTGTACATGACCCAAACCGGGCGCAGAGACGACGATTCGCAGGTCTATATCTGGAAATCGGGAGATTTTGGCGATACCTGGCAGGACATTTCGGCCAACATCCCGGTGGGACCGGTCAATGTGATCAGGGAAGATCCGTTCGATGAAAATATCCTCTACGTGGGCACCGATGTGGGAGTTTATATTTCAACCGATGGTGGAAAGCAATGGAACGTTCTGGGCGACCTACCCTGCACCTATGTGCATGACCTGAAGATCCACCCACGGGAAAACCTTCTGTTGATCGCTACGCACGGCCGCGGCATGTTCGCCCTGGATGCGGATCCGCTGAACCGCGGGGATGCACGTAAATAATAAAATCAGAACCTATGCTTACCATCTATCACAATCCGCGTTGCAAGAAATCGAGGGCCGGACTGGCCTTTTTGCAGGATCACGACCTGGAGCACCGGGTACGGCTCTACCTGAAAGATCCATTGAGCAAGGAAGAGCTGCGCGGACTGCTCAACAAGACAGGCCTGCCGGTGGAACACCTGGTGCGCAAACAGGAGGAGAAATACCGGAAAGAGCTGAAAGGAAAGGAATTCACGGAGGATCAATGGCTTGAGATCCTGGCTGAGAATCCAAAGCTGCTGCAGCGACCCATCGTGGAGGACGAACATGCCGCTGTTCTCGGGGATCCGGTGGAAAACCTGCAACGTTTTCAATAACTTTTTAGTTTCTATTTCGTATAGCCCTTAAAACACGGTACCATGAAAAGGACACTTATTATCCTCGGTCTGATCACCAGCTATTTCCTGTTCTCCTCCACCTCCTGCAACGATGAACCCTTTACCCAGATCAAAGCGGTGGAATCCAGGATCTTCAACGAGATTAAGAGTTACCGGCTGGCAAGCGGAACGGACAGCACGTTTGTACACCAGTACGTGATGGTCAGGGAAGCCCAGTACTACAGTATCCAGATGGCTTCCGGGGAACAACCGGTGGATCTTTCCGGCATACAGGAACACTGGGATAATATCCATGACAAGATCGGGGGAACCAATGCACACACCCTGGTCCAGGCCACCCAGACCGAAAACGCCGAACAGATCGTGGACTACTGGAGGGAGGTGCCCGCCACCGACTCCATTCTCCTGGATGACTATACGCAATGCGGTGTGGGCGTGGAGTATGGCAGCGATGGTACGGTCTATGTCACCGTGCTGATGATGCTGATTGAATAGCAACATACCGGGTTTATCCAATGATACCGACCGGGCAGTGACACATCCGGAGTATATGCTGATGATTACCGCGCAGGAGCATTTCTTAATCAGCCCGCCTAGCAACAGGAGTATTTCTTAACAGCCCGCCTAGCAGCAGGAGTATTTCCTGGTCAGCCCGCTGCCGGTCATTTTTATTTCCGCAGAATCCATTCTTCTATTCAATACTGCATAACATGCGGCTCCCCCCTTTACTCAGCGTAAGGGATTCCTTATCTTTATAAAAAAAACACCTATGGACTACCGGACAGAAAAAGACACCATGGGCGAGGTCAGCGTACCCGCCGATAAGTACTGGGGTGCACAGACCCAGCGTTCCCTTAATAATTTCAAGATCGGTAACCTGAAAATGCCCGTGGAGATCATCCGGGCATTCGGCTACCTCAAAAAAGCAGCGGCAGCGGCTAACCAGGATCTCGGGGTGCTGCCCAAAGAGAAGGCCGACATAATCACGAAGGTGTGCGATGAGATCATCTCCGGGAAACTGGATGACCAGTTCCCGCTGGTGGTATTCCAGACCGGATCCGGGACACAATCCAATATGAACGTCAATGAAGTGATCGCCAACCGGGCCCATGTATTGCTGGGAAACAAGCTGGGGGAGGGAAAACGGCTCATCCACCCTAACGACGATGTGAATAAGTCCCAATCTTCCAACGATACCTTCCCCACGGCCATGCATATCGCAGCCTATAAAATGCTGATCGAGGTTACCATCCCGGGCATTAAACAACTCCGGGATACCCTTCGCAGTAAGTCGGAAGCGTTCAACGACGTGGTGAAGATCGGGCGTACACACTGGATGGATGCCACGCCGCTTACACTCGGACAGGAATTTTCGGGGTATGTATCGCAGCTGGAGCACGGACTCAAAGCGCTGGTCTTTTCGTTCGACCACCTCTCCGAGCTGGCACTTGGCGGAACAGCCGTGGGCACGGGCATCAACACCCCGGAGGACTACGACCGGCTGGTGGCCGGTTACATTGCCAAGTTTACCGGGTTGTCGTTTGTGACCGGTACCAACAAATTCGAAGGACTGGCTGCCCACGATGCCATCGTGGAGTCGCACGGTGCATTGAAAACCCTGGCTGTAAGCCTGATGAAAATCGGCAATGACATCCGCACCCTCGCTTCCGGTCCGCGCTGCGGCATCGGTGAGATCAACATCCCGGCCAATGAACCGGGCTCTTCCATTATGCCCGGCAAGGTGAACCCCACCCAGGCCGAGGCCCTCACCATGGCCTGTGCCCAGGTGATCGGGAACGACGTGACCATCAATGTGGGCGGCAGCAACGGCCATTTTCAACTCAACGTCTTCAAACCGGTGATGATCTATAACTACCTGCTCTCAGCCAGGCTGCTGGGCGATGCCTGCATTTCATTCAACGACCGCTGCGCGGTGGGGATCGAACCCAACCACGAACGCATCCGGCAGAACCTCAACAACTCTCTGATGCTGGTTACAGCACTCAACACCCACATCGGGTATGAGAAAGCTGCCGGGATCGCCAAGAAGGCGCACCAGGAGGGCATCACCCTGAAAGAGGCCGCGCTGGCCATGAACTACCTTACGGAGAAAGAGTTCGATGAATGGGTGGATCCCGGCAAAATGGTGGGTAAAAAGGGGTGATCGCCTTCAGGGCGAATCCGTCTGAGCTGTCAGTTTGTATACCCCGAACAAACCTTCCCTGCATTTTTTTTCATGTTAAAAATCATACCCTCCTAATGCAAAGATTGTTTACTTTGTAGTCCGAATTTAAACGGGTGTTCTATGGCACAAGAGAAGAAGGGGGTAACCCTGTTCGATGCATTTCCGCCGGTTCCCACCGAAAAGTGGGAAGAGAAGATCGTGGCCGATCTGAAAGGGGCCGACTACCAGCGGAGACTGGTATGGCGCACGGCCGAAGGATTTGATGTAAGGCCCTACTACCGGGCAGGGGACATCAGCCGGCTTCCTTTCAAAGAGGCCGTTCCGGGTACCTATCCCTTTGTCAGGGGCTCCCGGGAAAAAGGCAACACCTGGGAGATCCGGCAGGATATCCTGGTGGATTCCGATCCCCGGAAAACCAACCGCACCATCCTCCACGCGCTGGAGAAGGGGGCGCATTCGGTCGGACTGGTATTCAGGGATGTGCAGGAGATTGATGGTTCCTTCCTGAAGAAGCTGCTTTTTGGCGTGGAGATCGATTGCCTGAACCTGCATTTCCTTGGATACTCATCCCCCGAACAGCTTTACCGGCTCTTCCTGGAATATGCGGAAGAGCAGGAAAAGGAGGGGAAGGGGCTGACCGGATCCCTGGATGCCGATCCGCTTGGCAGGCTTGCAGTGACGGGTTCCCTGAACGAAAAACACTGGAATTCCTGGCCCGCGCTGGTCGGGGAAGCAGCCGGGAAAACTCCCGGATTTCGCATCCTGGGCATCAACGGGAAACATTTCCACAATTCGGGGGCAACACTCTCCCAGGAGATCGCCATCTCCCTCTCCATGGCCAATGCCTTCCTCATCCACGGGGAAACCCACGGCATTGATCCGCAATTGGTGGCCAGGAGCATGATGTTCAACCTGGCGACCGGACCCGATTATTTCCCCGAGATCGCCAAGCTGCGAGCCCTCCGGATGCTGTGGTCCTATATCTGCACACAGTGGGGCATCCCCGGGGAGAAGATCGACATGCACGTCCATTCGGAAACCGTCAAATGGAACCTCACCGTCTACGATCCCTACGTAAATATTCTGCGCACCACCACGGAGGCCATGTCGGCCGGACTGGCAGGGAGTGATTCGGTGACGGTGCTGCCGTTCGACACCTATTACAAGGGGCACAACGATTTTTCCGACCGGATCGCCCGCAATATTCAGATCATCCTGCAGGAGGAGGCCTATTTCAGCAAGGTAGCGGATCCGGCCGCCGGCTCCTACTACGTGGAGAACCTTACCGCCAATCTTGCAGAAAAAGCGTGGGAGCAGTTCCGCGAAATCGAGTCACTGGGAGGCTTCTACGAGGCATTCAAAACCGGATTCATCCAGGATACGGTGGAAGCTTCCGCAAAGCGGAAACGGGAGCGGGTTACTGCCCGGAAGGAGACATTGGTTGGCATCAACCAGTACCCCAATTTCAATGAGCAGATCCTGGAGCAATACCGCCCGGCCTCTCCAGAGCGCAACGCAGATGAAGAAGCGGATTACCGGCCGCTCAGACAGCTTCGCCTGGCGAAGGCTTTCGAGAAACTGCGCATGCAGACCGAACAGAGCGAAAAGCGGCCCGCAGTCTTCCTGTTCAAATACGGCAACCCTGCCTGGATGACTGCCCGCGCCATGTTCTCCGGCAACTTCTTTGCCTGTGCCGGGTACGAGATCCTCGACAATGCCGGCTTCGCCACCATGGAAGAGGGAATAGAAGCCGCCCGCCAATCCGGGGCAGAGATCATCGCCCTGTGCAGCAGCGATGACGCTTACCCGGAGATCGTTCCGCGGGTAGCCGAAGCGCTGCGGGAATCCGCTCACATCGTGGTAGCGGGATATCCCAAAGAGCACCTGGAGCAACTCCGGGAAGCCGGAGCAGAACACTTCATCCATGTGAAAAGCAACCTGCTGGAAGAGCTCACGAAGTTTCAACAACTACTGGGTATACCGGAAAAGAGCGAATGATGCCATACCGGTCGTGTATACCGGGATCACCGAAAATGAACAGACTATGAAACCTGACTTTACCAAGACATCATACAAAGACCTTGATCTTCAGCCTGCCGGGGGAACCATTCAACCGGGTGAAGCCTGGCAAACACCGGAGCATATCGATATCAAAGGCGTTTACACAGAAAAAGACCTGCAGGGACTGGAACACCTGGAGTATGCGGCCGGGATCCCTCCCTACCTGAGGGGCCCCTACTCCGCCATGTATGCTATGCGGCCCTGGACCATCCGCCAGTATGCGGGATTCTCCACGGCGGAGGAGTCCAACGCTTTTTACAGGCGGAATCTGGCAGCCGGACAAAAAGGATTGTCTGTCGCATTCGACCTGGCCACGCACCGCGGGTATGATTCCGACCACGAGCGCGTGATCGGGGACGTGGGAAAAGCAGGGGTGGCCGTGGATTCCATCCTGGATATGAAGATCCTCTTTGACCAGATCCCGCTCAATAAAATGTCGGTCTCCATGACCATGAACGGGGCGGTGCTTCCTGTGATGGCGTTTTATATTGTATCCGGACTCGAACAGGGAGCCAGCCTGGAGGAACTTACGGGAACCATCCAGAACGATATCCTCAAGGAATTCATGGTGCGGAACACTTACATCTACCCTCCCCGGATGTCCATGAAGATCATAGCCGACATCTTCGAGTACACCTCGAAAAACATGCCCCGCTTCAACAGCATCAGTGTATCGGGGTACCACATGCAGGAAGCCGGGGCCACGGCGGATATTGAACTGGCCTATACGCTGGCAGACGGACTCGAATATTTGCGGGCCGGAATGGATGCAGGGATCGATATTGACTCTTTTGCACCCCGGATCTCGTTTTTCTGGGCCATCGGGATGAACCACTTCATGGAAATTGCCAAGATGCGCGCAGCCCGCATGCTCTGGGCCAAACTGGTTAAGCAATTTAACCCGAAGAACCCCAAATCCATGGCATTGCGGACCCATTCGCAGACCTCGGGGTGGAGCCTGACCGAGCAGGATCCCTACAACAACGTAGCCCGTACCTGCATTGAAGCCATGGCCGCAGCCCTGGGCCATACCCAGTCGCTGCACACCAACGCCCTGGATGAAGCCATCGCGCTGCCCACCGATTTCTCTGCCCGTATCGCCCGGAACTCGCAGCTCTACCTGCAGGATGAGACCAACATCACCCGGTCGCTCGACCCCTGGGCAGGATCCTACTACGTGGAACGGCTCACCCACGAGATCGCTCACAAAGCATGGGAGCACATTGAAGAGATCGAGAAACTGGGGGGTATGGCAAAGGCCATTGAAACCGGACTGCCGAAGATGCGCATCGAAGAGGCTTCAGCACGCAAGCAGGCGCGTATCGACAGCGGGAAGGACACCATTGTAGGGGTAAACAAGTACCGGCTGGATAAAGAGGACCCGCTCGATATCCTGGAGGTGGACAACACGGCCGTGCGCAAATCACAGCTTGCACGGCTCGAAAAACTCCGCAAAGAGCGGGACGATGCCCGCGTAAAATCCTCCCTGGAAGCCATCACCCGCTGCGCTGAAACCGGCAAAGGAAATCTGCTCGAGCTGTCGGTGGATGCCGCCGGGAACCGGGCCACGCTGGGAGAGATATCCGGGGCCATCGAAAAGGTATCCGGGAGGTATGAGGCGGTAATTCGCTCCATTTCCGGTATCTACTCCTCGGAGGCTACCGGCGACAAAGTCTTTAATGAAGCACGGGAGCTGGCAGACAGCTTTGCTAAAATGGAAGGCCGCCAGCCCCGGATCATGATCGCCAAGATGGGGCAGGACGGACACGACCGGGGGGCCAAGGTGGTCTCCACCGGGTATGCCGACATCGGATTCGATGTGGATATTGGTCCGCTTTTCCAGACCCCGGCCGAAGCAGCCCGCCAGGCCGATGAAAACGATGTCCACGTGCTGGGCGTTTCCTCCCTTGCCGCCGGGCACAAAACACTGATCCCCTCGGTGATCGAAGAGCTGAAAAAGCTGGGGCGCGAAGATATCATGGTCATTGCCGGAGGCGTGATCCCTGCGCAGGATTACCAGTTCCTCTACGACCAGGGTGTAGCCGCTATCTTTGGTCCGGGCACCCCGGTCTCCGAAGCCGGGAAAAAGATTTTGGAGATCCTGCACGAAAGCTACGGGTAGCCTGACACCCGGTCTGTAAGCCGCCACAGTTGAATCCGAAGCATATATGTCAAGTGTAGCTTCGACACTCCCTGATAGCTGCCCAAAGCTGAAACAAAGGCTTGAAATCCACAGTCTCATCAACTCCCCGGGGGCTCATGGCAGAGTACCACGGCGGTATCCTGTTCCAGTAAGGCCAGGAATTTTTTTCGCTCCTTATGGATGCGAGCGGGATGTATATCGTATCCGCTGTAGGCAGAAAGATCGGCAAACAGTTCCATGGGCATAAGGTCAGACGGAAAAGCCACACTCTCCCCTGCTTTGCGGAAAACCAGGGAGATCATATGCCGGGTATGGCCCGAAGATTCAAAGAACGTCACCCCGTCCGCCTTCCAGTCCTCCAGGAAGGTCAACTCCCCTGCATAACGAAGCATCCGTTCAAAAAAGGATCCCTCTTCCATGGTGATCGGTTTCCGGGCATACTCCAGGTGCGGTTTGTGCACCACATAGCGGGCGTTGGAAAAGGCTTTTTCGATTCCGCCGCGTACCCGGCGGAACGCGCCGCTTCCATGATCAAAGTGCAGGTGGGTAAAGAGCACATCCGTGATGGCATCCGGCTCATACCCTGCCCTGCGCACCATCTCTGTTGGGGAGGCTTCCATGCGGAGTCCGTATGACGCCTGCAGCGCCGCCGGCAAAAACCCGGCACATCCCGGGTCCACCACGATGGTATGATCCCCCATCTCCACCACGAGTCCGTTCACCCCGATCTCCATATCTCCTCCCGGACCGACCCGGTACCGGGAGCGGATCTCTTCTTCCGGGACTCCGTTGATCATCTCGAAGGCATTTACGGTGAGTGTACCAAACGAAACCCGGGAATAGCGCATGATGTTTTTGTTTAATCCCTCAAATGTATGATTTTATTCACCAGGGTGCGTTCCGCATTCCCTCCAATTTCTCCTATCTTTGCCGTATGCACATGCACTTTATATCCATCGGCGGTGCGGTCATGCACAATATGGCCATTGCCCTCCACAAAGCCGGGTTCCGGGTAACCGGATCGGATGATGAGATCTTTGAACCCTCGCGGAGCCGGCTGGCGGAATACGGATTACTGCCGAAAAAGGAGGGTTGGTACCCGGAACAGATCAGCGAAGAGATAGACGGGATCATCGTGGGCATGCATGCCAGGGGGGATAACCCGGAGCTGAAGCGGGCGCAGGAGCTGGGCATCCGGATCTGGTCGTTCCCGGAGTACATTTACGAGCAGAGCCGGGACAAGAAGCGCGTGGTGATCGGCGGGAGTCATGGCAAAACCACGATCACGGCCATGGTGATGCATGTGCTGAAGTATCACGGAATTGATTTTGATTACATGGTGGGATCGCACCTGGAGGGATTCGATACGATGGTGCGGCTTTCTGCCAAGGCCCCGGTGATCATCCTGGAGGGGGACGAATACCTCTCCTCCCCGCTGGATCCGCGACCCAAGTTTCACCTGTACAGGCCGCATATTGCGCTGCTTACAGGGATTGCCTGGGATCACATGAATGTCTTTCCCACGGTTGAGAACTACCTGGAGCAGTTCCGCACCTTCATTCGCTGTATCGAACCCGGCGGGGTGCTGTTCTGGTATGACTGGGACGAGAACCTGTCTGCCATGGCGGAAGGAATGGAAACGGAGAACCACTCCTACACGGCGCACCCCTATATTACCGAGGAAGGGCGAACATGCCTGGATACCGCCGGGGATCCCGTGGAGGTGCCCTTTTTCGGGAGACACAACATGGAGAATATTTCCGGGGCGCTGCATATATGCCGGGAGCTGGGTCTGACCGGTGAACAGTTCTACGAAGCCATCGCGACATTCAGGGGGGCCGCCCGAAGGCAGCAACTGCTAACCGAGGACGGGGAGCGGAAGATCTACCTGGACTTTGCCCATGCCCCTTCGAAGGTAAAAGCCACCGTAAAGGGGTTCCGCGAGCGGTATCCCGGGCATCGCCTGGTGGCCTGCCTGGAGCTCCACACCTTCAGCAGCCTGAACAAAAAGTTTTTGCCGCAATACGCCACCAGCCTGGAAGAGGCGGATGATGCCATCGTCTTTTTCAATCCGGATGTCCTCACCCATAAAGGGCTGCCCGGGTTAAATCCGGGGGAGATCCGCCGGGGTTTTGACAGGGAGGACCTGGCGGTGGTAAGCGACCGCGAGAAGCTGTTAACCACCTGGAAGGAAAAGGTGAACGATCAGACCGTGTTGTTGCTCATGACCTCGGGAAGTTTTTCCGGTATTGAGCTGCAGCAGGAAGCCAGGCGCCTGCTGGACGGGACATAATCCAGGGGAGATTGTTTAACACCTGTTCTGCCAGGCACACGAGCACAATTGGACGGGGCAGACTATTCAGCCCCAGATTTTTCCACTTTTTTTAAGAAAAATTTGAGGATTTCAAAAAATGATCTATTTTTGCACTCCGAATCTTTCGGGATTCGTATCGACGGTCCGTTCGTCTAGTGGTTAGGACGCCAGGTTTTCATCCTGGTAACAGGGGTTCGATTCCCCTACGGACTGCGCAGCCCGCCATAGCTTCAGCGACGGCGGGCTTTTTTGTTCAATAAATAAATGATCGCCAGTTCAAGCGCAGCCCTCCAGAATCTTTGCCTGAAATTTTTCATTCTCCATTTTTCCTTCACTCATTCAGATCGCAATCCAGGTTCAGTGGAATTTGAGCTGTTGCAGGATCGATTTTTCCGCTCAACACACCGGATGGTATCATCAATAAGGACGGGCTCGATGGTCCATTCTCATTACCAATTAATACTATTTTAATTTCCTGTTAATTATCCATTATTAAGTGAAAAGTAAATTGTTGTTAATCTTTTATTTAATCATTTCAAACTAAACTAAACTAAAACATTATGCGAAAAAATTTGCTTTTCATTCTACTTTTTTCACTCCTGGCATCCGGAGTTTTTGCCCAGACGCAGACTGCTGTATGGAATCCGGCTGCAAATCCGGAATCTACCGGACTATGGAGTGAAGCAGACAATTGGACGTCGGGAACTGTCCCCGAAGGGGATTATAAAGTTGTTTTCAATGTGCCGGGAGCAATGGAATGCATCCTGGATGAAGCCCATGCCATAACACAGTTGGTCATGGGAGAAAATGCTGACGGTGGCAGGCTGGTAGTGCAGGACGGCGGTGAGCTGACCACAGGTGCAACCTGGTCTGCGGTGGGGTATAGCGACACCGCCACGCTGATTGTGGAAACCGGCGGTGTTGTGAATTTCGGACAGCACCTATGGGTAGGCTTTGATACAGGGGGAGATGGCGTGATCATCCTGGACGGCGGCACCATCAATGTTGCCGAGATGACCGGACTCGGCTGGAACAACGGGGACCGGGGCACCGTGCACGTGAACAGCGGAATGCTGAACCTTGGCAACCTGGGAGATAACTCCATCAAGGATGGATCGGTCATCGACATCGTGGACGGTACGGTCACGATCGACGGCGATAAGAGCGCCCGGGTGAACACGTTTGCTGATGCAGATAAGATCACTGCCAACGGCGGCGCCTATACCCTGCAGGTTGCCTATGACGATGTTGCCGATGAGACGGTGATCACAGCATTACCGGATCGAAATGCGACCACCGTCTGGAATCCGGCTGCAAATCCGGAAAGCACAGGAATGTGGACTGAGCGAATGAACTGGACCGATAAGCGGATTCCTTACATGAACAAGGTTGTTTTCAATGTTCCAAACGCCATGGAATCCATCATTGATTCTAAAGTGGATACCATCAGTCAGTTGGTCATGGGAGACAATGATGACGGCGGCAGGCTGGTAGTGCAGGACGGCGGTGAGCTTACCACGGGTGCAACCTGGTCGGCTGTGGGATATAACGATACAGCCACCCTTATCGTGGAAACCGGCGGTGTTGTGAATTTCGGACAGCACCTATGGGTAGGCTTTGATACAGGGGGAGATGGCGTGATCATCCTGGACGGCGGCACCATCAATGTTGCCGAGATGACCGGACTCGGCTGGAACAACGGGGACCGGGGCACCGTGCACGTGAACAGCGGAATGCTGAACCTTGGCAACCTGGGAGATAACTCCATCAAGGATGGATCGGTCATCGACATCGTGGACGGTACGGTCACGATCGACGGCGATAAGAGCGCCCGGGTGAACACGTTTGCTGATGCAGATAAGATCACTGCCAACGGCGGCGCCTATACCCTGCAGGTTGCCTATGACGATGTTGCCGATGAGACGGTGATCACAGCATTACCGGATCGAAATGCGACCACCGTCTGGAATCCGGCTGCAAATCCGGAAAGCACAGGAATGTGGACTGAGCGAATGAACTGGACCGATAAGCGGATTCCTTACATGAACAAGGTTGTTTTCAATGTTCCAAACGCCATGGAATCCATCATTGATTCTAAAGTGGATACCATCAGTCAGTTGGTCATGGGAGACAATGATGACGGCGGCAGGCTGGTAGTGCAGGACGGCGGCGAACTAACCACAAATGCAGACTGGTCTGCGGTGGGGTATAGCGACACAGCCACGCTGATTGTGGAAACCGGCGGCGTTGTGAATTTCATGGGCCACATGTGGGTAGGCCTGGCAACAGGTGGAGATGGCGTGGTGATCCTGGACGGCGGCACCATCAATGTTGGCTCGATGACCGGACTCGGCTGGGGCGACGGAGACCGGGGCACCGTACATGTGAACAGCGGAATGCTGAACCTTGCCAACCTGGGAGATAACTCCATCAAGGATGGATCGGTAATGGATATCGTGGACGGTACGGTCACGATCGACGGCGATAAGACTGCACTGGTGAAAACATTCATAGATGCGGGAAAAATTACCGGGAATGGAGGAGACTTTTATGTACATGTAACCTATGATGCCGATACCGATGAAACGGTGATTATTGCCAATACCGAAGAAGTCTCAAGTGATGCAACATTGAGTGATCTGAGTTGTGATGTGGGCACATTATCTCCTGATTTTGATCCTTCGGTAACTGAATATACACTTGAAGTGCCGGAAGGGACCACCACGGTTACCATTTCGGCTACTGCAACTCATTCCTATGCCACCGTAGCGGGGGCTGGAGATGTTGATGTGTCTTCCGGAAGTGCAACGGCAGATATTGTTGTGACAGCTGAGGATGGCAGTACACAGACTTATTCCGTTGATGTGACGATAACAACGGTTTCGGTATTCGGAAATAAGGCTGATGCTGTGGGCATCTACCCGAATCCTGCATCTGAGCGGATTTATCTTAAAGGGGATCAACATGGCGATATTTCTGTATATAATGCTGCCGGCAGGTTGGTCTCATCTGAAATGAATGTTTCTTCTATGGATGTGAGTAGCCTGGAATCGGGATTATATATCGTAAAGATCAGGATTGATCAAGAAGTCCGGATTGACAGATTCATTATTGAATAGTGTATCTTTCTTTCAATAAGAAGAGTGCCTGGCAACGGGCACTCTTTTAATCATTGTTCTTCCATCCGAAGTTTTTAAATGCTGCTTGCGAATTTTCAATTGCCTGATCTGGATAAATCTTTTTTATGAACTTGAATACCTGACAAATCGCCCCCGGGTACATTTAAATCATACTGGATACTAAATGATATTTAAAACGTGGATGACTAATGACGTTTTAATACGCATTTTCATTTTTCTATGTATTTCACAAACGAATTTATTATGAAGAAAAATTTACTTATTCTGGCATTGTTTGTAATAAGCAATGGCCTGATCGCTCAAAGGACCATCTGGGCACCTGGTGGTGATAATAACGGTGCTGGCTACTGGGCTAACCCTGATAATTGGAGTAACACGTTACCCGGCTCTGAACTTGATGGCAGGGCAATATTCAGGGGGGGTGATTGCTACGTCGCCAGTGATGTTTCCACTGAAGCGTTGGACCTGCCGGGAGATTACAGACTTGAACTCGGCGATAACCAGGACGATAACGTTGCCAAACTTACCATTGAAGACGGCGGTTATGTAGCAGCTCTCAGAAACTCGAGGAGCGAGATTGGAATCTGGAGCCCCGCAATATTTACGCTTGAAGAGGGGGGTGAAATCACCTTCGGGGAACATGAGATGTTGATTGCGTCATCAAAAGATGATGGTAGTGGCAACAATGCTGCGGGTACTGAAGTGCACCTTAATGGCGGTATTATGACTGTCAATGGTCTTTTTGGCATTGATTTTTTCAACGACAAAACTGAATCAGGAGGTACATTGTTTTTAAATGGCGGGACATTGGTTCTTGCTGATGAAAACGGGTGGCATTCTTTTGTCGATCCTGATGATCCTGAAGAGAATATGTCAATAGGTAAAAATGGCAAGATTGAATATACCAGCGGATTGATGCAGATTGCCGGCAACCACAAAACATCGTTGGAAGCGTATAGAGATATCGGTAGAATTACAGGAGATTTTGAGATATGGCTTGATTCTACAGTTACGGAAACGGAAACCACATACGTTACAAAGCTGTCAAAAGATGGACCAACTTCTGATCCTGTTACAGATGCCACCCTGAGTAATCTGACACTTTCAGAAGGAACACTTGACCCTGTATTTGATGCTGCAACCTATAATTACACTGCTGAGCTCCCTTCAGGAACTACTGCTACCCCAACGGTTACCGCCACTACAACAAATGCCAATGCGACTGTTGATATAACCGATGCCACCGATGTTACGTCTGAAGATGAAGCAGACCGAACAACCACGATTGTAGTTACTGCAGAAGATAGTGAAACAGAACTCACCTACAGCGTTGTGTTCAATGTTTCAACAACCGGTGTTCATGATCTGTCTCCTGACAACCTTATATATCCCAACCCGGCTTCCTCCAGGTTGTATATCAGTCATGCCGTAAAAATTGACAGGGTTGAAATATACAGCATAACCGGAAGCAGAGTCTTTAGCCAGAATAATATTAGCACCGAAGCAATTGATATTTCTGAACTTTACCCAGGATTATATTTTATTTCGGTTACCGATGTTAATAACATCAATATCGTAAAGAAATTCCAAAAGCAATAAGAGGAACTGACTTTTAAAAAAGTCCGCTTAATGAATAGCTAGCGGACTTTTTTATAATTGTCGTGTATGACAGTAGTCATTTGTCCAGGCGCTCCATAAGGTATTTTAAATCTGAAATAAAAAATGAAAATTCGATTATTCTTAGTGATTTTCCTCTTTAGTATTAATCTACATTTTAATCATGCATTTTCACAGGATGTGGGTGCCATTTTGTGTTGGCATTATAAGGAAATTTATGGAGGACACGATTACGATTATAACGAATCGATTGTTAAAAGAGGCCTTCCGACAGACGGTACCCACTGGTCGGACAATATGCAATGGTGGGAAAATATTGCTGAGGAGATCGATTACTCAGGACTGGATTATGTTGCGCTTTTAAGCCGGGGGAATCAACCCAATGCGCCGGATAGAGGCAATGGCAACCCAAAACATATACCAAAATTGGTGAATGCTTTAGAATTAAGGGGAGCCAATTCAGTTAAACTGGCAATTTTCGATGATGTCCCCAATTCATGGTCAGGAAGTAAGAATTGGAATGAATCAGGAGGCGCGAACTACACTACACGTGATCCCAGGTTCGATTGTTCCGATACCGAAAATTATAAATATATATGGGATTACAACCTGAAACAAGCGTTTGGACACATGCCGGAAGAGAGGATTTACAAAATAGATGGCAGACCGGTTATCTTTTTTTGGAACCTCAGAGACACCTGGTTTTCTAATATTGAAGGCAATCTTACACCTATTCTGGAATACATTCGTGTACAATGCCAGTCCGAATTTGGTTTTAATCCGTTTTTAATCGTCCAGACAGACTGGTTCAATAGCGATCCACAGCTCAGCAAAAGCGATGTGGATGCAGTGCATCACTGGATTAAAAACTCACCTGAGTATAGTTGGACGTTAACCGAGGAAAACAACTTCAAAATCGGAGTTACTGCTCCTGGATTGCGTAATCCGGGTCATTCCAAGTTCATGGATCCATCTATGGGTACTGACAATAATGGCGCGAGTCTTATAGATGGATTAGAGAATACGGTAGGTGCAGGCGCGAGGACCACATTAATTGAAGGTTTTACCAATGCAGCTGAATCAGCTGCTTTATGGCGCAGTACCGATGAAGGTCGTTATACTCTTTACGATTATGCCAACCAGCGACTTAATATCGTAAGGCGTTACACCAGCAATCCATATCCGGAAACTTTGAAAGTTGAAGCAGAGGCTTGTGATTTTCATTATGACTTAACTGCCGGAAATAGCGGAGGCGCATTTCTTTACCAGGGAGATCTTGATGTGGTTAAATGCTATGACACCTACGAGGGCTGGCACGTGACTGATACGGAAGTCAACGAGTGGATGGAATGGAAGGAGCTTCCCCTGTTGGAAGAAACCAGGTTTGAATTGAGGTATAAGTCTACGTCTGCTTCATCGGTAAAAACTTCTATAGACGGCAGCGACCTGTCAAATGCAAGTTTGCCTGCTACCAATGGCAATTGGTCAACCGTTGATATTGGTTCAAAGTCAATTTCTTCAAAGGGATTACATACCGTAAGGTTAACTATTGTTTCGGGTAGTCCGGATATAAATTACTTTAACAGAATAGCAGGAGGTGCAATCAGTTCCGGAGCGGTGCTTCAGACTGATGCCCAAAATGATATCCAGATATATCCAAATCCGGCATATGAATTTGTTCGAATTGCTTCAAAAAAGCAAATCGGCGAAATCAGTTTGTATTCAATCAGCGGGAAACTTCAGATGAAAAATGTATATGAAACAGAAAAAGAAATAGAATTGAATGTATCAAATATGCCCCCCGGGTTGTATTTTATTGTAGTTAATAATCAATCACATAAACTTATTGTCAAATAGCGTATAAATGCGAAGTCTTAGCATCATGCTCTTTTTTAACTTTTTATCTTTTTTCAGTATATAACTGAACTGCGCATATGGCATTGTTAATTTTTCGTTAATTGGCTATTAATGCTTTTTTAAGTTGAGAAAGCTAAGTTCAATAAAACCTTTTAACACCCTTACTCTATTTAAAAATGAATGTACACTCCTATCTAAATAACCCTTTAAAGCAGCTCAATTCGAAAAAATCCTGCCGAATTATTAGATAAGAGGGTATTAAACCCTAATTTTTATAGTATGATATCCGCTATTCTTAAATTTTATTAACCCTAATAAAAACTAAAACTATGAATTGTTGGCGAAAATTAATTTTTCTTTCTGCCATCTTTTTGTTCAATTTTTCGTTTGTCTTCGCTCAGTCGAAGATCATAAGAGGAAAAGTTAGCGATGAAAATGGACAAACTCTTCCTGGAGTAAACATTGTTATTGAAGGTACAAACACTGGAACGGTGACAAATAACGAGGGAGAGTTTACTATTCAGGCAGAGGTTGGTCAGAGCCTGGTTTTTCGATTTATTGGAATGGAAACGAAGGTTTTGAAAATCACCAATGAGAGCGAATTTTTAGATGTAACACTATCAGTTAAAACGACACGCCTGGATGAGGCGGTAGTAGTTGGATATGGGATTCAAAAGAGACAGAGCGTTGTCGGCTCAATTGGAGTTGCAAAGGCTGATGAGATTAAAGCACAGGGTAATGTATCGAATATGACTGACGCGCTTACCGGTATGATTCCAGGAGTATCCATTCTTTCTGTTTCAGGTATGCCTGGGGGAGATATGGAGAGTGGGCAAAAAATATATAAGCCTTCAGAGATTCTTATACGCGGTAAGACTACCTGGAATAATGCGTCGCCTTTAATATTGGTTGATGGTATTGAACGGTCAATGAACGAAATAGATATCAGCGAAGTAGAAAGTGTTTCTGTTTTGAAAGATGCTTCTGCAACTGCTGTTTTTGGT
Organism: uncultured Bacteroidaceae bacterium; assembly: GCA_964479445.1. Lineage (GTDB taxonomy): Bacteria > Bacteroidota > Bacteroidia > Bacteroidales > CAYZMH01. Next base: position 13,357 of record CAYZMH010000016.1, on the reverse strand, counting down.
GTTAAAGGCGGTAATGGTGTAATACTTATTACAACCAAACGTGGAGAAGAAGGTAAGGCCAGTTTTAATGTGGAATACGAAAGGTCTTATGAAACCGCTTCAAAACGGATACAGGTGGCAGACATTCCCGAAAGTGGAACGGCTCGTAATTATGCCTTGGAACGTGTACGTCGCCTGGATGAATCAATATTTAATGAGTATTACCTTTCTGACCAGGAGATTGAATATTACAGAAACGGACAGTACCCATATGCTTATCAAAACCTTGACTGGAATGAGGTTATGTTTAAAGATGGTTTCGCGACGTCTCAAAGGATAAATGCTACCTCCAGCGGAGGAACTGAACGGGTGAAGTATTTCACATCGGCAACCTATACGAAAGTAGGAGATCTTTTGAATTCGCAGGACCTGGGACAGGGATACGTGCCTTCGTACAGGTACGACAGGTTCAATGTGCGATCCAATCTTGATTTTGAAGTTACGAAAACCACCACGTTAAGAGCCAATTTTTCAGCTATGCATGGGCTTCGACAGGGGCCAAGAGAACAGTCTCAGGAAGGGATATTTTCAGGAATCACGCATAATGCAGGCAATGTACCCATTTTACAGTACGAGGATGGAGTGTATGGTGCCGAGGATGGTCGTACCTCACAAAATAACCCGTTTTTTGAGCTGAATTACAGTGGCTTTCAGACTTATCCACGCAGCATAGTTACAATGGACTACACCCTGGACCAAAAACTTGATTTTATAACCGAGGGGCTTTCTTTCACCGGGAAACTGGCGTACGATAATACCTTCAGGAATACCGGGGCGGAGGTCAGAGACAGGGGGTATACCAGAAAAACCATTGATAAAGAATTCTATCTCAGTGGTGGTTATTATGACGAAGAAACAGAAACATACATGTTAAACGGCGAACCTGCCGATATGGGTATGTGGACTTTCTTTGATGAACCGATTACAGGGAATCACGGGTTCGGATGGTCACCATTGCCTCTTACGTACGATCCGGAACGGGTGTCTGTAAATAATGCAGAACGCACACTCTATTATGAATTGAAGTTGGATTATGCCAGGAATTTTGGCCTGCATAGCGTAACTGCTATGGCCATATTCAGTCGCCGTCAGTATGAACGAGGCAGTAATTGGCCGGGCAAGAGAGAAGACTGGGTTGGCCGTGTTACGTACAATTATGATTCGCGTTATCTGTTTGAAATGAACGCGGCATACAATGGTTCCGAAAAATTTGGACCGAAATACCGATTCGATTTATTCCCTTCCATAGCAGGTGGATGGATGATGTCTGAAGAAAGTTTTATAAAGGATAATCTTGAATGGCTCAATAGGTTTAAAATAAGGTACTCCTATGGTATCGTCGGTAATGACAGGGTCCAGACCGGGGGAACATGGCCCTATCTGACAGTCTGGGATACCTATGGATTTCGTCATTTAGAGGAAGCTTATTATGGGTGGCCTAATACCTACGAGGAATATCCACGGTATAATGAGGGAGCACCGGGAAATCCGGATTTGCGTTGGGAAAAAGCCGCCAAACAAAACCTTGGACTGGACATCGGTATTTTTCGTAATATGCTCAACGTAACAGTGGACGTGTTTCATGAATACAGAACTGATATGTTACTGGGCTCCAATGAAAGGCAAAACACTGTACCTCCTGTTTTTGGGAAAGCCATACCTCCCGCCAATGTTGGCGAAGCTAAATCAAGAGGAGCTGAAATCGAACTGACCTATCGCAATTCAATTAAAAATGGCCTGGAATATTGGATTACATCGTATTGGTCGGTAGCAAGGAGCGAAGTTATATACAGAGAATCGACTGAATTGACGCCGAAGCATCAAAGGCCCGAAGGAAAACCAGTAGGGCAGACCCAATCCGGAATTGGCGTTGGCTTTCTGGAAAGCTGGGATGATGTATATTGTGCAGCCGGAGCTTCTGATGAGGCTAAAAATGATCAGTTGATGCCCGGTGATATGATCATGCTCGATTTTAATTCTGATGGCCTGTATAACGGTATTGATGATAATGTTCCTTATGGTTACCCGACGTATCCCCAAAACAATTATGCAATAGCCGGGGGGCTTGGCTACAAGGGACTTGACTTTTCCTTCAGGTTTGTAGGGGCTTATAATGCAACTCGCCGGATAAATGATCAGATTTTCCGGAACAATAACCTGTATGTTCCATTATTTATATTGGAAGAAACCTGGAGTCCGGAGTATGGCAATGCCAATCCGACCTATCCTGCTTTGGCTGCCGCTGCAAAAAATTATCACCCACGGGGTGCATTTCGGCAGTACGATGGCTCGTTTTTCCGTTTACAGTCGATCCAGTTATCTTATTCATTACCTAAAAGATGGCTAACCCCGTTACAAATTGATAACCTAACAATGTTCGTGAATGGAAGAAATCTGATTCTATGGACTCAAATGCCAAACGACGGCGTGGGATTGGAAGGCGATGCTAAGAACTATCCGACAAAGAGACAGATCAATCTTGGGTTAAATGTCCAATTTTAATACGTATTAATAAACTTCTTATTATGAAACGATATATAAGTAAAATAGGTTTTCTCCTCTTCGGATTTCTATTGATTTCCGGTTGCGAGGATTATCTGAATATTCCTCCTGAAGCAGATATTTCAGAGGAGGAAGTCTTTGGGTCCTATATTAGTTTTCAGGGATTCCAGGATAAGCTGCTTAAAAATTTACATGATTACAACAGGCATGGTGCCCGGGTAACCACTGCCTTTGCAGGCGAGGCCATGTCGCCTCCCGGGCAAACTGTGTATAGAGGCAATCAGGGTGATTATTGGTATGTACTGGAAAACAGGAGTATATATGCCCAGGCTGAACGAAATTTTGCCGGAGGATTTTATCAATATATCTGGGAAAGTTTGCGCATTGCCAACATGTCCCTTGAGAAATTGGAGACGGATGTTTTGAAAGACGCCACACTTAATGAGCGTAACTGGTTAAAAGGGCAGGCACTCTTTTTCCGGGGTTTCTTGCATTACGAATTTTCCAGGGCATTTGGTTCTATTCCTTACATGGACAGGGTGTATTCGGCTGAAGAGGAGCAAAATATGAAGCGTTACTGGTCTTATGAAAAAGATGGGAAAACATATAAGAATACCCAGGCTGTAATGGAAAGAGCGGTTGAGGATTTTGAAGCGGCAGCAGAGTTATTGCCCAGTGTATGGCCTTCACCAAACATTAACTGGGGCCGGCCTACCAAACAGGCTGCCCTGGGTTTTAAAGCCAAAGCATTGCAGTTCGCCGCGAGTCCCTTGTTTAATGAAGAGTCTACAGGTAATGCAGGCTATAACAAAGAGTTGCTTGACAGGTCGGCAGCAGCATGCCAGGAAGTTATAGATGTTGTCAGAAGCATCGTAGGACAGCAACCGGCAGGGATGCCGGAAAATAATGAGCACGGACTTACCCCATGGGGAAGTTTCCGACAGGTATTTGCCACCTTTGATGGCACCCAGCCCGGTACTGATGAGGTGTTGTTTAGTAAAAATACCGCCATTTTTGGTCCGGACAATGTCAGGCACTCTACCGCGAGAAATTTTAGTTACAGGCCCATTCAAGGGCAAAACGGGGCTCAGGGTTCTCAAATGTACCTGGATAAATTTGAGATGATTGATGGTGAACGCTATAAAGAAGAATACGATACGGATGATAGCAAAAGATGGGTGAACAGAGACAGGCGCTTTAAATTCACCTACTACGTTCATGGCGACCGTGTGGATGATATCGATGTTCGATTGACGTATGATGATTTAACAGCCAATGAAGGCTTGAACAGCAATGTCATGAGAAAGTTTGATGTGGACGGGGTTACCCGGAATAATGCAGGACGAGCCTCTTATGTAACACCGTTTTTACGAATGGCAGATATCTATTTAACCTACGCCGAGGCTGTATTCGAGAGTACCGGAAGTTACTCTGTCATTCCCTCAGGATTAACCCTCAGTGCTGAAGATGCCGTGAACATCGTTAGAGCGCGCGCGGGTCAACCGGATGTAGCAACTACACTTCCATACTATGAAAGCTATACCCAACCGAGAAGTTGTGAACTGGAGGAGGATCCGGCTTTTAGAAAGCTATACCGGAATGAAAGAAATGTAGAGCTTGCCTACGAAGGGGTGTATTGGTTCGATATCAGGCGGTGGAAAAGGGCACATCTCAAGGATGGGCAAGATCTTCAGGCATTATGGTTTGATGAGGACGTAGATGGTAATCTTGTTAATTTCAGACGAGTTGATCAGCAGTCGTTCGTATTCAAAGAAGCAAACTATTGGATGCCATTTAAAACCAGTATGACGCGATTTACTTCTGAATGGCCCCAAAATCCGGGATGGTAGTAAATAAAACCCAACTTATAGATATCATTATGAAGAAAATAGAGTTAAATATGAAATATGTCTGCCTGGTGTTGTTGATCTCTCTATCACAGATAGCATTTTCACAGGATCAGAATCTGGATGATGTGGATACCGCCACGTCAAAAAAATTGGAAAGGCTGGAAGATAAGGTAAATCTTACTTTTGACAGCCTCGGGGTAAAGCGAATTACAGGGTCTGTTGAGTATATTGATGTACAGCAAGAACTGCAAAGGGATCAGGGAAACGGGATAGGAAGTATTATCGCAGGAAAAGTCCCCGGTGTGTTTGGTTCAGTTAATACCTGGGCTACCGGGGGAGCTGTTGTTTTAGTGGACGGGGTTCGCCGGGAGAATTTTTACTATAATAATATTAATTTGAATGAGGTTGAGTCCATCGTTATACTGAAAGACGCTATGTCGAAAGCGATGTACGGAGCCCAGGGCGACAACGGTGTAATCCTTGTAAACACAATGCGCGGAAAAGTCGGAGAACATAAATTCCGGGTCACCGGTGAGTACAATTCATTTGCTCCGAGGGCACTTCCCCGGTATCTTGACGCTGCGAGTTTCATGGAAAAATCCAATGAAGCCCAGTTGAACGATGGTGTGAACCCTGCTTCTCTGACCTACAGTCAGGCGTTGATAGATTCCACACGCCAGGGAGTAAACCCGGCCCGTTATCCCGACAATGATTTTTACAGTGACAGGTACTTAAATGATTTTGCCAGTCGTATGAGTGTGTTTTTTGATGCCATTGGAGGGAATCAAAATGCACGTTATTACATGAATACAGGATGGACCAGAGATGGTGGATGGCTGAACACTCCCCAGGGAGATGTTACGGATCGATTGAATTTCAGGGGAAATGTAGATTATGATGTAAATAAATACATGGAAATCGGGGTGGATGCTTCCGCAGTACTCTCCTTTAATAAAAGACCCAGAGGGGGCAATTACTGGAATACCTTTTCAAATGAACTACCTAATAATTATCCTGTTTTATGGGATCCAAATTTAATTGAAGATGATACGTTACGACAGGAAATAATTTCTCAGGCAAAGCTTGTTGATGGCCAGTTGCTGGGGGGGAATTCTTCCTATTTGAACAATGTATATGGAGAACTGACAAGAAACGGGAATCAAAAACTGATGAGGCGAAATTTACAATTTTCCGGCTATGTCAATATAGACCTGAGCTTTATTACAGAGGGGCTTTCGGCCAGGGGATATGCAGGTATGAATTTTTACAATTCCCTTTATGCCCAGCAAGACCCGTCCTTTTCAGTTTACGAACCGCTGTTTGATGGAAGTGGGAGTGTGTTTAATGTTATAAAATATGGCCAGGATGTAGAGGCCAACAGGTATCACGTCAATAATGGCAACTCCGACTTTTTCCGGCAAGCAACGTATTATGGAACACTAAACTACGGTCGTTCTTTCGGAGATCATGACATTTCAGCAACTGCTCTTGTATATAACGATATATCTACGATTGCAAACCAACTTCAGAAAAACAATGTATTTCATACCGGATTGTCGGCAAATTATATGTATGCGGATAAATATATAGCCGAAGTGTCAGTGATGGGGATAGGAAGCAGAAAGCTGGAAGCAGGAAATCGTGTAGAAACAACCCCCACTTTCGGATTAGGATGGGTATTGACCGAGGAGGATTTTTTCTCTAATTCCCTGTTCGATTATTTGAAACTGCGAACTTCTTATGGTATTTCCAAAAACGACAATTGGGGCGACTACTATCTTTACAAAAGAACGTTTACACGAGGTGGAGGCTTTGTTTACAATGAAGGAGTATCCAATAATAGCGGAACCAATTATGCATCTGCACCGAATAGTATTACGCTGCAAAAAAGAAGAGATTTCACGGTTGGGTTGGATGCAACGCTTCTTAATAAAGGCATGAATGTTAGACTGGGTTATTTTAACAGCGAATCGTTAGACAATGTAACCCGCATGAATAACCTTTCTCCTCAAATACTTGGCTTTGAAAACCTGGTTTACCAAAACTATAACAGCGATCTGATGCAGGGGATTGAATTGGGCTTAAATTACACCTTCACCCTGGCTACTGATTTTTCAATAACCGCGGGTAGTAATTTTATGTATACTTCTCCGAAAATAACAAAAAGAGAAGAGCCTTTTTATGAAGGTGAAGATGAAGCACTTTTAAGGGAAGGCACTCCAACCGATGCAAGGTGGGGATTATTATCTGATGGTCTTTACAGCGAAGATGATTTCAATGCTGACGGAACACTGGTCGATGGATTACCAGAACCAATGTTTGGAAGTATTCAGCCAGGAGACATTAAGTATCTGGATCAAAATGGAGATGGTGTAATTGATGAGAATGACCGGCGCATCATTGGTCAGGGGCTTCGCGCTCAGTACAGTTTATATTTGGATATTGAGTTCAGAAACTTTCGTTTTTATATTCTTGGAATTGGTGAGGCTGGCCGGTCTCAATTCAGGTCAGGTAGCTATCACCGGAATTATGGGAATGTAAAATATTCTGAAATGGCAAATGAAGCATATGGACCGAATAACAAAGATGTGGATGCTATTCATCCACGTTTATCAAGGAACAACGTGAGTAATAATAATCGCAATTCCGATTATTGGTTGTACAACGATAACCATTTTACCATACCTACGATGCAGCTTACCTATAATTTTGATGAAGCAAATAGTTTATCATTTCTTGATGATGTGCGGGTCTATCTCAGGGCCGATAACGCGGTGGTCATTGGAAAAAACACAGAGTACAGCGAGATTAATATCGGGGGTCCTCCGAGAACCAGAACCTTTACAGTTGGCATTGCAACCCAATTTTAAATCTTTTAATTTAATACAGAGATGAAAAAACAAGGATATTTTATATTAAGCATTATTCTTATTCTCGGGAGCTTGAATGCTTGTGATGATATGGGGATATTGGAGCCGGAAAATGATAATGTGTATGATATGGAAACCATAAAGAGCAACGTTTCCTGGGCAGAAGGTATACTAATAAATGGATACCGAAATATAGCTTCAACCAACCATGCGGTTTATCCCCTGGCGTATGGCAGCGATGAGGCTGTTACTAACGATCCGGGAAGTGGTATAAAAACAGCAGTGAATGGTGGCTGGACGGCTCGTTCTAACCCTTTTGGCAGATGGAACAGGTCTTATGAAGGAATTTTATATATCAATACATTTTTGGAAGAAATGCAGGACATGGAGTGGTATTGGAAAAATGAGGTCACCGATTCACTTCTGGTCAGAAAATTGAATGGAGAGGCGTATGCTTTACGTTCATGGTATTATTTTCATTTACTTCAGTCACACGCTGGTATAGGAACGAATGGGGAGATGCTTGGTGTACCCATAGTTGACAAAGTATTGCCACTGGACGATCCTTCGGAGTACCGGGTTCCCCGTTCTTCTTTTAACAATCTGGTAGAATTCATCATAGAGGATTGTGAAAAGGCCATTGAGCTTTTACCCGACAGATGGATTGATCAGGAGCCAGCCAGTGAGGATGAAGAGGCATATATTAACTATGTGAATCAAGCTGTTGGCGACAGAAACACCAACAGGATAAACGGGTTGGTTGCACGTTTTATAAAAGCGAAAACACTATTATATGCTGCCAGTCCGGCTTACTCTGACGGTACATATACCTACCAGATGGCCGCTGAAGCTGCTGCGGAATTGATGGATGCAAACAATGGGTTAGTAGACGTCACCGGAGGTGATCTGGCTTTTTACAATAATCCGGACGTCCGTAATGCAAAGAATTCACATCCGGAGGTAATTTGGAGTACACGCGGATTTGACAGTAATAACTGGGAAGAGATCAATTATCCCCCTTCTCTTTTCGGGGAAGGACGAACCAATCCAACCCAGGAGCTGGTAAATGCTTTTCCTATGGCAGACGGGACACCGACGCCTTTAAGCAAGATAGAATCAAGCGATCCATATTCGGATAGGGATCCACGTTTGGATGCCTTCATTTTATATAACGGAGCTCAATTTCAGATGGGAGGTAATACGGTTACAATTAACACGACTGCCGGAAGTCCGGATGCATTGGGCAGCGACAGAGTTTCAGCTTCCCAAACAGGGTATTATTTGAAAAAGTTCATGAATGTGGAAAATGTAAACATCGATCCAAATGTTAATTCAGAAGGTCTGCAGTATTACACGTATGCACGGTACACCGATGTCCTTCTGATGTTTGCCGAAGCTGCAAATGAAGCTGTCGGACCGGATGGCATGATTGGTGGTTACACGGCCCGTGAAGTTATAAACGCAATTCGCGAGAGGGCAGGTATTACTTCATCCGATTACGTGGACGGACTTGATAAAGCTCAAATGAAAGATCTTATTCGCAATGAGCGCCGAATTGAAATGTGCTTTGAGGAGGAACGTTTTTGGGATTTGCGTCGTTGGAAGATGACAGAAGTAATGAAAAAGCCAGTAAGTGGGGTGCGCATATCAGCTGATGGAAATACATACACCTATGAGGAAGTGGAAGACCGTAACTTTTTCGATTATCAGATTTATGGTCCCATTGATTATTTTGAGACGTTAAAATATAATCTTGTTCAAAATGAGGGATGGAACTAGTTTATGTCAGATTGTTCAGTTTGCAAAATCGCTGACTGAACAGTCTCTGGATGACAAAATATAAAAATAAAGATTTTATACAGATGAAAAAGATATTGTTTTTAATCGGTATTGTAGCGCTTGGAGCTGGCTGTACAAATCAGGAAATAGAATTTGAAGACTATGCTTTTCAGGGCGTATATTTTCCTTATCAGAGTCCGGTCAGAACAATTGTTCTGGGAGATGAAGTAATAGGGGATAATACAATTGACCTGGAGCACGCCTTTAGCATTGGTGTATCCATAGGCGGGATGTATGAAAACACGAAAGACAGGGTTGTTTCAGTTGAATTTGCACCTGAATTAGCAGATAACCTGGATGGTGTTGAGTTATTGCCTGATAATTATTACGATGCTACGTTTGATAATTTGATCATCCCTGCAGGAAGTTTTATGGGTAAGGTAAGAGTTGATCTGACGGATGAATTTTTTGAAGATCCAATGACTAATGGTTTGAGATATGTTATTCCCCTGCGTATTACTGATGCAGATGCAGATTCGATTCTTTCCGGTGATCCTAAAGCTACTATTGATGATCATGATCCAAGGGTTAGTGATCATTGGAATATACAACCTAAAGATTATGTGTTGTTTGGAATTAAATACATTAATCAGACCCATGGGGTTTATTTTCTGAGAGGAGAAAGGTATCGGCTGAATACAGAAGGTGATAAAGTAGATACGACTACATACTCTCAACGCTTTCTGACGGATAATGAAAGAACAAAATTATCTACCAAATCTCTGACAGAGAATTTTATGTCTACGGTAGGAGGAACCAACAAGGAGGGTTTTCAAAATGAACAATACAGCATGCAGCTCACCTTTGATGAAGCTACTAAAAGTGTTACAGTAAGTCAAAGAAATGAGGAGACGGTGGTCGTAAATGGGACCGGCAAATATTTTACAAAGGATGATCCCGGGTCTGAAGGTTTCAATGGGAAAAAACGCCGAACTATTTATTTGGATTACACTTATGAAGATGATGGCAATACATTTAATGCAAAAGACTCATTGGTTTTTATTGACACTGATGTGACATTTGAAACCTTCCAAATACAGGTACAGGAATAGGAAGAATAGCCAGGTTTAATAATTTAAGTTCAAGAAAGAAAAGGATGAGAAGAGGTTTTTTGTACGTTTTCACCCTTTTGCTGTGGATCGGGATAACTAGCTGCGAAGACGACGCTCCCCCTGCAGAGGATGAAGTCCGACTCTCCGTTACGCCGAAAATAGAAACAGCAACGGTTGGAAGTGAACTGACTTTTACGTGTGATATTTACAATTATAACAGGGATCAATCACTTCTTACTTACAACTGGACAAGCAGTTGTGAGGGTATAACTGATGGAGCGAGTACAAACACTATTACCTGGCAGGCACCTGACGAACCCACTGACTGCAACATTAAGGTTGCAGTCAGCGATGGTGAATTTTCGGATGAATACTCTTTCCCTGTATTGGTTGAGGAGGAGAAAGATATGGTAGGCGTATATTATTATCCCTGGTATGGAGGTAACGACTTTCATGGAGGTAATTACCTGAGGGAATTCCTTGAACCTGCTCAATTGCCTATGCTGGGGGAGTATAATGACACAGAAGCTCGTGTCATTGAGAAGCACTTTGAGTGGAGTGAATATGCCGGGATCAATTTGTGGGTAAGCAGCTGGTGGGGTCCGAATGACAGAACTGACAAAACTTTGAGGAATCGCGTAATGATGAATCCCAACATAAAGGAGTTAAAAATTGCCTTGTTTTATGAGAGTACCAGCCTTATGACGGACAGAAGTGTTGATGGTGATGGCAGGTGGCAGGATCTTTCAGAAGTTGCCAATCATATTCAGCACATGGCTACATATTACTGGAATCACCCCAATTATTATAAGATTGATGGCCGTCCGGTTCTGTTCATATACCTGACTCGTGCGATGGAAGGCCGGGGTGTGTTGGAAGATGCAATAAATATTATGAGAGAACAAGCAACGCTTGCCGGGTTTGATATCTATATAGTAGGCGATCATGTGTTTGGCAATCCGCCATCAACTCCCGGCCAAATGGCTTTATTGGATGCTGTCACCAATTATGACGTGTATGGAAGTTCGGGCGGGAGAAATGTATTGTATGCAACGCAACAAGGGGTTGATAACTATTATGCAAATATGGCGGGATGGAAATCGTTGGCTGATCAGGCTGGTGTTAAATTTATCCCGGCTGCATCACCCGGTTATAATGACTGTGGTGTAAGAAAAGAAGCGATGCATCAGCCTCTTTCCAGAAAACTTTCAGAAAACGATGAGTTTGGATCCTTGTTCAAAGCAAATGTGGAGGGGGCACAGCAATTAACCGAACCGGATATCAGGAATTTGTTCATGATCAATTCGTGGAATGAATGGCATGAAGACACCCAGATAGAACCTGTTGCGCCTGCTTCTGCCACAAATACAGACATTAGCGGTACTGGAGATTATACCTGGGGGCTGGAATACGAGGGGTATGGAATGAGGTACCTGGATATTCTCAAAGAAGCTGTTGAGAACTAATTTAGAGTCCGGCCCGGGTGCTATAGCTTGATAATTTTTTCGGTGCTTACCAGATCGTTGGATCTGATGGTAATAAAATAGACTCCCTGGCTGAAGGGTGAAAGGTCAATTGCTGTATTAGTTTCTTTCATCTCTTGCCGGTAAACAAGTTTCCCTCCCTGGGTCCGTAATTCAACAGACACCGATTCATGGTTTCCTGCCTCAATCGTTACCAGCTCTTCTGCCGGGTTGGGATATACAGACAAGCTGCCGGGCACAGCAGGTTCCGATGGATCAACAGAGAGCGGATGTAGCAGCTCAAAGTCATCGAGCATGAAGCTGTAGGATCCGGCATCCCCGGTGGATCCCCCCACCAGCACTGCCTGCACTGTTTTATCCCCCGCGATGGAACCTACCGAACACGTTACTTCCTTCCACTCCCCAATGGTGCCCCGGGAAGCATCCAGGGGCAATCCGTCTTCTGCCACCGGATTGAGATCCGAAAGGTAGGTTCCGTCGGCAAACAACAGATCGATATGGCCGGTTTTCCCCTGCTCATCAAGCGGATTCAGCCAGTAGGTAAGTGTCGTGTTGCTCATTAGGTTCATTCGTTTGCCAAAGATCTTAAAGAGCGATGAATCGCCGATCGCATCGCTGCAGGAAACCTGTAAAGCGGAACTTCCTGAACGGGCATCCGCCGTGACTGAAGGAGCGCATTGAATAAGGGGCTCATCCCCCACAGCGAAATTCTTGTGACCAAACAGCATGGTGTTCCAGTCATTCTGCACATCTCCCGATTCCCATCCTGTCACCAGGGAGGTCCCCTCGATCCCTCTTTTAAAAAGATAATCCATCTCCACCCGGGACCGTTCGCCCTGTTGATTGACCCAGAAGCCGTTGGCTGCATAGCTGCCGAAAAGCTTGAAGGTATCCACATCGGGATCAATGGTGTACTGCGGATCGAGGGTTGGGGTGATCTTCACATTTTCTATGCGCGTCACACCGTTATTTACCCTGAACAGCCCGTTTCGTGTATGGATCTGTTGTATCAACACGTTTCCGCTTCCTTCCAGGCTCGTTGTAGGTCCGGACCCTCCCCAGGATATCGTGTTGTAGAAGGCCGCTTCACCTCCGAATCCCGGAGCGGTGGTAACAATCCCTTGCTGACTCTGGCCCAGCAGGACAAGTTGCGCATTGATGAAATTGATATGGGTGCCCGGACTGCTTTCAAGATACGCCCCGTTGCTACCGGCGTCTGTGCCATGAAGGAATACGTTGACTTCTGAATTACCGTCATCCGGTGCAAGGTATATACCGTGCTTGGCTGCATAGACAAACGTTCCCAGGACGTGTTCCCTGGATGCCGAGGCTATTTTTAATGCTTCCAGGTTGCTCTGCTGGAAATTTTTCAACGGGTTGAACTCCGTTGACCCACCCGTGGGATACCCCGGGTTCCGGAGCCAGTAGTGGGGATTGTACTGGATGTTCTCTATCCAGCCTTCCCCGCTGTTCTTATCCACCGATATCCCGGTCATGAGGGGAGACCCTCCAAGATAACTTACCCTGTGACCTGCACTGGAATGGGAGGCAAGGTCCACCCCGTTGTAGGTATTAGACAGCACCACGTCAACGACCCAGCAACTGTCTCCCAGGGTGCGAATGCTCCAGGGATAGGGATGGAACGATTCGGTTGTTTGTTCCGGGTACCATACCGTGAATCCTCTTGCCCCGGATCCTGGTTCAAGGGAGATAAACGGTGT
>CAYZMH010000015.1:29441-40871 GCA_964479445.1 uncultured Bacteroidaceae bacterium | reverse complement strand
CGGGCGCATAGAGGACTTTCACCTCCAAGTATCAGTGCCCTGCCGGGCACACCGCCCTATAAAAAAAGGCTGCCCCGCGGACAGCCTCTTATTGCATGTAATAAAATTTCTATGATTCCCTGTGCGCTAGAACCAGTAGCCCACTGCCACAATGATCTGCCGCGGCCGGGCGTCCAGCGTAAAGTCCTCTCCACCTATATCGAAGGAGTCACCAAACTTGGTCAGGGAACCCTCATACCGGGCATCGATGGATAATTTTTTAAACAAATCCACTCCAACACCCGCCTGGTATCCCCAGGTGAAACTGTTGCTGAGGGATTCCAGCTCGGGGTCGATCTCCTGCAGATCGTTCACCGAACTTACCACGGCAGATCCGACCGGACCGGCATTGATGCGGGCGGGACCGAGCTTCACACCTACCAGCAACGGGATGTCAAACCGGTTGAACTCCACATCGAGCATGGCATTGGCACCTCCGTCCACTACCTTCTCGACCGATCCTTTGACCGCGTTGAAGTACACCTCGGGCTGCACAAAGAAAGCCGCAATGTTGATGCGCGACTGCAACCCTACCTGGTAGCCGGCAACCATGTCGCCGGTGATCAGGTCGTATACGTCACTGCCCTCCTGGATCCCCGTGATATCATCCATGGCAAGCTGGGAGAAATTCACTCCCCCTTTTACCCCAATCTGGAACAACTGAGCATCGGCTGACACCGTGAAAAGAAGCGATGCTATCATTACGAAAAGTACTTTCTTCATAGCAAAATGGTTTTTGGTTGTCTGATCATTACAACTCTTAAACGGGATTTGTTCCCCGAAGGTTGCGTAAACCCTTTAATTTATCGGCAAAAATCGCACGGAGCAGATGGATCACCCTGTCGCTTCGGCGCGGGTACCGGGTGGTCAGACTCCGGCAGCATGCCACTCCCGCGAAGATTTTAAAACACGGTTTTTTTATTGGGGCACTGTTCGTTACACCTGCCCTAAAGTTCAGATAAAAAGGATCACCGGGGCATGTCCACACCGGTGAGTTCCTCCACGGCCACAGCGGCCAGCATGCTTCCGAAAATCGCCGGGATCCAGGGCACGGTACCCAGGGTCGATTTTTTGTTGGGCTCATCCTCCACGGGAATCACCAGGCTTTTATCCACCGGTTCGGTGGAGAAAACCACCCTGAAGCCCCCGTGCACCCCGAATTTCCGGAGCTTTTTCCGCAGGATGTAGGCCAACCTGCAGTGGTAACTCTTCTCCAGGTCGGCGATCCGTATCGCGGACGGATCGGTCTTACCGGCCGAGCCCATGGAGCTCGCCAGCGGTATGTTCCGGGTAACCGCCTCCACGATAAGCCGGATCTTGGGGGTTAAAGTGTCAATGGCATCGACCACATAGTCAACAGCGTGCTCCTCCAGGAGCGACCCGATGGATGATTCGTCCAGGAAGGTCTCATGGCTGTGAAGGCTCAGCTCCGGGTTGATCGCTTTGAGGCGGCCGGCCATCACCGCTGCCTTGGGCTGATCCAGGGTGGAGTGAAGGGCCGGTACCTGCCGGTTGATATTGGAGGGCTGCACCCGGTCGCTGTCGGCTATGGTGATCGTACCAACCCCCGACCGGACCAGCATCTCGGCAGCCATGGAACCCACCCCGCCGAGTCCGGCCAC
Organism: uncultured Bacteroidaceae bacterium; assembly: GCA_964479445.1. GTDB lineage: Bacteria > Bacteroidota > Bacteroidia > Bacteroidales > CAYZMH01. The sequence goes on along the minus strand of CAYZMH010000015.1, from coordinate 39,210 downwards.
CAGCACATGAGCCCGCTGCAGGCGGTATACAGACTCCCCGCCCAGTAACTGGACCGTTCGTTTCATCCAGGCGGGAAAGGGGGGCTGTTTACCGGGGGTGTGGTTCATAACGTATGGATCAGGATCCGAAACAGGTACGCGCATTGGCGGCCATTGCTTCCATAAGCGCCGGCACCTCCATCTGCAGAAGTCCGGCAGCTGCCTGGTAGATCTCTTCGATGGGGGTGTCCGATTCATCGGTCTCCAGGAACAGGCTCTCCAGGGGAACCGATTGGAGAAGGGATTCCGTCTTGCTGTCCCCGCGCAGAAGCTGCTCCCCGAACGAGAGGTAAAACCCGGCATTGACCAGGTCGGCAGCCATCTGTGCACTTCCCCGGTACCCGTGTATGATCATGGGGGCCGTGGGTTGTTTGTTCTTTACAAATTCAGGGAAATGATGATAGGTTTTTACCGCGTGAATAACCACTGCCACGTTGGCGTACTGGGCCAACTCCACCTGGGACTCAAAAACCGAACGCTGCAACTCCATCGGCGCCTCCGCCATCGTGTCGAGCCCGGCCTCTCCCACTGCCAGCACGTGGGAATCTTCCAGGGCAATACGCACCGATTCCAGCTGTTCGTTCATATCGAAACGAAGCAAATGCCAGGGATGGATCCCCACAGAAAAATGCCCGTTGCCGGGGTCCTCCGGGGGATAATCCTGGGCAAACAGACTGGTCAGTACCCACTCCCGGTCGCTTGCCGCCCGGCGGTGAGCATGGATGTTCACGTATTGGTCAGACCATGGAAGCATAGTTATCCCAGCTTTTGCAACCCCCGTTGCATCCGTTCCAGCACCTCTTCGCGCCCCAGGATCCCGGCCATCTCAAACATGCCCGGACCGCGGGAAGCGCCTACCAACAGGAGCCGCCATGCATTCATCACAGCTCCCATTCCCAGCTCCTGCTCGCTGATGAATGCTTTGACACGCTCCTCGATACGGGATGCCTCAAAAGGCCTGGTGCCCTTCAACACCTCCATCAGGGCTTTCATATGTTCGGGGGTCTGTTCTTTCCATCGCTTTTTTACCACCTTCGGATCATACTCCTGCGGGGGGATAAAGAAGTAATCTGACTGATCCCATAGATCACCGACAAAATCGGCCCGCTCCTTTACCAGCTCAATGACCGCCTCGATCTTTTCAGGGGAGGGATGCACTCCCTTCTCCGCAAGCAGGGGCTCGAATAGGGAACGAAGCGCTGCCGCAGACTTCTTCTGCAGGTACTGGTGGTTGAACCACCGCGCTTTATCCGGATCAAACTTGGCGCCTGCCTTGCCTACCCGGGAGAGGTCAAACAGGTCGATGAACTCCTCCAGGCTGAACAGCTCCTGCTCGGTGCCGGGATTCCAGCCCAGCAGCGCCAGGATATTGATACACGCCCCGGGGAAGTACCCCGATTCACGGTACCCCGCTGCCACTTCACCTGTCTGTGGATCTTTCCACTCGAGCGGGAAAACAGGAAACCCGCCTTTGTCACCATCCCGCTTGCTCAGTTTCCCTTTCCCGGTAGGCTTTAAGATAAGCGGCAGATGGGCAAAACGGGGCTCCTCCCAATGGAATGCCCGGTACATGGCAACATGCAACGGGAGGGAGGGAAGCCACTCCTCTCCGCGGATCACATGACTGATCTCCATCAGGTGGTCGTCCACCACGTTGGCCAGGTGGTAGGTGGGCATCCCGTCCGACTTGAACAGGATCTTGTCATCCAGGGTATCGGATTGTACGGAAATATCACCGCGGATAATATCCTGCATGGCGATTTCTTCATTTTCCGGGAAACGGAACCGGATTACGTAGGGATCCCCCGACTCCAGCTTTTCTTGGAGCTGCTCCCCGTTCATGTTCAGGGAGTTGTTCAGCGTGCCGCGTACCCCTGCATTGTAGGTGAAGGTCTCCTTTTTATCCTCTGCCTCCCTGCGAAGTGTGTCCAGCTCATCCGGGGTGTCAAAGGCGTAATAGGCTTTGCCCTTCTCCACCAGCTCATCAGCGTATTTACGATAAATTTCGGCGCGTTCCGACTGGCGGTAGGGTCCGTACGCTCCTCCCTGAACCGGACCTTCATCGGGTTCGATGCCGCACCATTTCAACGATTCCATGATATAATCCTCGGCCCCGGGCACATACCGGGTGCGGTCGGTATCTTCAATACGCAGGAGAAAGGTCCCGCCATGCTTTCTGGCAAAGAGATAGTTGAACAATGCGGTCCGCAATCCGCCAATGTGTAGGGGTCCGGTCGGACTGGGTGCAAACCGCACACGAATGGCATCACTCATATTCAGCTTTTTTGATTTCTGCAAAGGTAGAAGGAAAAGAAGAAAATCGCACAGGTCGCAGCGATTTACTCCATGTATTTCTCCCGGAATTCAGGGTATACCTCTTCACGGATCCATTTGAAACCGGGTTCAATACGCAGGATCTTCCGGTATACCTCATCAGCTTCCCGGTAGTGCTCTGTTTCGATATAAGCAGAGGCCAGTCCGGATAACGCATTTAAATAAAGCCAGTTATGATCAATCGCCTCGGGATTCTCCTCGTAAAGATCAATCGCTTCTTTGTAATGCCGTACGGCATCCTCACGTGCATCACCGAATACCGTTGGTTTATATAGCTCAATATTGGCTTTCTCCATGATGATCTGTGGATCCCGGGGGGATAACTCCATGGCCTCTTTGTTGGCATCCAGCGCCCTGCGTCCGAAAATAACCGCCTTGTACGGGGCCAGTCCGACCTTATACCCGTAAACGGCCCCCTGCAGGGCAAGCACGCGGGCGCGGTTATAGCCCGAGGCCAGAAGGGTCTCAATCTCCTCTTCCGCTTTTTTGACATGAGTCTTTGCTTCCCGGTCCCGCTCCATGGAAATACAATAGGCAATATACCCGTAGCGCGCCACCACGAGCTCATAGAGGATCTGCCGGCTGCCGGTAACCTCCGCCACCTCTTCCATCTCCTCCATCACCGATTCCCAGCGATCCATGCGGCTGTCAATAAACGCGTCATAGATCTGCCTGCTGTAGGATTGTCCCTGCAGATCCGACAGCGAAACAAGCAACAACACGATATAGACTTTGTTTTTCACCACCCTTATTTTTTTCGTTTATAAAACGGCTACACTCATATGATCACTCCAACATGTTGAAATTTCAGCACATCCCCGTTCATCGGCTGCCATCGGTTGATAATCCAAACACCCTTCACCCAAAGCCAGGGTTTCGATGCGCTCCCTTTTCACGGTACCCGGGATGATTATTCAAACCGGATTGCCCGTCCTTTCCAGGTATTCTGTTTTTGTGCCCTCCTGCGAAATGCTTCGGTTACCATGATTACAAAGGCAGCCTGCTGCAGGGGCGCAAGCACAATGCTCATCCATACCGGCTGGCGGCCCATCAAAGCAACCAGGGTACGAAGCAAGCCCGCTATCGCCAGGTAGATCGCTGCAGCGATCCATCCAAGGGACAGACCAACAAATACAACACCAAAGGTCGTAAAGAGCATGAATAAAAACAAGACCAGTCCGCTCCCGCCGAAAAAGGCGAACATGCTCCGGGTGAATCCCGCGACCGCCTCGCCAAATCCCCGGTACATGCGACAGGCTACCTCCCCGGAGCTCAGCAGGGTATGAGTCCTGTAGCCCATCGCCTTCATAGTCCGGATGATCCGGATATCTTCCACGTGATGCGTTCGTACATACCGGTGAAACTGGTGCTGACGATACACCCGGGCCCTGAATAGCATAAACTGTCCGTTAGCTGCCGCAAGAGAAGGATAATGGGTCAGCCTGATCAATCGCAAAGGCAGCAAACTTACAAGGATCCAGTTCATGGCAGGCACCGTGAGACGCTCCCCGAATGTTTCCATCAACTGCCTGGGAAAAATGGAAAGCAGGGAAAGATCATGCTTCTGCAGGTGCGCCAGGCTCCGGCGGATCAATCCCGCATATACCCTTACATCAGCATCCAAAAACAACAGGTAGTCACCCTGTGCATGACGGGCCAACTGGTAACAGGCGTGATTTTTCCCCAACCACCCCTCCGGCAGGGGCTCACCCGCCAGGTAACGGATCCGTTTATCCCGGTCTGTAAATGATTCGATCACCTCTGCGGTCCGGTCTTCCGAAGCATCATCATACACCAGGATCTCCAGGTTCTCATAATCATGATCAAGCAGGTCCTGCAATATCAGGGGCAAATTACCTTCTTCGTTTCGCGCCGGGATCAGCACCGAAACCAGGGGCTGATCGGAGAGTCCGCTCTCTTTTAACCACTGACGCGTAACAATATTCACCAGCACGATCAACAGCCGCACTGCCAGGACTACCATTGCAGGAAAAGCCAGCCAGATCATGCCCGTTGCTTTTGTTGTTCCACGCTCTCCCGGAAGCGATCCCTGAATGCTTCCTCCACATCTTCCAGGCTCCGGCCTTCATAATTGAAATCATACACGTAGATGTGCAGGGATGGCTTCCGGTGGGAGTAGTAATCGGTAAGCATGATGAAAAAGACCATCTGGACCGGGTTTTCCACCTTATCCATCATACGGTACCAACCCCGCTCAAAAACGATTTGGTGGTCGTGCTGACTGTGAATCCGGCCCTGGGGAAACATCACCACCACATTTCCGGGATCAGCAAGTAACCCTGCTGAGTAACGAAATGTCTCCAGCATGGAGCGGTCTCCTTTCCGGATGGAGTAGGCCCCTGTCTTGTTCAGGAACATACGCGTTCTAAGCTGCTCCTCCAGCATCATCACATGGTATCTGCGGTCGAACAGCCTGCGATTTATATACTCTGCCAAAAAACCGTCCCACCACGAAAAGTGGTTTCCGATCATTAGCACCGGCAATCCTTTGTCCTCGAGCTGTGTATGTAACACTATCTCCCTGAAATCGAGCCTGGGCAACCAGTTCGAGTACTTCCTGAAAAACCAGTAAAAAAACCAGTGATGTCGGGCTTTAATGATCATGTGCGGGGGCGTATTTACCTTTCACCTTGTACAGTTTCCACCAGGGAGTGCCCGGGGTGGCATGGTGCTCATAGTGATAACCAAAAAAATAGCACGAAAGCATTGCCCAGAGATGATTTTTACGCAGGGTGCGGGCCCGGTGTTTGCCCATCTCTTCGGTGTGTGGCTTGCGATGGGGTAAAAAGGTCCCGAAATAGAATAACTGGAAGGTGCCCAGGAATGCCGGAACAATCCAGAATACGATCAGCGCGGGTACTTCCACCCATATCTTCAGCACGTTAAAGGCCACCGCCATCACAACGATCTGGAATACCGTTGTGTACCGCACCATAAAGGCAAACCACCAGGCAAAGAAATTCTGTGATTTCACGTAATAGTCAGGATCTTTCTCCGTACCCGGATACCGGTGATGATCCCAGTGATTCTTGATCAGCCTCCGGTACGACATTCCCGCGAAAAGAAAAACCGAAGCATAGCCAATGGCATTGTTGATCCATTTAACTTTTGATACCGAACGGTGCATGGCGTCATGCCCCGTGATGAATAACCCGGTATAAAAATAACCCTGGATCAGCATGTGGAGATACATCCACGGATTGGTCAGCGATACATCCACGTATTGGAGGATGTATGCAAGGTGACCTCCCCAGGCCCCCATGATGATTAACGCAACGACAATTCCCATACTCTTTCGCTAAAAATCCAGATATCCAACAGAATAAAAAACACCAGCTGAATAAAAAACAACGCCGGTGCTATTTTGTTTTCCCGGTTTACCATCCGGAACCGGTCAGCCAGGTAAAGAAGAATAAATGCGATCACAAACCAGGCTACATAATTCTGCAATGGAACCGGACCGCCGGCCCAACTCCACATATCAAAATAGATCGCCGAAGGCTCCAGGGCAAAGTCGTAAACCACCATCATGGCTGCGGCAACGGTTACCCGGAAATAACGATTCTCCAGGTACCGGCCGGTGATCACCAGGCTGGCATATACCAGCATCAGCCAATTGATCCCTATGATGAGGGGCGTATGTCCCAATTCCGGCCCCAGGGTCTCCCCGTAGGCATAGTCACCGAAGATCAATCCGGTATTCACCCCGATCCACTCCAGTACAAATCCCATCACATAAATCAGGGCCGCCACCCACCAGAAAGAAGCCTTTACCGGTCCGTGATAAATCAACAACAACCCTACATTCATGAGAAGGGTAAACGGAACCAACATCTGGAAAAGATCCCGGCTGAACGGAAAGATCATTCCGGCCACCCCCACCGCGTAAAAAATGGCCAGCCAGGGCGCCAGGTTAATACTTCGAATACGGGAAAGCAGGTTATTCATGATGATGGTGTTTTGCAATATGATGATCTACAATATGAGCCGATGCCAGGCAGAGCGGAATGCCGCCTCCCGGATGTACACTGCCCCCGACAAAATAGAGTCCGTGCATATCCCTCCTGAAATTGGGATGCCGGCTGAATGCCGACAATTTGCTGTTGCTGCTGTTTCCGTAAAGGCTCCCGCGGTATGAGAAGGTGTTGGCTTCAATCGTACGCGGATCGTTCACAAACTCATGGCGTATGTACCTGCCGATATCGGTATCAAGCATCCGGTTTACCTTGGCAATAATCTTTTCACGGATCGTTTCAATGGCTGCATCCCAATCCTGGCCCACATTCTCGGGAACATTGATCATCACAAACCAGTTCTCCGCTCCCTTCGGCGCATCCCCCTCCACCATCTTGGAACTGATAAAGATGTAGACCGTGGGATCTTCATAGATATCTTTTGTCGAAAAGAGGTGCTCAAACTCCTCCCGGTAGTTCTCTGAAAACAGGATGTTATGGATTTCCAGTCCGGGAAACTCCTTCTCCACGGCCCAGTGGAATATCAATGCCGAGGTGGACCGCTCCTGGTTGAAATACTTCAAGGGCATCTTCACCCCGGGCAGCAGGTCGCGGTAGAGGTAGTAAATATCCACATCACTTACCACCAGGGAATAGGACAGGTTCTCGCCGTTGACCCTGATCCCCTTTATTCTTCGGTCCTCCAGGATCACCTCCTCCACCGGGGTGTCAAAATGGAACTGCACCCCGACCCGCCTGGCCAGCTCATACAACTCGTGGGCCAGGGTATACATTCCCTTCTCAGGAAAGTAAGCGCCCAGGTTGTGTTCCAGGTGGGAGATCATATTCAGAGTACCCGGGGCCTTATACGGATTACTCCCGTTGTAGGTGGCATAGCGGTCGAACAACTGGACCAGGTGAGGTGAATCGAACCGCCGTGCATTGGAGCGGTGCATGGTCGATAACGAATCCAGCTTCCAGGCCTGGATCATCGCCGTCAGGAATTTTTTTGAAACAAAGGTGGAAGGGGTCGCAAATGAATTAAATATAAAGACATCACGGGTGAGTTCGTACATCGTTTTAGCCTTCTGAAGATACCGGGCTACCCGCTTTGCTGGTTCCCCTGTCTTCTCCTCCACTTCCCCTGCAAACCGATCGGGGTTCCCATAAGCGTTAATGACCTTCCCGTCTTCGTAAAAATACTTTGTCACCACATCCAGAAGGTGATACCGGGCAGAAACCTTCATCTCCTCCCCGGCCATCAAATAAAGACTCTCCATCTGCTCCGGCAGGGTGAAGAGGGACGGACCGGTATCCCAGCGGTAACCGCTCCAGGTAACCTGGTCCAGTTTTCCGCCGGGGGTCAAACTCCGTTCGTATACATCTACGTGGTACCCGCGAACCGCCAGCCTGATTGCTGCTCCCAATCCGCCTATTCCGGCACCGATAATCGCTGTGTTTATTTTCATGTCTGAAATATAAACAATTCGTAAGATTAATTGTTTAATGTTTGCGTTTCATCGCTAAACAAAAATTAAACAAAATTTTCACGTGGACAAAAAAGCATTGATCGTAGGTACAGGCCTGGGCGGACTCACCACCGCCATGCGCCTGGCCAACGCAGGTTTTTCGGTCGAAATGGTCGAAAAGTACCACCAGGCAGGAGGCCGCCTCAACCAACTGAAAAAGGATGGTTTCACCTGGGATCTGGGACCCTCCTTTTTCAGTATGAGCTATGAATTTACGGAATTTTACAAAGACCTCAACATGGACCCTCCTTTCGAATTCGTGGAACTGGATCCGCTGTATACCGTAAATATCCGGAATGACGAACGCCAGTACACCATATTCAAAGACCTGGATAAGCTGGAAGAGCAGTTTCGCGAAATCGAGCCCCATTTTAAAGAGAACATGGAAAAACTGCTCAAATCAGCCGGTAATTTTTTCAATGACACCGAGTCGCTGGTGATCAAAAAGAATTACAACAGTCTGATGGCATACCTGCTGACCCTGGCCCGGGTCCCCTTGTACCATAGTCCGAAAATGATCCGTACCGTCTGGAAAGAGCTGGGCCGCTACTTTGAATCGGAGCAGGTAAAACAGATCTTCTCCCTGGTTGCCTTCTTCCTGGGGGCTACCCCCTACGATACGCCGGCTATATATACCCTGCTTACTTATACCGAACTGGTGCACGACGGATACTATAACGTCAAAGGCGGAATGTACAAAATCGTGGAGGGAATGCTCGGACAGATGAAGGAGATGGGGATCAAGATTCACTACAACACAGAAATCGTGGACTTCGAGGCTACCGACGGAGAACTCACCACGCTGGTGGATCAAAACGGCAAGCGATGGACCGCCGATACCTTTGTGATCAACAGTGACGCAGCCGGGTTCCGTCACCACATCTTCAACCGCCCGAAATTCAGCGAAAAGAAGCTTGATAAGATGAAGTGGACCCTCGCCCCGTTCACCATCTACCTGGGGGTCAAAGGAAAGATCGATGCGCTGGAACATCATAACTATTTCCTTGGAGACAATTTCGAGGAGTATGCCAACAAAATATTCAAAAATACCATCGACCTGGACCGCCCCTACTATTATGTTAATGTCAATTCCAAATTCAACAGCGACACGGCACCCGAGGGGCACGAAAACCTCTTTATTCTCTGTCCGGTCCCCGACCTGCGGTACAAACCCGACTGGTCAGACCGCGAGAAGCTGGCCGATGATATCCTCACCGACCTGTCGGAACGCACCGGTTTTGATATCAAGGGCAACCTGGTAACAAAAACAATTTACGATCCCAACGATTGGCGGGATCTGTTCAACCTGTACAAGGGAAGCGGACTGGGCCTGGCACACGATCTGAACCAGATCGGGTATTTCCGGCCCAGGAATGTGGATGAGAAATTTGGTAATGTGTTTTACGTGGGAGCTTCCACCATACCGGGAACCGGACTGCCGATGACGGTTATCAGTTCCAAACTTGTCACCGAAAGAATTACCAGAAAATATGGATCTCTACACAAAGAACGCGCTTGAGCTAAGCAAACTCACCACCCGGAACTACAGCACCTCCTTCTCCATGGGAGTGGGAATCCTCGGCAGGGAGTTCCGCATGCCCATCTACGCCATCTACGGATTCGTAAGGGTGGCCGATGAAATCGTTGACACCTTCCACGACCACGACAAGGAGAAGATGCTTGCCCGTTTCCGGGAGGAGACCTTCGAAGCCATCGAGAAAGGGATCAGTACCAATCCCATTCTCCAGAGCTTCCAATGGGCCGTGAACACCTATCACATCGGGCATGATCTCATCGGGGCCTTTCTTGACAGCATGGAGATGGACTTAACCAAAAAAGAGTATACCGCCGAAGAGTTTAAAAAATATGTATACGGATCGGCCGAGGTGATCG
>CAYZMH010000015.1:0-29431 GCA_964479445.1 uncultured Bacteroidaceae bacterium | reverse complement strand
CTCATGTGCCTGAGGGTCTTCTACAAAGATGATGACCGGGCCTATGAAAGCCTGATCTACCCGGCAAGGAAACTGGGCGAAGCCTTCCAGAAGATCAACTTCCTCCGTGATATTCGTTCCGACTACCTCGAACGCGGCCGCTTCTACTTCCCGGGTGTCGACATGGAAGCCTTTACCGACAAAAGCAAAAAGGTGATCGAGGACGACATCCGCTTTGATTTCGACGAAGCCTACAAAGGCATCGAACGGCTCAACGGGGGAGCAAAGCTGGGCGTGCTGGTCTCTTACACCTATTACCTGAAACTGTTTAAAAAAATTCGGAAAACCAGTGCCGATAAGGTCTTCAGTAAACGCTACCGCATCTCCAATTTCCGGAAGCTGTGGCTCCTTTTCTCCCTCTGGCTCCGCTGTAAACTCAATCTTTGCTGATGGAATACCCAACCTGGACATACTTCATTATCCTGGGCCTTTCGGTCCTCTACCCCGTGGCACAAAGCTTCGAAAAACGCGTCTACATGTTCCGGAAATTCCGGTTCATCGTCCCGGGCATCCTCTTCTCCGCCACCCTGTTCATCATCTGGGATGTATTCTTTACCCTGCACGGCATCTGGGGCTTCAACCACTCCTACACCCGCGACTTCTACCTGCTGGGACTGCCCATCGAAGAGTGGCTCTTTTTCCTGGTCATTCCCTACTGTATTTTCTTCCTCCACGAAGTGCTCCGCTTTTTTGTTAAACGGTTCTACTTTCCCCGCTTCAGCAAAGGGGTGATCATCGCCCTCCTGGCCGTTTTTATCATTGCGTTACCGCTTGTAAGCGGAAAGACCTACACGGTTACCACCCTGGCCTTTGTCATTCCATTCCTGGCCCTGCAACTGGTATTAAAAACCTATAAGACCTGGTTTTCGGGCTTCCTGCTCACCTACCTGATATCCATGATCCCCTTCCTGGTGGTCAACGGATTCCTCACCCGCATCCCCGTGGTGTGGTACAACAACGCCGAGAACCTGGCCCTGCGCATCACCACCATCCCCATTGAAGATTTTATTTACCTGCTGGGCATGCTCCTCCCCGCCTTCACCATCTACCAGTGGCTGCTCCACCGCCACGCCTCCCCGAAACTCCGGGAAAAAATGGAACTGGATAAGGTGAGCGGGTTTTGATGCATTGCTGTATTACCGTCCCGGGGATATGAAGACCTCTCCCCGGCTACTCCCGGAAGCACCCCCTCCCATAAAAAAAACGGCAACCTGATCCATGAAATGCTGTACGTTTCATCCCATCATTCATCCACCGGGATCGAAGATTCCCATGAGATCTTTTTTGTATACGTGGGTTCCTCCGCGTTATTTTCATAGTATTCGATGGTGGCACTTCCTGGTGTTTCCAGGTTAAAAAGCCCACTCATCAGGGCATTGCTGTGCTGGGAACTGAAGGCATATCCACCTTCAATGTGTTCTAATTTCCAACCATAAATCCGTCCGCCAAAAACATAATTATAGTTGCTGTTATCTCCTATGAATCTGATAGTTAAAGAAGATCCCAACGGTACAATAGCCGCAATGGAGTAGGCCCTCCACGCCTCAAATACCGTATCGTGGGGTAGCAACAGGTTGGGTATTTCCGGACTCTCCGGGTCTCCCAGATCAGGTGATGCTTCCGCAGGGTAGGTGAACTGGGTAAAAAGCTTTTCACTGTATTTCTCCTGGAAATTTTCAATGGCACTTTCAAAGTCCGGAATCGTAATCGAGGGATCCGGTCCGGAATAATGAGTCTCCACATGATCCCGAATGTCAACCAGGTGTGCCATCGATACATTATGGAGCAAGGTGTCAATCAACGCCTGGTCATTTACCTGTCCGTCAGGAGCAAAATCATTGGATAACCGGTTCATAAGACCGGTTAATTCAGCTTCAATGGCATTGCGCTCACTTCGTAGAAAAGTCGTTCGCTGAAGGATCACAGAAAATGCAAGCAGCGCCTCACTGTAGGTCTCGTCCATGGTAAAATCAAGATTGTCAAAATCTTCATCGTATCTATCCATTACACCAAGGAAATTGAGAAATTCAGACTCCGCCTGCGCTTCAGCCTCCCGAAAATCCATGCCCTCATTCACAAGATACTTGATGCGATCCCCGATCAAATGTGTAAATACATTGATGTTCACGGTCTCATCCCTGTCCAGATCTGCAATCGCCCTTAGCGAAAGGGTGGAACCTGACAATTCTCCGTAAATCTCACTGAAGAAATACCCGTTAGCCTTGAACAGGGCAAGGTGAGATTCCATAGCCACATCTTCCAACCTGAAACGACCGTCATCATCGGTTATACTGGTTGTAAAGGCGGCCCCGGTTTGATTAAGCTTCCCGTCCAGCTCATAGAGTGTAACATCTGTACCCGTGACGAAAGGCCCTTTCTGGGCTTTGCCATCCAGGGAATAGTGCCTGGTATCACCAATCTTCCCGCAGGAGAGCAAGAATCCGGTAAGCACTATAAATAAAAAAACATGTTGGGGTTTCATTGCATAGGAATTTAAATGATTTAGGATGCGGCGGAGAGTGCAATACCGCAACACCACGCACCGGGTCCATAAGCAAAATATAACGATAGTATACTGAGATTTGAATTCTAACGTTCAGCACACCCCACGGCTCAAATCACGTAACAAGGTAAGAAAAAGATTGGGAATAATAAAGTTTTGATCCCTGAAAATGAGCTTTATACTGGGTTTACCCCTGGCTGAAAACATCCCGGTACTCCTCCACATACTCCTCCAGGGTGATGGGAGGTCGTCCGAGCACATGCTGCACACTGTCTGATGTCTGTGCCACCTGTCCCTTCCGGATCTTCCCGAAGACCGCGATCATCGCCTCGATATACTCGTCTGAAAAACCGCGCTCCTTCATGACACGCCGGTATTCATCATCGCCGGGCTCCCGGTAGGTGATCTCCCGCCCCAGCACCCGCGAGAATACCTCCGCGGCCTGGTAGTGGTCCATGGCTTCCGGACCCGTGATGTAGATGGTCTGACCGGCATACTGGCGCGGATTCTCCAGCGCTTCGGCCGCGATCTCCCCGATATCCCGGGTATGCACAAAGGGAGCCTTCCCTTTCCCGGTGGGCATAAAGATCTGGTCCCGGTCGCGAATATCTTCGGCCTGGTACATCTCGAAATTCTGCATGAAAAAGTTCCCGCGCAGGAACGTGTAATCCATACCGCTCTTTTCGATCGCCTCCATCACGTTGGGATAGGAGGCGATGAACACCACATGCTGTACCCCTTGCCTGGCAGCCTCATCCACCAGGGGCAACAACAATTTGTCTGCACCGGGCGTGGCAGATGGTCCGCATAAAAACAACAACTCTTTCCCCTCCAGGGCCGGACCAAAACCTGACGGATCTTTAAAATCAAGCGGTACGGTGTCGGTCTCAAAACCAAACGCCGCCTGCGCCTTCTCCGCATCCCGCGTAGCCGCGGTAAACGGAATTCCCTTATTATGCAACGCTTTTGAAAGCGGTAATCCAATGTTGCCGGTCGATGCGGTAACTAACAGGTTTGCCATATTATACTCCTTTGTTTTTAAACGGAACGAACGCAGGGGTATCACCTGCCCGTCCTTTTCAATCTAACACGGCAGATCCCGATTGGTTCAAGCCTCAGCCCTGTGCAATGAAAATCACCGCCACGATGAGATCGATGGAATTGATCAGGCAGTGAGCCAGTATCCCAATCATGATATTTCTTTTTCTCCGCACCAGGGTTGCCAGGGGCAGAACCCCGGCCGTGCGTGTTACCACCAGCCAGGGCGTCCAGGTATGGTATAGGGCAAACAGGAAACTGTGAAGAGGTACCGTCCAGCCTCCCAACCTGCGCGGCATGCGCGGAAGAAGGTAACCCCGAAAATAGATCTCTTCCAGCACCGGCAGCACAATAACCACCAGCACCAGGAAAAAGGCATAGGTAATGATCAGTTCAGATCTCCCGTAGGAGCCGTCCAGTCCCAGGTGCAGCACCCATGCATCCGGCATCCATTGAAACAGCTCTTTAATGGGGGCAACCGTGAATTCCAGGGCCTTGAAAGCCACCCCGGAAGCTACGATAATCACAAGAATCCATAGTATATAATACCTGAAACCCATGGGCTCCAGGTAGGGGATCAGGCCCCGCCACCCCTTTTGCTCCTGTCGCCGTCGCTGGCGAAACATAAAGATTGTCACATAGGGGATCAACACCAGGATCCCTGCCCACGAAAGAGCCAGCACAGAGGGATAGCCCATTTTTTGGACCATCGGAGCCAGCATGTAATAGACCAGGCCGGTGAGGATTCCCGGTAGCAGGTGCAGAAACAGGGAATAACAGATAGAATGCGCGTCGATGGAAGGTTTCATCGCTTAAATATGGTTCAGGTGCAGTACGAAAATAATACAAAATACGAGAACAAGCCATACATGTCCTTCATTCCTCACCAAATGACCCTTCCTCCCGGCAATCCTTTCATTATTTCCCCCAATCCCTTACCGGTAACCGCATTTCTGAAGTTTGATCTTAACCGGATTAAAACTGATTTTTGCGCCTGTTTCACTGCCCGCTTCGTCACCACTCGTGTCCCCGGTGAATTCAATCTTAAAGGCAGGGGCCCCGCTGCTGTAATACCGTAAATCCGGATTGGTATTTGTGTCAATATACCTGTCTGACAAATAATTATCCAGGTTAAATCCCAACATCACCATTTCAGGGTCAGACAGCGTTACCAGGGTAAAGGTTTTTTGTTCCACAGCCTGGGTGTAATCTTTACGGATTTTTGAAAAGTCATTGGGACATTCCCAGGCGTCCATAAAGACTGTGGCCAGTAGTTTTTTCCTGGAAGGATCAATCCGTAACCGTAAATTGAAATCTACACAGGGCCCATGCCCATCGAATTCAAGATCAGGATGTCCCCCGTAAACACTGTTTTCAACAGCACGCGGAATAAAGGTCAATGGCTGTAAAACAAACGTCGAATCCCATGTCCTGCATTCCATAACCGGCTCATGGACCAGTATGGGTATTTCACTCTGTATGGTATGATCCCAACTCAGAAGAATCTCCCTGACATTGGGGGGCAAATCCGCCCCGGAACCCGTTAGATCAAGCACTGCATGAAAATCACTGATGATCGACAGGGCATCGGAAACATCATGTTCAAAAAGACTGAAGGGATTGAACAGGGTAAATGAGCTGGTTACCAGGTTCTCGCGAAGGAATATGGATCCGCGGGGTCTCTCAGGTTGCCTTCTTTCAAGACGGGAATGCATCTCCTTATGAAAGTCTTTGCCCCCGCCATCGGAATGTGCCTGAAACCTCCCATAGGTACGGTAACTTACCTGTATGGGGTACGATCGCAGATCGAACCCGTAAATGTCCACCTTTAGCCGGCGTTCTTCGTCCATCGACATGTCCACCGCGGAAGGAACAATGTCGCAGATAAATGGCCGTTCCGGTTCTGTTTCAAGCATCGGGATCTGATACTGACGTAACCGATTAGACTTAAGGGTAGCATTGAATGTTTCAGCCATATCGTTCCGAAGAGCAATAAGCTCTCGCCGGATCTTGATCCGCATATATTCCGCATTGCAACGAACTTCCGCACCGGTTGAAAGAACCGCATTCCTGGTTAAATCCGTGATCTCGTTTCGTAGAGTAGATTGAATGTCACTGGTTACCTCCTTTTCCAGGTTGGCAACCACCACCTGCCAGTTTGCAGATTGTTGGGCAAGCGTCGCAATGGCATAATCCATGCTCTGAATTGCTTCCCCCATGCGATTATCAAATCGCTCTGCGATTGATTTAAGGCCTCCACAACTGCTTTGCGTGATCCAGATAGCAAGGAAAAGCAGCGGCAGCAGGAGGCATCTGAAAAACATAGGTCTCTTGGTGCTTTTCATAATTACCTTCTTAAAAGATTATCAATCGGAATGGCAAAACCTTTACCACGAATTCATGGATTAACTGTATGGCAAAGTGGGAAGAGAAACTTGCAACGAACATTCTGTCAATGCAATGTAAGTTGTCATCCTTTTTTGGTTCTCCACTTATCTCCCGGGAGATAACCGGACCATCTGAATGTAAAAATGGAATCCTGTTGAGAGCAGCTACACGAATCTGAAACGGATAACCCGGCAGCATGGGGTATTATCCATAGCTTTCCGACAACATAAAAGTAAGAAAATCAGACCGAAAAGCAACACTTTACTTCATTTTTTAACATGTTCCCATTCATCAACCGTGTTTGAAATCTTACAGGGTTCGATTATAAAAACATGACCTCCCTGCCCCGGGAAATGCATAACATCCCGGAAGATGCATTAACACCCGTGAATGAACCGGCTCACTGCATCCAGATCAATTGATCCCAATCTTCCGTTACATAGGGTTGGGGTTCACCGGGTGTGGACCGGCCCTGTTCAATATAGCGGGTGATCATCTCTTCAAGCTGCGAGGCAATCCCGGGATATTCCCTTATTACATTGCGTGTTTCTCCCGGATCATCCGCCAAATTGTACAGCTCAAAAGCAGGCTCGTCCTCCCCGGGCTGAACAAAGACAGGGCGAAGACTCCCGCCCGAACCGCGAAGCATGTTCAGTTTCCAGTCGCCGTGCCGGATAGCAAAGTATCCCCTGCTTGAATGATGAACAATACCTCCCCGGTAATCCGAAAGAACATCCTCCCCTTTTAATAACGGCAAAAGGCTGTAACTATCCTCTCCGGCGTTAGCAGGAAGGGAAACCCCCAGGATATCTGCAAACGTGGCCAGGAAGTCCACCTGGCATACGGGATGCTCTACCACCCGGCCCGGTTCAATGACCCCCGGCCAGCGCACCAGGAACGGAACCCGGTGTCCCCCTTCATAAATGTCTCGTTTCCCTCCTTTGAAAATATAACTGCACCGGTGTCCGTATGCCTCTTCCTGGTAGCGGTAGTTATTCTCCGGACCGTTATCGCTGGTAAAGATCACCAGCGTCTCGCCGGTCAGTCCTTTCCGGTCCAGCGCATCCAGTAGCTGTCCCACCCGGTGATCGGTCTCGGTCATGAAATCACCATATTTCCCGCATTCACTGGTATCCACGAATGCAGGATGCACCGCGTGCGGCAGATGAGGAGAGGTAAGGGCTACGTAAAGAAAAAAAGGACGGCCTCTCCTGGCAGCCTCTGCGTGCTGTTCAATGAAATCCACCGCCTTTTCCGTGAGATCCTCCAGCACAAAAGCGTCCCGGAAAGAGGGGGCTACTTCCAGATCATCCTCATGTTTTTTCACCGAATCATATGGCGGTCGCAACCTGTAATCCCGGTAAGGCTCTTTAATATGCTTTTTCCGGGTCCACATATGAGCAGGTTCCACCACATGCCGGTTATCAATGTAAGTGAGTAGCCCAAAATTCATGGAAGCGGCAATGCCCCAGTAGTAATCGAATCCCCTGTCTGTCGGACCGTCGGTAATGGGCTCCTGCCAGTTCCGATTGCCAGGCTCTCCCGGGAAATCCATGTTCAGATGCCATTTCCCCACCATCCCGGTGTGGTACCCGTGCTTCTTCAGCAATGTAGCCAGTGTCATCCGGTCTTCTTCGATCAGGCAGGCCCCTTCTGCCCCAACCACACCCTGCTTGAGAGACGTCCGCCAGCTATACCTCCCCGTTAAGAGAGAGTACCGCGAAGGAGTGCATACCCCGTCGCTGGAATGACCGTCGCTGAATACCATCCCCTCCCTGGCAATCCGGTCAATATGAGGCGTGGAGAATTTCGCCTCGACGTTCAGCGCCGATACATCCCCGTACCCCTGGTCATCGGTGTAGATCAATACGATCGTGGGAGGTTCTGCACCGTCTCCCGCTGCCGATGCTTTCAGCGGAGCGGACCACCAAACCAGGCCCATCCATAAACCAATAACCGGAACCATCCTTGTCTTCCACTTTTTCATACCTCCAAAAATAACACAAAATCAAAAAAGGCAGACATGATTCCCGCATCTAATGAACCCGGAAACACTGCTATCGGCCTCTCCTCCCCCTCTTTCTCTGTAATCATTCCCCGGGTAAGGGTCAATTACCACCCCATGTTTCATATCATTTTTTCCCCCGGCCAAATCCCCTAATTTCGCATAGAAACAATCAATATACCCTGAATGGAAAAAATACTGGTTATCGGCGCGGCCGGACAAATTGGTTCGGAACTGGTTACGGAGCTGCGAAAAATCCATGGCAACGACAACGTATTTGCCACGGATATAAAAAATCCCCCGGAAGATATCATGGAGGGCGGTCCGTTCCAGATCCTCGATGTGATGGACGACAAACAACTCATCCATTTTATCATCCGGCACAAGATCACCCAGATCTACCACCTGGCCGCAGTACTCTCGGGCAATGCCGAAAAACTGCCGATCCAGGCCTGGAAGATCAATATGGACAGCCTTATGAATATCCTGGAAGTGGCCCGCATGGTGGAGGATGTCAAAAAGGTGTTCTGGCCCAGCTCCATCGCGGTATTCGGTCCCACCACGCCGCGGGTCAACACTCCCCAGCTTACCGTCATGGAACCCATTACAGTCTATGGCGTCTCCAAGCTCGCCGGTGAACGATGGTGCGACTATTACTACAATAAATACGGGGTGGATGTGCGAAGCATCCGGTATCCCGGACTCATCAGCTACAAAACCGAAGCAGGAGGCGGTACTACCGATTATGCCGTGGAAATCTACTACGAGGCAATTCGCAATGGCAGGTACGAATCATTCCTCGCCGAACACACCGCCCTCCCCATGCTGTTTATGCCCGATGCTATTAAAGCCACCATTAAGCTGATGGAGGCCGAACGCTCCAAACTTACTATCCACAGCAGCTACAACCTGGGCGGTTTCAGCGTCGCACCCCGGCAGATCGCCGGTGAGATCAGGAAGCATGTACCCGGATTTTCCGTATCTTACAAACCCGATTTCCGGCAGGATATCGCCGACTCCTGGCCCCAGACCATTGACGATACCATCTCCCGGGTCGACTGGGGATTTGACTATTCATACGGACTCGAGAAGATGACCGACATCATGCTGGAAAAAATTGAACAGAAAATAAAAGGGTGATCCCTGCACGACACCCCGCTCCCGGCAAAACAAAAAAACCAAAAAAACAATAGCACCATGTACGGAAAAATGAAAGAACACCTTCAGAACGAACTCCGGCAGATCAGGAAGGACGGACTCTATAAAGAGGAACGGGTGATCACCTCGGCCCAGGGGGCTGAAATTACCCTGCAGAGCGGACAAAAAGTGCTGAACTTCTGTGCCAATAACTACCTGGGACTCTCCAACCACCCGGCCCTGGTGGATGCCGCGAAAAGCGCCATGGATACCCACGGATTCGGTATGTCCTCAGTTCGCTTCATCTGCGGAACCCAGGATCTCCACCTGGAACTGGAACGCAAAATCGCCGAATTCTTCGGAACCGACGATACCATCCTCTACGCGGCCTGCTTCGATGCCAACGGCGGAATCTTTGAACCCCTCTTCACCGCCGAAGACGCCATCATCTCCGACAGCCTCAACCATGCCTCCATTATCGACGGGGTGCGCCTGTGTAAAGCCCAGCGATACCGGTATAAAAATGCCGATATGGCTGACCTGGAAGAGCAGTTGAAAAAGGCGCAGGATCAACGCTTTCGTATCATCGTTACCGACGGGGTCTTCTCCATGGACGGTAACGTCGCCCCGGTGGATAAAATGGTCGAACTGGCCGAAAAATATGATGCCCTGGTCCTGGTAGACGAATGCCACTCCGCCGGCGTGGTCGGGGAAACCGGACGTGGGGTAACCGAACTGTTCGATATCCGGGGTAAGGTGGACCTGATCACCGGAACCCTGGGGAAAGCCTTTGGCGGCGCCATCGGGGGATTCACCACCGGACGCAAAGAAGTGATCGAACTGCTCCGCCAGCGCTCCCGCCCTTACCTGTTCTCCAATTCCCTTCCCCCCGCCGTGGTGGGTGCCGGGATCAAAATGTTCGATATGATGGCGGAAACCACAGAGCTGCAGGACAAACTGCACAGAAATACAGCCTACTTCCTGGATAAAATGACCGGCGCCGGATTCGATATCAAAAAAACTGAGTCGGCCATCTGCGCCATCATGCTCTATGATGCCCAACTCGCCCAGGATTTTGCAGCAAAGTTGCTTGAAAAAGATATCTACGTGATCGGTTTCTACTACCCCGTGGTCCCCAAAGGCGAAGCAAGAATCAGGGTACAGCTCTCCGCAGCTCACGAAATGGAGCACCTGGACGAAGCGATCAACGCTTTTACCGAAGCAGGCCGGGAGATGGGAGTCATATCATAAAACTAAAAGTGTCGGAACCCGGCTCCTGACAGGACTTTGCCAGTAGTAATGATATACATATTTTAATACATATTAATATATGTATATCTTATCGGGTGCGTGTGCGCAAACGCACAGGTTCCCCCTCAAATCCCGGTGTCATTCAGTCGCCACATTTTACCCCTGCAGCCTCTCCAGTCATTAGATAAAAGAAATCGTTTTTGAGATTTGCCACAGCATTACTTGTTTTACTTGTTTGTTAATCAGTTAATTCTGAAAAACAATGTTGAAATGGTGTAGTATTTGCGTACCTCCTTATTTCTACTTTTAGCCTTTAGCATTCAAGGTGTACTCCTCCTGTTGCCTTTTGCCAATATTCTCCGGAACTTGAATTTGAATTGACAGACAACCCGTGTTTCCAACAATGAAAAAAAGACAATCATATATAGCAAGGAAAATCGTGAATGGATATTTCCTTATGGCCGTGCTGCTGCTCAGCATCACTTCAATCCGCAGCGATGCACAAACCTACCTCTATTTCCAGGACAGTCCGGATACCGACCAATATCCCTACAGTTGGATGGTACTCACTCCGCCCAGCGAGCTGGAGCGAAAAGAGGAACCCGACCTGCGGAGGTTTCCCGTGGAATCGGACCTGTCATCGCAGCAGGGGGTCAACTGCCTGCGCCTCAGGTGGCGCTCGGTGGATGGCGGAAACTGGCTTGCCATCGCAGCCGGTGACGGCTGGGA
Source organism: uncultured Bacteroidaceae bacterium (assembly GCA_964479445.1). Lineage (GTDB taxonomy): Bacteria > Bacteroidota > Bacteroidia > Bacteroidales > CAYZMH01. The sequence goes on along the minus strand of CAYZMH010000015.1, from coordinate 18,341 downwards.
AGCCAACGATATCAGTCAGACCGACACCCTGGTTATATGGGCACAGAGCCTGGAAGGAATCGCTGCCGTCAACCTGCCTGCGGTCTTCATGGAGGATGTCACCAACAAAAAAAGCATCTTCATCCCCCTCTCCGAACACAGCCAGGACCTTGCAGCCGGGGTATGGACCCGCCTGGTCGTTCCCATGGAGCTGTTCCTTGAATCGGCCGACGGGGTCGATTATACCCAGATCAAAACCATCGGCTTTGCTCAGAACGCCACCGATAACACCCGGCATACCCTCCTCCTGGACAACATGCGAGTCAATACCGGTGACGGCACCGCTCCGCCTGTTCCGGCTCCCGGAGGAGTGACCGCGCAGGGCTGGGAATACCATACCGAGATCCGGTGGAACAAAAACACGGGTGATCCGGTGACCGGGTATGAAATAGATCGTTCCCTGGACGGGGGAACCTCCTTTACAACCATCGCCCACGTTCCGGAGGAGGATACCCTGTACATCGACTGGGTCAAAGACCTCGGTGAGACGGTAACGGCGACCTACCGGGTGAAAGCTCTCAACCAGGCCAACCAGCCCTCCGATCCGTCCGAAGAGGTCACTGCCTCCACGCAACCCCTGACCGATCAGGAACTGCTTGATATGGTTCAGCGGTATACTTTCCGCTATTTCTGGAATCATGCGCACCCCTATTCCGGACTCTCCCGCGAGCGAAACACCTCCAACAATACGGTAACTTCGGGTGGTACCGGGTTCGGACTCATGGCAATACCGGTGGGGATCGAACGCGGATTCATCACTCGCCAGGAGGGCGTTCAACGCATCCTGAAAATGCTGCAGTTCCTGGAAACAGCCGACCGCTTCCAGGGTGCCTGGTCACACTGGCTCCACGGGGAGACCGGAACGGCTATCCCGTTCAGCACCTACGACAACGGCGGCGACATTGTTGAAACAGCCTACCTGGCACAGGGACTGCTTACCATACGCAACTATTTCGACGGCGAATCCACCGCGGAGCAAGAGATCGTCTCACTGGCCACAACCCTCTGGGAGGGGATCGACTGGGAGTGGTACCGGCGTAACGGCTCCTCTTCCATTTACTGGCACTGGTCACCCGACTACGACTGGGAAATAAACATGCAGGTGCGCGGATGGAACGAAGCCGCGATCGTCTACCTGCTCGCCATTGCCTCACCGACCCACGGTGTACCGGCCAGCCTCTGGAACAGCGGCTGGGCAGCATCTGGGTATGAGAACGGGAACAGCTACTTTGGGCATAAGCTCTTTGTCGGACCGGCTTACGGCGGACCGCTCTTCTTTGCCCACTACTCCTTCCTGGGATTCGATCCCAATAATAAGCGCGACAGCTACGCCAATTATTTCGACCAGAATCGCAACCACGCGCTCATCCACCAGGCTTACTGCGAGGAGAACCCCAAAGGATTTGAAGGATACAGCGCCGACTGCTGGGGACTCACCGCCAGCGATGATCCCGATGGGTACATGGCCCACGAACCTTACTCCACCCGCGACAACGGTACCATCACCCCCACAGCAGCCCTCGGATCCTTTCCCTACACCCCGGATGCCTCCATGCGCGCCCTCAAACACTTCTACCGGCAGCTGGGCGACCGCACCTGGGGCTCCATGGGCTTCATCGATGCCTTCAACCTGGAACGCAACTGGTTCGCCGATTCCTACCTGGCCATCGACCAGGGCCCCATCCTGCTGATGATCGAAAATTACCGGTCCGGACTACTATGGGACCTCTTCATGGCCAACACCGAAATCCGGGATATGATGGATGCCATCGGGTTTACCGAGTCCCACAACCGCATATCCCCTCACGCATCAGGAGCAGGCAATCTCACTATATACCCCAATCCTTCCACCGGTAAAACGCATTTCTCGTTTTACACGGAACGTGCCGGAGCGGTTCGCCTGGAGATCACGGATGCCTCCGGCCGGACCATCACGGCCAGGCAATGGAATATACCCCATGCCGGTAATCACACAGTCGAAACCGGAAACCGGGAACTGGAACCCGGAATGTATATAGTCAGACTGACAAATAACAACAGGAACATGCAAACGGGAATACTCGTTATAGAATAAGGAGACAAGCCATATGAAAAACATTTTTAAGTTTACCAGATACCTGTTTAATTAACCAATTTTTTTAACCTATCAACTAAATCATTACATTATGAAAACACTTTTTACTTTTTTACTCGTTGCTTTGTTAAGCATGGGCCTCTACGCCCAGTATGAACTGCCGGTGGATTTTGAAACACCGGAAGAGGACACCGCATGGACCCAGTTCGCCAATGCGGGAGATGCTCCTGAAAACTTCGGACTGGCTGATAATCCGGATAACTCGGGGATCAACACCTCATCCAAGTGCCTCAAATTTGTGGTACTGGATAATGCAGACCCCTGGGCCGGTGCATTCTCCAATGCCTACGGCGATATGGAGTTCACCGAGGATAACCACATCATGGAGATGATGGTCCATAAGGACAAGATCAGCAATTGCGCCCTTAAAATAGAGGGAAGTGAAACCGGAGACGTCCTGGAGCTCAAAGTTCCCAATACCAAAACCGGCGAATGGGAATTGCTCACATTCGATTTTTCCGATGCCGTGGGTCATACCTATCCCACCCTGGTATTCTTCCCCGATTTTCCCGATTCACGAACCGATGGAGGCACTGCTTACATTGACAACATTGGTTTCCAGAGCTCGGTGAATGTAGAAAACAAAGAAGCTGCTTCGATCAACATCTATCCGAATCCGGCCACCGACCTGGTTACGGTAAACTACCCGGAGATGAACCGCGTGGTGATCTCCAATGTGATCGGACAACAGGTGAAGTCCCTGGAGTTTGACCGGGTCAACCAGAAAATGGTGAATGTCTCGGACATCAAAGCAGGCATCTACTTTGTTACCCTGGAAACTGCAGGCGGAACCGTTACTTCCAAATTTGTAAAACGGTAAATCAGGGTGTCGTCTGGTAAAAATAAAAACCCCGGCCTGGATGCCGGGGTTTTATATTTTTATTCCGATGCAGAACACTCAACATGCTCAATCTTCCTTTAATCACCTGGCCTGCGATGTATCAGGCGCTGGTGCAACAGCCCTGTAGGTTCATACGACACTTTTCTTTCCCCAGCCGGCATCGGAGAGTACCAGTAACATGATTGCCACTCCCCCGGCCAGGGCTCCGTAAAGCAATGTACCTCCCAGATCAGGCAGGCTGAACCGGAAATCCAGTTGCAGCCATTCCGCCTGTGAAGCATCCTGACCGTTAGAGCCGGTATACACAAAGGAGATAACCAGGATGGCTGCGATAAGCACCAAAATAAGGATGCGGCCAAACCTTCCTATCAGGGGCCGGTAGTGCGATCGAAGGGCGGATTGATTCACCGATCGCATCACTCTCTCTGTAAAGTCTGTGCCCGGCTGGGCCAGGCCGTTATCTCTAATCAGCCGTTCTATGTTACGATCCTTTTCCATGTCACAATATGTTTTTGATTTCCTTATGCAACAGGCCCTTTAAAACTTCATAGATTTTTTTCCGCGCCCGGTGCAGGCGGGTTCGTACATTCCCGCTGCTGTACCCGGTGATCCGGGCGATCTCCTCCAGGTCAAGTCCTTCATAATAAAACAGCGTTACCATAAACGCATCGGTCTCGGGGATCGCTTCCAGTGCTTTTTGCACATAATGTGCCCTCTCCTCATCCCTCAACCGGTCAAGTCCGTCCATAACCCCTTCATCAACCCGGTCGTCAGGTACCTCATCGGCCAGGTCGATCACGCGGATTTTCTTCCGTATCACGCTTATGCAGTGATTATAGGTGATCCGGTAGACCCAGGTGGAGAATTTTGACTTTTCCCTGTAGCTGTTTATTGAATTAAACACCTTGATAAACACCTCCTGGGCTGCTTCCTCTGCATCTACCTCGTCTCCAAGCATTCGCACACAGAGGGTGAACACCATATTCTTATAGGCATCCACCAGCGGTGCAAAGGCATTCTTTTCGCCTTGTTTCACCCGCCCGATATAATATGCATCCGGATGATCCTGCATGTTTTACTAGTAAGACGCTGTTCCTGCCTGAACGTTACACAATTTTTCTCAATTTAACAATCTGTTGGCAAAATCATTTTACATGCGTGTAAAAGAAGCGGATTGTCGTAAAGATAACAGCTATCCAAACACATTTTTTACACGGACCTCTCTTTACAAATAGCACATAACAAATCTCCAAACCGCAGGTTCATTCATACCGTCTATAAACGGTCTGCTACCGGCAATCAAAAAAAACCGTGAAATTTTGTAACATGATCACCCCGGGAGGCGTCCAACCGGAAAACAGTTACATTTTTAATTATTCATGTTATGGAAGAAATTTTAGTACCTATCGTATTTTTCCTTGTTGCATTCGGAATCGTTTACGTGGCCGTCACTGCCAGGAACAGGGAACGGATGGCAATGATTGAAAAGGGCATGAAACCAGGTGAATCCGGTGGTAAGAAGAACACCGGGTTGTTGCTCAAATGGTCGCTGCTGGTGGTCGGACTCGGAGTTGGTTTCTTTGTCGCCAACCTGCTGGAAACTTACACCATCCTGGAAAAGGAACCGGCCTATTTCGGATCGGTATTACTCTTTGGCGGACTGGGCCTTTTGCTGGCATACCTGATCCTTAAAAAAGGGGAACAGGCACAGAAAGAATAACTATTCACTAGCCGCATTTGGATGACCCGCAATCTTTGCAGGTCAGGCAACCCTCCTGGTAGAGCAGGTTCTCAGAACCACAATCTTCACATTTTTGTCCGGGCGATGCCTTGGTCCCGTTGGGAATATATTTTTTCAATGTTCTTGCCACCCCGGCTGCCCAGTTATTAATGGTGTCATCATCCAGGCGGAGGGAGGTTACCAGGTCCACTGTATCGATGATCGGCATTCCGTGGCGCAAGACACCCGATATCAGTTTGGCATAGTTCCAGAACTCCTTGTTAAACTGGTGGGATAATCCACCCATGGTTACCTTGTACCCGTATTTATCCACATACTGGAAGTCATACCTGCTCTCCCCGTCTTCGCCTTTGGTTTTAATGATCTTTCCCTTCCTGATTGACCTGGGAATGGGAAAGTTATCATCCTCTTTCTTCCCGGTAAATATCTCATATGGCCGCTGGTCAATCAAGCCGAGGAACGCAATCCACTCCTCGTCGTTGTTCTTAAAGCGAAGGATATCACACTCTAGGACCCTGGGGCGCTTTTTCGGGAAGGGGGATGCCTCCTCCTTTTTCTTCTTATCACCGGAGATCAGCACGCCCGAACGGGAACCATCGCGATATACGGTTACGCCTTTGCAACCACTCTTCCATGCTTCCACGTAAAGGTTGCCCACCAAATCTTCCTTGACTTCACCCGGCAGGTTAATGGTCACGCTTATCGAGTGATCCACCCATTTCTGGATCGCCCCCTGCATCTTTACCTTGGCAACCCAGTCCACGTCATTGGAAGTAGCCTGGTAATAAGGAGAGCGTTTGACCAGTTCCTGTACATCCTCATCCTCAAAATTCCGGACCTCGTCCGGATCCATTCCGTTCACTCTCAGCCATGTCAGGAAGTTATGGTGAAAGACATTATACTCCTCCCAGCTGTCGCCCACTTCATCCACGAAAGTTACGTTGGCATCCTTGTCGCCGGGATTTACTTTGCGGCGCCTCTTGTATACGGGAAGGAATACGGGTTCTATCCCGGAGGTGGTCTGGGTCATCAGACTGGTTGTGCCCGTTGGGGCAATGGTCAGCAGCGAAATGTTTCTGCGGCCATGCTCCATCATCTCATCGATAAGCCGGGGATCCTCCGCGGCAAGACGCTGGATAAACGGATTGTCCTTTTCGCGTTTGGCATCAAATATCTCGAACGAACCCCGCTCTTTGGCCATATTCACAGATGAGCGATAGGCTTCAAGGGCTATGGTCTTGTGCACCTCGATGGAGAAATCGATGGCATTCTCACTGCCATAACGCAATCCGAGTGCTGCCAGCATATCACCTTCGGCGGTTATGCCCACACCGGTTCGCCTGCCTTCCAGGGCCTTCCGCCGGATGTTCTCCCAGAGATTGATCTCAACCCGCTTGATTTCAGGATCTTCCGGATCGGTGTTGATCTTCTCCAGGATCCCATCGATCTTCTCCAGTTCCAGATCGATAATGTCGTCCATGATCCGCTGGGCAAGCCCTACATGTTTTTTGAATTTATCCCAGTTGAATACCGCCTGGTTGGTAAACGGATCTTCCACGTAACTGTATAGGTTCACCGCCAGGAGCCTGCAACTGTCGTAGGGACAGAGCGGGATCTCCCCGCAGGGATTCGTTGAAACAGTTTTGAAACCAAGATCGGCGTAGGAATCTGCCACCGACTCACCGGAAACCGTATCCCAGAAAAGGATCCCGGGCTCAGCCGACTTCCAGGCATTGTGTACGATCTTGGACCACAGGCTGCGGGCATCAATTTCCTTGGTGTAGCTGGGACTATCTGACTCCACCGGGTACTGCTGTACATATTTCGTTCCATCTACCACCGCTTTCATGAAGCCATCATCAATCCGCACCGACACATTGGCGCCTGTCACCTTCCCCGACTCCAGCTTGGCATCGATAAACCGCTCGGCATCGGGATGCTTGATGGAAATGCTCAGCATGAGGGCTCCCCGCCTGCCATCCTGTGCCACTTCCCGGGTTGAATTGGAGTACCGCTCCATGAATGGAACAACCCCCGTGGAAGTTAGCGCGCTGTTGAGTACCGGACTTCCCGTGGGACGGATATGGGAGAGGTCATGACCCACACCCCCGCGACGCTTCATAAGTTGCACCTGCTCCTGGTCTATTTTTAAAATGCCTCCGTAGGAGTCGGCCGGACCTTCATGGCCGATGACAAAACAGTTGGAGAGGCTGGCTATCTGAAAATTGTTCCCGATACCGGTCATGGGCGATCCCTGGGGCACAATGTACTTGAACCCGGCCATCAACTCGTACAGCTCATCAACAGATAACGGATTGGCATAGCGCTTTTCAATCCGGCCCACTTCCCGTGCAAGCCTGCGATGCATATCATCCGGGGTCTTCTCATAAAGATTACCGAAGGAATCTTTCAGTGCATATTTGTTCACCCATACCCGGGCAGCCAGTTCATCACCTCCGAAATACTCAAGGGAAGAGTTGAACGCCTCATCATAGGAGTATGTTTTTGCAGGCTTCTCCTTAACGGCCTCTTCTTTCTTCGTTTCATTGCTCATTCTTGCATCCTTATCTACAAATGAATACTCCTTCCGGGGGGTTACCTTTTCTGCCATAGATTCCTGTTTTAAACGGTTCAATTCTTTAAGCGTCGCCCACGAGCGTAGTAACAAGCAAATTAATAATCCGGTTGCCGGGAAGAAACAATAGTTATTAACATGCTGCCGTGGTTATAAACACTCATGTAATTTGCTTTTTTCTTTTTAAAATTTTATGATTCCTTTTTAAGATAAAAAGGTACTTTTTCCACATCCTCGATTTGGATTACCTGCTTCATTTACGTGGGAAAAGGAATCCGGGGTCTCCGAAATTCAAAAATTGAAGTTAGGAAGAAAACACAAGGAGGAAGGAGGAAACGAATTCTATTTTATCAACAAAAAATTAACCCTGTATCTAAGTTAATAAGATTCAAGAAGATGAGTTTTAAGAATATCCTGACTGTTTTTTGTGTTTTTGCATCCTTCTGATTATCTGTTATTTATGTTGGGTGGTTATCAATTTTTTCTTTATTGATAAGGCATTCCGCCGTTTTGCAAATGATGGTGAACCGGGATGATTCAACGGGCGGTTGAACATTCAAAACTGATCCTGCACAGTCATCCATTGAACACCTGCCTGAGGATACGATCTGTTGCGCCGGCTCCCCTGGCAACATAATCCCCGGCTTCTTTGGCCGTCCGGGTATAAAGCGCCTCCTGGTCCATGAAGGCACGGATCTTCTCCAGCATCTCACGCGGTTTCAGCACGGGGTATGCAGCCCCGAGTTCCACCAGCTCCTCTGCTTCCAGGAACTTGTGGTAGCGCGGACCAAAGAAAAGGGGCAGTCCGAATGCTGCAGCTTCCAGGGTATTATGGATCCCTTTTCCGAAGCCTCCGCCGATGTAAGCCACATTACCATACCGGTAAAGGGACGAGAGGTGTCCGATGGTATCCACTACCACCACATCGCCTTTTACCGGTTCTCCTTCCATAATGGACGAAAGCATGGTTGCTTTCCCCTCCATCCGTGCAAGCAGTTGATCAAGGTGTCTCCGGGAGATCTCGTGCGGTGCTATGATCCATCGGCATACTCCCATGAGCTCCCGGTAAACCCTCTGCAGCAACTCTTCGTCTTTCTCCCAGGTGCTGCCGGCTACAATTACGAAATGATCCCCGGCAAACATATCCAGGGCTTGCCATTTTTCAGTCTGACTGGCAATTTTTACTACCCTGTCAAACCGTGTATCACCTGATACAGTAATTCGCGATGATGAAATTCCCACTCTCTGGAGGAGTTCTACGGAGGTTTTATTCTGAACGAAGAGGTGGGTAAAAAAGCCAAGCATCTTCCGGTACCAGCCGCCGTAGCATTTAAAAAAGAGCTGGTTGCTCCTGAAGTTTCCCGAGGTCAGGTAAACAGGAACAGACCTTTGATGGAGCGTTTTGAGGAAATAGTACCAGAATTCATACTTGATAAAAAAGACCCTTTCCAGGGGAATCAATTCCGTAAAATCCCTGGCATTGACCTTCGAATCTCTGGGCAGGTAGCATACATGATCGGCTACCGGGTAATTTTTGCGCTTATCATACCCGGAGGGTGAGAAGAAGGTTAGTAAAATTTTTCTCCCGGGGTAGTTCTTCCTGACCTTTTCCATGATGGGTCGCCCCTGTTCAAATTCCCCCAGGGAGGAGCAGTGAAACCAGATCACCCGGTCGGTTTGCCGGAACCTTCCTTTAAGATCATCACGCCAGTTCCTGCGACCCTCGATCCATCGGGACGCCTTCCTGTTCCATAAAGAGGCAATCCTGATCAACAGGTAATAGGTCCGGAGAGATAGGTTATAGATCGTTCGCATGTAAGCTGAGCGGATTTGCTCACAAAAATAATAATTGCCCTGACATTTCAGTTAACCGAAAGGGCTTTATACCGTTCGAACTCCCTGCAAAACCTTTTAAGGTCCCGTTTACCTCGCATTTCTCCGGGCACTGCCGGACAACCGGCGATCAATTTGCCTGACCGGCTAAGGTCCCTGCCGGCTCCGGCGGTTCGGGGAGCAAACTGTCCCGATCCGTCATCCTGGTATTCAAATGCAGTGGTGATCTCGGTATAGGTACCGGTATTGTCATCCAGGTAAGTGATCTCTTTTACCCAAAGCTTGGCAAAAGCTCCGTTGCGGGTCATTAACAGGTATACATCATTGGTTCGCACCGTATCGGTCATGGGGCTGAAATCCAGATCGGTCTCAATTTCCCGGTACTGGTTAAAAAAACTCCCGGCTGCCGCGGCACTTCCAAAGGCGCCCAGTTGGTAAAATCCATGGTCATTGGAGGGGGAATTAAATCCCGGCTCAATGCTACCATCCACCTGGGTGTATTTCTCCACGATCACATCCGGTAAAGGCTCTCCGCCGGAGGGAAAGGGAGTGAAACCACTCTCTTCAAAGTTGTACCCCATCACCGATGCATCCGCAAAGCTGAATCGCGAACTGAGCACAATCTCTCCCTCGTAATCAGGACCCCCTGTCTCTTCACATCCCGCGATCATACCCATGATCACAAGCAGGATCCATGCCTGCATGTACCATCGCTTCATCTGGTATCCTCCATGTTAAAAAGCAGCCATCAGCAGGTCAATATCCTTCGAGGGGATTCCCAGGCGGTTGCCAATGACTTCATTGGTTAATATTCCGTTGTAGATGTAGACCCCGTGCCTCAGTCCGACCATCTCCTTAAGCTGGTGGCTGACCCCGCCCATTTGTCCGCAACTCCTGAGCAGGGGTGCAAACACATTGCTGATGGCAATAGAGGCAGTGCGGGCCACCCTGGAGGGGATATTGGGAACGCAATAATGGACTACACCGTGCTTGGTGAAGACCGGATCTTTTTGTGTCCGAAGCTCGGAGGTAGCTATGCACCCCCCCCGGTCGATGCTGATGTCAATGATAACCGCCCCTTTTTTCATCACCGTTACCATCTCTTCCGTAACATAAAAGCCGGGGTGGTCATCCTCGTTACGCAGGGCGCCGATCACTACATCAGCCGACAGGAGAGATTTCTCCAGGACCTTGGCATGGAAAATGGAGGTGGGAATGTTTTGTCCGACTGCATTTTGTAACCTTCGCAGGCGATGCACCGACTGGTCAAACACCTTTACCGAGGCACCCAGGCCAAGTGCTGCCCTTACTGCAAATTCAGCAGCCGTGCCGGCTCCAAGAATGATCACCTCCGTGGGTGTGATTCCGGCAATGCCTCCCAGCATCACTCCTTTTCCGCCCCTTACATTACTCAGGTATTCAGCAGCGATCAATACGGCGGTGTTACCTGCAATTCCGCTCATACTGCGAATCACCGGGAAGCAATTATGCTCATCCTGTATCTGTTCCAGGGATATGGCCGTGGCTTTCTTCGCCATCAGGTTGCGTATATAAGCCGGGTCGTCATAGGTTTTGACCTGGAACGAGGAGAAGACCGTTACGCGGTCTTTCATCATTTGAATATCTTTAATGCCCGGCGGAGTGATCTTCAGAATGACATCTGCTTTCATCACCTCTTTCCGGTGTTCCAGGATCTCGGCACCCAGCTCCGAATAGTGATTGTCCAGGTAGTTGGCAGCCTTCCCGGCACCGGTTTCAATCAGGACACGGTGTCCGTGTCCGGTAAGGATCTCCACTGCCTCCGGGGTAAGCGGAACGCGACTTTCAGTTTCTTGATCCTCACGGGGGATGCCTATGACCATCTTCTGTTGCATCTTGCCCACCTCAAGCATCTCTTCCTGAGGCAATAACCCCTCCTTCTGAAGGTTAATGGAGGATCCTCCTGGCTTGTTCATCTATCTGATTTTTAGGGAACCTAAAATAATACAAATCCAGAGGAATGTCAAGCATCATGTTGATTATGGACAGCAGACCCTTAACAGGCGGCTGCCGTCGTCTTCCACCTCGATCTTCACTTCTGCTGCATCACCGGGTATCAGTTCCGGTGCCTTTTCCGGCCATTCAATAAAGCATCGGTTTCCTGAAAAGAAATAATCCTCATACCCCAGGTCGAACAGCTCGGAAGAATCTTCAATCCGGTACAGGTCGAAATGATAAATGGATTCCCCCTTGTTATTGAAATACTCATTTACCAGGGCGAAGGTCGGACTGCTGACCAGGTCGCTGACCCCCATTGCCCTGCACAGGGCCTGTATCAGGGTTGTTTTTCCGGCGCCCAGCTCTCCCGAGAAGGATACGATTGCATGATCCTCCAGCAGGAGAGCCAATTTTTTTGCTACCCGGTCCAGTTCCTTCAATGTACCTATATGCAACTCTTCCATAATATTACGCATTTGGACTAAGTGTGATACAGGGAATCAGCATCTCTTCCATGGATATACCCCCGTGCTGAAAGGTGTTCCGGTAATGGCTCACGAACTGACTGTAATTGTTTGGATACACCATATAGTCGTTATTCCCCGCAAAGATGTAGGTGGAACTCACGTTGGAACGGGGAAGGTAAACAGACGAGGGATCGGTTACCTCGAATACCCTGGAGGCAGGATAGCTCAGGTTCTTGCCCTGCTTGTAACGAATATTGGTGGTTGTGCGGCGATCTCCCACCACTTTGATGGGGTTCTGAACCCGGATCGCCCCGTGATCGGTGGTGATCACCAGCTTTATGGAATGAGAGGAGAGCAGTCGAAGCAGTTCAAGGAGGTATGAATTGCCAAACCATGACAGGGTAAGGGACCGGTAAGAACGATCGTCATAAGCCAGTTCCCGGATCATCTCCATCTCGGTTCGTGCATGGGAAAGCATATCCACAAAGTTGTACACCAGGATGTTCAAATCGTAATTCAGCAAATCGCTGAAATGATCTACCACTTTCCTGCCATAACGGTGGTTATTAATCTTCTCGTAGTTGAAAGAGTAAGGTAGCCCCAGCCGCTGCATCTGGGCCCGGCAAAGTTCGGCTTCATGGTTATTCTTACTCCCCTCCTCCTCCTCGGGAACCCAGAAATCAGGATGCAGTTTCTCGATCTCAGATGGCATCAGTCCGGCAAACATCGCATTGCGCGCATACTGCGTGGCAGTAGGCAGGATGCTGGAAAAGATATCCTCCCTGTCTACCCGGTAAAGGGAACTGATCTCCCGTTCAATAAGTTTCCACTGGTCATACCGGAGGTTGTCAACGATAATGACCACCACGGGATTCTTCTCAAGCAGGGGAAATACCTTCTCCCTTAAAAGATTGGGTGAGAGCAGAGGCTTCCCGGTCGACCCCCCCCCAAACCAGTCCGGATAGTGCTTTTTCACATACCGGAAGAATCCCTGGTTGGCTTCGGTCCATTGCATGTGTAACACCTCGTCCATCCCCGACTCACCGCTCTCTTCAAGTTCTCGCTCCCAAAAAACAAGCTTGTGGTAGATAGCGGTCCATTCGTCAAAAGAGCCCGCCGTGTTGATCAGTCCGCCGATCTCACCAAATTGTAGCTGGTATGCCGAAGTAGTCTTGCGCGTTACCAACCTCCGGGTGTCCATATTCTTTTTAATGGAAAGCAGGATCTGTTTGGGATTGACCGGTTTGATCAGGTAGTCAGCGATCTTGGACCCGATCGCTTCATCCATGATATCCTCCTCCTCGCTTTTGGTGATCATGATCACCGGTACCGTGGGAGCCAGATCCTTGATCCGGTCCAGCGTCTCGAGTCCGGATAACCCCGGCATATTCTCATCCAACAGGATCAAATCAAAATCGCCGTTCCGCACCAGTTCCAATGCATCCTCCCCGTTCCGGGCCGTAGATACCCTGTATCCCTTCTCCTCCAGGAACAGTACATAAGGCCTTAACAGGTCGATCTCATCATCGGTCCACAATATGTTGATCTCTTTTACCATGTATCCGGGGGTTATCGTGGGATCAGGGCTCCTGGTTATAGTGCTTCCTGTAGAACAGCAGGTAAGGTGTTACCTCCCCTTCTTCCATCATGGTCTCGTAATTCCCGGGAGTGATCACCACCATTTCGTAACTGCCTGTTGGGATCTCTCCCATCAGGTCACCGGCATCGTTTTCGACCCGACCGCCATATCTCAACGCTCCTTCTGCATCCTTAAACTCTCTTACTATCAATACATTGTAATTCGCTTCCAGCTCTGCCATTTCCACCTCCAGGTCGTATGCATTGAAGTTGTCCAGGTTATAGTTCAACAGGTTAAAATTGACTATGTTCAGATTTTCACTTTTCTGCAGTGCGATCATAAAAAAGTGCGGTGCATCCGGGTTGAACGAATAGATCTCTTCGGCCTCTTTCTCCTGGTCGGCCTCCTTGATCACCGGGAAGGTTTCATACATATACGCCACGATCTCCCGCGCCTCATCCGCAACTTCAGTTCCGGGATGTTGTGCAATGAGCGAGTCCAGCTCGGTCTTCATGGCTTCTTTTCCATCCACGGCACCCCGGGACATTGCCAGCAGGTAACGGAATTTAGGAATCAGTTCCTGATCCTCTTCAAACTGCTCGATCCCCTGCCGGGACTCGTTGATCACCTGCACATATTGCCGGTCCCGGTATTTTTCATACACCTTTTCGTAATACCGCTGCGCTCTCAGTTCCTCCTCCTCCAGTTCCTGGATATAGTTGGGATTGGTTAGCAACTTGGTCAGGTGATGGTCGGGGAATTCCCTGCTCAGCAGCTCCTTGTAATAGGATGCACGCCCTGGTTCCTGCAGAATATTGTATAGTTCATGAAGATGGTATGCAGCAGACACTTTATACCTTCCGCGGGGATACCGCTCGATAAGTTCTTCCAGCGATTCAACCGCTTTCCGGTAATCCAGCAAATCGTCCTTGTAGATCATCGCCATATTGAAAAGGGATTCCTGCAGCCGGTCATGGGACACCTTCATCGCCGAGTCGGTCATGGGTATATCGCGAAGGTAGTACTCACGGCTCTTATTGTCCAGGATTTCGCCCTTTTCCTCCCCGTCCAGGATTCCTTCTCCAGTGCTGGCCGTATCCTCCTCGAGCAATTGGGTGGTGGTCTCTTTATTGCTCCGCCGCCAGTTGTCCTCCAGTTCACGGTCGCCCCATTTCATCCTGAATTCGGGTTGCCCGAAGCTCTTGGCATTGAGGTTATAAAAATACCATTTTCCTTCCTGGCCCTGACCGCCCCCGTAAGAGCCTCCCGTGCCCTGCTGGCGCATAGCATTGCGGTTGTAAGCCATGTCTTCCATTGCCTCCCGTTTCTTCCGTGCCGCTTCCGCTTCATCGCGCCGCACCCGGCTGATGATGCTGTCGACCACTTCGAGCCGCTGACCTTCCGGCATGGCAGCCAGCGTTTGAAGACTATCCTGCAACTCATAGGTCCGGACATTACCTACCAGCTGGTTGAGGCTCTGTGACCGGATCCTGAACCTGTTGTAGCCGGGATATTCGGACTCCAGCAGGTTCACCGCTGTATCGTAATAGGCAGCCGAGAGGGTATACTCGGGTTGTTCATAGTACAGCTGAGCCAGGGTAAGACATGATTCTCCCTTCTGATGGGGATTCTGCACACTGGTACTTACCGATAAATGGTAATATTCAATGGCCTGTTCCCGGTTGCCCTCCTCCATGGCCAGGTTGCCAAGAGCATAATAGATCTGGTCGCGATACTCTTCGTTTTTACTGTCTTTCAGCATTTTGTGCAGGAGTTTCCTGATCTCCCGGCTGTTGCCAATTCCCTCTTCATATGCCTCCGCCATATTCACCTTGGCATTGAATGCCATGACGTATGGAGGATTCATCCGCACCACCCGCTGGTAACTGTCGATCGCCGCCTCATTCTCCCCTGCCTGGTGGTGCAACTGGGCCAGGATAAAAGTATATCGTATCCGTTTTTCCTTGGAGGGCCGGGTATCCAGCGCTTTCTCAAGGTAACCGGCCGCATCGGCGTAGGACTCTCTTCGCATGTGGAAATCTGCCAGGGTAGTGTAATACTGCTCCAGGTAGTCTTCCGGAAACTCCTCCACGTCGGTGAGGTTGGCCAGGATGCGCTCCGACTCATCCAGATCCCCGATCACGTTGTAGGCCCGAACCAGCCAGGTATATGCCAGGTACCTGATCTCCAGTTCAGGAAAAGTGGTGATCACATGCTTGAAGGACTCCGCGGCCATAAAGAATTCGCCCTGGTACATATAGGATTTCCCGATCAGCATGTAACAATCGTCCACCCACTTATTGTATTCATTTTTCTCGTAGAAAGCTTTATCCTCCTCGGTCTGTTCCCCTTTCTTGATCTTGGGTTTGGCAGTGATCGAGTGAAATGTGATCACTTTGGTGGCCTTGTCAATGGCCCGCTTCATCTGCGAGGTGACCGATTGATGGACCGATTTATCCTCATAAAGGAAGATCGGAAGCAGAGATGTAAAATCGTTCTCTACATTCTCCCTGGCCTGCTCTTTTCCCTCCTTGAAGCTCTCCTCCCCGTTGAAATAGATATTGTAATGGGAAGTCAGGTTATGATACGCCCGTGTAGCGGCCGTATTCTTCTCCGTGCTGCAGGAACTGATCAGCCAGCCCGCCAGCGGTATAAGGATCCAAAAGACTGATATGTAGCGCCGTACCCTCAATAATTCTGAATTATTTCCCTGTTTGCACCTGCAGGAGAAGGCTGGTGGTAAAATCATGCTTTGCTTTTGGTCCGGGCCCTCACGTCTGGCATCCTGTTTTTCTGCAACAAACGTCATTTATTTCCAGGGCACCCCGTCCGGCAAGTTACCATACACTGCCTTTACTCCCGGGCACTAGTTAATTAACTCGCAACAGGAGCAGTTATTTTGTACGAGTATAAAAAAAATACAGCAACCGTGAAAGTATTTTTTTTGACCGCCTCCGGCTTCAGTCCTAAAGCAGGCACCGGCTTAACGGGAAGTTACCTCCACCACCTCTTTGATCTCGGGCACCTCCTTTTTAACCGTCATCTCCACTCCTGCCTTCATGGTCTGCATGCTGAACGGGCATCCTTCACACGCCCCGGTCAGTTGCACTTTCAGCACCAGGTCATCGGTCAGTTCCACCACCTCAATGTTTCCTCCGTCGGCTACCAGGTAGGGACGGATCTTGTCCAGTGCTTTATCCACACGTTTACGAAGTTCATCCATGATGTGCTAATTATTGGGATTATTTGGTATGTATATCCACCTTACGGGTCGGTCCCAAATCCTTGTTTCGTTTTACAACCGCTTTCACCACGCTGTCTGCCAGTTCCAGGAATGCTTTCCCGGTGGGATGGGTATGATCCAGGGCAGCAGGTTTGCCCTGGTCCCCTGATTCGCAGATTCCCTGCACAAGGGGTATTTGTCCGAGCAGGTCTATCCCCATCCTGTCTGCCAGTTTCTTGCAACCCTCGCGGCCAAAGATGTAGTATTTGTTGTCGGGCAGCTCCTCCGGGGTAAACCAGGCCATGTTCTCCACCAGTCCCAGGACGGGCACATTGATCTTATCCCCCGTGAACATGCTAATTCCCTTGACCGCATCGGCCAGGGCCACCTCCTGAGGAGTGCTCACAATAATCGCACCGGTAACCGGCACTTCCTGGACCATGGTCAGATGCACATCCCCGGTTCCGGGCGGCAGGTCGATAACCAGGTACTCCAGTTCGCCCCATTCGCCCTGGTTGATTAGTTGTTTCAGGGCATTGGTCGCCATGGGTCCACGCCATACCAGCGCATCTTCGGGATTAACGAAAAATCCTACCGAGAGCATCTTGATCCCGTGTTTCTCCACAGGGAGGATCCACTCTTTTCCATCCTCAACCCGCGCCTGCGGACGCTCTCCCTCCATTCCGAACATCTTGGGAACCGAGGGTCCGTATACATCGGCATCGATCAATCCCACCGAGTGACCCTGCTTGTGGAGTCCGACCGCCAGGTTCACTGCAACCGTGGATTTCCCAACGCCCCCTTTACCGGATGCCACCGCGATAATATTTTTTACCCCGGGCAATACCTGGAGCTCTTCTTGCCGCTCCGGCACAATGGTCCCGATATTTCCTTCGATCTTCGCTTCGGGTCCGAGCTGCGTTTTGATCGCGCTCACACACGCCTTCTTGATCGAGGGCAGAAACGGATCGTTGGGACGCTGGAAGCGCAACGCAAAATATATTTCATTCCCTTCAATGCGAAGTCCTTCCACCATACCGGCATCCACAATGTTTTTTCGTGTCTCAGGGTGAACAACCCTTTTAAGTGCTTCAAGCACCTGATCTGATCCAAAAGCCATAGTGATTCCTTGATTTTGGCCCAAAGATAACCATAATTTTTATTTTTAATAAGTCTTTATAAACCGAGTTCGCGGGCAGGATCCCAAAATCGCTCGGGAAAGTCTGTGATGCGGTCATTCTCCACCGGAACTCCTTCACTGGCAAGTAGTTCTCTCATCACCTCGGGTCCTCCGAAATGGTGTTTACCGGTGAGCATCCCCTGGCGGTTTACTACACGGTGGGCCGGAACGCAGGGTTGCTGATGATGGGATAGGTTCATGGCCCACCCCACCATCCGGGAGGACTGCGGGGAGCCAAGGTAGCTTGCAATAGCCCCGTAAGTAGTCACCCGGCCTGGGGGAATCTTCCTGACCAGCCGGTAGACGCGCTCGTAGAAACCGGGATCACTCTTCTTCATCGGGCAGTTCTAGCACCATGCGTTCGCGGGGCAACCGGAAGGCAAGGTAATGGATCGTTTTCTCCTCTTCCAGGTATTGCGATTCATAATGCGTTGGAATGGTTCGCAGATCATCGGCAATATCCGAAGCGTACAGGTCATCGGCCCGGTGAAGGATCTCGAGATTGTTATACTCCGCCAGTCTGAGGGTATACCGGTAAAGCATGTCGTTATCGGTCTTCAGGTGAATCGTACCGTTATCGACCAGGAATTGCCGGTAGAGATTGAGAAAGCGGGGACCGGTCAGTCGTTTTTTTCGCCGCCGTCGCTTCTCCTGGGGATCGGGGAAGGTGATCCAGAGCTCTTCCACCTCGTCCCTGCTGAAGAAAGACAGGATCAGTTCGATCCGTGTGCGGAGGAACGCAACATTTTCCA
>CAYZMH010000014.1:38941-41913 GCA_964479445.1 uncultured Bacteroidaceae bacterium | reverse complement strand
CGCGGAGGGGCAGCTTTTTTGGAGGAGGTGATGGAGATAGGAGCTGTAGAAAACCGGGAGGCAAACAATGATGAAAGGGGGCGGTTTCGGGCAGGATGGATTCAACCTGTACCGCCGGCTTGCTGCTTTGGCCGGGTGTATTAAAAGCCCGGAGAGTATGTTATACGATGATTTTTTATTTATGTAATATTAGTATCTTTGAGATAGAACAATTATCCTTTACTGATGAGCTTGAGGAGTCTGTCTAAAATACTGTTTATAGGTTTCCTGGTAGTTTTAAGCAGTGTACAATCACTTTCCGGACAATTTACGGGGCTTCGGTTTGACGGGCAGAATGTTCCGCTGGATATGCGTACGGGGTTGAACTTAACGCCGGAGAGGCCCATAGAATTCAAAAATCGGATGGTCCTGCAATTTGACCTCAAGTACCAGCCCAGTAATCAGGATGCCTATTTTGGATATATCTTCAGGGCGCTGATCAATAATCAGAACTTTGATCTTATCTGCAGTCCGGAATTAGGGGTGAATGATAACTTCAATTTTATTATAGGCAATGAAATCAGTGACATTTCTTTTAACTTCCCGTTTGAGGAGCTGACTTCCGGGTGGATTCCTTTTACGCTTACCATTGATGCAGAAAAGCAGATCATTCGCCTGGCGGTGGACGAACAATCGTATGAACAGCCCTGTCAACTGGATGATTCACCTTTCGAGCTGATACTTCTCTTTGGAGAGCACAGGTACGGACGATACAGTTCAACCGATCTTCCCAATATGAACCTGCGGGAAATAACCCTCTCCACGGATAATAAACAGGAATATTACTGGCCGCTGGATCAGTACACCGGTACCGTGGCCCATGAAGTGAACAGGGATTTCGACGGTCGGGTAACAAATCCTAACTGGATCGCTAACCTTCATACGAACTGGGAAAAGACGCATGAGTTTGAGTTCCCGGGACAATTGAGTTTTACCTATAACCCGGTTGAAAATGAACTGTTTTTCCTGTTGCAGGATTCCCTGGTCAGCCTGGATCTGAACACCGACCGCCTGAGCACAATTGCCGGGTCGCTGAATTATACCCCTGGCTTCAATGCTCGACTGGCCTATGATACCAGCTCGCAGCAGCTGGTATGCTACTCGGTGGACAGGAGGGATAAAGTGGTTTTATCAACCGAACCATTCCCCGAGAGCGAGGGGCTGTCCCATCCTTTTCTGACCAAACACTGGCATCACAACAGTTTTATTGATCCTGCAACGGGCAGACTGACGGTCTTCGGGGGGTACGGACAGTACAAGTATTCCAACGAGGTCCTGGTTTTCAATGATGCTATAAAAGACTGGGATACGATCGATTACCAGGGCACTTATCATCCAAGGTACCTGGCCGGACTGGGATATGATCCGCTGAACCGGCAGCTTTTTATCATGGGAGGATTTGGAAGCATCAAAGGGAGGCAGGCCATTACCCCCGGGTATTACCACGATTTGCTCTCCTATTCACTCGAGGAACAATCCTTCCAGACCCTTGCCACCTTTGATGAAGAGAAGGAGACCTGTTTTGCCAATAACCTTCATTACGATACACTGACCCAAACCCTGTATGGGTTGCGCTTTTCAAAGCTTGAGACAAATCCGTTGGTGCAGGCCGTTGCTGTGCCGCTGGATGACCCGGAAATGATCGAGGTTGGAAATACCTTTCAGTTTCCGTTCCTCGATATTAAATCGTATATCAATCTCTATTATAATAAGTCTGCAGAAAAGTTGATGGCGGTAACCTCGTTTTTTGAAGATGGTTCCACCAAGGTCAACCTTCATCAGATCGCGTACCCGCCGCTGACAATTA
The DNA here is from genome assembly GCA_964479445.1 of uncultured Bacteroidaceae bacterium. GTDB lineage: Bacteria > Bacteroidota > Bacteroidia > Bacteroidales > CAYZMH01. The sequence goes on along the minus strand of CAYZMH010000014.1, from coordinate 40,067 downwards.
CCCGAACGGAAGAGGAACAGGCAGGCGCTGACAATAAATTCCTGCTTATTATCGGGATAGGAGCAGCAGTGGTCATACTCCCGTTCCTGCTGGTTTTTTGGTTCAGGAAACGAAAAAACAACAGATCCCCGGTTCAGCATGCACCAGGGAAAGATGACCCCGTCGCCGAAGATGAGACAGGAGAGAATTTTCATATTCATCCGAAAGAACTTGTGCCCGGATCGATTCGGATATTTGGCGGATTCCAGGTCATCGACCGGCAGGGGAAAGATATTACCAAATCATTTTCACCGCTGGTCAAAGAGTTATTCCTGTATATTATGCTCTCCTCTTTGCGCTACGACAAAGGGGTCTCCTCCAGCTCCATTAATGAGATATTCTGGCCTGACAAATCCTCGGAGTCAGCAAAAAATAACCGGACGGTGAACATTGCCAAGATCCGGACCGTCCTGGAGAAAGTCGGAGATTGCAGTATTTCCAAGGAAACCGGGTACTGGAAATTCAGTTTCAATCCGTCAAAGGTGTATATCGACTATTATGAATACCTGGATTTGCTGAATAACAATAAATTAAAGACTCGCGAAGGGATCTACTCCCTGCTGCAACTGATCTACCTGGGACCTGCCCTGCAAAATGTGCAGTCAGACTGGCTGGATGATTTCAAATCATCCATCTCGAACGAGATCATTGACAGTATCCTTGAATACCTTCATACCCAGGAGGCAAAGAACGAACCTAAATTCAGTATCCACCTTGCCAATTGTATCTTCTTTTTCGATATGGCCAATGAAGAGGCCATGACGGTCAAATGTAAAACATTGGTCTCCCTGGGCAAACACAGCCTTGCCAAAAAGGCCTATGAACGGTTTGTCAAAGAGTACGAACATCTTTACGGGGAGGAGTATACCACCGGCTTTAACCAGATTATTGAAGGGCCCCGGTGAGCATGTCATGCTCGTGCCCCGAATAAAAAAACAGATAAAGCATACCCTCCTCGTTCCCCTGGCGGAGAAACAGATTAAGCATACCCTCACCGTGCCCCTGGCGGAGAGAGATTAAAGATACCCTCGTCGTTCCCCTGGCGGAGAAACAGATAAAGCATACCCTCACCCTCACCCTGCCCCTG
>CAYZMH010000014.1:33852-38841 GCA_964479445.1 uncultured Bacteroidaceae bacterium | reverse complement strand
CCCCTGGCGGAGAAACAGATAAAGCATACCCTCACCCTCACCCTGCCCCTGTAGATGAGAGTAAACAGAACCTTATTGTATGCAACACGTAAAAATGATGTGTGAAGGGATCTTTTCAGGGGTGCCCGGCGGCAAAGATGAAAACCGGCAGAGCAGTGCCATAGCAAAAACCGGCTCGCAGCACTTCAGCCACTCTTTTTTGATTTTAAGCAGGAGCCGGCAGCCGGCTGTTTGATAGTTTATTAGAGATGTATCATTGGAGCGTACGCGGAACCACCCCCGGTGTTAATCGAAAATTAATGGATTATTTAGCCCCGCTGTAATAAATTGATCACAACGATCAGATTCCAATTAAAAACATTCTAATGAAAAAGCACCTAATAATCCTTTTCCTGGTGGTTTTTGTGCGGTTATCCGGACAAAAACCCAATATCGTGATCATTGTTACCGATGACCAGAGTTTCAACAGCATCGGGTATACCAGCAAAGGCGGTGTATATACGCCCACGATCGATATGCTGGCTGAAAACGGAATGAAGTTCACCAATGCCCACCACCCGGTCACCGTCTGCTCCCCCTCCAGGTATTCCATGCTCACCGGGAAATTTTCAGGCCGCTGCGAAGGAGAGGAGTACCTGAGCAGGTTCCCGCTTGGAACCCTTACACGCACCGAGAACAATTGTGAACTGACCATGAATGAACTGCACCTTGGCAAAATGCTTGGCAGTAATGGTTATACCACAGGATTCGTGGGTAAATCCCATGTCATGGAGCATGATATCCTCCGCAGGAATAACTGGTCATCATACGGATTGCAGGAATACGGTCAGGATGCCGATCCCTACGATCCGGCTGTGGATGCGAAAATGAAATACAACCACGAGGTGTACCAGGATATCGTGCGCTCCTACGGATTCGATTATGCCGACGGGATCTACATGGGCAATGTGAAGGAGCTGTGGAACGATGCGCTCAATATTCACAACCTGGAGTGGACCGTCGACAAGGCCCGCACCTTTATCGAGCAGGAACAGGACAATCCCTTTTTCCTCCTCTTCTCAACCACCCTCCACCATGGTCCGGTCCCGTGGGCCAATAATAACGGCAACTACTGGAGCAGTTTCGATGCCGATCCCCACCTTACCGGCGAAGGGGTGGTTGAAAAACCCTGGGACTTCATGCCCGATCGCCAGGAGATTCAGGATGAATATGTAAATGAAGGGTACCCTGAACGGGACGCCTATGCCCTGCTCCTGGACAAAGGCGTTAAAGCCATCCACGACAAGATCGCTGAGCTGAACCTGGAGGAGAACACCCTGGTCATCTTTATGCCCGACCACGGGATGTGGCGGCATGGGAAGGCCACGCTGCATGATTACGGACTGAAGGTGCCGATGTTCATGTACTGGAAAGGAACGATTACAGCCGGAACGGTCTATGACGGACTGATCCAGACGGTGGATTTCGTTCCGACCCTCCTGGATATCGCGGGTATCCCGCAACCGGCCGAATACGAGACAGACGGGATCAGCCTGAAATCCATCATCGAAACGGGATCCGGCGAGGCCCACAGCTCCCTCTTCGGGGAACTGGGCTACTCCAGGGCGGTAAAGACCAAAGACTGGAAATATATCGCCATCCGCTACCCGGAGAACGTGCAGAATAAAATTGATAACGGGGAGACCTTCAACGGGTGGCAGGAAGAGATCCTGGACTATCCCTACCTGACCCGCAACAGCCACCTGGGGCATTATGCCGCAAAAAATAACCCCCACTATTTTGAGCTGGATCAGCTCTATGACCTGAACGCCGATTCGGCGGAAACCGAAAACGTGATCGATCAGCACCCCGGCGTGGTGGCCGACATGAGGGCACAGCTCTCTACCTATCTCCGCTCTTTTGAAAACAGACCCTTCGGCGAGTTTACCCTCTCCGAAAACGATCCGCCGTTCCGGGCTCATACCCCGGTGCCTGTAAACGGGGCCACCCAGGTGAGCCAGGGTAAAACAATACGCTGGACCAGCGAATATAAGGCCGATTCCCATGATGTCTATTTCGGTACGAACAATCCGCCTGAATTCAAAGGAAACCAGGTATCGACCGAATTTGATCCGGGCGATCTCGAAGGAAATACCACCTATTACTGGCGGATCGATGAGAAGAATGAAAACGGAACCACCACCGGCGATGGTTGGTCCTTTACCACCGGAACCACCGAGGCTGCACCTGCCGAGAACCCCTATCCCGTGCAGGGTGCCGAACATGTAAGAAAAACAACCACACTTACCTGGGATGCCTCCGCCAATGCCGAGTATTACCAGGTGTACCTGGGGACCGATATTCCCGAACATGTGGCCGATGTAACAGAACCCGAATATGATCCGGGGATCCTGAAAAGCAACACCATCTACCTGTGGAGGGTGGATGCCGTGAATGCAGATGATATCATGACCCTGGGAGCGCCCTGGTACTTTACCACCGGGTACGGGAATATTGCCCCGGAAGCAAGCGTTACCGTCTCCGGTATCGCAGGACCCGATTTTTCGGGGGATCATGTGAACGACGGGATCTACAAGGTCGGCAATATCGGCGAATGGCGGTCCGGTGATGAAGCCCAACCCTGGGTGGAGCTTACCTGGCCCGGACCGGTGGTGGTGGACCGGATCAACCTCTATGACCTGGTCGGAACATCAAACCATCTGCTCAACGGAATGATCACCTTCAGCAATGGTACCGACCTGGAAACCGGATCGCTTCCCGATGACGGGAGTAAAAAGGAACTCAAGTTCGCTCCCCGGGAGATAACTTCCCTGAAACTGGATATCACAGAGGGAACCGGGGTGCCCGGACTGGCGGAGATAGAGGTGTTCGATACGGTAATGTATGCAAACAGTGTACTGGAAAATCCCGGCAACGATCCGTTCAGAATCTATCCCAATCCCGTCAGGGGGAATAAGGTCTCGCTGTCCGGACTGGCCGCCGGGGCTGAGAACCATATTTCGATCTTTAATATCGAAGGACGACGGGTGGCCGCTTTTGAAACACTGAAGAAGGAGATCGTGCTGAACCTGGATGGCTACCGCCCGGGAATCTACCTGGTGGAACTGAAAAACCGGTTCAATACCCGTACCAGGAAGATCATTATCGGCTAACACCCTTAACCTCGTATCAAAGTGGTATACTTTTGAAGTGAAATAGTGGTATGGTTTTCCCTTAAACTTCCATTTCCCCTCTACCAAAGGCACAGCCTACAATGTAGTTGGTTCAGTTGTGATTATCGGGGCATGTCCAAATTTTCAATTTCATTGCATATTTGTCCATTATTTTGTACTTTTAAGGTATGATACCCAGAGAATCAGCACAAATCATCATTAAGTTAAGGAGCCAGTTTCCGGTGATCACGCTAACCGGGCCCCGGCAAAGTGGGAAGACTACACTGCTGCGATCTATCTATACCGATATTCCATATGTCAGCCTGGAGGATATCGATGTTAGAAATGCTGCTCTAAATGATCCACGTGGATTTCTGAATAATTTTTCCAACGGCGCGGTATTGGATGAAATACAGCGTACACCCGAGCTTTTTTCATACTTGCAAGGCATCGTTGATAAAAACAAAAAGATACATTTTGTTTTATCCGGTTCGCAAAATTTTCTCTTACTTGAAAACATATCTCAGAGTCTGGCAGGTCGTGCAGCAGTTTTAAAACTATTACCATTTGGCATTTCGGAACTGCAAACCGCAAAGTTGGTTTCTGACTCTTATGAGCAATTGATATTTAAAGGGATGTATCCTCGTATTTATGACCGTGATATTGATCCGGAATTCTTTTATCCTGCATACATCAGTACTTATATCGAAAGGGATGTCAGACAGATCAAAAACATTGAAAACCTGAACAGCTTTTCGAATTTTCTTCAACTTTGCGCAGGGAGAACAGGGCAGGTTGTCAACTTACATTCATTAGCTACTGACGCCGGAATTTCACCCAATACAGCAAAGTCGTGGTTATCCATCCTTGAAGCAAGCTTTATTATCTATTTCCTGCAACCCTATTACGAAAACTTCAATAAGAGAATTATTAAATCGCCAAAACTATATTTCTATGATACAGGCCTGGTTTGTTCTTTGCTGGGTATAAGTTCCGCAAATCAGGTGAAGACATTTCATTCCAAAGGAGCATTGTTTGAAAACCTCATCATTACTAACCTGATTAAAACCAGGCTTCATAATGGAGTAAATCCCAGGTTCTATTTTTGGCAAAATAAAACCAGGCAGGAAATAGATTTAATCATTGACAAACCTGAAGGCCCGGTTCCTGTTGAGATTAAATCCGGCATGACCATGAATGACAACTACTTCACCAACCTGAAATACTGGCAAAAGATTACCGGTGCGAAAGATGAGAACCTGAATGTCATTTATGGAGGGGATACCAGTTTGAAAACTTCTTATGGAAAATATTTTTCCTGGAATGATCCAGGTATAAATGAACTATAACCTCCTGATTCCATCCAAAGGTGGAGGTGTTACAACAATTTCTATCAAAGATCAATGATTCTGTTAATCACCCTTTCAACAGCGCTGTTATCTTCTTCCATTTCAGGGAACGTGGCGTGCAGCTGCCTGATAATCCCGTCAGTGTCGATTCCCTGCATTCCGGACCAACCATCAATCCCACTATGATCCCACTCAGCGTCCGTACAGTGATATACATATTTAAATACGTATTTAAATATGTATTAAAATACGTATATTATTAACTCCTGTATATCAATGAAATAAATTAGCCCACATTGCGTTGAATCTCCAATCGTCCTGCAGAAAACCCGCGTCTCCGCGCCTCTGCGTGCCAAAATCGTCCTGCAGAATAACCTGCGTCTCCGCGTCTCTGCGTGCAACACCCTCTGCGTGCCAAAATCGTCCTGCAGAAAACCTGCGTCTCCGCGTCTCTGCGTGCAACACCCTCTGCGTGCCAAAATCGTCCT
>CAYZMH010000014.1:31753-33752 GCA_964479445.1 uncultured Bacteroidaceae bacterium | reverse complement strand
AACCTGCGTCTCCGCGTCTCTGCGTGCAACACCCTCTGCGTGCCAAAATCGTCCTGCAGAAAACCTGCGTCTCCGCGAGAGAACAGATATTCTCATTATCTTTGCCCCCAGACCAAAACTCCAACTGCGTGAAACTAATTGAAACCGATGAACTGGTCAGGGCGGCCAAACTCAACCGCTTTGGCGGGGCAAGTGCAGCGAAGATGCTGATGACCGTACTGCGGATCAATAAGCTGAACAAGGTGTATAACGAGATCTCTCACCTGAAGGGGATGAAGTTCATTGATACGCTCATCGAAAAGCTGGAGATCGATTACGAGGTGCGGGAGGAGGAGTTGAGGCGGATACCGAAGAACGGGGCATTTATCACCGTCTCGAACCATCCGTTCGGGGGGATCGACGGAATGCTGCTGGTAAAGGTGATCGCTTCGGTGCGGCCCGATATCAGGGTGCTGGCCAACTTCCTCATGCAGCGGATCGAGGCTGCTTCCGAATATATGCTCCCGGTGAACCCGTTTGAAACCCACAAAGATTCGGCTTCCAGCATTGCCGGTATCAAGATGTCGTTCCAGCACCTGGAGGAGGGAAAGGTCCTGGGAATCTTCCCGGCCGGGGAGGTGTCGAGTTACAACGAGGATAACTTCGGGGTCACCGACCGGGAGTGGCAGCTTCCGGCCCTGAAGATGATCAAGCGGGCTCAGGTGCCTATCGTGCCGGTCTATTTCGAAGGGACCAATTCGCGGATGTTTCACCTGCTCGGACTCATTCATCCTTCGCTGCGTACGGTAAAGCTGCCCTCGGAGCTCTTCAACAAGAAGCACAAGAAGATCCGGATCCGCATCGGTAACCCGATCAGTGTAAAGGAGCAGGAGGGATTCACCGATATCGCCCGCTACGGGCGCTACCTGCGGGCAAAGACCTATGTGCTGGGATCCGCACTCGAGGTCAAGAAGTTCTTTATCTCCCCGTTCCACCGCTCCCCCCGCGTGGAAGAGATTGCCAATCCGGTCGACCAGGAATCCATGGTATCCGAGATCGAATCGATCCGCGAAAATGCATTGCTGTTTACCAACGATCATTTCGAGGTCTATTGCACCCCCAGCGTGGATATTCCCAACGTGATGTACGAGATAGGCCGGCTGCGGGAGATCACCTTCCGGGGAGTGGGGGAGGGAACGAACCGTTCGATGGACGTGGATGAGTACGACCTCTATTACCACCAGCTCTTCGTGTGGGATGCAAAAGAGAAAAAGATCGTGGGAGCCTACCGGGTAGGCAAGGGACAGGAGATCATTCAGCGCTACGGGGTCAGGGGATTTTACATCCAGAGCCTGTTCCGGTTAAGCCAGAAATTCATCCCCACCCTGAAACGCTCCATGGAGCTGGGACGCTCCTTTATCGTGGAGGAGTACCAGCGAAAACCCCTGCCGCTGTTCCTGCTCTGGAAGGGGATCCTCTATTTCCTGATCAAGAATTCGGATTACCGGTACCTGATCGGACCGGTGAGTATCAGCAACAAATTCTCGGAATTCAGCAAGGGGATGATCATGCGGTATATCGTGGAGAATTACTACAACCGCGATTTTGCCAGGTATGTGCGGCCACGCAAAAAATTCAATGTCCCGGGCTACAACGTGGATGAGGATATTATCCTGGAGAGTACCGACGATCTGAACAAATTCGACCGCTTCCTCAGGGACATCGAGACATCGGGGTTCAACATGCCGGTGCTGCTGAAAAAGTACCTGAAACTTAACGGCAAGATCATCGGGTTCAATATCGATCCGAAGTTCAATAACGCGCTGGACGGACTCCTTATCGTGGACCTGTTTGATGTGCCCATGGATACGATCGCCTCGCTGTCGAAGGAGATTAACGACCAGACGCTGATGGATCGGTTTGATGTGGAGAAGAGGACGAGGGGCCACTTCTAGGGTTCGCGCAGAGACGCAGGTTATCTCACGCAGAGACACGGTTTGGTTCACGCAGAGGCGCAGAG
>CAYZMH010000014.1:26459-31653 GCA_964479445.1 uncultured Bacteroidaceae bacterium | reverse complement strand
GAGACGCAGGTTATCTCACGCAGAGACACGGTTTGGTTCACGCAGAGGCGCAGAGGCGCAGGGGATTCTGCAGGACGCGGAGATGCAGGGGATTCTGCAGGACGTGGAGATGCAGGGGATTCTGCAGGACGTGGAGACGCAGGGGATTCTGCAGGACGCGGAGATGCAGGGGATTCTGCAGGACGTGGAGACGCAGAGAAGGGGTGGTTACAAGCAGGGAAATTAATTCATCGGGTCACGCACCGGTTCGGCAAGCAGGTAGCTGAAAAAGAAATCCAGCATATCCATCCTGTCTTCTTCTTTTGTACCCTTGATCAACAGGGCGTTATCTATGCCTTTTTGATCAAATATCCTGCTGAGATGGATGGCGTGTGCCGGGTGATGAACGATGTCGCCCTGCCTGGCCATGCTGCCCTCCCGGTAATTCTGGAAATAGACCGGTGGGTCCGATGGGTCGATCATTCGGATCATATCAAGCTCCTTTCGCAACGATACGATCTCTGTTGAGTCATACCACGATTCGTCCGGGATCCTGTAGAGTTTCAGGTCACTGTCGGTACCTGTATTCCAATTGTGGGGCAGATCCAGGAATTCGGGCCACCTGCGGAAATCGTAGGTTGCCTGGGACCTGAGATGACCCGCCACGGTGAGCCGCGAGGATTCACGCAGTACAGGATCTCTGCTGTCAGGGTCTGCAAGATCATCATGCACCGCGAGCCACAGGGAGATGCCTCCTCCGGCTGATCCGCCGTATGCAGCAATTTTGTCTTTATCGATATGCAATCTTCCGGACTTGTTTCTGAAGAATTGTATCGCACGGGCGGCATGGAGCATGATGCTGTCCAGCCGCGTGGTTGAATTATAGGGGTAATTGATCGAGGCAAACGACACCCCGTTCTCCAGGCATCGCTCCAGGTATTGGGAATTCTCGCTGTTCAACGCACCCGATTTGTCCCCGTTCCTGAAGCCACCTCCATGAATAAACACAACCAACGGGGTGGGGGAGTCTGATTCCGCTCTCCAGAAGTCAAAGCGGTTTCTTTCATGGCTTCCATATCTGACATCGGCGTAGGTCGGAGCGATCGAATCCTGCTTTGCTCTCTGCTCTGCTCTCTGCTCTGCTCTCTGCTGTGCTCTCTGCTGTACTCTCTGCTGGTCTTGTTGCTGGTCTTGTTGCTGGTTTTGCTGCTGAGAACCCGGTGGAGTTCCCGGAGTCCGCTCTCCCGGTGCGGAAGGAGCCTGGCACCCGAGCAGGGCGTTTTTAAGAGCAGTTCTCCCGGCCTGCGTTCTCATAATATTATGAGGGGTGCCCGGAACGATCTGTAAGGTAATATCCGGATTGCCCTCTTCAAAAAGCCGGTAGATGTAATCTTTCGAAACATGGTACATCCCCCGGTCATCTCCGCCGATAATAAAATGAAGCCGTGTGCCGGGATGGTGATAGTCATTGCCCCCTGTGGCCACGCTCTCCCGGTTCCACCGTTCGGTGAAAGCAGGATCATGCTTCACGCCGGGTCCGTTGCCGTCAAAGAAACCGAACCCTTTATCGATAAAGGCTCTTCGTTTCTCATTGTACCAGTAATCCTCTTCGCCCTCCCGTCGCAACATTGACTTTGCAAGGGTGGCATGGGGCGGACCGCCTGTCGGCACCACCACATCCATGATCGTATCCAGGCCGTAATGACTCAGGGCGTAGCTTATCTGCGAGGCCCCACCGCTGTTACCTGTCAGACAAAACCCCGGTTCAACCCCATCCGGTGCATTCCGTTCCAGCGGAACATACCATCTATCGTACACCTCTTTAATAACCGTCGCAGGCCGCCCGGCCAGGTGAGCAATGCCGGCATCATTACCGGGTGAAGAGAGAAGCCAGGAATCGATCCACCTGACCTGTACAACGTCAAACCCTTCCCGGCGAAACGCTTCAGCCATCTGATAAGCTACCGGCGGACGCGTCCAGTAGGCTTTCCCTTCACCGCCTTTAAACAACATGATCAGCCCCTTTGCCGCATTGCCGGTATGGGCACCATAGGCAATAACTCCCCTGGCAGGATCAGAACCGGCACATTCAACCTCAAAGGTGGTGCACTGATAGCCTTCCGGACAATCTGCTGCCTTATCTTCCAGGTACCGGAACTCCCCGGTTTTAAATGGCAGGGTATCCGGGTCATTGAAACAGGCAGATGCAGGATTGGCGTACTCATTGTTCTGAAATGGAATAGCATTCCGGATAGTGCGAGTGGCAGATCCAGGGTTACTGCACTCAACGGTCATCTGATCCCCTTCGTTAAGCCCTGTTCCATGCGACTGCAGTACCGGCGATACGATCAAGGCTAAAACAAGGATCGCGGAAAAGTGTCCTGTCTTTTTCATGGTCAATATGGAGTTGATTTCTTGCCACTTTAATTCTGCACCCTCTGCGCCTCTAAACGTCCTGCAGAATAACCGCGCCTCCAACCGTCCTGCAGATACTCTGCGTCTCTAAACGCCCTGCTGATAACCCGCGCCTCTGCGTCTCTGCGTGAAACAACCTGCGTCTCTGCGTCTCTGCGTGCAACACCCTCTGCGTGCCAAAATCGTCCTGCAGAATAACCGCGCCTCCGCGTCTCTGCGTGAAACAACCTGCGCCTCCGCGTGAGCTACCCTCTGCGTGACATGAGGCGGCGGGTCAACGCGTACAACAAAAACAACCCCGCGAGAAACCCCGCGAGCCGCCCCACGAAATCCCCGTAGCGCACGTAGAACGTCAAATGATCGTTGGCATTCAGCGTGCCCCGCAGCCCCGAGCGTTCCCACCAGCCGAGCCGCGCGATCTCATCGCCGCGCTGGTTGATCAGGCTGCTGATGCCGGTGTTGGCCGACCGGGCCACGCTGCGGCGGGTCTCGATGGCACGCAGACGGGCGTAGCTGTTGTGCTGGCGGTGGCCGGGGGTGTCGCCCCACCAGCCGTCGTTGGTGATCACAAACAGAAACCCGGCATCGTGATTCCGCACATAGCGGGTTACATACTCCCCGAAGACCGACTCCCAGCAGATGATGGGGGCCACCCGCACGTCCCTGTCGGGGTGCGCGAAGGTCTCCCGGTCACGCTGGGTGCCATGACTCCGCATGATGCCGCCCAGCTGCACCGTGATCTTGTCGATCCACTTCACCTTCCCGGTGAACGGCATGAACTCCACGCCCACCACCAACCTCGATTTGTGGTACAGCGGGATGGAGTCGGTGCGGTCGAGCTGCAACGCCGAGTTGAAACTATCGTAATAGGCGGCTCCCTCCCTGATGGGCCGGGCCGTCACAGTCCGGTTCTCCGGGGTGTACCGCTTGTAGGTGGTGGCCCCGATCACCAGGGCCGCATCGGGGTATTGTGCAAGGAACCGGCGCAGCAGCCTGACATCCGGGTGCCGGTCAAGCTGCTCCTGCCATACGTTATTGTTGAGAAAGGTCTCCGGGGCCACGATGTAATCGGTCTGAGCGGTGGTCAGCGAATCGGCGATCTGCAACAGGTACCGGTTCTGCTCCTCCTGGGGCATGTCGATGAATTTCAGGTACGGATCGATATTGGGCTGGATCACCACCACTTCATAGGGATCCCGCTTCTCGTCGTAGGTGTGGTACCGGATCAGCGAGATCACCATGGGAAGGATCAGAAAACCCAGCAGCCAGCTGACTGCCGAGCGGTTCGGGTGAAAGGACGGATGCTCGCGGAGGCCGTTCAGTAAACGCACCAGCAACACATTGACAATCATTACCCACAGCGAGCCGCCGAGCGCACCGGTCACTTCATACCACTGGATGAACATCACATCGTTGGCCCAGGCATTGCCCATCAGCAGCCAGGGGAAGTTCACATCCACGTTCAGGTAGAGAAATTCCATCGCTACCCACAGTACCACCAGCGAGGCATAGCCCAGGCGCGGACCCAGCTGGCGTTTGACCCAGTGGAAGAGCCACAATACAGCGGTCATGAGCGTCGTGTTGACCAGCACCGCGCCGATGACGCCGATCCAGGCCGCGTTCTTCACCCACCACGAGGCCAGGATGTTAAAGATCACAAAGGCGATCACCCCGTACCAGAAGATGTGACGCGCCGGGTGCCGGTCCCGGTGCCGGTACAGGTGCTCCTCCACTAAAAGCAGCGGGACAAAAGCGAAAAGGATCACAAATCCCGATCCCCACTGCATGAACGGCGGGGTGAGTAATAGGCCGGTTGCCGCGGCCAGCAATATGCGTGTCAGTCGGTTCATAACAGGAAAAATTCACACAAATATAGCATAAAAAGCGGCACACGGTTTGCAGTTATATCCCGGCACTTTCGTATTTTTGGCACATTCTCCCCGGTGCGTTTACACGGAACAAACCGCCGCAGGCTACCCGGGGCGCTGCCAGACCACGACGGGGGAGCACTGGAAATACAAGAGCCGGGAAAGCGAAAAAAGAATCAGGGAGATGAATCCGGAGTTGATTATAAAGGGGTTTCTGGCCGGACTCATGGTGTCGGTGCCCATGGGTCCGATCGGCGTGCTGTGTATCCAGCGGACCATCAACAAGGGACGCAACAGCGGGATGGTGTCCGGACTCGGGGCAACCATGGCCGATACGCTCTTTGCGGTGATAGCCGGACTCGGCATTACCTTTATTATCCGCTTTATCGAGGAGCAGCAATTCTACCTGCAACTGGCCGGCGGTGCCGTGGTGCTCCTGCTGGGGGTCTACCTGATCTACAGTAACCCCGTGGCCCAGATCAGGGCGGCACGCAGGGGAAAAACCCGGCTCCGGAGAGACTTCATCTCGGTATTCTTCCTTACCCTTACCAATCCGCTTACCGTCTTTTTCTTTATCGCCTTCTTTGCCGGGATCAACCTGGCCGGCGATAGCCTCGAATTGCTCCATATCGGCGAGGTGGTCCTGGGGGTGCTGCTGGGATCCGCCACCTGGTGGTTCTCGCTCACCGGCACGGTCAACCTGTTCCGCCACCGCTTCCGCCTGAAAAATATCTGGTGGATGAATAAGGTCACCGGCGTGGTGCTGGTGGTGCTGGGTGCGGTGGTGATCGTGGGGGTGCTGATCCTCTAGTTGTTTCACGCAGAGACGCAGGTTGTTTCACGCAGAGACGCAGAGACGCAGTTTTGTTTCACGCAGAGACGCAGAGACGCAGTTTTTCTGCAGGGCGTGAAGACGCAGTTTTTCTGCAGGG
>CAYZMH010000014.1:20244-26359 GCA_964479445.1 uncultured Bacteroidaceae bacterium | reverse complement strand
AGACGCAGTTTTTCTGCAGGGCGTGAAGACGCAGTTTTTCTGCAGGGTGTGAAGACGCAGTTTTTCTGCAGGGTGTGAAGACGCAGAAACTGCAGGACGGTTGGAGGCGCGGAGGTCTTTTCGTAGCTTGTCTATTCTTTTACAGACCTGTTCATTCCCGTTTTACCAGGGGAACCACGTAGTTTTGGTCAGCCGTGCGCAGTTCCAGGTAATAGCTTCCTGCATCGAGGGCTGTTGTGTTCAGGCGGTGCGTCTCGCCGTGGTGCAGGCCCTCGAGTGTGCCGTGCATGACCCGTCTGCCTGACTGATCATAGAGTTCATAGGTCAGCTTCGTTGGTTCTTCGCCCCGGTTGTCGATAAGCAGGTTGGCGGTGAACGGATTGGGATAGACCAGGATCGGTTTCCCGGAACCTGCCTCCGTGACAGCACTGAGCTTCGTGAATGAAACCGACACCGCGCCTACCGATACGGTAGCCAGGATGGAATATTCCTCGTTCTCGCCGGTGATCTCCAGGCTGCCGTTTCCACCATCCATGGGGTACCCGTTGTAATCCAGGTTGAAGTGGTACTCCCCGGCGGCAATCTTTGTGAAATCGAAGGCGCCGCTCTCATCGGTCAGATCAGCATGCATGATCGTGCCTTCCGGGGTGGTCAGGTAGACCGGAACCGAATCCAGCGGTGTTCCGTTCCCGGTATAGGTTCCGCTGATAATCCGCACTCCGGCTTTCTTTTTGTCATCCTCTACCAGGGACCCCGAGGCATTGCTGCTTCCTTCTCCTTCGCCGGCCCCTTCCACCAGGGTGATCACCATGCCCGACCTGTCCTGGTCCATCATAAACAGGGTTGCTTCATGGGCATAGGGGGTATCCCCGTAATAGGTGCGCACATAGTCGCCGTAAAGACCGGGATCGGGTTCAAATTTAAGGGTCAGGTTCCCCTCCTGCACATGGATGAATGAAAACGAGGATGATCCTTCCAGTGGCTTGAAGGATTTCGGACGGAAGCCATCGTTGATGCGTTCCACAATGCAGATGGTTCCCTCGGTAACCGCCGACTGGTCAGGCAGCCTCACCTCTCCCTCCAACCGGTAGCCCACCGGCTTCCCTGTGCCTGTCAGGGTTATGAACTGGTCACCGCCCGTGGAGTAGATTTTCATCACCGCCGACCGTTCGCCGGTTCCCGTGGGTTGGAAGGTTATATCGTACTTCAGGGAATCCTCGTCATCCAATCCGAAAGGTGGATCGGGAAGTCCCTCGTAATAGAAATCTTCAGTATTCCCATCCTGGATATAGATACCCTGAACGACCAGCCCCGTGTTGCCCAGGTTTTTCAGTGTATGCCGGTGGGTCCTGGTATCCCCGATGTAATGGATCCCGAAATCACCGAACCCGTAATCGGCCAGCATTCCATCCAGCCCCCCGCCCGTCAGTTCAACCCCGAACACGGGGTAAAGCGGATCGTTGCTGTTGATCCAGAGCATGGCCTGTTTGGGCCCGAGGATGGTGGGGTTAAAGCGGATTTCCACCGAGCAGGTGTCGCCCGGCTCCAGGAGTCCGCATGTAATCCCCGCAAGGCTGAAGCTGGCCGAATCCCTCCAGCCGATCCGGATCTCGTTGATCACCAGGTCGGCCTCCCCGGCGTTGCCAATTACCACTGTTTTTGCGTCGGTGGTATCCCCCACATTGAAATCGGGGAAGGTAAGCGGGGAGGGCTGGACGGTCAGCTCCGGTTCGGGCACAGGGACCGTGTTGGTGACATAATAGACGGAGGTTCCCTTGTTGTACACGATGTGGGAAAAGCCATACCGGTCGACCTGCAGGTCATGGTTTTTGAGTGGCGGGTTGTGACTGAAAAAGTCGATGATCTTTTTGTTCCAGGTATGGTCCTCTTCCCATGCGTAGTAGAGCCGGTCATTGACCTTGCTGTAGTAGCTTACATGGGGCCTGCCCATGGGATCGATGGCGATGGAGTTGTCTCCTCCCATGACCGTCCCGTCCTCAATCTTTTTACTGTGCCACCCCTGGTCGTCCCGCCAGGTATGGAAATAGTCCTCTGTACTCGAAGCGCTGCCTGCCACATGGGAGATATGGGGCCGGGAATCCTGGTCGGTCACCAGCTCGGCAATGAGTGTCTCCATCTGAATCCCGTACCAGCCGGTATAGGGAGGCATTTCGGGGGTGAAGGTGCCGTCCGGACTGTTGGTCTGGTAGCAGAGTCCGTATGAATTGAGGTCATAATATACAAAATGCGCGTAACCGGCCGAATCCAGGTCGAATGATGAGGAGTTGTAGGTTCCGGAACGCACAAACCGCTGGTCCCAGTCTCCCTCTTTCACATAGTAGTACATGCTTCCCTGGGCCCAGAGGGAGGACATGAAGCTTACATGCAGACTGTCATGTTGGTCGGTGCGGATGCAGACAGATTCCCCTTCACCGGCATTTTTGGTGATGATCTGCGCTTCACTCCAGCCCCCGCCTTTATTGGTCATGTAACAGAGCGAACGGTTGACGGGCTCGCCTCCCTCGCCCTGACTGTAAGCTATGTGCAGGTGATTGTGACTGTCAGCAACAATGGCCGGTGAGTGATTGGTGTAGCTGCTGTCAAGGACCACCGACTGAATTCTTCCATTGACGTTGGTGGCATACATCAATCTTCCGCTATAGGCAGATGAGAGGTATACAAAATGAGGTCTGCCCGTTCCATCTACCACCACTGATGGCGATCCGCCTTCCCCTAGGTAATAGGGTACCTGCCATATTACCCTTGAGTTATAACTGGCAAAATTATTATTCATATCCACATCCTCTTCCACCGGGTCGATCTCCGCGGTGACGGTCAGCATTCTCTCTTTCAGTGTTCTGACCGTAACGATAACGGTGTCTGTCTGACCCCCGGTCAGACTGTCCAGCCGGCAGTAGAGGTTGTTCCCCTCGCGGGTGTACCCTTCCGAACCAAATCCGTCCATGGAGAGGAACTCCACATCAGGAGGCAGGGTAAAGGTGAGCACAGGGTCGTAGGTGGTCAGATCCCCCAGGTTGACCACCATAACCAGGAAATCCACCTCCTCCCCCAACACGGCTGGATCGGGTTTGGAAAGAACACCCACCGCCAAATCAATGCCTTCCGGTTTTTCCCACATCCATACATCGTTTTTATACCAGCCGGTACCCGTGTAATCCCGTTCGTCCAGCCAGACTACCGTGCTGCCCCAGATGGCGGGATCGGTCTGGGCTCGCATCTCCGACACCACCGGCCTGGTGGTTCCTGTAATGGGATTAATAAAGGTGTAAATGTATATATCCCAGTGGAAACTCTGGTTACTCTGGTAGACAATGTAATGGTCATTGATCTGCGGGTTGATCTGGTTGAACTCGTTCAGGTAACCGATTCCTGCCCCTGTAAAGACGGGATGGTTGGCCCGGACCGGGTCCGTGTCGGGATAAAAATCGATCACATGCATGTACAGGTCCCAGTTGATGTTCCGGTTGTCCTCCCACACGATGCGTTTTTTCCAGATGGACGGATTGCGCTGGGAATGCTCATCATCGGTGACCTGGATGGTCTCCTGGTGATAAATGTCGTACATGTAGATATCACTGTTCCCGTTCCTGCCATCGGTCCATACAATGTAATTCCCGTACACATCGGGATCGAACTGCTGCAATTCATCATCGGTGGTGATCTGCGTGACAATGCCTGTTTCGATGTCGTACATGTAGATATTCTGACTGAAATCGTCACCCCGTTCATCCTGCCACACGAGGATGTTCTCATAAATGGCAGGGTGGTACTGGTTGTCATCAAAATCGATCAGGGCATACGCACCGAGGTCGGGTCGTGAGAGCAGGTAGGTGTAGATGTCCCACTCACCGTCCACCACCTGGGCCCAGACCACCCGGTCGCCCCACATGTCGATCTGGGAGTACTGCACCTGTGTTCCCGATGTGATGGTGGTAAGATCCCCCGTGGAGACCTGGTATAGAAAGATCCCGTTGTCACTGGCAATGTTGCTGTGCCGGTAGACAATGTAATCCCCGTGGATCACCGCGTCGTAATTGGCGAAATTGTCATCGGTGACCTGGGTGAAGGGATCCACGGTCTGACCGTGGATCTGACAGACCAGGGAAAAAAACAGCATCACGGCTGCGAAGAGACAGGTGGGAGAGAACCTGGTTCGGTTCAGGACGGAACAGTGTAGTGCTGGCATGGCTGCTGGTTGAAATTGTGAATTTAATTCCGGTAAACGGACAGTTCTTACAGGGAATCCCCACCGGAGTGGAGCACAACCAACAACACGGATCCTGATTCCCGTTCGGCTTAGAGAATCGGTGATGGCTTGTGGCCATCGAAGTGTTACCTTATATGATAAACGATTGAAAGGGGAATATGTTCTCGCGGGTTGGTTCACGCAGAGGTGTTTCACGCAGAGGCGCAGAGGCGCAGGGATTCTGCAGGACGTTTAGGGGCGCAGGGGATTCTGCAGGACGTTTAGAGGTGCAGGTGATTCTGCAGGACGATTTTGGCACGCAAAGGCGCAGAGACGCGGTTTTTCTGCATGGCGTTTAGAGGCGCAGAGGTCTTTAGATTAGTAACTGTTAATCATTGTAATTATGTAATAAAAACATTATGTTTGTAGAGCATAATTAAAAAAACAGGCGGTATGCGTTTTGTGAACCGGGAGGAAGAATTAAAGCGGCTTCGCGCGGTGCGTGAAAGCCGGGAGAGTCAGCTTATTGTCCTTTACGGCAGGCGGCGGATCGGGAAGACACGGCTTCTGCGGGAGATCCTGGGGGAGGAGGATATCTTCTTTACGGCGGATCAGCGGGAGAAACCGGAGCAGATCCGGTCGTTTGTCAGCCTGGTAGACCAGGCTCTGCCGGGCTTTGCCAGGGTACGGTATCCCGACTGGGAGAGTTTTTTTATGACGCTGAAGGAGCGGTGGCGGAAGCCGGGGCTGCTGGTGATCGATGAATTCCCTTACCTGTTGAAGAATGCGCCTGAGCTGTCCAGTATCATTCAGAAGTTGTTTGACCGGCGTGATGAGGTGGGGTTTCACCTGGTGCTGTGCGGTTCTTCGCAGCAGCGGATGCAGCAACTGGTCATGGATAGCACTTCACCGATGTTCGGGCGCTGCAATGAGATTATCCGCCTCCGCCCGATGGGGATCCATGCATTCCGCGATGCCCTGGAGGTTTCCCCCGTTGAAGCGGTGAAGGAGTACTCCGTGTGGGGGGGTATTCCGCGGTACTGGGAGCTGCGGGAGCAGACTTCCTCCTTCAGGGAGGCTGTCCTGCACCACGCATTGGCACCTGCAGGAGCTCTGTACGATGAACCCTACCGGTTGTTCATGGATGACAGCCGCGATGCGGTTCAGATGTCGACGCTGATTACCCTGGTTGCTTCCGGAGCTAACCGTCTGTCAGAGATCGCGGCCCGTTCCGGGAAACCGGCAACCCACCTGAGCCGGCCGCTGCAGAAACTGATCGATTTGGGGTATTTGAAAAGGGAGACGCCGTTCGGACTCTCCCCCAGGAATACCAAGAAGTCGGTCTACCGCATTGCAGATCCTTTTATGCGCTTCTTTTTCACGTTTGTGCTTCCTTCAAAAAGTGCCCTGGAACTGGGACATGCGGAAATGATCTACCGTGAAGTGGTGAGTCCGGGACTGTCGCACTATACATCCGGGGAGTGGGAGCAACTGTGCCGCAATGCGGTGCCCAGCCTGATGGACGGAAATGCCTATGCCCCCGGTCAGCGATGGTGGGGCAGGGGCAAAGACGGTATGCCGATGGAGATTGACCTGGTTTCCTCATCGTATGACGGGAAATCGCTGCTCATCGGGGAGGTGAAATGGTCCTCCACCGCGAATATCGGCTCGCTGCTCAAGGAGCTTGAACGCAAAAAACAACAACTTCCTTTTGGTGACCAGCAGCAGGTGGTGAAAGCCCTCTTTTTGAAAAAACACCCGCCCTATCCCCCGGAATCCACGCGGGTTTTTACTCCCGCTGAGATTGTGAACATTCCCTCCTGAAGGAGTTGTTTCACGCAGAGGTTGTTTCACGCAGAGACGCAGGAACGCAGGTTTTGCACGCAGAGACGCAGGGACGCAGGGGAT
>CAYZMH010000014.1:0-20144 GCA_964479445.1 uncultured Bacteroidaceae bacterium | reverse complement strand
TAGAGCGACCGGCAGAGGAATGAGTGTAGAATGACCGGCAGAGGAATGAGTGTAGATGGATCGGTAGAGGAATGAGTGTAGAATGACCGGTAGACGAATGAGTGTAGAGCGACCGGCAGAGGAATGAGTGTAGAATGACCGGCAGAGGAATGAGTGTAGAAGGATCGGTGGGGAATGGACGTTAGAAACAATATAGTATACCTGCTCAAACAGCTCCAGGGAAAAGATACGGGAACGATTCATGATATTATACAACTAAACTACCGGCAAAATGAAAAAAAATGTATTCCGCTTTTATCATTTGAGATTCTTCTTTGTCATCGCTATCACGGCACTGGTTATCTCCGGGTGCAAGACAGAAAGCGAGGCTGAAAAAAAACCGAATGTGCTGATCATATTTACCGATGACCTGGGGTATGGGGATATTTCGAGCTACAACGCGGAGGCTGTTCCGACCCCCCATATCGACCGGATCGGGGAAGAGGGGGTGCGGTGCACCGA
This sequence comes from uncultured Bacteroidaceae bacterium, assembly GCA_964479445.1. GTDB lineage: Bacteria > Bacteroidota > Bacteroidia > Bacteroidales > CAYZMH01. The sequence continues at coordinate 19,643 of CAYZMH010000014.1, read as the reverse complement.
TTTTTACGTGCCCACGCCCTATTGCGCGCCTTCCAGGGCTACGCTGCTTACGGGGCGTTTTCCGCTGAGGAACGGATTGATCCGGAACCCGACGCCCGATCAGGGAATTGACGATATCGGGATTGATCCCGATGAACTGCTGCTCAGCGAGGTGTTCAGGGAGGCGGGTTACCGTACCAGTCTCATCGGGAAATGGCACCTGGGGCACAAAAAGGAGTTTTTCCCGGTGAAGCATGGGTTTGATGAGTACTTCGGGATACTTTATTCCAACGATATGCGGCCTGTCCAGCACATCGAGAACATGGATACCGTGGAATACCCGGTCGACCAGCGGTATTTAACAAAGCGGTATACCCGCAGGGCCGTTGAGTTCATCAACGAGGAGAACGAGCAGCCGTTTTTCCTGCATCTCTGTCATCCCATGCCGCATAAGCCGCTGGCGGCCTCGGATGAGTTCTACACGCCTGAAACAGGGGACGACCTCTATGATGATGTGATCAGGGAACTGAACTGGTCCACGGGTCAGTTGCTGGGTGCCCTGGAGGAGAAGGGAATCCTCGAGCACACCATTGTCCTGTTCCTGTCGGATAACGGGGCCACCTACGGGGGATCCAATATGCCGCTGAAAGGGAGAAAGCATTATACCTGGGATGGCGGCACACGGGTTCCGTTTCTCATACGGTACCCCGATGCATTGCCCGAAGGGAAAACAGTGAAGGTCCCCTGCTGGTCGGGGGACATTTACCCGACCCTGCTATCCATGACCGGAGTTGGAATACCGGAAGACCGGGTGATCGATGGGGAAAATATAGTCGAGATCCTCAAGGGCAACAAAAAGGAGCACAAGCCCATCTTTACCATGCGCGGAGATGAGATCAAAACGGTAAGGAAAGGCGACTGGAAATTATTCGTGGAGAAACCTCGGTTCCATAAGCCGGTAGACCTGGAATCTTGGAGCGACTGGAGGGCGCCCGACGGGGAAACCATTCTCGCCCCGTTTGAACAGGCAACCCCTGCCCAGTACCCGGGGGTGAAGCCGGAGAAGATGGAGGGGGAGGTGTTCCTTTTCAATGTAAGAGAGGATGTATCCGAGATGAATAACATGGCCGGTCAGCATCCTGAAATCGTCGGGGAACTTCAAAAAGAGTACCGGGATTTTGTTGCCTCCCTGGATTCCGGCAAGTGAAAAGGGGAGCAAAACCCCGGCTCAAAATGTGAACAATGCATGGACATGGCAGGTCGGTTCACCATCAATGCTTTTTTTCTCCCGGTAGAAAAACAGCTGGATTTGATCCGGGTATTTTTGCATGCATTAATCTATATGTTAATTAGAACCCCTGGCCTGTTAACGATCTGTTAAGTCCTCATCCCGTAAATTAACGATGCAATCATCTTTTTTACTTCCTATGGAACGAGCCTGTTGAATCAACCGGTTATTCATATCATCTTAAATAGTGAACAAAATAGATCCTACAAGAAGAAGTTTTATTAAAAAAGCAGCGGCAGGATCCTCAGCACTGGCTGTCGGGGGGCTCGGACTGGGTTTTTCTGCCGGGAGCTATTCGCGGATCATGGGAGCCAATGACCGGATCGTGATGGGCATCATGGGAACCAGATTTTTAAACCTGTAAATAAACACTAATGAAGACACAACTGATTTTTTTCGCGGTAATGCTCCTGCTGGCTACACAATGCGCAAATAGAGAGAGCCGGGCGGGAAAGCAGAATCCCGAAGGCGAGAAATGGACCTGGTTGTTTGATGGTTCATCCACTGATAGCTGGAGGGATACAAAAACCAGGAATTTTCCCGAAAAGGGATGGGTGGTTGAAGAGGGAGTCCTGACAGTCCTGGGCGAAACCGAAGAGCGGGAAGGAGGACATGATATTATCACCAAAGAACGGTACGGAAATTTTGAACTGGTCCTGGAGGTCAATCTTTCTGAAGGCGCCAACTCCGGGATTAAATACCTTGTAACGGATGATTTCCCGGGGCATGAGGGAAGGTATCTCGGACTGGAATACCAGTTGCTGGATAACGAGCGGCACCCGGATGCTCATAACGGGAGGGACGGCAACCATAAAATGGCCTCGCTCTACGATATGATTCCCCCGCCGGAAGATCTGACCATCCATCCTCCCGGGGAATGGAACAGGGTGCGGATCATTATCAATGGCAACAAGGTGGAACACTGGCTCAATGGAGAGAAGGTCCTGGAATTTGACAGGAAGAGCCTGGCTTTCCGCGAACTAGTGAGCCTCAGTAAGTACAACGACCTGGTAAAATTCGGCGAGATCGATGACGGACATATCCTGCTGCAGGGGCACGGACAGGATGTTTCATTCCGGAATATCAAGATCAGAACCTGGTAGGAGGCTCGTACGAAAGAAACGCTTATTAAGCAGCATATCTGTTTTAGATGATCAATTGGGGTGCGCGGGTATTTGATACGCCGATCCACTGTTTCATGATGCGTATCGGTGCAGGGCCACCTGTTTTACTTCAAAAATTAACTATCTGTGATGAAGAAACATATATTACTTGGAACGTGTGCTCTGTGCTCTTTTTTACATATCCATTCCGGCACCGTTGTCATTACTCCTTCAGGGGGTGATGATGCATCCATGATCCAGAATACACTGGATGCGCTGCAACCCGGCGATACCCTTTCCCTGCAGGGAGATTTTGTTACCGGTTCGACAATTTACCTTCCATCAAATTTCACATGGATTCTTGACGGCTCGGTGACCCTGGCGGGCGATGCTGATCTGGACTATGCTGGCTATTTCGATGAGGTAATTGATGCCCGTCGTCGGACAGGAATAACAGAAAAAGCAGGTGGAGTCACAAATATCGATATGTCAGGTGGCACATATTATGGCAATTCAGATTCCTATCCGAAGAGTATGCGGTATTTGAATTTTGGAAGAGTGACAAATTCCAGGTTTTATGACATGCATATAACGGAAGTGACAGATGATAATTTCACGCTGGGTCCGGGATGCAGGTACAATGAATGCAGAAATATTCTCGGATCGTATTCAAAAAGCGGAAATGCATTGACCGATAAAGGGGATCATAACACATGGATCGATTGTGAAGCAGCAAATTGCGGAAGTGATGGCTGGACCCCGAAATGCAGGTACAGTACCTTCATCAGGTGTATAGCCTCTCACAACAAGGCTCCCGGATTCGGAATGTACGCCCGCGAAGAAGGTTATCCGGACAATAAAGACGTGGGAGCACATATCATTGGAAACCGGTTTATTGACTGTGTATCCTATGGAAGTGAGGAGAGTTCCGGCTTCAGTTTTAATATTTCGGCCAATTGTCCCGGAGCCATCATACGGGATAATTATGTCGAGGCCGTTTGTTATGCCAACCACAAGAGTGGAGTTACCTTCAGAAACAAGGATGATGCAGAACTTGGCATTATTGAAGATAATGAAGTAAACATCGTTTGTTATGGCAATGAAGCGCTCAGAAGAAGTGGCGGAAATAGCCATTGGGCCGGCGGACTGGGACTGGAAAATGACAACAGCGATACACACAACCTCATTGAAAATATAACCGGCACCGTCATCTGTTATGATAATAGAATAGATGTAAATACCAGGGGCGGACATAATTGCAACATAACTGTCATGCACGCGGCGGGTGAAAACTATCCGGTCATGGAAGACAACAGTACAGGCAATAACGCTATAACTGTAATGGAGTTTAGCTGTTCTGATCCATTGGAGATATGGTGCCAGGAGAAATACTGTCAGCTCCTGTCGCAGAGAGTCCCATATGCTCCAACAGACCTGGCCCCTGTCGCTGTTTCACACAGTCAGATTGACCTCAGCTGGACAGGCAATTCGGAAGTGGAAGACGGTTTTTCCCAATCCATCCCGGCACCGCATTCTTCCCGCATATACTGTATGCTGCGCAGGAGTTCTTCTTCCTGGTTTTTCATTAGGAACGCCTTCTTGTCCATCTCCTCAGGAGCCCGGGCAACGTCAACAGGCTGACCCTGTCGCGCCATTTTCAGGAAATCAATGATACCCCTGGCTTTTAATTCCGGAAATCCCTTCCAGTATTCATCGGTCAGGTAAGGAATTGATCTTGGTGAATTGGAAATGATCTCAAGATGTATGGGGACACCCGGACTGTTCTTACGCAAAAACTCTGTAAAGAACGTATAATCCATCATCCCTTCTCCAACAGCGGTCCATTGGAAACCGGCTCCATCATCTGTTTGCCAGATGACCACATCGCGTGCCGAACAACATACGATCAGGTTTCCAAGCATTTCCATAGCCGGCTTCGGATCTTCCATGGCATATATTGCATTGCCCGGATCAAAGAATGCGCCGCAGATATCGCTTCCCGTCTCATCGATCAGCTCCAGTAATTCTTCGGTTCGCATGTCCCCGGCATGATTTTCGAAGGCAAATTTGATTCCGGCATCTGAGACGGGTCCCCGGTAGGACCTCATGAGGTTGATAACCTCTTCCATCTTGGGTTTGATGCCTCCGCCGGAATACCGGTCTTCAAGTACCCCGATGCGCACGCCGAGGACCGGGGATTCCAGGGCGCGGGCAACGCGTATTCCCTCTTTTACCAGGGTTCTGGCATTGCCGTGGCGATCATTGAATTTGTCCGATTTTTCACTGATGCTGCCCACCCCGACGTAGATGGAAATGTCATGCGCCTTTGCATGATTTCTTATCTTTTCAAGATGCTGATCATCCATTCGCTCAAATGGTCTCAGGGTATTAAACTGAACGGAATCCAGGCGATGTTCAATGGCAAAGTCTATCAATTCCATGGCATTGGGTCTCCAGGCCCTGAGGGAATGGTTCCCGACTCCCAGTGGAACAGAGGGTTGCGGAACTCTTTCATTGGGTAACATGGTAGCTGCACTGGCTCCAGGCACTGCATGCATTGCAAGTGCCGCCAATCCGGTTATCCTCGTAAAATCGCGCCTGTTCATGATGGTGTGTTTTTTATTTCACTTACGGATCTTTTTCCCGGGCGCCGGTGTGCCATTCAGAATGCTTATTCCCGTTCAGGCATAGCCTCGGTGAAGGGGATCTCTCCACGCAACATCTTCCCTGCCATCCCGGTCAGCCAGAGATAGTGATCCGAAGGGATACCCTCCTCGTAGGGCACAAACACACTCTCCCCGACCGGCACTTCATGGGCACACTTCATAATGGCCGTTGCCTCGTCAATCTCATCGAACATCGCCACATAAAGCATCTCAGCTCCGCTCGAGATGGCTCCTGCTATCTGTTTCCAGAAAAATTCACCCTTATCCCTTGGGATCTTATTCGACTTATCCCCTTTCATGTTGTGCCATGAGAAGCCCGGAAAAACGGTCGGGGCATAAGACTTTCCGTGCTCCCTGCACCATTCAATGTCGCCTTTGATGTGTTCCTCGAGAAATTCATCATAGGTATCCGTATTGAACCTTCCCACAAGCCAGGGGTGAACCACATCCACATTCCTGATTACATCATGGAGCCGGGCATCTCCCCTTGTATCCGAACCCAGGGTTCTCCACCGCGAAGGAATGCCTATATGAACGGAACATCCGCCATATTCCGGATCGTTCTTTACAAAGTCAATGATGTCATAGATTTCGGGTATGTGTCCCGAAGATCTTGTTCCGGAACCGATCCCCCAGAATGCGACCAGGGGCTTGTCATTATGAAAAAGATACGTGGTTTTATCCCCCTGGTTGGTAAGATCGAGATCATCCACAAGGTGTTTCCAGTCGTCGTAGATCAACTCGTATTTGCTGTCGTCCATCCCCCCGATGTCATACATCAGGCAGATGGCCACTTCATATTTATTGGCCGCTTTGATGGCAGACCGGAGAACCTTGTCGGCATGGTTTTTCCGGTTCTCGCTGGTGAGCACCGAGAAGAACCGCTGCATGAATACGCCATCAATGCCGTACTCCTTCATCCACCTGAAGTGAAGGTCCACCGTGCTTTCATCGTAGGAGCTGAATACATAGGCGTGGGATCCGTCGGCATAGGTGAACGGCGTTTTGTATTTCACAGGGTATTCATCCATCGCGGGCCACAGATCAATGGTACAGCTTCCGTCTTCAAATTTCCCTCTTTTGGAATAGTGCGTCCATCCCCTGTCTGCACCATCTCCCTCGCAGTTAAACCACCCCTGGTAACCGGCCATTACCAGGCCCTTGTAACTCATAAATTTGCTGGCGGGTGCATGTTTTCTCTGTGCCGGAAGGATCATTGAAAACAGCGCCACAGTGAGCGTAACCAAAATAATTCTCTTTTTCATAACTGGTGTTTTTTATGACAGGCAGTGATATCCTGCATCATTTTCAATCAAGATATGGTTGTCCGGATAAACGAAGGATTAACACACCAATTAACAACCCTGATATGTTCAACAGGATATTATCATCCCGGAGCGGGCGCCTGGAGCGTTCTGCCTTTGATTGGTACAGGTATTTTTTTTATATTTAGTTACTCAGAAAAACTTCCGCGGAAGAAGGTTAGCAAATGAGTTTAATTTAACGGCATGATTACGGTGAAAAATCGTATACGATTGCGGGGGGTGCTGCAGATAGGAGCTGCACTGGTTCTGCAGGGTTTAATACTTCTTGCAGTGCCGTCGCAACTGCGTGCCCAGGAATACGGACTCGGTTTTGCCGGACAACCAAATTCCAAGGACAGGCGAACGCAGCTAAACCTGAACCCGGAGGACTATTTTTCATTGAGCCGGGAATTTGAATTATCCTTTCAAATCCGTATCCGGGATGAATGGCCAATGACCTTCGGGTATGTATGCCGTATCGTGGATATACATAATAACCACGTGGATCTGATCTTTAACGGTCCGAAATCAAACAGCTTCCAGGTGGTATATGGCAATACGCTGACTGGCATTGAAGTGGCGCACCCCGACTCCGCCATATTCAAAACATGGAATGAAATCAGAATGATCTTTGACGGGAAGGATCAAACCATTGAATTTGTTACCCCGGATACGAGTCTGACCGCTACAGGCATTCACCTGTCCGGAAAAGTGAAGATCTTTTTTGGAAGGAATACCTGTGACCCGGTGCAAACCACCGATGTGCCTACCATGGATATCAAAGATATCAGGATCTTTAAACGGGACCGGTGCCTGCATCACTTTCCCCTCCATGAGTTATCGGGAGATACGGCGAAAGACGCTCTTTCCGGAGAGATTGCCCTTGTTGAGAATCCCGGGTGGATCCTCCCCAGGTACCACGATTGGAAGGAGCACTTCTCCACCCGGTTACACGGAGTTGCCCCGGTGTGCTATGCACCCCATGAGGAAAACCTCTATATGGTCGGAGATCAGCAGATGAAAATCTTTTCCGTTGTAAAAGATTCAATCCAAACCATCGAATACGCATCCGTGTTTGCGGGTCTGACCGCCGGCAGCAGGGTGGTTTATGATGCCCTTAATAAACGGTTGATCTGCTATAACCTCAGAGACAGAACGGTATTTGCGTTTAATTTTCCGGAATCTACCTGGGAAAAATTATCCGACAGCCGGGATAACAGGGACCGGTTATGGTTCCATAACACCTATTACTCAGCTCCCGACAGCCTGCTATACATTTTTGGCGGATACAGTCAGCACCGGTATTCAAGCATGGTGCTGCAATACGATTTCAACCTCCATGCATGGGATACACTCGCTACCGTCGGAGATGTATTTCATCCGCGTATGCATGCAGCCATGGGAGTCCGGGGTGATACCGTCTATATAATGGGAGGATTTGGAAGCAGGGCAGGAGACCAGGTAGTGAATCCCCGGCACTATACCGATTTGATGGCTTTTTCGCTGAATGACAACCGCTTTGAAAAAAAATACGATTTTATCGCCCCGGCCACTGATATCGATTTTGCACCTTCCATGGTATTTGAAAGCAGCGGCACTTCATTCTACGTACTGGCCTCCTCCATTTATCAGTATGAATCGTATTTGCAGCTTTTGAAAGGAAGTCTCTCCGGTCCGGAACTGCAATCCATGGGCAATAAAATACCCTACCTGTTTCATAACGAAAACTCCTATTCCGACCTGTTCTTCTCTCAGTCCCGGCAGAAACTCATTACGGTTACCTCCATGGCCGACAGGGAAAAGGAGGAAACGGAATTCAGGGTTTATACACTCGAATATCCACCCTATCCGACAGCTGGTGACGAATCTGCCTCGAAGGGTCTGTTTACTAAAAACACCCGGATCGTCCTCATTTTGGCCCTGGCTTTGTTAACCCTGTTCCTGGTTATCCGGTGGATATATAAACGGGCCGGCAGGACTGCCGGGGAGACACATGGCCGGGGAAATGGTCCGGCAGGTCATCCGGATAGCGAAAAGACATTGTTTATCAATGGGTTGAATGATAAAAAGACACCAAATTCATTTTACTTTTTTGGAGGATTCCAGGTAATAAACAGGATGGGCGAAGATATTACGAAGAAGTTTTCACCCCTTGTGAAAGAACTTTTCCTCCTTATATTTCTCTACTCTGTAAAGGATAAAGGAATTTCGGTATCGCGTATAACCGAAGTTCTCTGGTTTCCCATGGATGCAAAATCGGCTAAAAACAACCGCGCAGTAAACATTGCCAAATTGAAACACCTGTTATCGGAAATAGAGGGTTGTGAACTAACCAGGGAGACAGAGTACTGGCAGATCGTTTTCGATGATTCCAGGGTGTACAGCGATTATTATGCATGCAAGAACCTGGCAAACCAGGCACCCCCCCTTACCCGGTACGACCTTGATAGGTTGCTGCATATCGTAAAGGCAGGGTCCCTGCTGGGAAATGCATCGTATGAGTGGCTGGATGAATTCAAGCTGGAATGTTCCAATGAGATCACGGATAGCCTGATGGCCTATCTGGAGAAAGAAAAAGCCTCCGCAGAACCCGACTTGCTGGTTCGGATTGCCGATGCCATACTCACATTCGATATGATGCATGAAGAGGCGATAGGTTTTAAGTGCAGGGCGTTAACGGCACTCGGCAAACACAGCCTGGCCAGGGAGATATTCAGTAAATTTTCCAGGGACTACCGGGCAATGTATGATGAACCCTATGATAAAAACTTCGCAGATATTATTAAAAACAATAGCTGATCAGTATCCCCTGTGGCAATCATGCGTGTGGGAAATGGAATCAATCCTTGATCTTTTTGATTCCCGGACCAGTTAATTAACAAATAAATAGGAATCAGCATCGCGCATTAATGCACCGTTAACCCATCATTTACCCCTCTATTAACTTTTTGTTTATCTGTCGGCCGTAACTTATGTACGCGTATTTCCTGAGGTTTCTCCCGGAACGAAGGAATAACTACGATAAACTACCTAAAACTAAAACTATGAAAAAATCCCTTTTCATTTTTTGTTTCGTATTATTTGGAACATGGACAGTATTCGCCCAACAGGGGGTGGTTACCGGTACTGTTGTGGACGAGAACGGTGAAATGATGCCCGGGGTGAACGTTGCCATCGAGGGAAAGACCGTTGGTACCATCACCGGTACGGATGGTGAGTTTTCCCTGGATGGAGTTTCCGTCGGAGACGTACTCGTGTTTTCATTCGTCGGAATGGAAACGCAGCGGATCGAGGTGACCAGTCCGGAACAGGAGTTCAATGTAACCCTGGAAAGCAGTTCCGTGGGATTGGATGAAGTGGTGGTTGTGGGATACGGTGAGCAGAGGAAAGAGAGTGTGGTAGGGGCCATCGGTGTTGCACAGTCTGAAGATATCCGGTCAAGCGGGAATGTGAACAACCTGAGAGACGCCCTCACCGGTGCCATTCCGGGTATGGCTGTCATGGCCACTTCGGGCCTGGCGGGCGGGGGAGATTCGAGGGTTTACCGGCAGGCAGAAATCCTGATCCGCGGAAAAAACACCTGGAACAACGCCTCCCCGTTAATCCTTGTGGATGGGGTGGAACGGGAGATCGATGACATTGACATCAATGAAGTGGAGAGCATCTCCGTGTTAAAGGATGCTTCTGCAACCGCGGTGTTCGGTGTGAAAGGGGGGAACGGTGTCATCCTGATCACCACCAAGCGCGGGGAGGAAGGCAAGGCGCAGTTTACCCTTGAAGGGGAATACTCCGTGGAGACCTGGAGTAAGATCGTGGAGCCGGCCGGACTGTTGGATGCGGTCGATGCCTTTAATCATGCCGTGGAACGGACCCGGCGGATTGACGGATCAGCCGGACTCAACTATTACTATTCCGACCAGGAGATTGGGTATTATCGCAACAACACCTACCCGTACGCCTATCCCAACGTGGACTGGCTGGATCTTATTTTTAAGGACTTTGCGCAGTCCTACCGAATCAACGGTAGTGTGCGCGGGGGAACAGATCGCCTGAAGTACTTCGCAAATGCAGGGTATAACCATGCGGGTGACCTGTTTAACGCCACAGACCAGGGCCGGGGCTATGTGTCGGGTTACAGCTACGACCGGATCAATATCCGGTCTAATTTCGATGTGAAACTGACCAATACAACCAACCTGAAGGTGAATGTTTACGGGATCCAGACGTTCCAGAATTCACTTCCCGGGTACCGGTTGAACAGTATTTATGATGCCATCAGCGCTTACCCGCCCAACGCCATGGTTCCTGTATATGAAGATGGGGTCTACGGTGCCAGGAACCTTGATTTAAATGCATTTAATCCGTTGTACCGGTTGAATTACAGCGGACTCCAGGCCAATAACACCACCACCATCAATATGGATTACACCCTTGAACAGGACCTCAAGTTTATCACAGAGGGGTTGAAATTTTCAGCCAAATTAGCCTATGATAACAAGTTTGAGGCAACCGGACTCGAGGTGAGAGATGACGGGGTGCTTACCAAAACAATTAACGAAGACTTCTACCTGAACGGCGGGTATTACGATGAGGAAGCAGAGATCTATAAATATGCCAATGGGGATACGGCCAATATGGCTTTTCCCACAACCGTCTGGGATGTAGGCGGCGGAGGTGCCACAGGGGCAGGCTTTGGCTGGATTGAACAGCCCGTAAACTATGATGCACCTTTCGGAAGAGCCAATGCTACCCGGCGTAACCTCTATTATGAGGCCCGGCTGAATTATGCACGCACCTTCGGTGCACACGATGTAACAGGAACCGCGGTGTTCAGCCGGCAGGAAGAGGTCAGGGGTAGCAACTGGCCCAATAAGCGCGAAGACTGGATCGGACGGTTAACCTATAACTACGACAGGCGCTACTTCCTGGAGGTGAACGGGGCCTACAACGGATCAGAAAAATTCGGTCCGGGCTACAAATTCGATCTCTTTCCCTCCGTGGGCGGTAGCTGGATGATTACCAACGAACCCTTTCTTCGTGATGCAGCAGCCCTCGAATGGCTCAACCGGTTCAAGGTAAGGTATTCATGGGGCCTGGTCGGGAACGACCGCGTAAACGCCGGGGGGCAGTGGCCGTATGTAACGGTTTGGGAAACGTTCATTAATCCCACTACGATCGAGGAATCCCGGTTCGGTTATCCCTTTTCCGATTATGATGGCTATCTGCGTACTTCAGAGGGAACACCCGGGAATCCCGACCTGCGTTGGGAGACCGCCAGGAAGCAGAACCTGGGCGTGGATATCGGGTTAATCGATAACCGGATCTCCATGTCGCTCGACCTCTGGGACGAGTACCGGTACGATATGCTCATTGCAGCCAATCAGCGCCAGGTGCCCTCCGTTAGCGGTGTTCCGGCTTTTTCCGCAGCGAACCTGGGGGAGGCAGAATCCCGGGGAATGGAATTCGAAATTACCTACCGGAATTCTGTTTCCAATGTGTTTAATTACTGGGTCAAGGCAAACTGGTCGGTTGCACGAAGTGAAATTCTTTTTAAAGAGGATCCGCCACTGACCCCCTCATACAGGGCTGCAAAAGGATTTCCTCTCAACCAGACACGCACTTCCATGGCCTCCGGGATCATCGACAGCTGGGATGACCTCTATTCGACACCCGGATCTTCAACCGGGGGGCAGAACGGACAGCGGATGCCCGGCGATGTGGTCCTGATCGATTTTGATGCGGACGGACTCTACGAAAGTTCCGATGATGTGGTTCCATACGGGTACCCGGTCTATCCCCAGAACAATTACGGCCTTTCACTCGGGGCAGACTACCGCGGACTGGAATTTTCGATCCAGTTTGTCGGAGCCTACAACGTGACCCGCCGGATCAGTGATTCCAAATTCAACTTTGAAAGAGCCTTTATTCCCAATTACCTGCTGGACCGATCCTGGACCTACAACAGGGTTGATCCCAACTATCCCGCGCTCAGCAGGGGAGCAAAATGGGATCCGACCGGCCACTACCAGCGGTACGATGGTTCTTTCCTGAGAATACAGGCCGCCCAGATAGCATACAGCCTGCCGGAGCAATGGACAAACCGGATACAGATTTCCAGGGTTCAGTTCTATGTGAACGGAAGAAACCTCTGGCTGTGGTCCATCATGCCGGATGACGGGGTAGGCGCACAGCACAGTCTAAAGAACTACCCGACCAAGAAACAGGTGAACTTCGGTCTGAGAGTACAATTCTAAACGTTGAGACGATTAAAATGGACGCAATGAAAAATAAAGCACTATATTACATACTGACACTGGTCCTTGTGGTTTCCATCACGGGCTGTGAGGATTACCTTGATATACCCGTTGAAGCCGGGTTGACCGAGGAGGATATATTTTCTACCTACAAAGACTTCCAGGGCTTCCAGGATCAGCTTCCTGTTATGATCAAGGATTATACCAGGGGCGGGGCCCGGCGTGTTCATTCACTGGGAGGTGAAGCGGTAGCCTATTCAGGGTTCTCCGTTACCAAGGCGAACCTCGGACTCTACGCACGGTCAGGAGGTGGCCTGATGGCCGCCCACTCGATCTTTTTTCCCCATACAGAGGGGTCTGACCACGAGGAAGCGAATTTCGGACTCTATTCCCACATGTGGAAGGCGGTGCGGATAGCCAACATCTGCGTGGACAAATTGCGCACCGGAGCACCGGCGGAAGCCACCGCGGAGGAGAGAAACTGGCTGAAAGGTCAGGCACTTTTCTACCGGGCCTTCTGGCATTATGAATTTGTAAGGATATGGGGAACCATTCCCTATGTAGATACCGTTATTCCAAGTGGCTCGGAATATGAGTATATGAACCGCCATTGGTCCTATGAAAAGGACGGAAAGACCTATACCGACTGCCAGGCTGTTTTTGAACGGGTCATAGAAGATATGGAACAGGCAGCAGAACTGTTGCCTTCTGTGTGGCCCGATGCCAACATCAACTGGGGACGACCGACAAAAGCTGCTGCGCTGGGGTATATCGCAAAAGCACTGCAGCACTCGGCGAGCCCCCTGTTCAATGAATTTTCCACCGGGGTGGCAGAATACGATGACGAGCTTCTCGGGCGCTGCGTGGTTGCCTGCGAAGCTGTGATCGATGAGGCGAAAAGCATCATCGGTCAGCAACCGGCAGGAATGCCGGCGGTCAATGCAGACGGACTCACAGATTGGGAGGATTACCAGCGGATATTCGTGCTGGCCGACGGAGGCATTCAGCCCGGTACCCCCGAAGTGCTGTGGAAAAAACCAACCAGTGCATTCGGGGCGGTAACGGTCAGACAGACAGCCGGACGGGCCTATGGAGACAAACAGCTTACCAACCAGGACGGTGCACAGGGGAATTGTCAGTATGCCGATAAGTTTGAAATGGCCGATGGTACGCGGTACAGACCTGAATACGACCAGGATGCCGCCAAAAGGTGGGAAGGCCGTGACCCCCGGTTCTATAAAGTATTCTATGTGCACGGCGATACGGTAGGTACCAAAGTGATTAACCAGGCAAACGGGGTGAGGGCAAAACAGTTTAACTGCTTCATCGTGCGCAAATACTTTGCCGACGGGGTGAATAATCCCGACTATGAAGGCAACGGGTATGCCACTCCCTACCTCCGGTTAGCCGATATCTACCTTACCTATGCGGAGGCAGCTTACGAACTCAGTGAAGATTACAATGCGGTTCCCACCGGTGGAACGATGTCGGCAGCAGATGCGGTCAATATCGTAAGAGAGCGAGCCGGGATGCCGGATGTTGCCACCACCCTGGCTGACTATGATTACCTCATGCCGCAAACAGAGGAGCAGGCCTATGACGGGAACCTGGATCCGTTCAGGGTGCTCTACCGCAACGAACGGGCCGTTGAACTGGCCTATGAAGGGCACTACTGGTACGATATGCGCAGATGGAAAATCGCCCATTACAAGGACGGGACACCCATCGAAGTGCTGAAATTCGACCTGGTAGGAGGCAATGCCGATGTGGCCAATCCCATTGACGACGGAAGCGTGGAGCGTTTAAAAGCGCCCGACAGCGGGAATTATGTATTCAAGGATGCCCACTACTGGATGCCCTTCCTTGATGAGGATGTATTTTTTGCGGAGACCTGGGAGCAAAATCCCGGATGGTAATTGTTTAACCCCATTTGATAAGAAATTATGAGTAAAATAAATATCATGAAAATATTTTCAAGCCTGATCATGTCCATCGTCTTGTCAGGAGTGCTTTCAGCCCAGGACACCCAGGGAGTGATGCCGGGTGCAGCCTCCCTGAAGGACAGTGTGGGCGAGGAAATCAAAACGGTTGATCTCTATTTTGACGAAATAGACAAAGACCGGATAACCGGTTCGGTTGACGTGGTGGATGCTCAGAAAGAGTTTATCAGAGATTCAAGGATCGGTATCGGTTCGGCGCTGAACGGCAAGGCGGTCGGTCTGTTTGATACCTACAACACCTGGGGTACCGGAGGTGCCGTGGTGGTTATTGACGGGGTGCCACAGGATGGATTTTACTACAACAACCTGAATCTGCTGGAAGTTGAATCCATCGTGGTGCTGAAAGATGCGGTTTCCAAAGCGGTCTATGGCGCCATGGGTGACCAGGGGGTTATCCTGATCAATACAAAAAGAGGGAAACCGGGGGATACCCGGATCAGGGTGAGTGCTCAGCATACCATTTCCCAGCCGCGGGCCCTGCCCAATTTCCTCAACGCGGCGGATTATATGGAAAAATACAATGAAGCGCTGGTGAATGACGGACTGGATCCCATTTACACCCAGGAGGACATTGATATCACGCGCAGCGGAGAGTCTTCTGCACTATACCCCGATAACGATTTCTATACAGAGGATTACCTGCGGGAATTCAGAAACAGCACCAATGTGATCTTCGACATATCCGGCGGGAATCGCAATGCCCAGTATTATGTCAATACCGAGTGGGGACAGGATAACGGATGGTTGAATACGGAGATACCCGATATCAACAACCATTTCAATTTCAGGGGGAACCTGGACTTTAAGATCAATGATTACATGAAAATGGGAGTGCAGGCCGTGGCCAGGCTTACCATCAACGACCGCCCCAACGTGTCCACCGCACCCGGGGAGGATGATTTCTGGGATAAATTTGCAACGATCAAACCCAACGCCTACCCCGTCCTGTGGGATCCCAACCTGATCCAGGACGAAGAGACACGAAATTTTGTCCTCGATGAGGCCAATTTGCACGAAGGGATGCTCCTGGGGGGTAACTCCACCTATGCGAATAACCAGATCCTGGGAGACCTGATCCAGAACGGGAGGGTGAACTACCGGCGAACACTGGCCCAGTTCAGCAGCAACCTGGATGTGGATCTGAGCTTCATCACAGAGGGTCTGTCTGCCAAAGGATATGGCGGAATGAGCTTCTATAACACCCTCTTTTCGCAACAAAACTATGAATATGCCATCTATGAGCCCGTGCTGGATTCAACCGGTGTCCTGGACACCGTCTTTATCCATGGGGAAGATGTGCCCCGCGACCAGTACAATACCAACAATGGAAATTCCACCTATTACCGTGATATAACGTTTTACGGTAACCTGAACTATGACAGGAACTTCGGAATTCACGACATATCCGCAATGGCGGTCTTGTACGGGAATGTATTTACCCCTGAAGGGGCTTTCCAGAGCCAGGCGCTGATGCATTACGGCGTAACGGCAAACTACATGTACGATAAGAAATATGTGCTGGAGGGATCGCTTATGCGCATCGGCTCGAAGAAGCTGCCTCCCGGTGATAATTTTGAGTTTGCCCCGACCGTGGGAGCTGCCTGGATCATCTCCGAGGAGCGCTTCATGGATAATGTGCCGCTGATCAACCACCTGAAATTAAGAGGGTCATACGGCATTTCAAAAAACGATCACTGGGGAAACAGCAACCAGGATTACTTCAGGTATGCCAATACCTTTGTCAGGGGAGCCAATTTTGAGTATAATAATGATGGCAGGGACAACAATGAGACGGAGTTTTCCACGGCTTCCAACGAAATCGTCCTGCAAAAACGGGAGGATATTTCCGCCGGTCTCGAGGCCCTGTTGCTCGATAATTCCCTCCACCTGGAGCTGGGTTGGTTCCGGAGTCACTCCATCGGCAATGTTACCGAGATGAGGTTTACCTACCCGGAGGTGCTGGGTTTCGAGGACCTGGTATTTGCCAATTTTAACAGCGACAGAACAACCGGGATCGAATTCGGACTGGATTATACCTACCACGTATCCGCGGACTTCTATGCTACTGTCGGAGGGGCCGTAATGAACATTACCCCGGAGATCACCAAAAGAGATGAACCATTGTATGAAGGTGTGGATGCAGAACTCATCCGGGAAGGGACCGCCACCGATGCGATCTGGGCCCTGGTTGCGGATCCTGGTCAGCCCCTCTACAGCGAAAGCGATTTTAACGGGGATGGTTCGCTGGTGGACGGACTGCCCGAGCCGTCATTCGGTTCGGTACAGCCCGGTGATATAAGGTACCTTGATCAGAACGGCGACGGTATCATTGACCAGCTCGACCAGCGCATTGTCGGCCATGGAAGACGCACCCAGTACAGTGCCTATCTGGACCTGCGGTACAGGAATTTCGGACTCTATATCCTTGGCGTGGGCCGGTTGGGAGATTCCAACAGCCGCAATGAATCCGACGGCCAGGATGTGGAGGAAGGCTACTTCCAGGTGATCGGCGATGTGAAGTATTCAGAGTACGCGCTGCGGGCATACGGACCCGACAACCAGGATGTCAATGCCATGCATCCCCGGCTGACTACCAGGAGCGGGGGGAACAATGACCGCAATTCGAGTTACTGGATTTTTGCAAATGACGCATTCGTTCTTCCAACGGTGCAGCTCACCTATCATTTCGACGGGGGAAGTGCATTATCCTTCCTTCAGGACTCCCAGGTGTACGTAAGGGGAAGCAATCTTGCGATACTTAACAAGAACAAAGAGTACACCGAGGTAACCCCGTATAACAGTCCGAGAACTCGAAGCGTGGTCGTGGGTATTGTAACCTCATTCTAAAGGCTAAACATCTTATAAAATACACTGATATGAAGAGATTAAAATATATTATACCAGGAATACTGATACCGGTACTGTTTCTCTCCAGCTGCGAACTGATGGAGCCTGACCCCTCCAATGTCTATACGCTGGAGGATGTGAAAAATTATACCAATTACGCGGAAGGGCTGCTTCTGAAAGCCTACATCGAACTCCCTGACAATCACTCCAATTTCAACCTGGCATACGGCAGCGATGATGCCGTAACCAATAATCCGTCCTCCAATGTAAAAAATGCCAACGAAGGGGGCTGGACCTCCAACTTCAATCCGTTCGGCGTCTGGGATGACTCCTACGAAAGCATCGCCTATATCAACACATTTTTGGAGGAGACCTCGGAGGTTGAATGGTACTGGGAATTTGAAAACGTGGACGAAATGTATGCGAAAAGACTCAAAGGCGAAGCCTATGGCCTGCGTGCCTGGTACTATTTCGGACTCATGCAGGCGCATGCAGGGATGGGAGCCAACGGGGAGATGCTCGGGGTGCCCATTGTGGACCATGTGCTTGACCCGGGTGATCCCGATGGTTACGAGATCCCGAGATCGTCATTCAATGAGCTGGTGGAGTTCATCCTGGCAGATTGCGACAGCGCCATTGCGTTGTTGCCCGACCGGTACACCGACAGCGGTGATAGTTTTTACAACCTGGGGTATGGAAGCGATTTTACCAACCGGATCAACGGAATGGCGGTGCGATTGCTAAAGACAAAAACATTGTTGTACGCTGCCAGTCCGGCTTATTCCGACGGTACCTACACCTACCAGCAGGCGGCCGAATCAGCTGCCGCAATCATGGACCTGAACGGGGGACTGGGTGAAATAGCTTCTGAGAACCAGGATCACCTGGAGTTCTACAGCAATAATGACGTAGCATCGGGGAACGAACACCCGGAAGTGTTCTGGTACTCCTCCCGCAGAAATATCAACGGATGGGAGCAAAATAATTATCCTCCCTCATGGTACGGGGAGGGAAACACCAACCCCACGCAGGAACTGGTGAATGCATTCCCCATGGAGACCGGTATTCCGGCCGATATCACCAAGATCGAATCCTCCGATCCTTTCTCAAACAGGGATCCCAGGCTGTCGAAATATATTTTCTACAACGGGGCAACCTATATACGGAACGCGGGTACGGAGGATGCCGATACGCTGGTTATCAATACAGCGGCCGGCTCGCAGGATGCCATTGGCAGTTCCGATCCCAATCGATCCCTGACCGGATACTACGTGAAAAAATTCATGAACCTGGGGGTAGACGTGAACCCGGCGGTGAACTCATCGGGCATTCACTATTACGTCTATGCACGCTATACCGACGTGCTGCTCATGTTCGCCGAGGCAGCCAACGAGGCGGTGGGTCCCGATGGAGAGATCGGCGGATATACGGCGAAAAGCGTGATCAATGCCATCCGCGAGCGGGCAGGTATCACAGCCACATCCTACGTGGATATTTCCATTGCCCTCGGGGAGTTCGCAGACCTGATCAGGAACGAGCGCCGCCTCGAGATGTGCTTTGAGAACCAACGGTTCTGGGACCTCAGGCGGTGGGAAATGACCGATGTGATGAAAGAACCGGTCCACGGGGCACAGGTGTCTGCAGACGGAACCACCTATACCTACGTGGAGGTGGAGAAACGAAATTACCAGGACTACCAGATCTATGGTCCGGTCCCCTATGGAGAAACCCTGAAATATGAACTGGTTCAGAATGAGGGCTGGAATTAGTGTGCTGCCAGAGCAATAAAGAAATACATCGCATATAACTCAGATTTACTAACAGGAAAGACATGAAAAAGATAATAACCATAGTATTTACCGGAATTCTCCTGTTCTCTTGTACGAATAGGGATATTGAATTTGATGATTACAGTTACACCACGGTCTACTTTCCTTTTCAAAAGCCCATCCGGACACTTATCCTTGGCGACGAAGCGGTGGGTGATAACTCCATCGACCGGGAACAGGCCTTCACCATCGGTATCACCATGGGCGGGGTGTATGAAAATGAGGTCGACCGGAATGTAACGGTGGCCTATGCCCCTGAGCTGGCTGAAAACATCATCGATGCCACCACCGGGGATACCCTGCACCTGTCGCCGGAATCTTATTATGAAGCAGCATTCCTGGACCAGGGGCAGATAACGCTCACCATCCCGGC
>CAYZMH010000013.1:0-42039 GCA_964479445.1 uncultured Bacteroidaceae bacterium | reverse complement strand
CCTCTGCGTGAACCACCTCTGCGTGAACCACCTCTGCGTGAACCACCTCTGCGTGAACCCCTACCTCTGCGTGGAAAAGCCGAAGAAGGTTTTTGCATTCCCATAACACACCCCCCTCACCACTTCACCCACCATATCAAAATCACCCGGAATGAGTCCGTTCTCCATATCCGAACCAAAAAGGTTGCAAAGAATACGCCGGAAATACTCATGCCTCGGGAACGAGAGGAAACTGCGTGAGTCTGTGAGCATGCCGACGAACCGACTGATCAGTCCGAGCAGCGAAAGGGCATTCATCTGGTCCTCCATTCCCTTCTTCTGATCCAGGAACCACCAGCCGGAACCCAGCTGCATTTTACCGGGGATCTTCCCGTCATTGAAGTTGTAGGCCATGGTCACCAGCAGCTCGTTGTCGTTTGGATTGAGGTTATAGAGAATGGTTCGAGCCAGCTGGCCCTGGCTGTCGAGCCGGTCGAAAAAACGGGAGAGCGACCGGGCCATGGAGAAATCCCCGATGGAGTCGAAGCCGGTGTCCGGACCCAGTTTTTCGAACATCTTCGAATTATTGTTGCGCAGGGCACCCAGGTGAAACTGCTGGGTCCAGTCTTTTTCGTGATCCATCACGGCAAATTCCACCAGCATGGCGGTGCGGAACTTTGCCGACTGATCGGCATCAAGCTCATGACCGCTGCGTACCTTTTCAAAGATCTGTTCGATCTCTTCATGGGTATAATCCCGGTAATCGATCGTTTCCAGTCCGTGATCCGACAACCTTGACCCCATCTCTGCGAAGAAATCATGCCGGTCGTGCAGTGCATTCATCAGGTCCATCAAGGAACGGACCGGTTTTCCCGATGCCTCCTCCAATTTGTCCAGGTAGGCATTGTACTTCGCGGGATCCTCCACGGCCATAGCTTTATCGGGGCGCCAGGTGGGAAGGACCAGTGTATCCACCCTGTCACCGGCTATGACCCGGTGGTGTTCCAGCGAGTCGACCGGATCATCGGTAGTGCAAACCACCTCTACATTCATTTTGCGAAGCAGGCTGCGAACCGAAAATTCGTCTGACTGCAACATCTCGGCCGTCCGGTCATAGATTTCGGCTGCCGTGTCGGGCCCCAGCAGGGTATCGATCCCGAAATAGCGCTGCAGTTCCATATGGGTCCAGTGGTATAGCGGATTCCTCAGCGTGGCAGGAACCGTCTCGGCCCATTTGAGAAACTTCTCCCGGTCGGGTGCATCGCCCGTTACGTAACGCTCTTCCACCCCGTTGGCGCGCATCGCCCGCCACTTGTAGTGGTCGCCGGCCAACCAGATCTCGGTGAGGTTATTGTATTTTTTATCCTCCGCGATCTCTGACGGGGGAAGGTGACAGTGGTAATCTATGATCGGCATCGGCCGGGCATATTCGTGGTAGAGCCTTTCAGCCGCTTTGCTCTCCAGCAGGAAGTTTTCATCCATAAATTTTTTCATAGCCATTGCATTTATTGGTTATCGTGGTGTGATTTACATCTCAGTGCATCAATAGCCGGCGCTGTCAGCTGAAAAGCCGTCGGATGTGTCGTTCGTATATGTTTTGCTCCACCTCTTTACCTATGATCGAAGCGTATTTCTCCAGCAGATCGGTATAGGCCGTTCCGGCTTCAGCCGCCACCTTGTACCCCACGTGGATCAGTTGCCTGAATGCCGGATTGTACCGGGGATGTCCGGGGATGTGGCGAAGAGTGTCTGCAAACTGTTCCGACGACCACCGGTCCACCTCTGACGGGGAGGGGAGGGACTCCTCCGGGATGTCAATAACGTTAGCGTAGGGTGTGCAGAGCTCTTCCCGCCTCTGAAAGGCATTGCGGTAGACGGAACGGGCCATCTCCAGCCCTTCTCCACCTGCAATCGCCAGTCCGATCACCTCTTCCAGCCAGGTGGTGCCAGCCGTTTTGACGTGAATTCCGGCGTCGTGCCTACGGATGAGTTCCCCCATGACTGGGTAGATGGAAAATTTGTCGCTTCCCGAATGGATGCTGAGCTTGAGGTTGGAGGGCAGATCCAGCACCCCGACAGCAAGGCTGATTACCAAAAGATCCTCCTCGAACTCTTTGCGGAACTGATCCAGGTTGCCCTGGTAATCAACCCCCTTGTTGAACCGGCCGGTAAACTTGGGAGCGATGGTTTGCACAGGGATCTGAAAATGGGCTGCCATCACCAGGATGAAGAACAGCTCAAATGGGGTCTGCGCTTCTTCCACCTCGTCCATGGAGACCTCCGTAATAAAGGTGCCGGCCCCCTTGTGGGTTTCAATATGCCGGTAGATCAGTGCCGCCTCTTTCACGGCCCCGTAGAATTTACGGATCACCGTCTCCAGCATGTCCGCAGATACATTGAATGCACCCTCTATACCCGGAATCACCAGCTCTCCAAGATAGGGTTCCAGCCGCTTCAGCATGTCGGCGATCTCCTGCTCATCGGCCGGCTTTCCAATGAAATCCGCTACATCAATGGTGAAAAAATTGGCGTAATCCAGGAATCCGTCCACATTGGAGAGGTTGATGTGGTCTGCATCCACATACCAGGAACCTTCCCATTGCAGGGTCTGAACGGCTTCATGCGCTTCTTTATAGGTGGCAGACGGGGAGGTGCCTGTGATCCGGTGCTCCCTGTGGGATTTGTTCCAGACGGGTACCAGCGCGATCCCGGCTTCCCGGGCTTTCTTTATGGCAGACAACTGGGCGTTTCCCTGCGCCGCAAACCGGTCACCGGTTCCAAATGAATATTTTTCAAGATTGAGCATAATGCGAAATTGTTAAGTTTAATCGTGTACGCACACGAAATTACAGTAAAATCTTGGCGATTCCAATGTTTTTTCTGTATTTTTGTTGGGGCATACGAAATATATATTTATGCAAAAAATTGTAAATTAAATAAATAAACAGTATTTGTCAGGACTTCGTATAAAAGATATCGCACAGATGGCAGGGGTTTCCACGGGAACCGTCGATCGTGTTTTGCACAAACGGAGCGGAGTGTCTGAATCCACCCGGAAGGCCATTGATAAAATTATACACGAACATGGTTATGAGCCACATATGTTAGCCAGGAACCTGGCCAGCAATCGCCGGTTCCGTTTCCTGGTGTGTATGCCCAGGAGCGTGTACGCACACGACTTCTGGAGTGCCCCGGTTGAAGGAATTGACAAGGCGCTGAGGGAGACCGCCCATTTTGGCATAGAGGTGGAATACCTGGTCTTTGATCAACATGATAAAAACGAGTTTACCCGTAAGGCGCAATCGGTTGACCCGGGAGAGTACGATGGTCTGTTGTTTGCCCCGGTATTCCGTGATGAGTCTGCAGAGATGCTGCAGCGCTGGGAGGAGTCAGGCCGATCCTGTGTCTTGTTTAATTCACGGCT
Organism: uncultured Bacteroidaceae bacterium; assembly: GCA_964479445.1. GTDB lineage: Bacteria > Bacteroidota > Bacteroidia > Bacteroidales > CAYZMH01. The sequence goes on along the minus strand of CAYZMH010000013.1, from coordinate 38,636 downwards.
GGAAGGGGTCCGGTCACTTAGTTTTATCGGGCAGGATGCCTACCAGAGCGGGTACCTGGGGGCGCGGATCATGAGCTACGGGATGGAATTCGGTAGAGATCTGCTCATTGTGAACCTGTCTCAGCGGAAAGATAATTACGAGCACATCATCCGGAGGGAGCGGGGGTTTCGCAGCTGGTTCGAAGACCACACCGGTCAGGTCAATCACCTGGTAACCCTGGATCTGAACGGGGGGCGTAAAAACCGGCTTGAGCGTGAGATGGATGCGTTGATGAAAAAGTATGATTTCACGGGGATTTTTACCACCAACTCAAGGGTACACCTGGTTGCCGATTACCTGGCCAGGAAAGGGGTTATGAAGATGCGGCTTATCGGGTACGACCTGGTACAGGAGAGTATCGGATTTCTGAAGCGTGAATATATCGATTTCCTGATATCCCAGCGCCCGGTGGAACAAGCTTATAAGGGATTGAAAACCCTTTTCAACGCGGTCGTGATGGAGCAGGAGGTAACGCCGGTGCAGTACATGCCGATTGATATTTTAACCCGCGAAAACATCGATTACTATGAGCGATGAACGCTAAAGCGTGCATGATAAAGTTGTAAACGTTAACTGGGTGTAAGATAACTTTGAACATTGACGGATTTACGATAAATCATACATACTACTGGGTGTCGGATAATCATGAACTATGAACGATATATGATACATCATCTAAGATTCATGCTGAACGCTTAAGAACGACTAAATCTGAAAAAAAATAGCCCCATGAACACACTGGAAACTTTAAAAGGGAAAACGTGCGTGATCACCGGCGGAGGCGGGGTGATCGGATCGGCTCTTGCAAACGGACTCGGGGAGGCGGGGATCGTTCCCGTGATCCTGGATATTGACATAGATGCAGCCCGGAAAGTGGCCGAGACAGTCAGTGAAGAGACCGGAACAAAAGCTTTTGGCTATGAGGGCAATGTCCTGGATAAGGAGTCCCTGGAGGAGGTGCATGACCGCATTGTAACGGAAGTTGGCGAGCTGGATTTCCTCATAAACGGGGCGGGGGGAAACTCCCCCAAAGCCACCACCGCCCTTGAGCAACTTACCGAGGAGGAGCTGGATCACCTGGAGGACTCTTTTTTCGGTTTGCAGATGGAGGGGTTCAACAAGGTTTTTGATCTGAATTTCACCGGCACCCTGCTTCCCACCATGGTATTCACCAAACCCATGGTAAAAAGGCAGAAAGGGGTGGTGCTGAATATATCTTCCATGAATGCTTACAAACCGCTTACCAAAATCCCGGCTTACTCCGCGGCCAAGGCCTCGGTCAACAACTTCACCGAGTGGCTGGCCGTGCATTTTGCAAAGGTGGGTGTGCGGGTCAATGCCATCGCCCCGGGGTTTTTCCTGACCCACCAGAACCGGTTTCTCCTGGTGGACGAAAAGAGCGGGGATCTTACCGAACGCGGACAGAAGATCATTGCCAACACCCCCATGGGCAGTTTTGGTGAACCCGGGGATATCACAGGAACGGTGCTTTACCTGCTATCGGATATGAGTCATTTCGTAACCGGAATCTGCATACCGGTAGATGGCGGATACAGCGCTTTCGGAGGTGTATAAGAATAAGTAAGGTTAATAATGGGTACATAAGATTGTATTATGAGCATGGAACAGACATGGAGGTGGTACGGACCCGATGATCCGGTTAGCCTCACTGATATACGGCAGGCCGGGGCAACCGGAATTGTGACCGCCCTGCACGAAATACCCGTAGGGGAAGGTTGGCCCCTTGAAGAGATCATGAAGCGAAAGGATATGATCATGTTTGACCGATCCCTGAATCCGCCAAGGGAACGGGGTCTCACCTGGTCGGTGATCGAATCAGTGCCGGTTCACGAGGATATTAAGCTGGGTCGCCCCACCCGTGAAAAGTATGTGAGGAATTACAAAGAAACCATCCGTAACATTGGAAAAGCCGGTATAAAGACAGTGTGCTATAATTTCATGCCGGTGGTGGACTGGACACGTACCAATCTTGAATATGAACTGGATGATGGGGCAAAGGCCCTCTCGTTCAGTATGGCAGAATTTATGGCGTTCGATCTTTTTATCCTGAGAAGGAAAGGTGCTGAGAACGAATATACCGAAGAGCAGAAAGAGAAAGCCCGGCAGACCTATGAGAGCCTGTCGGATGAGGAGTGTTATGTTCTGCAGAAGAATATAATCTCCGGGTTGCCCGGTGCACAGGAGGGTTACGACCTGGAGGCGTTCAAAGAGAAGCTGGCCCAGTACGAGGATGTGACGGTGGATGCCTACCGCGAAAACCTGGCCTGGTTCCTTCAACAGGTAATACCGGTTGCCGAGGAGGCGGGGGTGAAGCTGGCGATCCACCCCGATGATCCCCCTTTTCCCCTGTTCGGACTACCCCGGGTGGTCAGTACGGAGGCCGACCTGGAATACCTGCTCCGTGTGCAGGATTCGATCTATAACGGGTTTACCTTATGCACGGGCTCGCTGGCAGTTCACCCCGGAAACGAACTGGTGGGGATCGTGGAGCGGCTGGGATCGAAACTGAACTTCGCACACCTGCGGAGCACTCAGCGGGAGCCCGATGGCAGCTTCCATGAGACAGGCCATCTCCAGGGAGATGTGGATATGTACAACATCATCCTGACCATTCACAAAGAACAAAAAAGACGAAAGTCGCTGTACCGGCCCGACGATCGCATTCCCATGCGGGCCGATCACGGGCATACCATCCTGGATGATCTGGAAAAGAAGACCAATCCCGGCTATTCGGCAATCGGTCTCCTGAGGGGAATGGCTGAGCTGAGAGGGCTGGAACTGGGCATCGATAAATCGCATGTGGTATATAGCTGAACTAAAAAAACTGAGTACTCATGGCAAAAAATGTAATCGTCGCACAATCCGGGGGTCCGTCCCCCGTGATCAACTCCTCCCTCCGGGGGATCATTGAAACCTGTCGTATGTTTCCCGGTCATTTCGGCAGGATATACGCTGGCTGGCATGGCATTGAAGGAGTGTTGAAGGAGGAGTTGCTGGATCTTTCCGCCCAGCCGGAAGAGGAGATCGCCCTGCTCCGTACCACCCCTGCGGCAGGTTCCGTGGGCACATGCCGGTACAAGCTGAAGGATCACCAGAAGAAGGATATGGCCCGCGTCATCGAGGTGATGAAAGCCCACGATATCGGGTACTTTTTTTACATCGGGGGTAACGACTCCCAGCACACCGCGTTCCGCGTAAGCGAGATGGCTCGTGAACAGGGACTCGACCTGGTGGCGGTGGGGGTGCCCAAAACCATTGATAATGACGTGGGAGACAGTGAGTTCAAATTGATTGACCACACCCCGGGGTATGGAAGCGTGGCCCGGTACTGGTCGCACATCGTGCAGAACGCCGACGAGGAGAACCGCGGTTCTTCCCCGGCCGACCCGGTGCTTGTGTTGCAGGCCATGGGTCGAAAGATCGGGTATATCCCGGCTGCGGCGCGGCTGGCCGATCCCGGTCGGCAGATACCACTCCAGATCTATCTCGCCGAATCGGGGATGAGCCTGGAGGAGATGGCCGACAGGGTAAACGAGCGGTTGAAGCAGGATGGGCGCTGCATTGTCGTGGTGAGTGAAGGCTTTGACGTGGGGGAGCTGGGCGAGGTGAAGGATTCATTCGGACACACCTCGTTTGGCAGCTCCCGGCAGTCGGTTTTTCAAACGGTGGTCAACTACCTGAACGGTAAAGGACTGCAGGCGCGCGGCAAGGCCCGGGGCCAGGTAATGGGCACCGATCAGCGCGATACGGCCGTTTACGCCTCCACGGTCGATCTGGATGAAGCGTACCGGGTGGGCCAGAAGGCGGTGGATATCGCCATGAACGAGGGGAACGGGTGGATGGCCACGATCCTCAGGGAGCCGGGATTCATCTACAACGTTCATTACGACAAGGTGCCGCTGGAGAAGGTAGCCCTCTCGGAACGCACCTTCCCCGAAAAGTGGATCAGCGCCGATCGCACGGATGTGACCGACGAATTCCTTGCCTACGTGCGGCCACTTATCGGGGAGGACTGGGTGAGCGTTCCCATGGTGAACGGCCGTCAGCGGTTTGCCCGGCTGGAGAAGAAGTTTGCCCCGCAGAAGCTCCCTGGATACACCCCGGAGGCCCTGTAAATGTACACATTACAAACACATACGATAAACCATAAAAAAAGAACAATATGAACCTGCAGGAACAACTCAAGTCATTGGAACCCACGAAGGATTTTTTTATCGGGATCGATTCCGACGGCTGCGCTTTTGACACGATGGAGATCAAGCAGAAGGAGTGCTTCTGTCCCAATTTCATCAAGTTTTACGAATTACAGAAAATATCCAAGTATGCCCGGGAGACCTGGGAGTTTACCAACCTCTACTCCAAAACCCGGGGCGTAAATCGTTTCCTGGCTGTGCTGGAGGCGTTCAGGTTGCTCGGACAACGACCCGAAGTGCATGACCGTGGGATGAAGCTTCCCGACATGACGGCCCTTAAGAAATGGACCCAGGAGGAGTCCAAACTTGGGAATCCCGCGCTGAAGGAGTATGCATCGCGGATCAACGATGCCGATATCGACCTGGCTCTTCGCTGGTCGCTGAAGGTGAATGAAGACATTAAAGAGCTGGTCTACGGCATGCCTCCCTTCCCGGGGGTCAGGGAATCGCTGGAAAAGCTCAATGAGCAGGCCGATGCCATTGTGGTGTCGCAGACGCCGGTGGAGGCCCTGGAGCGGGAGTGGAAAGAGAACGGCATCGACTCCTTTGTGCGGGTGATTGCCGGACAGGAGTATGGTACCAAGACCGAGCACCTGGCTATGGCAGCGGTGGGGAAGTATTCTTCCGACAGGATCCTGATGATCGGGGATGCACCCGGAGACCTGAAAGCCGCCCGGTCGAACAACGTATTGTTCTTTCCCGTCAATCCGGGCCACGAGGAGGAGTCATGGGACCGCCTCCTGAATGAAGGACTGGACCGCTTCTTTAATGGAACGTATGCTGGTGATTATGAAACGGAACTGGAGAAGGAGTTTGACTCCTTTCTGCCTGATAAACCACACTGGAACGTATTATGATCTATGCAGCCAAGGGATCGTCCACCCTGGAACTGGGCATGGATGAGATACGGGAATTATTGTATGACGCCCTGGATCAGCTGGGTGAACGCCGCAACGTGCTGGCTGTTCCCCCCGATGCCACCCGGGCTCACAGTAAGGCCGGCCTTATTACCCGCCTGGTATGGGAGTACTATGAAAAGCGGCTCACCGCCGTGCTTCCGGCCCTGGGGACGCATGCACCCATGACAGACGACGAACTGGAGAGAATGTACGGACCGGTCCCGCGGGGGTTGTTCCGTGTACACGACTGGAGAAACGACGTGGTGACCCTGGGAGAAGTACCCGGATCGTTCGTGGAGGAGGTCTCGGAAGGCCGCGTGAACTACCCGTGGCCGGCGCAGGTTAACCGCATGTTGGTTGAAGGCGGTCATGACCTGATCCTGTCGGTGGGACAGGTGGTTCCCCACGAGGTGGTGGGAATGGCCAACTACAATAAAAATATTTTCGTGGGTACGGGGGGTCCTGAAGGGATCAATAAGAGTCATTTCCTGGGGGCGGCGTACGGACTGGAACGAATGATGGGCCATGCCGACACCCCGGTGCGGCGCGTGCTCAATTATGCGTCGGACCATTTTGCGAAAACGATGCCGCTGGTATATGTACTGACGGTGGTGGGAAGGAACAATGCCGGGGAGCTGGTGATGCGGGGACTCTATATCGGTGACGACGAGGAGTGTTTCAGGCAGGCGGCGGAGCTGTCGCTGGAGGTGAATTTTGAGATGGTTGATGAGCCGCTGAAAAAGGTGGTGGTCTACCTGGATCCCGGCGAATTCAAGAGTACCTGGCTGGGGAATAAGAGTATCTACCGGACCCGCATGGCGATTGCAGATGAGGGCGAACTGGTGGTGCTGGCTCCCGGTGTGAAGTCGTTCGGGGAAGATGGCGAGATCGACCGGCTGATCAGGAAATACGGATACCGGACCACTCGGGAGGTGCTCGGGTACGTGGAAAAGAATCCCGACCTGGAAGCGAACCTCAGTGCAGCGGCGCACCTGATCCATGGGTCCACCGAGAACCGCTTCAGGGTGACGTATTGTGCGGGCGGACTCACCGAAGAGGAGATCCGGGGGGTGAATTACGAATATGCGGATCCGGAAGAGATGATGAAACGGTATGATCCCGCGAAGCTGAAGGATGGCTGGAATCGCATGCCCGATGGCGAAGAAATCTACTATATCTCCAATCCGGCCACCGGACTCTGGGCGGAAAAAGGTAAATTTACATCGACATGAGTCGGCCGAAGATCGTTATTGATGCACATATTCCCTTTATCAGGGGGGGGCTTGAGCCCTTTGCAGAAGTAGCTTACCTCCCCGGAAGGGAGATAGGAGCTGAAGATGTAAAGGATGCAGATGCCCTGGTTGTAAGGACCCGCACGCGCTGTGACCGGGCGCTTTTGGAGGGAAGCAGTGTGAAGTTTATAGCCACAGCCACCATCGGGTACGATCATATCGATACAGCCTGGTGCGAGGCCCACGGGATCTCCTGGACCAATGCTCCGGGTTGCAACTCTTCGTCGGTGGAGCAGTACATGGTATCTGCCCTGCTGTACCTTGTCAGTCATCACCGGTTGGAACTCGGGGGAGCCACCCTGGGAATTATCGGGGTCGGACATGTGGGCAGGAAAGTACGGAGGGTGGCGGAAGCCCTTGGCATGAAAGTGCTCTGCAATGATCCGCCAAGGGAGCGGAATGAGGGTCCGGGAGACTTTACCGGCCTGGAGGAGTTGCTGCGAAGATCCGATTTAGTAACCCTTCACGTGCCCCTGCTGAGGGAGGGACCTGATCAAACACTCGGTATGGCAGACCGGGAGTTCCTGGAAATGATGCAGAAGGGTGCCTGGCTGATCAACACCAGTCGCGGGGAAGTGGTTGAAGATGAAGCGTTGAAAAACGCGCTGGCTAACGGACGGCTCTCCGGTGCCGTGCTGGATGTATACAACAACGAACCTGCCCCCGATCCCGGACTATTAAAAGAGGCAACGATCGCCACTCCGCATATTGCCGGGTATTCCACCGATGGGAAAGCCAATGGAACCAGGATGAGCGTAAGGGCGGTAAGTGATTTCTTCGGATTGCATGCCGGGGATTGGGAACCGGAGAATATCCCGGCTCCCGGAGAACCGGTGATCCATGCCGACGGCGCAGAGTCGGACAGTGCGGGATTTGTGGCGGAGGTCTATAACCACACCTATAATATAGCTTTGGATGATAGAGCGCTCCGGGAGCAACCCGGCAGCTTCGAGACATTGAGGGGGGAGTACCGCACCAGGAGAGAGCCTCCGGCCTATACGGTGAGGCTATATAATGATGACGGGGTATACCGCAGGCTCCTCGAGCAACTGGGATTCCAGGTGCTGGGGGATTTCTGCATGTGAGTATTGACAGCACTGCACCTGCGATTTGCAATGCTCGTAATCCGGGCATTGATCCGGCAGGTGACAGATGAATGAGGAATACGATTTAATGGAAATAAAACGTAAAATATCATATTAATTAAACCAAATGATTATGAAAAAATATGCAGATATCGGTCTGATCGGGTTAGCCGTTATGGGTGAAAACCTGGTATTGAACATGGAAAGCAACGGGTATACCGTAGCGGTTTATAACCGTACGGTAGAGAAAGTGGACCGGTTTGTCAATGGCCGGGGAAAGGGTAAAAAGTTTATCGGTGCCCACTCCATCGAAGAGCTGGTTCAATCCCTGGAGAGACCCCGCAAAGTAATGTTGTTGGTGAAAGCCGGAAAGCCGGTAGACGATTTTATTGAAACACTGATCCCTTTGCTGGAGGAGGGAGATATCATCATTGACGGGGGCAACTCCCATTTTCCGGATACCATCCGCAGAACACGATATGTGGAGAGCAAAGGGCTACTCTACATCGGAACCGGGGTCTCCGGGGGTGAAGAGGGTGCCCTGAAAGGGCCGTCCATCATGCCGGGAGGATCCGCAGCGGCCTGGCCTGAAGTGAAGGATATTTTTCAGTCCATTGCTGCCAAGGTGGAGGACGGATCTGCCTGCTGCGACTGGGTGGGAAGTGATGGCGCCGGTCATTTCGTGAAGATGGTGCACAACGGCATCGAGTATGGCGATATGCAACTGATCAGCGAGGCCTATTTTCTTATGAAGAACCTGCTGGGCATGTCAGCAGATGAGATGCACAAAGTGTTCAGGGAGTGGAATGAGGGGGAGCTGGACAGTTACCTGATCGAGATAACCCGGGATATCCTGGCCTTCAAAGATGATGACGGGGAGCCGTTGCTGGAGAAGATCCTGGATACAGCAGGACAAAAGGGGACCGGTAAATGGACCGCTATTGCAGCATTGGACCTGGGCATTCCGTTAACCCTGATCGGAGAGTCAGTTTTTTCCCGTTTCCTCTCGGCACTGAAAGAGGACCGGGTGAGGGCATCCGGTATTTTGAATGGTCCGACTCCCCGGTTCAAAGGGGACCGGGCGGCATTCATCGAAGATATCCGTCAGGCTCTTTTTGCCTCCAAGATCGTTTCCTACGCCCAGGGGTATACCATGCTGCGGGAAGCAGCGGGCGAATACAACTGGGATCTGAATTACGGTGACATTGCCCTTATGTGGCGGGGCGGGTGTATTATCCGCTCGGCATTCCTGGGCGATATCAAAAAAGCGTTTGATCATGACAATGATCTGACCAACCTGTTGCTGGATGACTTTTTCAGGGAAAAAGTGGAAGCTGCCCAGGCGGGATGGCGTCGTGTATGTGCAGTCGCCATCGAGAACGGCATTCCCGTACCGGCTTTTACTGCTGCGCTCAGTTATTACGATGGCTACCGGAACGACCGCCTGCCGGCCAACATGCTCCAGGCCCAGCGGGATTATTTCGGTGCGCACACCTACGAGCGCGTTGATAAACCACGAGGCGAGTTTTTCCATACCAACTGGACCGGGCGGGGAGGCGCAACGGCATCCTCTACCTACAATGCCTGAAAACGCAGGTTACGTAGAACTAAATAATTGCGGTTCTTTCGAGGCTCCTGATTGTATACAGACAGCAGCTGCAGGGTCTGCAGGAATCCCATGCCGGCAGGGAGTGGCATTATATTCTACGACGTGCGGGTTAGTTTTTCCGATGATCTATTGGTGAACTGCATGGCACGCAGGGTAAATCCCGGGAAATAGCGGCGAAAAAAAGCAAAGAGTTTTCCAAGAGGTGACAGCACCAGGCGAAACCGGCGTCGTCTGATCATTCCCACTACGTTCCGGGCTACCTTTTCCCTGGATTGTTGCAACCACCCGGGACGATGCTGGATAGGAATCGTTTTTCCATCGGGAGCACAGACGGTTTTGTCAGCTTCATTCACCGTGAACCCCACATGGACCAATCCGATGTGGATTCCCGTACCCTTTAATTCAATGCGAAGAGACTGGGCCAGGGCGGTCAGGGCCATTTTACTCATGCAATATACCGATGATCTCGGGATGCCATGGAGACCGGCAAGGGAGGAGATAAGCACCAGGCTCCCCCGGGACCGGCGGAGATGGGGAATCAATTCACGGGTGCAGTAAAAGGTTCCCAGGGTGTTGATGTTCATTACATGCTGTAATTGTTCCGGACTGGTTTCCTCTACAAGTCCGTACCCCGACACCCCCGCGTTGAGCACGGCAATATCCAGTTGTCCGTACAGCGAAACCGCCTTATCGATAATCGCGCGACTTTGTTCCGGATCTGAAACATCTCCGGGTATTGCATTTGCGCGGAATCCCATGCTCCTAAATTCGGCCAGCGTTCTGTCAAGTTTTTCGCGATTACGGCCGTTGAGGATGACGGTGACTCCTTTTGAAGCCAGTTCAAGAGCCACTGCTTTTCCAATCCCTTTTCCAGATCCCGTTACCAGGGCAATTTTACCCTGAAGATTGTTTTTCATTCGCATAGTGCGTTCGATGAATAGGTTATTCGCTGTTTTTGACCCCGGTTTTCTGAAACCCGGGAAATCCTCTCCCTGCAACGACCCAAATTTAACAGAACTTTGCTAATTTAGAGGTGCAAGGATAGACCGGGAAACAGGCTTGCATGCGATCGGATACGATCGGATAGGACCGGATGACATGGTTACCATTGCTGTGAACCCTGCGCACCGGGCCTTTCATGAGCCTTTACTTAAAAAACCGGGAGACGTGAAGCATTAATACAGAAAATTTTTATATACTAAATCGATCATTATGAAATCTCACCTGCTTTTTAAAAGATGTGTGTTCCTGGTGGCCGGACTGCTTTTGGCCGGATCCCTCCATGCCGGGGTATCCCTTCCGCGTCTGATTAATTCCAATATGGTCCTTCAGCGTAATACCGAAATTGTGATCTGGGGATGGGCTGATCCCGGGGAGGAAGTTACCGTGCATTTTGCAGGTAATCGCCAGACTGTCAGGGCAGGAAAGGAGAGGGGCTGGGAAGTGACCTTTCCGGCAATGAAGGCGGGCGGACCCTACACGATGGAGGTTGTGGGTGAAGAGAATGCCATCGTTCTTGAAAATATCCTGGTGGGCGATGTCTGGGTCTGCTCGGGTCAGTCCAATATGGAGTGGCCTCTCTCCCGTGCCAAAAATGCCGAAAAGGAGATCATGGAGGCCAATTACCCGAAGATCCGTCTGTTCGATATCCCCCGTAACCTGAAGCCGACTCCCGTGGACACTATACCCGGGGGAGATTGGCAGGAGTGCTTACCAGCCAATATTCCCACTTTTTCAGGAGTCGGATATTTCTTCGGCCGGGCGATCCACAAAGAGGTGGGGGTGCCGGTCGGTCTGATCAGCTCCAACTGGGGAGGAACCAATGTGGAAACTTGGACAAGCAGGGAGATGGCCGCCACCGTGCCGGAGATGGCGGAGGAGATAAGGGATCTCGATGACCTGGATAACCCGGGAAAGACGCTAAGACCCAATGATAAACCAACCCTCCTGTATAACGGGATGATCCATCCGATCATCCGTTTCCCGGTGCTCGGGGTGATCTGGTACCAGGGGGAGGCTAATGCAGACAATGCCTTTGAGTATCGCGAACGGTTTCCCAATATGATCCGCGACTGGCGCAACCAATGGAACAACCCGGATATGGGATTCTATTTCGTGCAACTGGCCAATTTCAGGAAAGAGAAGCAGGAACCTGGTGAAAGTGAATGGGCTGAATTGCGTGAAGCTCAACTCATGACGCTCTCGCTCCAGAACACAGGGATGGCAGTGACCATCGACATTGGGGAGGCTGATGATATACACCCGGGCAACAAGCAGGATGTGGGATACCGGCTGGCTCTGGCGGCCCTGCATGATACGTATGGCCGGGATATAGTACACTCGGGCCCCCTGTTTGAATTTATGGATAAACGCGGAAGCCGGGTGATCCTTACCTTCCGGTATGCAGAAAGCGGATTGATTGCCAGGGATAAATACGGATATGTCCGTGGGTTTGCACTGGCGGGCGACGACCGTGAGTTTCACTGGGCAAAAGGGAAAGTGGAAGGAGGCACCGTGGTCCTCTGGTCGGATGAGGTCCCGGATCCCGTGGCCGTCAGGTATGGTTGGGCAGACAATCCCGATGTGAACCTCTATAACAAGGAAGGATTACCCGCTTCTCCTTTCCGCAGTGACAGCTGGCCGGGTATTACCCGGGAGAATTGACATCACGGAGAGGGATTAGCCGCTTTGTCTTTCTGTTGCACTATCCGGCAGGGAATTAACCGGGGTCTGAATATAAAAAAAAAGGATGCCGCGGCCGGGCATCCTCCTGTTTGATAGCTCTATTATGATTTCCGGTTAGCCGTTAAATCCGGTCTTGCGGGTATAGTTTTCCTGTGCGTTGATATAATAGGCCTTATACTTAATATAGTGGTTCCCTTTTTTAAACTCCCAATGGACGTTCTTGGCTTTGTAAATCTTACCTATACACGCTTCAAAGATCAGGTTGTAGTTGATGCCGGTTACGCGTTCGGCTTCCAGGATACTTTTGAACTCCACGCTTCTTTCGGCAAAGTGGCCGATTACCGGGTAGCTGTATTTCTTCTGCGCTCTCTTTCTTTTGGCACCTTCGTTGATGATGGGGCCTGTCCGTTGAGGTTGTGCCTCTTCCGTTTTCTTTTTTTTCTTCCTTGCCATAGGTAATTTCCTTATCAGTTACGGATCGTTGGAGTAAAATTATAAAAAAAAATGGAATGGAGGAGGGGTGTATGTTATTATTTGAACAACAGTTTTAGTTGGCTGTTAGGTGAAGTATGAATGACAAACGCCCAACAACGTCAAGGTTTCTATGAAAAATGTATTGATCATATTAGGTCACCCCAATGATGACAGCCTGAGCCACAAGATCGCCGAGAGTTACCGAAAAGGGGCCCTGGAGGGAGGCGCGAATGTGGATTTCATTCACGTGCGCAAACTGGATTTTGAACCGATCCTCTTCAAGGGTTACAAGCGAAAGGAGGCATTGGAGCCGGATATACTGGAAGCCCAGGAAAGACTGAAGCGTGCCGATCACGTGGTTTTTATCTATCCCAACTGGTGGGGAACCTATCCCGCTATGTTCAAGGGCTTCATTGACAAGCTCCTCTGGCCGGGTTTTGCCTTCCGTTACCGGAAGAACAGCGTTCGCCCTGAAAAGCTGATGAAAGGCAAATCCGTCAGGATCTTCATTACCATGGATAATCCCTGGTATTACTACCGGTATGTACAGGGTGGCGGCGGTATTCACGCCATGAAACATTCCACGCTGGGTTTTTGCGGTTTCAGGCCGATCCGTTTCACCATTCTGGATAAAGTGCGGCGCGCATCGGCTGAAACCATCCTAAAACGAATGAAAAAGATTGAAAAGTTGGGTAAGAGCGTCAGATAGGTTATATTTGAGGGTTACCGATTGGTCGCATGAAAACACTCATTGCCTATTCATCGACACTGGGCTGCACGGAACAGTGCGTCAGCCGGTTAAAAAAGGATCTGGGTCCGGATGCCGACCTGGTCCGTATCTCCAGGAGGCGTAAAATCCCGCTGGACAAGTACGATACCATTATCATCGGCGGATCGATCCACGAGGGAATGATCCAGCGGTCGGTGCGGCGGTTCTGCGAAATCCATCTGAAAGAGTTGTTGAAAAAGCAGGTCGGACTCTTTGTATGCTGCGTGGACCCCGGTGAGGACGAGCAGGCGCTCCTGAAATCGGCTTTTCCCGATAAGTTGCTTGAGCAAAGCCTTGCCAAAGGGTATTTCGGCGGGGAGCTTGATTTCAAAAAGATGAACCTCTTGCACAAGATCATGACCCGTAAGGCGGCACGGCTTAAGACCGAGCCCGACATTGACTTTGACAAGATCCTGGCCTTTGCCAAGAAACTACAGTAGAAACAGCTACCCCCCATCTTACCCATGCGTTCGGTTCCGGGTACCCTGAACGAAACGCTGAGATATGATCAGAACTTATAGGCAGCTTCTTCCAGTGCCTCCAGGTTACTGAATGGGGCCGGCGGATCAAGGTAGGGTTCCAGGAAACGGTAGATCTCCAGCCGGATCTCCCTGGCAATGCGGGTGTCCATCCGGTTAAAGGAGTGACCGCCCGGAACATCCTGGTAGATCTTGTATTCAAACTCCTTATCTTCGGCTTTGAGCGATTTGATCAGGTGCTCCACCTCGAGTACGTTCACATCGGCATCGTTGGTGTTGGTGTGTATCAGCAGCGGGGTTTCCAGCTTGTGGGCATTCCATGCAGGGGAGCGCCGCCGGTATTCTTCCACGTTTTCGTAGGCTGACTGGCCGATGTGGTAATCGGCTTCGTAAAGATCTCGGTACGACTGTGTTTTGTACCCCATGCGGGCAATCAGGTCGCTCACCGGTACGCCTGCATAGGCTACTTTGTAATGATCCGGATGTTCAAATATGTTGTGCAGGGCAATGAGTCCGCCGTGGCTCCAACCGATGATTCCCACCCGGTCTTTATCCACAAAATCGCAGTTCTCCAGCATGAAGCCCCGGCTGGCATCCACATCCTCGATCTCCAGTCCGCCGTAATCAATCTTCCGGTAGTGGGACTGACCATATCCTGTGCTGCCGCGGTATTCAGCGGCAACCACGATATAGTCCTGGGCGATGAGTTCGCGCACGATGTGGGTGTAATAGGTGGAAAAATCGGAGTGCACCCCGCCGTGGGGAAATACAATGAGCGGGTATCTTTTCGATCGGTCGAGGTCCCTGGGAACAAATACGTACGACCAGAATTTCACCGGGTTACCGGCTCCCTGGGCGTCCGGGTTCTCCTCTTTCCAGAGGGGCGGACCGGTCATGTATACTTTGTCGATCAGGGCGACATCGCCCACTTTCCGGTACCAGAGCAGGTCATCCACGCTCTTTTCCAGTTTATCAAGCCGGTGTTCCAGGTAGGTGTTGTATTGCTGCAGGGATTCCAGCTCCTTTTCAAGGGGTTCCGTGTGATTCTGGGCCATGGCTCCGGCCATGGTCAGGATCAGGATCAACAGGGTGGCAGGTGTTCGCATATCGTCAGTTTTTTTGGTTGTTCCGGTCAGATGTCAATGGTGCCTTCAAATGCACGGGTGGCCGGTCCCGTAAGTCTTATGTCCGTAAAGGTTTCCCGGTTTACAGGCGTGAAGGACACTTCCAGGGTACCTCCCCGGGTTTGCACTTCAACGGGGCTTTCCAGGTCAGGGTATTCCAGGGTGGCAGCAATCGCTGCAGCTGTTACCCCGGTTCCACAGGATAGGGTCTCATTTTCCACACCGCGCTCGTAGGTGCGCACCCGGATGCCACCGGGGATCAGCTGGGTGAAATTGATATTCACCCCATCCCTGAAACGCGGTTCGTGGCGAATTTTACGGCCCGTTCCGAATACATCGACCTGATCCAGCTCACCGGTAAATGTGATAAAATGAGGGGACCCTGTATCCAGCAGGTAACCGTCATCCAGCACCTTCACCCCGGAAACCTCGTTGAGGGAGAGTTCCACATGGCCCGGGCGATGGATTGTTACGGTATGCAGTCCGTCTATTGCTGAGAAGGTTCCCGACTCCCCGATCAGCTCCAACCGGTGGGCAAATGCCCCGAGGCACCGGCCGCCGTTTCCGCACATCGTACCCTCATTCCCGTCGGAATTGAAATATTTCATGTGGAAATCGTTGGAGTCGGAAGGCAGCAGAAGGATGAGCCCGTCTGCCCCGATGCCAAAATGACGGTCACAGAGTCTTTTGACCACCGGGTATGTAGCCCACTCACTGCCAATTTTTCTGCTATCCACCAGGATAAAATCGTTGCCTGCACCTTCGTACTTGTGAAACGGGATGTTCATGCCGGTTTTTACGTTAAAAAAGGTTAAATCACCTGCAAAATTAGAATAATTTTAGCATTTCAGTTGTTAACCCCATAGATTTGAAGATGCAAGGCATGAAATTTGAACCCTGGTTCGCCGAGCACGAATCATGAAAAATATAGCGATTATGAAAACGAAAAGATATTTAGGAATTTTCCTGTCCATGCTAGCAGCGGCACTGATCGCCGTTTTAGCCTATGCGAAATTTTTCCAGCCGGAGGCGCGGGTGGTGGAGATACCGGAAAACGATGCGGTTAAATACACCAGCCTGCCCACCGGTGCGGAGATGGAATCCCTCCAGGCAATGGACTTCACGGTGGCTGCGGAAAACACTGTCAATGCGGTGGTTCACGTGAAAACGACCGTATTCAGGGAGCGAGGGGTGAATCCTCTTTACGAGTATTTCTTTGGAATCAAGCCCGATACTGAGCCTGAACCCGTTGTCGGATTTGGCTCCGGGGTGATCATTTCCGGGGAAGGGTATATCGTGACAAACAATCACGTGATCGACAAGTCAGATGAGATCACGGTGGTACTGAACGACCGGAGGGAGTACAAGGCCGAGCTTATCGGAACCGATCCCACCACCGATCTTGCGTTGATCAAGATTGACGAGAAAAAACTTCCCGTGGTGGAGTTCGGTAGCTCCGATAATCTGAAACTTGGCGAATGGGTGCTTGCCGTGGGGAATCCCTACAACCTTACATCAACTGTTACAGCAGGAATTGTAAGCGCCAAGGCCCGTAATTTTAACCTCCTGCGGAACAACTTCTCCATCGAGTCGTTTATCCAGACCGACGCGGCGGTGAATCCGGGTAACAGCGGGGGCGCCCTGGTAGATACAAAAGGAAAGTTGGTAGGAATCAATACCGCAATCGCCTCGCGCACCGGATCTTTTACCGGTTACTCTTTTGCCGTTCCGGTAAGCATCGTAAAGAAAGTGGTTTCCGATCTGATGGAATACGGTGAAGTGCAGCGGGCTATTCTCGGTGTTACTATCCGGGATGTAACCGCCACCCTGGCCGAAGAGGAGGACCTGGAAAGCACCGAAGGAGTCTATGTGAACGGCATTCGTGAAGAGAGTGCTGCCGAGGAGGCAGGACTCAAAGCGGGGGACGTGATCATCTCCATCAATGATGAGCGGGTGAACAGCGTTGCTGAACTGCAGGAACAGGTCAGTCGGTACCGTCCCAATGATGAGGTAACCGTTGTAGTTAAAAGAAACGGAAAAATGAAACCTTACGATGTGGTTCTCCGTAATATGAGTGGCACAACGGAAATCGTCAGGACCGATGCAGTGATTGAGTCACTGGGTGCACGTTTTGAACCCGTTACAGATCGTGAAAAGCGCGAACTGGGAATTGAAAAGGGTGTGCGTGTGATTGCCCTGCGTCCCGGAAAGTTCATGAAAGTGGGGATCCGCGAAGGATTTATCGTAACATCTGTCAACAAAACACCCGTAAATAGCGTTACAGATATATCCAACGTCCTTGAAAATGTAGAAGGTGGCGTAATTATCGAAGGAGTATATGGAGACGGAACGAAGTCATATTACGCATTTGGAATGTAAAGTTGACACAGATACTAACTTAAGATATTGTTACGTTAAGAAAAGGAGACCAATGGTGCGTTGGTCTTCTTTTTTCTGTTAAAAAACTTATTTATATTGACTATAAATAAATTACCCTCTAAATTTGCAGCGTTTTTTCATATGTATTTTTTTATAACCGAGGAGGAATAAATGAGACAGTTAAAGATCACGAAATCTATTACCAACAGGGAGAGTGCTTCATTAGATAAGTATTTGCAGGAAATTGGTAAGGAGGAGTTGATCACTGTTGAGGAAGAGGTAGAATTGGCTCAACGGATCAAAAAGGGAGACCGCCTGGCGTTAGAGAAGTTAACCCGGGCCAACCTGCGATTTGTCGTTTCGGTGGCCAAGCAGTACCAGAACCAGGGCCTTAGCTTGCCCGACCTCATTAACGAGGGGAACCTGGGACTGATCAAAGCCGCTGAAAAATTTGACGAAACACGCGGGTTTAAATTCATCTCCTATGCGGTTTGGTGGATCCGTCAATCCATTCTTCAGGCTCTTGCCGAACAATCGAGAATCGTACGCCTACCCCTGAACCAGGTTGGTTCTTTAAACAAGATCAATAAGGCGTTTTCCAAGTTTGAGCAGGAGTATGAGCGCACTCCCACACCGGAGGAGCTTGCTGAAGCGCTGGAGTTACCCAAGGAAAAGGTCTCCGATACCCTGCGCGTCTCAGGACGTCATGTGTCGGTGGATGCTCCCTTCGTCGATGGTGAAGACAACAGTTTATTGGATGTGCTGGTGAACAATGATTCGCCCAATGCCGACAATTCCCTGATTGGTGAATCTCTTTCCAAGGAGGTGGAGCGGGCCCTGGCCACGCTGACCGAGCGGGAGCGGGATATCATCAAGCTCTTTTTTGGTATTAGCTGTCAGGAGATGACACTTGAGGAGATTGGTGAGAAGTTTGGCCTTACCCGTGAGCGGGTGCGCCAGATCAAGGAGAAGGCGATTCGCCGGCTCCGCCATACTTCAAGAAGCAGATTGCTCAAAACCTATTTGGGCTAAGACATACTTGACTGATGACTCATGACCGCCGGGGCAACTGTTTCGGCGGTCTTGTTTTATGTATGTTCTCCTCTTCCTGGTTTGATCCTCAGCCGTCCTCTTTTTCGGCCTTTTCAAGCCGCTCTTTGTAGGCGAACATCTCGTCCCGGTAACGGGCAGCCTCGATGAAATCCAGTTCTGCAGCTGCTTTCTCCATATTTTTACGTGCCTTATCGACCGCTTTTTCCAGTCCTTCTTTGTTCATATACTGAACCACCGGATCTGCTGCGATATCGGATTTTGCCTGATCGGCATACACACCCGGCCGTTCGATAAGATCTTTCCGCTGGTCAAACAGCGATACCTGGGCACGGCGGATCTGCTGCGGGGTGATCTGGTTCTCTTCGTTGTATTTCAGCTGCTTTTCCCGGCGGCGGTTTGTTTCATCGATGGTTTTCTGCATCGAATCGGTAACCTTGTCGGCATACATAATCACTTTCCCGTTGAGGTTACGAGCGGCCCTCCCGGCAGTCTGGGTAAGCGACCGCTCGGAGCGCAGGAATCCCTCCTTATCCGCATCCAGGATGGCTACCAGCGATACCTCGGGCAGATCGAGTCCTTCCCGCAGCAGGTTGACCCCAACCAGTACGTCAAATGCCCCTTTACGGAGTCCGTCCAGGATCTCCACCCGGTCCAGCGTATCGATATCCGAATGAATATACCGGGTGCGGATGTTCATCTTCACAAGGTAGCTGGTGAGCTCTTCGGCCATGCGCTTGGTAAGGGTGGTCACCAGGATCCGCTCATTTTGGTCCGATCGCCTCCGGATCTCCTCCACCAGGTGATCGATCTGGTTGAGGCTCTCCCGGACTTCGATCATCGGGTCCAGCAACCCGGTAGGTCTGATAACCTGCTCCACGTAAATGCCGCCGGATCGTTCCATCTCGTAATCAGCCGGGGTGGCCGATACGTAGAGGGTCTGACCGGTAAGCTCCTCGAACTCATTGAATTTAAGCGGCCGGTTATCCATAGCTGCCGGTAACCGGAACCCGTATTCTACGAGGTTCTTTTTGCGGGAGTGGTCTCCTCCATACATCGCATGGATCTGGGGGAGGGTTACATGGCTTTCATCGATCACGGTGATGAAATCTTCCGGGAAGTAATCCAGCAGGCAAAAGGGCCTGGTGCCCTCGGCCCGGCCGTCGAAATAGCGGGAGTAGTTCTCGATACCCGGACAATGTCCCAGTTCCCTGATCATCTCAAGGTCATAGGTTACCCGTTCTTCCAGGCGCTGTGCTTCGATGTGCTTGCCGATCTCTTTGAAAAAGGCCACCTGTGCCACCATGTCATCCTGGATCCGGTTAATCGCCTCATTGATGCGGTTTTTCGAGGTGATGAAGATATTGGCGGGAAAGATGGTCACATCGGGATGCGTCTCCAGGGTATGTCCGCTGATCGGATCAAAGGAGCTGATCTGCTCCACCTCATCGCCCCAGAACTCAAACCGGTAGGCCATGTCGTTGTAAGCCAGGTAGACATCCACCGTGTCTCCGCGTACGCGGAACGTACCCGCTTTGAAATCCACCTCGTTCCGCGAATAGAGTCCGTCCACCAGCCGCCGGAGAAACACATTGCGGGTAACGGTTTCACCCTGCCGGATCACGATCTTGGTGTCATGAAAATCTGCCGGATTGCCAATGCCGTATAGGCAGGATACGGAGGAGACCACCAGCACATCTTTGCGGCCCGAGAGAAGGGATGAGGTGGTGCTGAGCCGCAGCTTTTCGATCTCATCGTTGATGGAGAGGTCTTTTTCGATGTAGGTATCGGTCACCGGGATATAGGCTTCAGGCTGGTAATAATCGTAATAGGATACAAAATACTCCACGGCATTTTCCGGGAAAAACTGCTTGAACTCGCTGTATAGCTGGGCTGCCAGGGTTTTATTATGACTCAGTACCAGGGTGGGACGGTTGAGTTCCTGTATCACGTTGGCAACGGTGAAGGTTTTCCCCGAGCCGGTAACTCCCAGCAGTGTCTGTGCCGGTTCTCCCAGGTTTAAGCCCTCGGTGAGCTGGCGGATCGCCTCCGGCTGGTCCCCGGTGGGTGTATACTCGGATGTTAGCTGGAAATTCATATCAATAGGTAAAGGTTACATAGACCGGCAGGTGGTCACTGGCTCCTCCCTTGTAGGTCTGACCCCAGTACGTGGCCAGCGGAACCTTATCACCGTGCCGTTCATCGGTGATCATCATCCACTCTTCCTTCAGTATCCTGCCCCCGTCGTAGGAGGTGGTTAAACCGGAACGCTGTTCCAGGAGTGAATAGGAGACGATGATCTGGTCGTACATCTGCCAGGTCCCCTGGTAATTGTAGGTACCGCGGTCTTCCAGGTTGTGCATATCGTAATGCAGGTTGTACAGGTCCCCGATCCAGATGTTTTTCCGCTTGTTGGCCGCGTGCACTGCTTCCATCAGGCTCCTGTTGGTGGGTTCATCGTTGAAATCGCCCATCAGGATAACCCTTGGAGTGGATTCCTGCGAGAGTAACCGGTCCAGTTGCCTTCGCATGGCGATTCCCGCGTACATCCGGAGCCGTTCGGTCTCCTGCACACCGCCGCGCCTTGATTTCCAGTGATTGATAAAGAGGTGAAGTTTTCTGCCATCCGGACCTTTTCCCCAGACGTGCAGGATTCCCCTGAGCGGGTACGATTCACCCGATAGATCCTTAACCTCCACAAGCTCATGTCCCCCGTATTTAAAAAGGTCTTCGCGGTAGATGAGTCCGCAATCGATCCCGCGCGGATCATCGGACTCCTCCAAAACCACCCTGTAATCGCCCCTGCGGAGTCCGCGCATCTCAGCAAGGTCTTCCAGGACCTGCGCATTTTCCACTTCCGAAAAGCCGATCAGGGCGGGCAACCCTTT
Organism: uncultured Bacteroidaceae bacterium; assembly: GCA_964479445.1. Taxonomy (GTDB): domain Bacteria; phylum Bacteroidota; class Bacteroidia; order Bacteroidales; genus CAYZMH01. Next base: position 17,649 of record CAYZMH010000013.1, on the reverse strand, counting down.
TTCAGGAAGGGAGAGGATCACACGCGCCACATCGGTGAGTTTTTTCTCGTACCGATCATCATCCCATTCCTTGTACCCGGACGGGGTGAAGGCTTCATCTTCAAAGTCCGGTGCATCCAGGGTGTCGAACAGGTTTTCCACATTGTAAAACATCACCGTGAAAGGCTCCTTCCGGCCCTGGGCCGCAAGGGAAACAAAACCTGCAAGCAGGATAATTAATAAGCTGGTACGGTATTTCATGTTCCGGGGTATTGATGCAGGACAAAAATACCGATTAAATAAAAAATTGACTAACTAAAAAAAAGAAATTAACTTAGAAGTCATGGTTGGGGCGTTCCCGGCCATGTTTCGCATAAAAAAGAGGGTTATTATGGGCCTGGAACAGGATAAATTATTGAAACGGATCCAGAAACTGGTCTGGCAGAACCAGGAGCTGATCGATCAGAATGAGAAGCTTCGCAAAGCGGTGGAAGAGCTCAATGAGCAGAACAATGACCTGATGGAGAAGCTGAGGGCCAACAGGGTGGATCCCGAAACTTCGGTAACGGTGGTGGAGAAACCGGCGGTGAAAAAGTTCAAGATGGCCACCGTGCTTTTTGCCAACATCGATGGGTTCTATAAACTCACCGATGATGCCAATTCTGAGAGCGTGATGGATCAACTGGATGATGTCATGATCGAATTTGACCGGATCCTCAGAAAATATAAGATTGAGAAGATCAAGACCATCGGGGATACCTATATGGCAGCCGGAGGGATCCCTGTTAAAAACATTACCAATCCCATTGAGGTGGTGATGGCTGCTTTTGAGATGCAGGAATACCTTGCCAGAAGAACTACGAGTGATGGGAAACAGGTATGGAACATGAGCCTGGGTATCCATACGGGTCCGGTTACTGCCCATATTTCAGGCAAACGGAAAATCTCCTATGATATCAAGGGGGATACGGTCAATATAGCCCATCGTATCCAGGGGATCCGGGATAACGGGAAGATCCTGATCTCGGTAATGACCTATGAACTGATCAAGGAGTTCTTCATGTGTGAATACTATGGCAAGCTTCCCGTAAAGTACAAGGGAGACCTGGAGATGTTTGCGGCCAACGGCATCAGGTCCGAATTCGCGGCTGATAAGAAGGGGTTGCAACCGAACCATAAATTCGATACCAAGTTCAAGCTGATCCAGTTCACCGATCTCCAGGAGATCATGCTGGATAAGCTGGAGCGGGAGCTGCCCTCGTACCTCTATTACCACAATGTGAAACATACAGTGGATGTGGTGACAGAGGTGGAGCTGATCGGCTGGGCGGAAGGAGTGGACGATGAAGGGGTGCTGCTTCTGAAGACCGCAGCGCTGTTTCATGATGCCGGACATACCATCTCCTACGATGAGCATGAGTACCACGGAACCCGGCTGGCCCGTGAGTACCTGCCCGATTTTGGGTACAGCGATGAGCAGATCGACCGGATCAACGACATCATTATGGCCACCAAACTGCCGCCCGAACCCCGAAACCTACTGGAGAAGATCATCTGCGATGCCGACCTCGATTACCTGGGGCGAAGCGATATGATCCCGGTATCAAATACACTTTATAAAGAGTTGAAAGAGCAGAACAAGATCGGAACACTTAACGACTGGAACAGGCTGCAGGTGAAGTTCATCTCCAACCACTCCTATTTCACGCAGACCGCCCGGAGTCTTCGCGAGGTGAACAAGCAGAAACAGATAGAGCGGATAAAAAGCCTGATCGAGGAGGAGTGAGGATCCCGGCCAAAGGGTAGCGCACACGGAGAGCATGGTCTGAAAAGAAAAATCGCAACCCGCTAATATTGTGCGAATTGCGATTTTGTATGGTCGGGGTGCCGAGATTTGAACTCGGGACCCCACGCCCCCCAGACGTGTACTCTAACCTGGCTGAGCTACACCCCGTCCGAATAGTGGATGCAAATTTATAAGAAAAACCTGATCTTTCAAATTTTTATTCCCTCGTCTTACAGGTGGCTCTTTTCATCCTGCGAATCGCACTCTTTTGGGCCGGATATCCCGTCACCACTCATTTATAGCCAGACTGACACGTAAGCACTGAATCATCATATCACTCCATCACTGAATTGAACCGACCGGTTCTAAAACAAAATCCCTGTTTTGATGAATGCAGGCATCCTCATTCCTAAGATTTGCGGGTCCTGCTATCGTGACAACTCGTCATACCATTCTTTTTAGAATCAATCAAAATAATGTAAGTTTGTCTATCTTTGTCAGCTTAACCGGAAAGCAAACCAAATGGTATTACTTTTGTTACCCATGTGCCAGAATTATAAAATCTCCTAAATATATTTTGCAATGGATCTATTTAAACCAATGGACAATCTTGATAACGAGGAAAAAACTGTCTCCGCGAACAAAAATGACGAGAAGGCTGAACATGTTCGGTGCCTCATCCTCGGATCGGGACCTGCAGGGTACACGGCTGCTATATACGCAGCACGTGCCAATCTTAAACCCGTTATATATACCGGGATGGAGATGGGCGGACAACTCACCACCACAACCGAAGTGGAGAATTATCCCGGCTATCCGGAGGGAACCGACGGTCCTGCCATGATGGAAGATTTTAAAAAGCAGGCTGAACGGTTCGGGACTGACGTCCGGTTTGGCATGGCCACAAAGGCGGACTTCAACGGCAAAGTAAAAAAAGTGGTGATCGATGATAAGAAGACCCTGACTGCCGATTCGGTTATCCTGGCTACCGGGGCGACGGCCAAATATCTCGGACTGGAATCGGAGGAGAAGTACAGGGGACATGGCGTGTCGGCATGCGCTACCTGCGACGGCTTTTTCTACAAAGATAAGGTGGTTGCCGTAGTGGGGGGAGGAGATACCGCTGCCGAAGAAGCGACCTACCTGGCAGGGATATGTAAAAAAGTCTACATGGTGGTTCGGCGTGACGAGCTGCGTGCATCCAAGGCGATGCAGAAAAGAGTGTTCAATACCGAGAATATAGAGATCCTCTGGAAACACCAGACCAAAGAGCTCTATGGTGAAGAGGCAGTGGAAGGTGTCGAGCTTTACGTCAATAAGGGAGAACCCGATGAGTACACCAAAAAAATTGAGATTGACGGATTCTTCCTGGCCATCGGCCATACGCCAAATTCAGCGGTATTCAAAGAGTTTCTTGATACCGATGAAACCGGGTATGTACAAACTGTTCCGGGAACAGCCAAAACCAATGTTCCGGGGGTATTTGCATGTGGTGACCTGCAGGACAATGTCTACCGGCAGGCAGTCACTGCCGCCGGTACCGGCTGCATGGCTGCCCTGGATGCTGAACGGTACCTGGCCGAGATCGAATAATGGTTAAATTTTTTGATACCTTGTTAATCAGGAGGCCGCCGGGAACGGGGGCCTCTTTTTGCAGGTGGTTGCTCCATGTGCAAAAAAAAAGCTGCCGTGAAGAGGCAGCTTTTTTGTTATAAAAAGTACTGACTATACTTTCAATTTGCTGATATCCTGGAAGGTTTCTGTTTTATAATCTCCGGCTTTCAGCTTGGAACGACACTCGGTAAAGGCGGCAATCGTATCTTTTACATCATCCAGCGTGTGCATGGAAGTGGGGATCAGTCGTAACAGGATATCCCCCTTGGGAACCACGGGGTAGATGACCAGGGAACAGAAGATCCCGTAATTCTCACGCAAATCGATGATCAGGTTGGTGGCTTCGACAATGCCACCCTGCATATATACCGGGGTTACCGGGGATTCTGTCACGCCAATGTCAAAGCCGGCATCCTTCAGGCCCGATTGAAGGGCATCGACAACAGTCCACAGTTTTTCCCTGAGTTCGGGCATTGTCTTCAGCATCTCGAGCCGCTTGAGAGCACCGATCACCATGGGCATGGGGAGTGATTTAGCGAAGGTCTGACTGCGCATGTTGTACCGCAGGAAATCCACTACCTCGCTCTCGCTGGCCACGAAAGCCCCGATACCGGCCATCGACTTGGCAAACGTGGAGAAGTAGAGATCGATCTTATCCTGGACTCCATAATGCTCACCGGTTCCCATTCCGGTTGCTCCCATGGTGCCGAAACCGTGGGCATCATCCACCAGCAGGCGGAAATGAAACCGCTCTTTCATATCGGCAATGGCCTTCAGGTTACCCAGGTCGCCGGCCATTCCGAAAACACCCTCCGTGATAACCAGCACACCGCCTCCCTGCTGCTCGGCTCGCCTGGTGGCCCGCTCCAGTTGTTTTTCCAGGTTCTCCATGTTATTGTGGGGAAAAACAAACCGTTTTGCCAGCGACATACGCATCCCGTCCAGGATGCATGCGTGGGATTCAGAGTCATATACGATCACATCGTTGCGGGAGGTTACCGCATCAATGATCGATGCCATACCCTGGTATCCGTAGTTGAGCAGGAAAGCATCCTCTTTCCGGACGAAATCGGCCAGTTTGCGTTCCAGCTCCTCGTGCTTCCTGGTTTGTCCTGACATCATGCGGGCTCCCATGGGATAGGCCATGCCGTATTCCCTGGCTGCTTCCGCATCAGCTTCCCGTACTTCGGGGTGATTACCCAATCCGAGGTAATTATTCAAACTCCAGGTAAGAACCTCTTTTCCACGAAATTTCATATGCGCGGCTATCTCTCCCTCCAGCTTGGGAAAGGCAAAATAACCGTGTCCGGCCTTCTGGTACTGACCAATAGGGCCCCTGTTTTGCGTAATTCTTTCGAATATATCCACGGAATCAAATTTTTTATGATTAATGATCGGGGGCAAATTTACGGAATTTTGTTACCCCGGCAAATTGCGCACCGAATCGGGCACACACTATGGGATCATTAATGAAATAAAATGTTTTATTAATTCGTTCATTTATTGTAATTTTGCGCCATGCTAAGAAAAAGGGTACTTCCGGGATTGTTTTTAGTTGTTGTTCTGGGGATCGTCTCCGGTTGCGGGGAGTATGAAAAGCTCCTGAAAAGCCGTGACTTTGAGCAAAAATATGAAAAAGCCCTGGAATATTACGACGAGGAAGAGTATGTCAAAGCAGCCACGTTGCTGGACCAGGTAGTCAATATTTACCGGGGTACGGTGAAGGCTGATACCGTTAAGTATTACCAGGCGAAAAGCTACTATGCCCAGAGGGATTATATCCTGGCCGGTCACTATTTTAACCAGCTGGCGACTACCTATCCAAGCAGCGCATTCCTTGAGGAGGCCGAGTTTATGGTCGGGTATTGTTTTTACCAGATGTCTCCCCGGCCGGAGCTGGACCAGGAGAACACCTTTAAAGCGATCAATGCTTTCCAGATGTTCATGGCCAAGCATCCGTCCTCGGATAAGATTGAGCAGTGTCAGCAGCTGATCAGGGAGATGAACAACAAGCTGGTGGAGAAGTCATTTATCAGCGCAAGACTCTATTACGACCTGGGGTATTACAAGGCTGCCATCATTGCCCTGCGCAACAGTCTTTCGGACTATCCCAATACGCGTTACCGTGAGGATGTGATGTTCCTGATATTGAAGTCCAGTTACCTGTTGGCAGATAACAGTGTGGCCACTAAACGGATGGAGCGGTTTCAGTCGACGGTGGACGAATACTTTTCGTTCAATGCTGAATTCCCGCAGAGCGAGCATAGCAAAGAAGCAGAAAGGATTTATAGCACTTCCCAGAAAGTGCTGGAGAATTATACAAATAACTGAAATGATGGATTATAAAAAAACCAAAGCAGCAGGAACGACCACAACCCGTAACATCGCGGAAATTGACCAGAACGCCGGAAATATCTACGAAACGGTCATAGTGGTAGCCAAGAGGGCCAATCAGATCAGTGTGGGGATGAAACAGGAGCTGAATCGTAAGCTGGAGGAGTTTGCCTCCTATACCGATAACCTGGAGGAGGTATTTGAGAACCCGGAGCAGATTGAGATCTCCCGGTTTTTTGAAAGGCTTCCCAAACCCTCCCTGATTGCATTGGAAGAGCTGGTGGATGATGAGATCTATTTCAGGATCAACGAGCAGCCCGAGGATAAAGAATAACTCCGCATGGATCTTTCGGGGAAAAAAATAATTCTTGGTATAACGGGCAGCATCGCCGCCTATAAAGCCGTTTTACTCCTGCGCCTGTTTATCAAAGAGGGGGCCACGGTTCAGGTTGTAATGACACCTGCTGCCAAAGAGTTTATCACCCCGGTAACCCTTGCAGCCCTGTCAGGGCAGCCTGTCCTTTCCGATTTTTTCAAAGAAGCAGGAGGTGAATGGAACAGCCACGTCGAACTGGGAAACGAGTCGGACCTGATGGTGATCGCTCCGGTCACCGCCACCACCCTGGGCAAGATGGCCGGTGGCATTGCTGACAACCTGCTAATAACCACATACCTTTCCGCTACCTGTCCGGTGGTTCTGGCTCCCGCCATGGACCTGGATATGTATAGGCACCCCTCCACCCGGAAAAACCTGGAGACGCTCCGCTCATGGGGTCACCATATCATTGAACCGGTAGAAGGAGAGCTGGCAAGCGGTCTGTCCGGTAAAGGCCGGATGGAAGAACCGGAGAAAATTATTTCCATGATCCGGGATCTGGATTTCCCGGAAAAAAAAAATTCCTGAATAAAAAGGTATTGATTACTGCCGGTCCGACATACGAACCGGTCGACCCCGTACGTTTTATCGGAAACCACTCCACGGGTAAAATGGGATATGCCATTGCTGAAGCATTTGCCCGGCAGGGGGCATGGGTTACCCTGGTAAGCGGACCGGTGAGTGTTTCGGCACAGCATCACCGGATCACCGTCGTTGACGTTACCACCGCCGCGGAGATGTATGATGCGTGCCGGGAGCATATCGGTCAGACCGATATTGCAGTTTTTAACGCGGCAGTGTCCGATTTCACCCCGGAAACCCCATTAACTAATAAAATGAAGCGGGGGAGCGCCGACCGGACCATCAGGTTACAGCCCACCAGGGACATTGCTGCTGAGATGGGAAAACAAAAGAGGTCCGGCCAGCTCTTTGCCGGTTTTGCCCTGGAGACGGGCAACGGACTTGAAAATGCCAGGAAGAAGCTGGAGCGGAAGAACCTGGACCTGGTTGTACTAAACTCCCTCGAGGATGAAGGCGCCGGGTTCGGAACAGAAACAAACAAGGTAACATTTGTGGATAAATCGGGCTTTATTGATACATTTGAAGTGAAGCCTAAAAGGGAAGTTGCCGGGGATATTGTCCGCAAAATTGCAAAAATGATGAAGCATGCGTAGGATTATCATTTCATGGATGGTTGTATTGATGATGACACCCCTGTACGCCCAGGAGCTCAATTGCAACGTGCAGGTAATCAGTCAACAGGTACAGGGAACCAATAAGCAGGTCTTTGAAACGCTGCAGAATGCCATCTATGAATTCATGAATAACCGGGTTTGGACAAACCATGTCTATACGGTTGAGGAGCGGGTCGAATGCAACCTGATGTTCAATATCACCGAACAGATATCTGCCGATGAGTTCAGGGGAACCCTCTCGGTTCAGTCGCGCAGACCGGTGTACAATACGAACTACCAGACAACGATGTTCAATTTTATCGACAACGATATCAGGTTCCGGTACATTGAATTTCAACCCCTGGAATTCGATCTCAATTCCCACACCTCCAATCTGACCTCCATCCTCGCTTTTTATGCCTACTTTATCCTTGCGCTGGATTATGATTCCTTCGCCCTGGAGGGCGGAACGCCCTATTTCCGGAATGCCGAACAGATCGTGGTCAATGCACAGAACGCGCCGCATAAGGGATGGAAGCCCATGGACGATATGGCCCATAAGAACCGGTACTGGCTGGTAAAGGATTTTTTGGATTCTGAATATAAAAACGTGCGGGAGTTCAATTACCGGTATCACCGGCACGGACTCGATGTGATGGATGAGAAGGTGGCCGAGGGAAGAGCGGCTATCGCCGATGCCCTGGAGCTCCTGCAGGAGGTGCACCGCAGCCGTCCGGATCCATACATGTATACCCTGCGCCTTGTGTTTGATGCCAAAGCCGATGAGATTGTCAATATCTTTTCCGAATCGTTCCCCGAAGAGCGAAACCGGGTCTACAATATTCTGACAGAAGTGGACAAACCCAATGCCAGCAAATACAAAGCCATTATAGAAGGATCCAATTAACAACGGCATGATCCAGCACATTCAGATTCGAAATTATGCCCTGATCGAGCACCTGGAGATGGATTTCACAACCGGGTTTATTACCATTACCGGTGAGACCGGAGCAGGGAAGTCCATCCTGATGGGAGCCCTCTCGCTTGTTCTTGGAAATCGTGCGGACACCTCGGTGCTGAAATGGAAGGATAATAAGTGCATCGTGGAGGGGCATTTCCAGACCGGAGACCGGTATCGGTCATTTTTTGATACCAACGACCTGGATTACGATCCGGTCACCATTATTCGCAGGGAGATTCTCCCGGGCGGCAAGTCCCGTGCTTTTATCAATGACACCCCGGTGACACTCGGTGTGCTGAAAAGCCTGGGAGACCAGCTGGTGGATATTCATTCGCAACATCAGAGCCTGCAACTTAAAGATCACACCTACCAGCTTGAAGTAGTGGACTATGTCGGGGAGAACCGGGAGGAGCTGAAGCAATACCAGGAAGGGTTTGCCCGGTACAGGGAGAAGAACCGGGAACTGGAGCAACTGTCGGCCGAACTGGAGTCGCTGAAAGGGGAGCTGGACTTCCACCAGTTCCAGTATAATGAGTTGAAGGCTGCGAACCTGGAAGAGGGTGAACTGGAGGGGATGGAAGAGGAGCTGGAGACGCTGGAACATGCAGAGGAGATCAGGGAAGTACTGCTGGAAACAGCCCAAACGCTCTATGATGATACCGGGGCAGTTCCTCAGATAAAGCATAGCCTGGAGCGCCAGAGAAAGGTAACTGAATACTACCCGCCGTTAAGGAGCATCCTGCCGCGAATGGAATCGGTCCACATTGAACTGAAGGATATAGCTGCCGAAGTGGAAAACCTGGCATCCACCATGGAAGATGATCCCGCCAGGCTTCAGGAGGTGCAGGAGCGCGTTGATTTGTTGCACTCCCTGCTTCAGAAACATAAAGCAAAGGACACCGGGGAGCTAATCGAACTAAGGGATCAACTGGAGGAGAAGATCTCCCGGATAACATTTTCCGGTGAGACGTTGGCCGGACTGCGCGAAGAGATCAGCAGGATGGAAAAGGAGCTTCGGAAACAGGCAGGGAAGATGCACGGTGTCCGGGAAAAGGCAGGCAAATATATCGAGAAGGAGGTGATCACACTCCTGCGTGAACTGGGGATACCCCATGCCCTCTTCCAGGTGGAGGTAAAGAAGACAGGCGTATTGGGACCAAATGGTGTCACCGATGTGAGGTTCCTGTTTTCAGCCAACAAGCAATTAGCCCCCGAGGAGGTCTCCCGGGTAGCTTCGGGGGGGGAAGTCTCCCGGTTGATGCTCAGCATCAAATCCCTGCTTTCCGAATATAAAGGATTGCCCACCCTTATTTTTGACGAAATTGACGCCGGGGTCAGTGGTGAGGTGGCAGAAAAAGTGGGTGCGATCATGCAACGCATGTCGGGTGGCCGGCAGGTGATCGCCATCACCCACCTTCCGCAGGTGGCGTCCCAGGGTGCGGAGCACTACCTGGTTTATAAATACGATACCGATCATACCACCCAGACCGACATCCGAAAACTTACCCCGGCGGAGCGGGTTACGGAGATCGCCAAGCTGCTTTCAGGCAAGCAGGTCACCGACGCTGCCATAACCAATGCCAGGGCATTGCTGAAGGGGTGACAGGGTGAAAAAATATCAGATCAACCATTCATTCGCACAATATTACAGCTGATTTGTTATTCCAACTATATCTCGTATACCCAAAAACCAATTGATATGGCCTATCATCTGTTGAAAGGAAAGAAAGGGATCATCTTCGGTGCCCTCAACGATCAGTCCATCGCATGGAAAGTGGCCGAGCGCGCCCACGAAGAGGGCGCCGAATTTGTGCTGACCAATGCGCCCATTGCACTGCGTATGGGATCCATCCATGACCTTGCAAAAAAGACCAATGCGGAAGTGGTCGGGGCCGATGCGACCAACCTGCATGACCTGGAAGATATGATGCGAAAATCCATGGAGATCCTGGGAGGGAAGGTGGATTTTATCCTGCATTCCATCGGAATGTCTCCCAATGTGCGCAAGGGGATCGATTACGACCGGCTTAATTACGAGTACTACCACAAAACACTGGATATCTCAGCATTTTCCCTCCACAAGGTATTGAGTACAGCGCGGAAACTGGATGCTATAAACGACTGGGGATCGGTGCTGGCACTCTCCTATGTGGCGGCCCAGCGTACGTTTGTTGGCTACAATGACATGGCAGATGCCAAAGCGATCCTGGAGTCTATTGCCCGTAGTTTCGGGTATATATACGGAAGGGAGAAAAAGATCCGGATTAACACGGTTTCCCAGTCACCTACCATGACCACGGCGGGCAGCGGTATCAAGGGTTTTGATAAGCTGGAGGATTTTTCGGAGCGTATGTCGCCCCTCGGGAATGCCACTGCGGCGGACTGCGCCGATTATTGCGTAACCCTTTTTTCCGACCTGACCCGGAAAGTGACTATGCAGAACCTTTATCACGACGGCGGATTCTCCAGCATGGGGATGAGTCTGCGTGCCATCCAGCAATACGAAAAGAGCTTCGAGGAGTGTCCGCCTACCGGTGAAGAAGGGGGGCAGGACAAAGAATGACCGGCACCGGGTGATGCGAGTGGTACCCTTTTCTTTTGGCTTTTCCCGAAAACGTGTATATTTAAACCGCTAACCCAAAACTGGTGCCATGACGATTCTTCTTCTGCTCTTCTACCTGGCTTTTCCTGTACTGCTGCTCTACCTGGGAACCCGTTTTACCCTTATCAATAAGATCGGGGTGGTGGTTCTCTGTTACGTGGGTGGTCTCATACTGGGAAACATCAATGTGATCCCCGAATCAATGGACGCCATGCTCGGTGATCTGATGGGTGTATCCATTCTTTTCGGTATACCGCTGGTTCTCTTTTCTGAGAATATCCTGAGATGGTCCAAAATGGCTCGTTCCACCTTCATCTCCCTGCTCCTTGGGGTGGTATCGGTTGTGATCATGGTGTTCCTGGGATTTTTCATCCTGCGCGAGCACATTCCCAATGCCTGGAAGGTATCGGGTATGCTGATTGGAGTGTACACCGGTGGAACTCCCAACCTGGCAGCCATAGCCCAGGGTCTGAACATCGATGAAGACCTGTATATACTCACCCATACCGTGGACCTGGCTATGGGAGCACTGGTTTTGCTGTTTCTTATAACCATCGCGCAGCGTTTTTTTCTCCTGTTTATGAAGCCATACCGGCCCAATGGGGCAGCGTTTAATCCCGAGAAAGGGGAGGCGCTGGCCAGTGAGTTTGATTCGTATGAGGGCTTCTTCAGGCGGGAGAACCTGCCCGGTATTTTGAAAGCGCTCGGACTGGGAGTGCTTATTTTTGGCGCCGGCTATGGCATGACCTTTCTATTCAAGGGTGAGACCAAAGATACGGCGGCCATCCTTACCGTAACCACCCTGGGAATTCTCCTGTCGCTCGTTCCTGCTGTAAACCGTAACCGGAAATCGTTCCAGCTGGGAATGTATTTCATCTATGTATTCTCCGTAATCGTGGCTTCCAGGGCCAACCTGAAGGAGCTCTTTGCACCGGACTCCCTGCAGTTGTTGTTGTACATGTCGCTTTTTATCGGAATGGCAGTACTGGGTTCCCTGGTCCTCCATGCGCTCCTTTCCCGGATCTTCGGGATCAACGTGGATGAATTTATGATGACCTCCACGGCGCTATCCAATTCGCCTCCTTTTGTGCCGGTAGTGGCTGCCGCTCTCAAGAATAAGGAAGTAATGCTTCCGGGTATGATCGTGGGGGTGATCGGCTATGCCATAGGCAATTACCTTGGGGTAATTGTTGCATACTTTCTCAAAGCTTTCGCAGGGTAATAAGGGGCATATACCAATCCATTTCGTTCCGGGTTACCTATTGTACAACATGGCATATCCCGCGCCTTTTTCGTATTTTCGTCGCAAACAAAACGCATGCAAACACTGATCAAAAATATAGGGCTTTTACCGCAGTTTCCGCCGGGTGACCGGATTACCGGGGCTGAGATGAAAAACGTCACCTTCCTGGAGAATGCCTGGTTATTGATAGAGGACGGGTATATAAGTGACCTGGGAACGGAACGGACTCCGGTGGAAGATCCGGACCGGCTGATTGATGCCGGGGGCGGAATGGTGCTTCCGGCTTTCTGCGATTCCCACACCCACCTGGTTTTTGCCGGAAGCAGGGAGCGGGAGTTCGAGGATAAGATCCGCGGACTCAGCTACGAGGAGATTGCCCGCCGGGGTGGAGGGATCCTGAACTCGGCCCTGCTGTTGCAGAAGACTTCGGAAGAGGAGCTGTTCCGGCAGTCGGTGGGCCGGGCATGGGAGATCCTCTCCAACGGCACCGGGGCCGTGGAGATAAAAAGCGGATACGGCCTCACCACGGAGGATGAACTGAAGATGCTCCGTGTAGCCCGCCGGATCGGGGAGGAGACCCCCCTGGAAGTGAAAACCACGTTCCTGGGAGCACATGCCGTTCCGAATGCCTATAAAAACAACCAGGAAGGGTATGTGGACCTGGTGATCGAGGAGATGATCCCTGAAGTGGCGCGGCAGGGATTGGCCGACTATATCGATGTATTTTGCGAACGGGGATTTTTCACCCGCGACCAGACCGCCCGGATCCTGGAGGCAGGAGCCAGGGAGGGGATGGTGCCGAAGATACATGCCAATGAACTGGATTATTCAGGCGGCATCCAGGTGGGAACACAATACGGCGCCCGTTCGGTGGATCACCTGGAATACACGGGTGAGCAGGAGATCGAGGCGTTGAAAGCAAGTGAGACCATCCCAACCGTGCTCCCGGGGGTTTCGTTCTTTCTGAATATGCCCTATGCCCCGGCCCGGAAAATGATCGATGCCGGACTTCCGGTGGCCCTTGCCTCGGATTATAACCCCGGCTCCTCGCCTTCCGGAAATATGAAATTTGTGCTTTCCCTGGCTGCGATCTGGCTGAAAATGTTGCCGGAGGAGGCGCTGGTAGCCGCTACCCAGAACGGGGCCTATGCCATGGGCCTGGAGCAGACCCACGGCAGCATCACCAGGGGTAAAGTGGCCAACCTGGTCATTACCCACCCGGTGCCCTCGCTGGCTTATATTCCCTATGCATACGGATCGGAGGTGATCCGTACAACGATCATCAACGGGGAGGAGCTCACGGACAGTAGATCACAATCATAGAACCGATGAAAATTACCACGTATGGAACCAATTATTGAGTGCGTACCGAATTTTTCCGAAGGAAGGGATAGGGGGATCATTCAGCAGATCACCGATCAGATTGAATCGGTCGACGGGATCAGGTTGCTGGATGTGGATCCGGGGAAAGCGACCAACCGGACCGTTGTGACCTTCGTGGGCAGTCCGGAGCAGGTGGTGGAGGCCGCTTTCCTGGCGGTGAAAAAGGCAGGCGAGGTGATCGACATGGCGAAGCATCGCGGGGAGCATCCCCGGTTCGGGGCCACCGATGTGTGTCCGCTTGTCCCGGTAGCCGGCATCGATATGGAAGAGACGGTAGAGTGGGCCAGGAAACTGGCCAAACGGATCGGGGAGGAGCTGGAAATACCCGTTTATTGTTATGAACATGCTGCATACACAGCAGGGAGGGAAAACCTGGCCGCGGTACGGTCGGGGGAGTACGAAGGACTGCGGGAAAAACTCAGGGATGAGGAATGGAAACCGGATTTCGGGAAAGCTGTTTTCAATCCGCGCACCGGTGCCATTGCCGTGGGAGCGCGCGATTTCCTGGTGGCCTACAATGTGAATCTGAATACCACATCCACCCGTCGTGCCAATGCCATCGCGTTCGATGTGCGCGAGCGAGGCCGGGCAAAGAGGGAAGGTCACCCGCTGACGGGGAAGATTATCCGGGATGAGCACGGTGAGCCCGTCATGATCCCGGGAACGCTGAAGGCTGTCAAGGCAATCGGATGGTATATTGAGGAGTACGGGGTGGCACAGATCTCCATGAACCTGACCAACATTTCGGTGACACCGGTGCATGTGGCCTTTGACGAGGTGGCCGAAAAAGCCCGTGCCCGGGGGGTGCGGGTAACCGGATCGGAACTCGTGGGGCTGGTTCCCCTGCGTGCCATGCTGGATGCCGGGCGTTATTTCCTGCGCAAGCAGAACCGATCGGTGGGAGTCTCGGATGCAGAATTGATCAAGATCGCGGTAAAATCCATGGGTCTGGATGAACTCGGACCCTTTGATGCTTCGGAGAAGATTATCGAATACCGGATCGGGGATCCCGGGGAGAAAAAGCTGGCCGGACTCACCGTGGAGCGGTTCATGCACGAGACCGCATCCGAGTCGCCGGCTCCCGGCGGAGGATCGGTGAGTGCTTACATGGGAGCGCTGGGCACCGCCCTGGCCACCATGGTGGCCAATCTCTCCTCCCACAAGCGGGGATGGGATGAGAAATGGGAGTTTTACTCCGACTGGGCCGATAAAGGAAAACACCTCCAGGAGGAGCTTCTCAGGCTGGTGGATGAAGATACCCGGGCGTTTAACCGGATCATGGAGGCATTTGGCATGCCCAAAAAGACCGATACAGACCGGAAGGCACGGGATGAAGCGATTCATGAAGCGACAATGTATGCCATACGTGTACCATTGAAAGTGATGGAGACGGCTGTGAAATCCTTCGATGTCGTGGAGGCCATGGTGGAGACCGGGAATCCAAACAGTATCTCGGATGCCGGGGTAGGGGCCCTGGCGCTTCGCGCTGCGGTCCGCGGTGCTCATCTCAATGTGCACATTAATATGGGAGACATGGAGAAGACCCCCGCGTTAGAGGAGATAGCAGGGAAGGCGGATGCCCTTGTCCGGGCAGCTGAAAAAAGAGAAGCGGCAGTGCTGGAGACCGTGTTAAGTCAGGTGCGGTAAACGGATAAGACTAAATGCTTGCCAATAATGCTACATAAGCTGATCCATCTCTTGCAGGAACAGGCCGTATTTGATCATCTTTTCATTCATTCTGCCTGGTGAAGCTGACGAAAGTCATTTTTTTTTCTTAAATCCCGTATCACAGCATTCCTGTAAGTGACTGGGATTATATTTCATTAAATGGTGTTAAAAATCTGTAAAATAGGCGAATAGATACACTTTTTGAGAAACAGGAAAAAGGTGGTTTTTCATTGCATGAAGCGCTTAGAACCCTTTCATACCAGCAATTCAGCAAGCTATTTTTTTTGTTTATCGTTTTTTTGCTTTAGATTTGGTCGGTAAGAGTTGTATATGAATTGATTTTAGTAACCTAAACTTAAACCTATGAAAAGAATTATTTACTTACCATTTCTCCTTATACCTTTTGCGGGCGATGCCCCAATGAATTATTAAAGCATATTTTACAACATAGTTCCATAACCTTATAAATAATGCATCCTCTGTTTACAATAGCAGGTGACCGGTTGCTTATTTACGGGTAGGGCTTGGTATAGATAGTATCTTTATTTGCGCAGGAGAATTGTGAAATGACAAAAAATTACCTTAATGCCCATTATTTGACAGGGGTTATTTCAGAATTTCACTAAAATTTAAGAAAGAAACCACCCGATATATGGGGGTAGAAAGTAAAAACTATAAGAAATTGTGATATTTATAATTGGTTTATATAGTTTTTCGAATCGGGTTACAAAAAGGAGTAATGCATTCGGTTGGAGAGATATCCTGAGGATTTCAACGGGTGCAAATCATCGCTTATATGCCCGGAATCTGTGATTAAGAGGTTCTTTATTTTTGTCAAAAATATTTTTTTATTAAGTTTGGAATCCTAGAGTCATTCTTGTTTTGTTCTATTTATTAACCTAAAACTTTAATCTATGAAAAGATTTTCTGTTTTGCTTGCATTCCTTGTGTTTGCAGGTACTGTTCTGATGGGACAGGCACGGCAGATAACAGGGACTGTGACCGCCGAGGAGGATGGTACACCGCTTCCTGGCGTAACTGTCTTAGTTAAAGGAACAACGGTGGGTACGGTTACCGATTTTGAGGGTAACTATACCATCAGCGTTCCGGAAGGATCTAACACCCTTGTTTTTTCATTCGTAGGAATGCAGAACCAGGAGGTGGAAATCGGAACTTCAACCGTTATTGATGTAGCGATGATCGCCGATGCGGTAGCAATGGATGAGGTCATCGTGGTTGGTTACGGTACATCGACCAGGGAAGCAAACACCGGTTCGGTATCTGTTGTAAGAGACGAGGAGCTGCAGGACGTTCCGGAAGTGAGCTTTGACAAGATGCTTTCTGGTAAAGTGGCTGGGGTACAGGTAACCGGTACTTCCGGACAGCCCGGGGCCGCCACCCAGATTCGCATCCGCGGTACAAGTTCCATCAATGCAGGGAACGAACCGCTCTACGTGGTGGATGGTGTTCCGGTGATGCAGGGCAACCAGACATATTTCACCAATACCGGTAACGCCCTTGCCATGATCAACCCGAACGACATTGAGTCGATCTCCGTATTGAAAGATGCGGCTGCGGCCTCCATTTACGGTTCCAGGGCAGCCAACGGGGTTGTACTGATTACCACTAAAGCGGGCGCAAAAGGAAAATCCAAAGTGAATTTCCGTGCCTCGTATGGAGTTACTTCGCTGGCCAACGACAACGATTACGGCCAGTTGAATCCGGATGAGTTGATCACCTACATGCGGGATGCCGTGGTGAATGCCGGGCTTGATCCCGATGATCCGACCGCTGGTTCGTACTACGTTCCGCGTTCGCTGGCAGACGGCCCCCAGACCAACTGGATGGATGCTTTAACCCGTCTTGGTAATGTGAACGAGTACCAGCTTTCTGTAAATGGCGGGACCGAGAAGACAAGCCATTTCACTTCGGCTATGTACTCCAGCACGGACGGTGTGTTTTATGGAGTGGATTATAAGAAATACCAGATCCGTTCCAACATCGACCACGAAATTTCAGACAAACTGCGGATGGGAGTGAAGATGAACGCTTTCCACTCCAATGCGAGCGACATGGCGATGCAGTCGCTCTATTATGTCAACCCGGTTTTCGGTGGCATGATCATCAATCCGTGGAGCCCGGTTAAGAACGAGGACGGCACCTATAACCTGGTGATCCCCGAAAACCTCAACACCAACCCGCGGGCAACTGCCGAATACGATGATCAGTGGGAATACCAGAACCGTCTGCAGGGAAATGCCTACGTGGAGTGGGAACCTGTTGCCGGACTGAAACTGAAATCCACCAACGGGGTGGAATACACCGACGGTGAAGGACGCCGTTACTGGTCGCCTGAAGCCGATTTTGCAGGGAATGCCACGTTGCAGGTGTCGCGGACCAAGTATTCGCAGATCACCACATCCAATACGGCTTCCTATAATCGGTATTTCAGTGATCACAGTATCAATCTGCTTGCCGGTTTTGAGGCGTTTGACAACCAGAATAACTCCTACTATATCTATTCACCT
>CAYZMH010000012.1:0-42619 GCA_964479445.1 uncultured Bacteroidaceae bacterium | reverse complement strand
TCAGCTCGATATGGACCGGCTCGATTACCTGAAACGCGACAGCTTCTTTACCGGGGTCACCGAGGGGGTCATCGGCTCCGACCGGATCATTAAAATGCTTAATGTCATTGACGATGAGTTGGTAGTGGACCAGAAAGGGATCTACTCCATCGAGAAATTCCTGATCGCCCGCCGCCTTATGTTCTGGCAGGTCTACCTGCATAAAACCGTGATTGCCGCCGATCAGCTCCTGATCAAGATGCTCAAACGTGCCCGGGAACTCGCTGCACGCGGAACGAACCTTTTTGCTACTCCCGCCCTCTCCTATTTCCTTTACGACCTGAAAGGAAAGTTTGCCCCCGAAAACCGGGAAGAGTTCCTGGAACGGTTTCTGCAACTCGACGATAACGATATCATCTGCGCCGCCAAGGTGTGGCGGGACCACAACGACAGCGTACTGAACAACCTCTGCCGGGGATTTATCGAGCGCAGGTTGTTCCGGATCGAACTCCAGGCATCCCCGTTCCCCGATGACCGGATCGCTGATCTGCGCAAACAAACCATGAATTGCTTCGGTGTCACCGAACAGGAGGCTCACTACCTGGTGATCTCAGAAACCATCAGCAATAATGCTTACAGCGCACTGGACGACCGGATCCGGATCCTCGGTAAAGAAGGTACCACACGGGATGTATCCGAGGCATCCGACATGCTCAACATCGCTGTTCTGTCCAAAACCGTTCGTAAATTTTTCCTGTGCTACCCCAAAAGTTTTAAAGATTTGTCTTAGCTTTGGCGCTTGAAAAAGCGCAACGACCTCTTTTTCGCCTGGTAACCAGAAAATACCGATCCATGAATTTTTCAGCAAAGGTAATTGCCGACTTCCTGAAAGGGACTATTGAAGGCGACCCCGAAGCCACGGTAAACGATGTAGCAAAGATCGAAGAGGGTAAGCCCGGAACCCTTTCATTCCTGGCCAATCCAAAGTATGAACGCTTCATCTATGAATCCGACTCTTCGATCATTATAGTAAACAAAGATTTTACTCCCCAGAAAAAGGTGAAGGCCACCCTGGTCAGGGTGGAGAATGCCTATGAAGCATTTGCCGCCCTGCTCAATCTCTATGAACAGAGCAAGCCCAAAAAACAGGGGATCCATAAACAATCCAGCATCAGCGAATCGGCCACACTGGGAGATAACCCCTACGTAGGCGCCTGGGCGGTGATCGGGGATAATGCAAAGATCGGGGATAATGTACAGATCTACCCCCAGGTCTTTATAGGCGACAACACCGTGATCGGCGACAATACCATCCTCTACCCCGGGGTGAAGGTTTACCACGACTGCACCATCGGGTCCGATTGTGTGCTGCATGCCGGATCGGTGGTGGGGGCAGACGGGTTCGGTTTCGCTCCCAACCCCGAGAATAATTACCAGAAGATCCCGCAACTGGGTACCGTTATCCTGGAAGACCGGGTGGAAGTGGGTGCCAATACCACCATCGACCGGGCAACCATGGGCTCCACGGTCATCCGTAACGGGGTGAAGCTCGATAACCTGGTGATGATCGCGCATAACGTGGAGATCGGTGAAAATACGGTGATTGCAGGTCAAACCGGAATCGCGGGTTCCACCAAAGTGGGGAAAAACTGTATGTTCGGGGGGCAGGTCGGACTGATCGGTCACATCCATATTGCAGATAATACCCGCATCGCCGCACAATCGGGTGTTACAAAAGATATAAAAGAGGAAGGGAAAATCCTCCAGGGATCGCCCACCTTCGACTTTGCACCCTACCAGAAGAGCTACCTGCTCTTCAAAAAGCTGCCTGAGCTCCGCAACCAGATCATCCAGCTGGAAAGGGAGATGAAAACAATCAGGGAAAATAAAGACAACAGGGAAGGTTAGTTATAAACAGGATGTTAAAAGATTGCCTGTTCGAAAGGTTTTTACTAATTTTTGTATCTTTCGGGCGTTTTTTTAACGATCATTCGAAAAATTAGCATTATACCATGGCTGAAAAGCAACGAACCCTTAACGAACCGGTATCCTTTAAAGGAAAAGGCCTGCATACCGGACTGGACGTTAACCTGACCTTCCATCCCGCTGCAGAATCACACGGTTACATGTTCAGGCGCACCGACCTGGACGGCCAACCCCTGGTCAATGCACTGGCCGAAAATGTGGTGGATACATCGCGCGGTACAACCATCGAAGAAAATGGGGTCAGGGTGGCTACCGTGGAACATGTCCTGGCAGCCTGCGCGGGTATGAGCCTGGACAATGTACTGATTGAGATTGACGGACCGGAGACTCCCATCATGGATGGAAGCGCGCGGGAGTACGTGGAGGAAATCGCACGAGTGGGATCCAGGGAACAAAAGACCGACCGGA
The DNA here is from genome assembly GCA_964479445.1 of uncultured Bacteroidaceae bacterium. GTDB lineage: Bacteria > Bacteroidota > Bacteroidia > Bacteroidales > CAYZMH01. The sequence goes on along the minus strand of CAYZMH010000012.1, from coordinate 40,246 downwards.
AATATTTCATCCTCAAGGAGAAAGTGGAGTACTACGATGAAGAGAAGAACATCCACATCATTGCTTATCCCGATAAGATCCAGAGCATCAATGTGCTGATCGATTACAACTCCAAGGTGCTGGGAAATCAGTATGCTTCCCTGGACGACATCACCAACTTCTCCTCGGAGGTCGCCCCCTGCCGTACGTTTGTTTTTCTCCATGAACTGGAGTACCTGGCCCAAAACAACCTGATAAAAGGGGGAGACCTGGATAATGCCATCGTGATCGTAGACAGGCAGGTATCGCAGGATGAACTGGATCACCTGGCAGAACTCTTCAATAAGCCCAAAATGGAGGTGCAGCCCGAGGGGATCCTCAACAACGTGGACCTGCGGTTCCCTAACGAACCGGCTCGTCACAAACTGCTGGATATGGTAGGCGACCTGGCCCTGGTGGGTCGCTGGTTTAAAGCAAGGATCATTGCGACGCGACCCGGACACCATGCCAATACCGAATTTGCCAAGGAACTGCGCCAGGTTATGAAAAAAGTTGCCTCCAAATCACAGGTACCGGTTTACAATCCAAACATACAACCCGTTTACGACATCAACGAAGTGCGGGATCGGCTGCCTCACCGGCCCCCGTTCCTGCTCATCGATAAAACCATCTACCTCGACGACAAACGCGTGGTCTGCATCAAAAATGTAACCATGAACGAGCCCTTTTTTGTAGGCCACTTCCCTACCGAACCCATTATGCCCGGGGTGCTGCAGATCGAAGCCCTGGCCCAGGCCGGTGGCATGCTGGTGCTGAGCACGGTGGATGATCCCGAAAACTACTCCACCTACTTTCTCAAGATCGACAAGGTCAAGTTCAAACAAAAAGTGGTTCCGGGGGATACCCTCATCTTAAAAATGGATCTTTTGCAACCAATCCGCCGTGGAATTGCTCATATGTACGGAGAGATCTACGTGGGCGACAAAATGGTAACCGAAGGGGAACTTATGGCCCAGGTTGTAAAAGAAAAAAACATCGATTAATAATATGATTCAACCACAAGCAATTATCCACCCCAACGCTAAAATCGGCAAGGATGTCGTCGTGGAACCCTTTGCCACTATCAATGAGGATGTGGAGATCGGGGACGGTACATGGATCGGACCACACGCCATCATCATGAATGGATCACGCATCGGGAAGAACTGCCAGATCTATCCCGGGGCCGTCATAGCCGGGGAACCCCAGGATCTCAAGTTCCAGGGAGAGTATACCACTGTTGAGATCGGAGATAATACCATCATCAGGGAGTATGTAACGGTAAATAAAGGAACCAGGGCCAGGAACAAAACAGCTATCGGCAGCGATTGCCTCATCATGTCTTACGTACATATTGCCCACGACAGCATCCTGGGAGACCGGGTGATCATGGGTAGCTATGCCGGACTGGCCGGGGAGGTGGATGTGGACAGCTGGGCTATTATCAGTCCGGGTAGCCTGGTGCACCAATTCGTACGCATCGGAGCCCATGTAATGATCCAGGGCGGATCCAAGGTTACCAAGGATGTACCCCCTTACTGCCTTGCCGGGCGTGATCCGCTCTCCTTTACAGGGATCAACTCCATCGGGCTCCGCCGCCGGAATTTCAATAATGACACCATCTTTGCCATACAGGAGGTCTACCGGATTATCTACCAGCGCGGACTCAACATTTCCGACGCCATCGATTTTGTGGAAGCAAACCTGCCCGCCTCCAATGAGCGGGACGAGATCATTCTTTTTGTCCGGGATTCCAAGCGCGGGATCATCCGGGGCTACTTCGACGGAAAAAACAACGATAATTAACCGTTCTTTTCATCATCCTTTTTCTGTTCGCCATAAGCATCCCAGCCCTGGGCCTGCAGCATGATCGCTTTGCCATCATTGGTGACCAGCACGGGCGGGTCCTTCTCCCCGGTGATATTGCCAATGACACTGATCCCGGGAATTTTCTCAACCTTTTCAAAATCATTGATCGGAACAGTAAACAGTAACTCGTAATCCTCCCCGCCGTGTAACGCGGCCACCAGGGGTTCCATCTGGAACTCCTCCGCCGCATCGGTGGTCTCTTCGCGCACCGGGATCTTGTCCTGGTATACCTGGCATCCACACGCTGACCGCTTGCAGATGTGGAGGAGCTCGGAGGAGAGTCCGTCGCTGATATCGATCATCGAGGTCGGGCGTATGCCCTTATCCCGGAGCGCAAGCAAAACATCCACCCGGGCTTCAGGCTTCAGGAAGCGTCCCACTATGTAAGCGTATCCCGATAGATCAGGCTGGATGGATGCATCCTCCTGGTAAACCTTCTTCTCCCGCTCCAGCACCTTGAGTCCCATGTAGGCCGCTCCCAGGTCTCCCGATACACAGACCAACTGGTTCTTGAGCGCTCCCTTCCGGTACACGATCTCCTGCCTGGGAACTGCCCCGATAGCCGTTACCGATATGACCATGCCGGTCATGGAGGCGGTCGTATCCCCCCCCACCAGGTCAACCTTGTACATCTCACACGCCTTTTTCACACCGGTGAAGAACTCCTCCACAGCTTCCACCGAAAACTTACCCGAGAGTCCCAGTGAAACCGTGATCTGCCGGGGAACCCCATTCATGGCGTATACATCGGAGAGGTTCACCACCACCGATTTGTACCCCAGGTGCATCAGGGGCGTATAGGTAAGGTCAAAATGCACCCCCTCCAACAACATGTCTGTGGTCACCACCTGGTACTCCTTACCGTTATCGATCACAGCAGCATCATCGCCCACGCCCGTAACCGTGCTCTCCTGGTACCTTTTTACATCCTTTGTCATATGGTCGATCAGACCAAATTCTCCAAGCTCATCAATGGAGCGAATCTCTTTCTTCGACATAGTATCTCCTTAGTGAACAATCATAATTCATGGGTGTTCCACAAATGTAACAACAACTTTTTGTATATTTGCGATTATTTTGAATTAATCTATATAAACCATTGAGTTAGCAAGTTTTTGAGGAGGTTGATATGGCCAGTGAACAAGACAAGATCCTGAACGAAGTTACAGGCGGAGAATACAAATACGGATTTGAAACCCTGATCGAAACAGATACCCTGCCCAGGGGGCTGAATGAAAATATTGTTCGTGCGATTTCCAAAAAGAAGAAGGAGCCCGAATGGCTCACCGAATTCCGGCTGAAGGCCTACCGGAACTGGCAAACCATGAAAATGCCCGAATGGGCTCACCTGGATGTGCCGGAGATCAATTACCAGGACATTATCTATTACGCGGCCCCCAAACAAAAAGCCAGTCTGAACAGCCTGGATGAGGTGGATCCCGAACTGCTCGACACCTTCAACAAGCTGGGGATCCCGCTGGAGGAGCAGAAACAGCTTGCCGGGGTGGCCGTGGATGCGGTGATGGACAGCGTGTCGGTGAAAACCACCTTCCAGGAGACCCTGGCCGACCTGGGGATCATCTTCTGTTCGTTCAGCGAAGCGGTACTGAACTATCCAGACCTGGTCAAAAAATATATGGGAACGGTCGTTCCGTATACCGATAATTACTTTGCCGCGCTCAACTCGGCCGTCTTCAGTGACGGATCTTTCTGCTATATCCCGAAAGGTGTGAAGTGTCCCATGGAACTCTCCACCTATTTCCGGATCAATGCGGCCAATACGGGACAGTTTGAGCGTACCCTCATTATAGCGGAGGATGACTCTTACGTCAGTTACCTGGAGGGCTGCACCGCACCGAGGCGGGATGAAAACCAGTTGCACGCTGCGATCGTGGAGATTGTGGCGCTTGAAAATGCCGAGGTGAAATACTCCACGGTGCAGAACTGGTACCCCGGTAACAAGGAGGGAAAAGGCGGTGTCTATAATTTTGTGACCAAGCGTGGTATTTGCAAGGGAGACAACAGCAAGATCTCCTGGACACAGGTGGAGACAGGCTCAGCCATTACCTGGAAATATCCCAGCTGTATCCTGCGCGGCGATAATTCGGTGGGGGAGTTCTACTCCGTGGCAGTGACCAATAACCACCAGCAGGCTGATACCGGGACCAAAATGACCCATATCGGTAAAAACACCAAAAGCATCGTGGTCTCCAAGGGAATCAGTGCAGGAGTGAGCGAAAACTCCTACCGCGGATTGGTAAAAGTGCTGAAAGGTGCCAAAAACGCACGGAATTTCAGTCAGTGCGACAGCCTCCTGCTGGGGGACAGGTGCGGGGCCCATACCTTCCCCTACCTGGAAGTGGATAACGACTCGGCCGTAGTGGAACACGAGGCCACCACCTCGAAAATCGGCGAAGACCAGATCTTCTATTGCAATCAGCGGGGAATCGATACGGAAACGGCTATTGGTTTGATCGTGAACGGATACGCAAAAGAGGTGATCAATAAATTGCCCATGGAGTTTGCGGTGGAAGCCCAGAAACTGCTGCAGATCTCCCTGGAAGGAAGTGTTGGATAATCGAATAGTGAAACGAAGAAACAGCTATGTTATATATAAAGAATTTACACGTAAGTATTGACGGGAAAGAGATCCTCAAAGGGATCGATCTTGATGTGAAACCGGGAGAGGTGCATGCCATCATGGGTCCCAACGGATCCGGGAAAAGTACCCTGGCAGCCGCCCTTGCCGGAAGGGAGGAATTTGAAGTAACCGAGGGGGAAGTGATCTACAGGGGTCAGGACCTGCTGGAAATGGCACCCGAAGACCGGGCCCGTGAAGGAATGTTCCTGGGATTCCAGTACCCCGTGGAGATACCGGGGGTAAGCATGGTGAACTTCCTCCGCACCGCGGTTAACGAACACCGCAAATACCGCGAAGAAGAACCCCTGTCAGCCGGGGATTTTCTCAAGCTGATGCGGGATAAAAAAGGATTGGTGGATATCGACTCCAACCTTACCAACCGTTCGGTGAATGAAGGATTCTCCGGCGGCGAAAAGAAAAAGAACGAGGTGTTCCAGATGGCCCTGCTGGATCCGGTTCTCTCCATTCTTGATGAAACGGATTCCGGACTGGACATTGATGCCCTGAGAATCGTGGCCAACGGGGTCAATAAACTGAAAAGACCCGATAACGCAACCATCGTGATCACTCACTATCAGCGGTTGCTGGATTATATCATACCCGATGTGGTGCACGTTCTCTACGGGGGCCGTATCGTCAAATCAGGCGGTAAAGAACTGGCCCTGGAACTGGAAGAGAAAGGATATGACTGGCTTCGCAACGAGTCAGGTGTTGAAGCGTAAAAGAGAACGGTATGAAAACAGTTACAGAGCAACTCAATACTACCCGGAAATATCACCAGCTCTACCTGGACAACAGGAAGACCATTACCTCGCAGGATCCGCCCTTCCTGGCACAAATGCGGGAGGAGGCAATGGAGGAATTTGTGAAAACCGGGTTCCCGCCCAAAAAAGCAGAGAACTATAAATATACCCACCTGGAGCCCCTTTTTGATGCAGAGCTCACTATTCATCACGCGCCCCGGAAGATCGAGTTCGATATCAACGACCTGTTCCGCTGCGATGTGCCGGCCCTGGAAACCCACGTCCTTCTTGTGGTGAATGGATACTTCTACACCGGCTCCGGGGAACGGCTCACCGAGATGGACAACGGGGTAATCTTCGGAAGCCTGATGGCCGCAGTGGAGAAATACCCCGACCTGGTCAGGGAATACATGGGACAGTATGCCACCGCCAAATCAGATCCTTTCGTGGCGCTTAACACCGCCTTCGCACGTGACGGGGTCTTTCTCTATGTACCGAAAAATCAGGTGCTGGATAAACCGGTCCAGATCATCCACCTGCTCATCTCCGATAAAGACGAGATGGTGCAACACCGGAACCTTTTTATTAATGAGGGCAGCAGCCAGGCTGATGTAATCATATGTGATCACACGCTCTCTCCTAACATATACCTTACCAATTCGGTTACCGAAGCCTTTGTGGCAGATAACGCCAACCTGGATTTAGTGAGAGTGCAAAATGAGCATAACCGCGCCGCCCAGGTCACCAATACCTGGATCCGGCAAAAACGCGACTCGAAATCCCGCCACAGCACGGTGACCCTGCACGGGGGCAAGGTACGGAACAACCTCCATGTAGCCCTGGAGGATGAAGGATGCGATGCCGATGCAAACGGACTCTTCCTGATTGATAAACAACAACACGTCGACAACTTCACGATCATCGACCACCAGGCTCCCCATTGTATCTCCGACCAGCATTATAAAGGGGTGCTGGACGATGCCGCTACGGGCGCTTTCAGCGGTAAAATCCATGTACACCAGGATGCACAGCAAACCGAAGCATATCAGGCAAACAACAACATGCTGCTTACCGACCAGGCGAAAATGCATACCAAACCCCAGCTGGAGATCTACGCCGATGATGTGAAATGCAGCCATGGGGCCACGGTCGGACAAATCGATGAACAGGGACTGTTCTACCTGCAGTCGCGGGGAATCCCCCGGGAAGAGGCCCGCCTGATGCTTATGTATGCCTTTGCCGATGACGTGATCTCAAAGATCAAGGAAGAACCATTAAGAAACCGGATATCCGGACTGGTCAGTAAAAGACTCCGCGGAGAGCTTTCACGCTGCAACAATTGCGTGGTCCAGTGTTACGACTAAAGGAGCGATAGAGTGAATTTTAATATTCAGGAAATACGGAACGACTTCCCGATCCTCGGGGAGAAGATCTATGATAAACCGCTGGTGTACCTCGATAACGGGGCGACAACCCAGAAACCCCGAGTAGTAATTCAAACCCTGGAGGAGATCTATGCCAGGAAAAACAGTTCAATCCACCGCGGAATCCACTACCTCAGTGAACAGATGACCGAAGCTTATGAAGAGGCGCGGGAAGAGGTGCGCTCCTTTATCAATGCTTCCGATACCAAAGAGATCATCTTTACCAGCGGAACCACCGGTTCGGTAAATACCCTTGCTTTCTCGTTCGGGGAAAAATACCTGGGGGAAGGGGACGAGATCATCCTTTCGGAGATGGAACACCACTCCAACCTGGTGCCATGGCAGATGCTCTGCGAACGTAAAAAAGCCAGGTTACGGGTCATCCCGTTTGACGACCGAGGAGAACTTATCATGGAGGAGTATAAAAAGCTGCTGAACGAACGTACAAAGCTGGTGGCGGTCACCTATGCCTCCAACTCCCTGGGTACGGTCAACCCCGTGAAAGAGATTACCCGGATCGCCCACGAGGCGGGAATTCCGGTTATGATCGACGGAGCACAGATGGTGCAGCACGGTCCGGTGGATGTTCAGGACCTGGATTGCGATTTTTTTGCCTTCTCGGGTCACAAGATCTTTGGTCCGACCGGAATCGGGGTTCTTTACGGGAAAGAACAATACCTGGAAGAGATGCCTCCCGGTCAGGGAGGAGGCGATATGGTCGATTGCGTTACATTTGAAAAAACCACCTATAACGAACTTCCCTTTAAGTTCGAAGCCGGAACAACCCCTTATGCCGGTGCCATCGGTATGGCCAGCGCCCTGAACTATTTCCGGAACCTGGGTATCGAAAACGTGCAGCAACACGAAACGGATCTGCTGAAGTATGCCACTGCAAAACTCCAGGAGATCGACGGATTGGTCCTCTATGGTACCGCCAAAAATAAGATCAGTGTGCTCAGTTTCCTTTTGGAAGGGGTACATCCCTATGACGCCGGGATGATCCTGGATAAAATGGGCGTTGCGGTAAGAACCGGCACCCATTGTACCCAACCGGTAATGGATCACTTTAACATCAACGGTACCATCCGGGCTTCCATGGTCTTTTATAACACCAGGGAAGAGATCGACCTGCTGGTGAACGGATTGGAAAGGGTTCGCAGGATGTTTTCCTGATTGGGCATAAACCGTTATTTTTGCATAAACGAAAAAGGAGTGACATGTCACTAAACAAGATACAGGACGAAATTATTGAAGAATTTTCCATGTTCGATGACTGGCTCGACCGGTACGATTACCTTATCGAGCTTGGAAACAGTCTCCCGGAGATGGATCCTGCCTATAAAACCGACGACTACCTGATCAGCGGGTGCCAGTCCAGGGTGTGGCTCCATGCCGATTTCAAAGACGGGAAGCTCTATTTCCAGGCCGACAGCGATGCGGTAATTGTGAAGGGCATCGCGGCACTGCTTGTAAAGACCCTCAGCGGACAGGAGCCGGAGGAGATCGTTAATAACGAGCTCTACTTCATCGACGAGATCGGACTCAAACAAAACCTCTCCCCAACACGTTCCAACGGATTACTGGCCATGGTTAAGAAAATGAAAACCTATGCCCTGGCCTACCAGGCAAAACAAAACATGTAAGCGGAGGAAAAGGTATGAGCAACGAACGAACCAAAACCGACATCGAAGCCGATATTGTACAGGCACTGAAGAATGTATACGATCCCGAAATTCCGGTTAACGTCTATGACCTGGGGCTGATCTATGAGATCGACCTCACCGATGAAGGAGAGGCCAAAATCACCATGACACTCACCGCACCCAATTGTCCGGTGGTAGACGTGCTCCTGGCCGATGTGGAGATGTACGTCACCGATGTGAAAGGCGTTGAAAAAACCAACATCAACCTCACATTCGATCCCCCCTGGGACAAAGACATGCTCTCCGACGAGGCTAAACTGGAGCTGGGCATGATGTAATAATTACCTGGTTTCCATTCACTCCTGATTTAACCGGAGCAGAATAATCAATTCCTGATCTGATCCCGCCATGCCCGAAACAATAACCATCGCAATCAAGAACGAAGCTCTCAGACTGGGGTTCACCGCATGTGGTTTTGCACAGGCCAGGCACCTGGAGGAGGATGAAAAGCAGTTCCGGAACTGGCTGGACAAGGACATGCACGGCTCCATGGGATACATGGCCAATTACTTCGAAAAGAGAACCGATCCCCGGAAACTGGTACCGGGTGCTAAAAGCGTAGTGTCCCTCCTGCTCAATTACTACCCTGAGAAGACCCAGGAGGACCCGGAAGCCCCCGTACTCTCCAAGTATGCGTATGGCATCGATTACCATTTCATCATGAAGGACAGGATGAAGCAGTTGCTCTCTTTCATGAACGAACATTTCGGTCCGGTCGAGGGCCGCGTCTTCGTTGATACCGCCCCGGTGCTGGACCGTGCATGGGCGGTGCAGGCCGGACTGGGCTGGATCGGAAAGAACTCCATGCTGATCTCCCGCCATCATGGCTCCTTTGTTTTTATCGGGGAGATCATCACCAACCTGGAGCTGGACTATAATTCGGTTCCGGAGAGCGACTTCTGCGGGAGCTGCACACGCTGCATCGAAGCGTGCCCTACCGGTGCCATCAACCTCAACCGCACCATCGATGCCCGGAAATGCATCTCCTACCTGACTATCGAAAACAGAGACGAGATCCCGGAAACCTACCACGACCAGATGGAAAACCGGGTGTTTGGATGCGACATCTGCCAGGATGTATGTCCGTGGAACCGCAAAAGCACCCCCAACCAGGTAAAGGAATTCACCCCGGCCCCATCCCTGCTCGCTATGTCAGAGAAAGAGTGGATCGGACTCGACCGCGACCACTTTAACCAACTCTTTAAAAAGTCAGCCGTAAAACGCGCCGGCTACAAAGGTCTGCGAAGAAATATTGATTTTTTACCGGGTAGGGATGTAACAAACAAATGAATCGTTCGTCTTATGGGAAACAACCCAAAACGAATCGTCATGAAAAAGATAATCGTCATCCTGTCCCTGGTTATTATCACTGCGGCTCTCACTGCCCAGCCCCGCGAGGTTGAATCGATATACCATAAATACAAAGGGGAAGAAGGAGTCGTAAGCGTTTACCTTCCCGGCTTCCTGATGCGTTTTGCCGGCGCCATTGCCGACCTGGAAAACGAGGAACGCCAGCTTCTCCGCTCCATCCGGTCGCTGCGGGTGCTTACCATTGAAGACACCGACCGGTATCCCCATGCCAATTTTGTAACGGAAGCGCGTTTCAGGACACCCCCTGCCGGGTACCACTCCCTGGTAGAGGTGAACAGCGAGGGAGAACATGTGCGGATACTGGTCCGTGAAAAGCGCGGACGCATCCGTGACCTGCTGATCCTGGTAGGCGGAGATGACAATACCCTGGTCCATATCCGCGGCCGCATACATGCCGATCTGCTCAACGCGGTGGCCGGGGTCACCGGTGTCCAGGCATGTGAGTACATGGAGCTATAGTCCCGGATCCCTACTCCTGGGAAATGGCTTGTTCTTTCAGCGCCGTAACCAATTCCCGGCAAAAGGCCGGAATATCTGCCACGACCCGCCCCCAGATCAGGTGATCATCCCTGAAAGCAGCCTGGTCCACCCAGGTAGCACCTGCATTGACCAGGTCATCCTTAATGCCCAGCGAGCCGGTTGCCCGGCGCCCCTTCACGATATCGGCTGAAATGGCCACAAGCCCGCCATGACAGATTATGGCAATGGGTTTCCCCGTACGATCCATCTCTCTGACCAGCTCTTTGACACGATCCGATCTCCGTATCTTGTCAGGAGCCCATCCACCCGGCACCACCAGGGCAAACAGTTGTTCACTCCTGAGAGATTCCACGGTTGCATCGGGTGTTATTTCCAATCCCTTTTTTCCGTGTACCGGGTTTAGATCGATACCTGCCGCTATGACATGAGCCCCCTCCTCCTGGAGACGCATGTAGGGTACAAAAAATTCCAGGTCTTCAACCCCTTCACCAATGAGTATGGCAATCTTTCTGTCCTGTAAAGGCATGGTTTTCTCTTTCATATCGTATTGATTTCTTGTTTATTATTTTATACCGATGTAATCCGACCTGCCTCCTGCACACGGGTTACCTGTCTGAAATTACCGTAACGGCGACTCTGCGGGTGTTGCGCGGACCGTCAAATTCGCACAGGAAAATATTCTGCCAGGTCGAAAGCCCCATCTTACCGTCAATCAGCGGGATGGTCTCCTGGGGCCCTACAATCCCGGCCTTCAGGTGCGAATCCCCGTTGTTGTCCTGCCGGTCGTGTTCCCACACCCCGGCCGGGACCAGTTTTCTCAACAGGCTGATCACATCGTTCTGTACCGACTCATCCCAGTTCTCCTGGATCATAATACCCGCCGTGGCTCCCTGTACATAGACATTGACCAGTCCGTTCTTAATTTCACTCTCCGCCACAACAGCCTCCACCTGCCGGGTGATATCGTACAGCCCGTTGTGGGATGGGGTGGATAATTGAATGGTTTGTTGCATAATTTTATCTCATGTATTTAAGCAGTTCCTCCATGTCTGGCTCATCTTTTTTGCGACCTGTTGAAGCTTTGTTTTTTAAAAGGTCCTCAATCAAAATTACCGGAATAAAAAAATTATCTTCCAATTCCAGGTACTCCCGCCTGTTAAAGGTAATGAGCATTATTGGAGTTTAGTAACTTCAAAAACTCTTTGAAGTCTTCCGGTAGATACCCCTGGTCCATAAAAATTTTCCCTTAAATAAGTTATTAAAGCGAAACGTTCCCGTGGCGTTGATTTTTTTATCTCTTCAATTGCCCGGAGTTCCTTCTTCTCAAACGAAGTGGAGGATATCTTTGATCTATCGATACGCATAGTAGATTTTTTTGGAAAACAGCGATTCTGAACAAAAATAAGTGATTCCCTGTAATCAGTGATATCAAAAAGCCCAATGCCCTGTTCCCTTTCAATATTCCAACGTTATAAGGTGATCATTGTTTAATCCGGCCCCGGCAGGGAGAAGTCACCGGCCGGCAGGTTACGGGATAAGGCTTTTCTCCCACTGCTCCACTCCCGAAGGTTCCCGGCCTTCCAGGAGTGCTACAAACGACTCCAGGGCTTTGTGCGCATCACCTAGCGGGTAGTAGAATGCATCCCAGTTTTCGCTGTCTTCCCCGTCATGGTTGGGAATGACGTACCGGAAAAAACCGGCTTCCTTTAACTCATCATATGCGCTGGAAGCGCGTCGTTCAATATTCTCCAGGTCCCTGAGCGAAAGCTCCCCTTTCTGCCTCCTGGTTCGCCGCAACAGTTTTCTCCTCATCACATCGGTTACCAGGTCGGGAAGAGATGCCTCGGGCTTTGCATCCTTTAAAAAGAGGATCTCGCCGCGTGACAGCGGAGACATGAAAATGCTCAACCGGTTCACTTTTTCAAGCGAGGAGTGTGTCTGCAACAGGCGCCCGATGAAGGGATTCCCTTCGAAAAGCACATCACCCTTTTCAAGCGAATGGCTCAGCTCCCGGAGATCCAGTGCCTGTAGATCCCCCCGGACATCCATCACCACATACTGATCCCTTCCCTCCAGCTTTTCGATATCCGCACGGGAACGGAAATAGTAATCCACCCCCTCCTTTTCACCCGGACGGGCAGTGCGGCTGTTGTACAATACCAGTGGCCGCATCGACCTGTGCAGGTCGGGATAAAGCCGGGCAAGCGCTTTTGCCAGGGGACTCTTCCCGACACAGGACGGTCCGGAAAAGACCACAAGTCGTCCGTTCCTGTTATTGCTCATATTGTCATCCTCCATTTCTGTTTGTTATTTGTATTTTAAAAACAACAAGGTTTTCCGCTGTTTGCAAATGTGTCATATTTCATAGCTGGATCATCACGACCGGGATCCCTCTCAAACAGAGCACCATTCCCCTCTGAAAACATTGTTTTGCGCTCTCAAAGAGGGAAGAACCCACAAAGTAGGCAACCAGTAATTTACAAAAAACCACAGGGTTTTGCAAAGGCAACGCATGCTGAACTACCGCCATGGCACTTAACCCACTACAGATGTTATACAACCCCCTTCCCCTGCCTTTTTGAATTTTATTCTTCACGTGCATTTTGCTATATTCGTATACTTTTTACTCAGATGAACATACTTGCATGGATCCCGAAAACGGGGACCGGATCATGAAACACAATCGCTTTTACAAAACGACGCCCGATCACAAACAGCTTTTCATCCAGCAGTGGTTGCCAGGGGATGATCCTTCGTCGATCGTGTTGTTTGTGCACGGACTTGGAAGTCATTCGGGGCGGATCGAAAGCTGGGCCACCCGTTTTGTGGAGAAGAAAGTTGCATTTATTGCGTGGGACCAGCGGGGGCATGGACAGTCGGACGGTCGCCGCGGAACCCCAACCAAAGCATCCGTATTGATCAATGACCTGAAAAACCTGGTGGAATATCTCCGGGAAGAATTCCCCGGGAAAAAGATCATCCTCTACGGGCACAGTATGGGCGGTTCCATTGCCATCAATTACGTGATCAGCACAACCTATACGGTGGAGGCGCTGATCACCACCTCTCCCTGGCTGAAAATGACTCAGCCTCCATCGGAAACACTTATGCGCATTACCCGTTCCCTGGCACGGATCGCACCCGGGATTGTTATTTCCAACAGGCTGGATCCCAATGATATTTCCAGGGAACAACAGGTGGTGGATGCCTATAAGAATGATCCCCTGGTACACGACCGGATCAGCATGGGTCTTTTTTACTCCATGTACGAAGCCGGTCTGAATGCCCTGCGAAATGTTTACAAAATCAATTGCCCGTACCTGATCATGCACGGTACCGCCGACCGGATTACCTCGCACAGGGCCAGCACCAGCTATGTAATGAATACCAGTGACCGTACCCGGCTGCAGCTATGGGAAGGTGCATACCACGAACTGCACCACGAACCCGAAAAGGACCAGGTATTTGACTACATCATGGGGTGGCTCAGGGAATACGGGTTTGTAACCTGAACAGGGGCCGTTCCGGGTACACCTAAACAAAAGGCAGATGAAATTCCGGACCAAGACAGAGACGAGGGAACAGACCCGCAAAATCAGTCACCAGACACCTGTGTTGATGATGGGATCGTGCTTTACCGGTCATATCGGGTCGATCCTGGAGAAAAATCTGTTTTCTGTGCAGGTGAATCCTTTCGGGGTGATCTATAACCCGGCCAGCGTGAAGAGAAACCTGGAAGCACTCCTGCACAGGGAGCAATACGGGGAGGAGGACCTGGGGTTTCATGACGGACTGTGGTATTCGTTCGACCACTATACCCCTTTTTCGCATCCCGATAAGGATAAAGCACTTGAACAGATCAACGAAGCTTTCAGGGAGGCTAAGAATTTCCTTCAAAAAGCCCGGTTCCTGGTGATCACATTCGGGACTGCCTGGGTGTACCGGCTCCGGGAAACCGGGCAGATCGTCTGCAATTGCCATAAAATACCGGCCCGGCAGTTTGACCGGTTTTTACTGGACCCTGCAACCATCGTTTCGGATTTTGAGCAGGTGCTGGATAAGATACAACATTCCAATCCCGGTTTACATACCCTTTTTACCGTTAGTCCGGTGCGCCATTTGAAAGATGGTCACACCGGAAACCAGGTGAGTAAATCCAGCCTGATGCTGGCAGTTCATAAACTGGTGGAGGGAAACCCTGAAATGCGAAGCTATTTCCCTTCCTACGAAATCATGATGGATGACCTGCGTGATTACAGGTTCTATGAACCCGACATGGTTCACCCCAATGAGACCGCGATCACCTACATATGGGAGAAATTTGCCGGTTTTGCCATCGACCCCGCCTCGCTTCAGATTATAAATGAACTCACTCCCCTGCTGAAAGGTCGCGCCCACCGGCCAATGCGCAGGGACACCCCCCAATATCAAAAGTTTATTTATCAACTGGAAAAGAAAGAGAGGAAACTCCGGGAAAAATTTCCGTTTCTAAGGTGGGAGGCATTGCCTGAAAAATAGCATGTTATAATGCTGAACCATATTTTTTGTTTAATTGTTTAATCTATTTTTTAAACAATAAGTTGAACAAAAATACAGGGCAGGGCGTTCTGACTGAGACACCACAACCAAATAACCCAAACTATGAAGAAAGTGCAGGGACTCCGCCGGTGGATCATTCCGGTATTACTTCTTACCGGTGCCACGATGTGGGCACAAAACGGGGTGATCGAAGGCCGTGTGTACAACGCCAAGAACAATGAACCGGTGGAATTTGCCACCATTGCCATTTTCGGCACATCGATCGGATCGATCAGCGATCTGGACGGCAATTTCCTGTTTACCGGTCTTGAACCGGGGTTTGTTGAGTTACGGGTAACCTCGGTGGGATTTGAACCCTATGTTTCGGAGGCTATCCAGGTAACCAATGCAAAAAAGGTATATATCGAGATCCCCCTGGAAGAGGCGAACGTACAGCTGGAAGAGGTTGTAGTGAAGGCCTCGCCATTCAGGCGCGACAAAGAGAGTCCGGTCTCCCTGCGCCGTATCAGCCTCGAAGAGATCGAAAAGAGTCCGGGCGGCAACCGCGACATATCCAAGGTGATCCAGTCCTATCCCGGTGTGGCTTCCACACCGGTGCAGCGCAACGACGTGATCGTGCGGGGAGGCGGCCCCAGCGAGAACTCCTTTTACCTCGACGGAGTCGAGATTCCCAATATTAACCATTTTGCAACGCAGGGAGCATCGGGCGGACCGGTGGGGATTATCAATGCCGATTTCCTGCGGGAAGTGAACCTCTACACGGGGGCGTTTCCTGCTAACCGCCGCAATGCACTGAGCTCGGTGATCGAAATGTACCAGGTGGACGGGAGCAAGGAGCAATTTAACTTCCGGGGGGCGGTCGGTGCCTCCGACCTGGCGCTTACTGCCGACGGACCCATCGGGGAGAACACTACCTATATAGCCTCAGTCCGGCGCTCCTATCTTCAGTTCCTGTTTGCTGCGCTGGAACTGCCGTTCCTTCCCAAGTACAATGATTACCAGTTCAAAGTGAAAAGCAAACTGAACGATAAGAATGAGATCTCGGTAGTGAGCCTGGGAGCATACGATGTAAATTCCCTCAACCTGGAGGCAGACGATACCGAGGAGCAACGGTATATCCTTGGGAATCTGCCGGTCAACAACCAGTGGAGCTATGCATTCGGGGTGGTTTACAAGCACTACGGGGAAAACGGATTTGACACCTGGGTGGCAAGCCGGAACTACCTGGATAACAAAGCCTATAAGTATCAAAACAATAACGAGGTGGATTCCCTGCTCCTCCTGGATTACGAATCGGATGAGATCGAGAACAAATTCCGCTACGAACATACTTCCCGGTTTGATAACGGACTGAAGCTCAATTACGGGGGTAATTTTGAATACGCTAAATTCTTTACCGATAACTTCAACCGCACCTTCTTCGGGGGTGAATCGGTGGAGTTCAATTACGAATCGTCCCTGGAGCTTTTCAAATGGGGCGCGTTTGCCCAGGTAAGCCAGGAGTTGTTTAAAAAGCGGCTGGTCCTCTCCCTCGGGGTGCGGGCCGACGCCAACAACTACAATGATCATATGCAAAACCTGCTCAATCAGCTCTCTCCCCGCTTTTCCGCATCCTTTATGCTGACCCAAAACTGGTACCTTAATTTCAATACGGGCAGGTTTTTCCAGCTCCCCGCTTACACCACGCTCGGGTATAAAGATCCCGACGGGGTGGCGGTTAATAAACAGAATGATCTTAAATATATTCAATCCGACCACTTCGTGGCGGGCATTGAAGTTCTGCCCGATGATCAATCCAAGTTCAGCATCGAAGGATTCTATAAAAAATATGACAACTACCCCTTTTCGCTGATCGACTCCATCTCCCTGGCCAGCAAAGGAGCCGATTTCGGCATATATGGCAGTGAGCCGGTCAAATCCATCGCCGAAGGAAGGGCCTACGGGGCCGAACTGCTTTACCGGAACCGGGATCTGTTTGGGATTAACCTGATCCTCTCCTACACCCTGGTGCGCAGCGAAACCAAACCCCTGAAAGAGTCGTTGCTGGACCTGGGGTGGATCCCGACCACCTGGGACAACCGTCACCTGCTCAATATCACCGGTACCCGCAAATTTGACAACAACTGGCAGGTGGGATTCAAATGGCGTTTTGTAGGCGGAGTTCCCTACACACCCTATAACATTGAGGCCAGCTCGCGCGTGCTCTACTGGGATCTGAACAGAACAGAGGTGTTTAATCTTAACCGGTATAACCAGAAACGCTTTGAACCGTTTCACCAGCTGGATATCCGCGTGGATAAAGAGTGGTTCCTCGATAAATTGACGTTAAATTTGTATATTGACGTACAAAACGTGTATGACTATGCCACCACCGGAAGCACCTTCCTGGTGGTCAACAGGGACAGCGAAGGTAACCCGCTCATAGAAAACCCGGAAGCCCCCCTGCCGGAGCAGCGGTACGATATGCGGGAAGTAGAATCGGAAGCCGGAACCATCCTGCCCACCGTGGGAGTGATCATTGAATTCTAAACTATCCAACCATGAACAGGATCATTCTAATTTTGCTCACAGCCATCCTGGTAACCACGGGGTGTAAAAGCAGCAAGACACCGGTAAAAATAACACCGGAAGTCATGACTACCAATGCCGGTGGTACCGGCCGGGAGTTAACCATCACATTTAACCGGGGCCCGGAACACAACCATCCACTGATGGCTATCTGGGTGGAGGATACCAGCGGTAACTATATCCAGACTCTCTACGTGGCGAAATCCATTGCCAAAGGAGTTTTTGAACATGGGGATAACAGTGCCGGGAAATGGATGCCGGGCGAGATCCGGCGGCCGGCTGCATTGCCCGTATGGTCGCATGCCCGCGGAGTCAGGGAAGAAGACGGACTATACATCCCTACCCCGGAAACCGCCATTCCCGATGCCTATACCGGTCCGACCCCCCAGCAGGACTTTATCCTTCAGACCCGCCTCGATGAGCAACAACCCGGTGGATTCTATCTGTTCTTTGAAATCAACCAGACCTGGGACTGGAATGAATACTGGACCAACAACAAGCTGCCCGATAACGACGAGTACAAAACCTCCTGTCAGCCCTCCCTGGTTTACCGGACCTGTATCGATCCGGATAACGAAAAGGATTCCTATGAACTGGAACTGATCGGCCGGGGACATGAAGCCGGAGAGAATGGCCGGATATACACCGACCACCGGGAGACCATGACCACCGCGCTGGATATTACCGAAAAGATCAGCGTAAAAATCCGCCAACCATAATTGTCCGTTTACGTACACCCCGTACCATAAATGAACAAACTGCGAAAACACCGGAAATCTTACATATATTTGTATTCCATTCAGTTGTATTCTTTGGCATGTTCATTGAAGAAAAACCTGCATAGCAACCTGTTAATCCACCAATTATGATCAAAACCGTTGAACTCGTAAAGATCTTTCGCACCGATGAAGTGGAAACCACGGCACTCAACAAGGTAAACATCAACGTCAAAGAGGGTGAATTTGTCGCGGTCATGGGCCCCTCGGGCTGCGGAAAATCAACACTGCTCAATATTCTGGGACTCCTGGATAATCCAACGGGTGGTTCCTACTCCTTCAATGGCAGGGAGGTGGCCGGACTCCGCGAAAAGCAGCGGACCAACCTCCGAAAAGGAAACATCGGATTCGTATTTCAGAGTTTTAACCTGATCGATGAACTGACCGTTTACGAAAACATCGAACTGCCCCTCCTCTACCTGCGCATGAGCGGAAGCGAACGCCGGAAGAAAGTGGAGAAGGTGATGGAGCGGATGAAGATCACCCACCGCAAGAACCACTTCCCCCAGCAGTTGTC
The DNA here is from genome assembly GCA_964479445.1 of uncultured Bacteroidaceae bacterium. GTDB lineage: Bacteria > Bacteroidota > Bacteroidia > Bacteroidales > CAYZMH01. The sequence continues at coordinate 21,597 of CAYZMH010000012.1, read as the reverse complement.
GGGCGGACAGCAGCAGCGCGTGGCCATCGCCCGTGCCGTGGTAACCAATCCCAACCTGATCCTTGCCGATGAGCCCACGGGAAACCTGGACTCTGCCAACGGGGCCGAAGTGATGAACCTGCTCACCGAGTTGAATGAAGACGGAACGACCATCGTCATGGTAACCCACTCCCCCACGGATGCGGAAAAAGCTCACCGGATAATCCAGCTGTTCGACGGGCATGTGGTCACGGAAAATATCCATAAAAAGTTGTAGGCACAGGACTGTCATGAGCTGTTTCCCAACAAGTATCTTACCGGTTTGCAACGATGATAAAAACACGTGAGCAATTTTTTTTCTGAAGCAGGCTTGCTATCTTTGATTGGTTAATAGTCCCTCTTGATCGCTTTTAAAATCAAGCAGATGGTAAGCATCCCCGGAAACAGAACAAACCATGTCACTCCCCGCCGGGAGAAAGAACACATGGATTGAATGTGATGGCCATGAATATCCTGATTGCTCCGAACTCACTGAAAAAGGCGGCAAATGCCACCGATGCGGCAAATGCCATCAAAAGGGGCCTGGGAAAAAGCATACCCGATGCCCGCCTTACCTGCATGCCCATTGCCGATGGAGGGGAACATACCCTGGAGATCCTTACCGGCCACATGGAGGGTGAAATCATAACATGCGGCACAACCGGACCAACAGGCAACCCCATAAAAGCCTCTTTTGGAATTCTCCCCGGACATACCGCGGTAATCGAACTCTCCAAAGCATCGGGGTACGAATTACTGAACGGAACCGATTTTAATCCGCTATTCACCACAACCTATGGAACGGGTATCATGATCCGGCATGCCCTGGACCATGGTTGCCGTAAAATCCTGTTAACCCTGGGAGGCAGTGCTACTGTTGACGGCGGAACCGGGATCCTGGAAGCACTGGGGGTGAAATTCCTGGACCGGGAAAACCAGGTGCTTCCAAAGGGAGGAGGAAATCTCCTGATCCTTGATCACCTGGATACCACGGAAGTGGATCCACGCATGGAAGAGACAGAAATCACTCTGCTTTGCGATGTGGATAATCCGCTTACCGGGAACAGGGGTGCTGCCATGGTATTTGCACCGCAAAAAGGAGCCGGACCCCTGGAAACAGCCGTGCTCGACAGATGCCTCACACGACTTGGCTGGGTGCTGGAAGAGCGTTCAGGGAAACAACTCACAAACATGCCCGGCGGGGGGGCCGCAGGTGGTGTGGCAGTCGGACTCTCAGCCATGTTCAATATCCACCTGGAACGTGGTGCAGAGTACCTGCTGGATATGCTGGAAGCCGATAAAAAGATCGCTGCCTGTGACCTGGTGATTACCGCGGAAGGGAGCCTGGATGAGCAAACCCTCCTTGGAAAAGGTCCGGCCGCATTGGCCAGGCGTGCCGGAGATGCCGGGAAACCGGTTATTTGCCTGGCCGGATCCGTCCCCCTGCGATCGGAGCACGCCGACTCCCTGTTCAGCGCCGTCTTTTCGCTCCAGAACCGTCCCATGAACCTGGACACTTCCCTGGAGGAATCCCTGGCGCAACTGGAAAACCGCGCCTATGAAATCGGCCGTATGTTGATGTTAAGAAATCTGTAAGATTACCGGTACACTATTTTTTATTTCACTTATTATCTTTTTGTTATAAGCTATATATACATATTTTAATACATATTTTAATACATATTAATATATGTATATCGCATCGGCATGTTTTTTCGGCTCAGAGAAATGTAAGAGGAGTGTATAATGAATTTCGGGCTTTTTCGTATCTTTCCATATGAAACCATGCACGCAGGTATGAATGTCCTTGGAAACATTATCTGGCTTCTGTTTGGCGGATTGGTAACTTCCATTGGTTATATAATGGGGGGCGCCGCCATGATGGTCACTATTATTGGTATCCCCTTTGGTTTCCAGATGATCAAGATCGGGGTACTCTGTCTCTGGCCCTTTGGGAGCACATTCAGGGTAAACACCGAACTGTCGGGTTGCCTGGCAACCATCCTGAATATTATCTGGCTCCTGGTAGCCGGTCTCCCCATTGCCCTGGTTCATATCCTGTTCGGACTCCTTCTTTTCATAACGATCATCGGGATTCCCTGGGGCAACCAGCATTTCAAGCTGGCAGGTTTTGCACTGGCTCCGTTCGGACAAAGCGTCCATGTGGAGTCCTGACGGCTGCCCCGCATAGTATATCATACTCACTGTGCTGTACCCTAATAATAGAGACCGGCATCTGGTCCGAGCGGTAATCCGAACCATACCCAGATAACGATCAGGATGGTCCAGAGTACGAAGAAGACAATGGAATAGGGCAGCATGGTGGCAATCACCGTACCGATCCCGGCTTTTTTCTCATATTTCTGTACAAAGGCAATGATCAGTGCAAAGAAGCTCATCATCGGGGAGATGATATTGGTAACGCTGTCACCGATGCGATACACCACCTGGGCCAGTTCCGGGGAATATCCAAGCAACATGAAGATCGGGATGAATATGGGCGCCAGCAATGCCCATTTGGCCGAGGCACTGCCCATGAACATATTCATGATGGCGGCAAAAATGATAAACATGATAATCAGCGGAATCAATCCCATGTTAAGAGCGGTCAGGAAATTCGCCCCTTTAATGGCCAGGATCAGTCCCAGGTTGCTCCATTTAAAGTATGCCACGAACTGGGCGGCGAAAAAAACCAGCACCATGTAGGTGGAAAGCGATTTAAGACTCTCCCCCATGCTGTTCATTACATCCGCATCGTTCCGGAACTTACCGGTAACCAGGCCGTATACAATGCCCGCCACAGCCGTAAATATAAGGAGCCAGGCGACCACTCCCCGAATAAGCGGGGAGTGAAGTACACTGCCGTCATCTCCCCTAAGGAAACCTTCCTCCGGTATCAGTCCTGCCAGGATAAAGGCGATCACTCCCATTGTGGCAATCCCGCTCCATAACAGTCCTTTCTTTTCAAGGGGAGTCAGGGGGTGCAGGTTGTCATCCATACCTCCGTCACCGGAGTACTCCCCGAGCCGGGGCACCACGATGCGTTCGGTGACAAAGGTGCCTGCAGTAGCTATAATAAAGGTGGAAACCACCATGAAATAGTAGTTTGCAGTTGGATTAACCAGGTATTCGGGATCGACAATCTGAGCCGCCTCCTGACTCAGTCCGGCCAGCAGGGGATCCACCGTTCCAAGTAGCAAATTAGCGGAAAATCCGCCTGAAACACCAGCAAAAGCAGCTGCCATGCCGGCAATGGGATGCCTGCCCACCGCTTTGAATATGATCCCCGCCAGGGGGATCAGCAACACATATCCTACATCCGAGGCAAGGTTGGAGAGAATCCCTGCAAACACCAGTACAAAGGTGAGCAATCGTTTGGGAGCAGAAAGCACCAGCAGTCGTATGAGCGCACCTATAAGTCCGCTCCCCTCCGCAATACCAATTCCCAGCATAGCCACAAGCACAATTCCCAGGGGTGCGAATCCTGTAAAATTATCGACCAGCTCCAGCAGAATCCGGTGAAACCCATCCCGGCTGAGCAGGTTGATTACATCAATCCGTTCTCCCGTGGCAGGATGCGCTGCATGCCAGTTAAGCCAATGAGCCAGTCCGGAAAATAACAGGGAAGCCAGCGCAAAAAGGAGGAAAAGAGTAGCCGGGTGCGGCAAGGCATTACCTACTTTCTCCGTAGCATTTAAAAACCGGTCTACCCAGGATCTCTTTTTTGCCATACAACTTGATATTTATCTTATTTGAACCGTAAAAATAGTGCTTTGTTCGAAAAATAAAACCCCCGGATTCTGCATATCATCAAACATGTTTTAAGAATTTACAAATGCCACATCATAACTTTTTTCTAACTTTGTTACAGACCCTGCCTGATTTGACAAATGTTTTTTCTGATAAACAAAATGCCCATCCCTGCGTTAACATACCTTTTAACAATTATAAAAGTACGTTCCGGATACAATCCAAATCATCTCCCCGCGGCACGGGAAGATGAATAACCAGTAAATGGAAAACCAGGAGATATACAAACTTCTGGCAGACTCGACCACTGAATTGATCTGCCTGCATCAGCCGGATGGCACCTATACGTATCTGACGCCCTCTGTGAAGAGGATCCTTGGTTACGATAATCAGGAACTACTGGGAACCGACCCCTACGAGCTTTTTCATCCCGATGACCGGCAGATTATCAGGGAACAGAGTCACAAAGAGGTTCTCAAGGGCAATGATTACCTTGACATGGAGTACCGGATACGCAAAAAAAACGGGGAATACATCTGGTTCAATACCTATACCGATACAATCAAAAATGAAAACGGGGAGGTGGAGCAACTGGTAACCCGTTCACGCGATGTGACCTCCCGGAAACAGGCGGAGCTGGCCGTGAAGAAAAGCGAAAAAAAGTTACGCGAATTGCTGGCCACGAAAGATAAGTTCTTCTCCATCATTTCACATGACCTTCGATCGCCATTCAATACGTTTTCGGGGTTCCTCGGACTTCTCAAAGAGAAAATAAGAGACGGCGAACTTGAACAATCCCGGGAGATCATTGACACCATGGAGAAGGTTTCGGAAGATACCCTGAACCTGCTGACCAACCTGCTGGAATGGTCGCGTACCCAGACCGATAGCATTCGGTTTGAACCCGAATCCATGTCCCTTGCAACAACCTGCAAACTGGTCTCTTCCCTTTTCGACTACCCGGTTCATCAAAAACACCTGGTCCTTGAATGCAGGCTGGATAGCCGCCTTATGGTCCGTGCCGATAAGAATATGCTGGAGACCATCCTCCGCAACCTGCTCTCCAACGCCATTAAATACTCCAACCCGGGAGGCACCATCACGATCTCCGGGAAGAAAGAAGGAGATTGGGCAGAAGTCACTGTAACAGACCAGGGAACAGGCATGGAAAAGGAGGAGCTGGACAGGTTGTTTCACCTCGAATACACGATCAGCAAACCCGGTACCGCCAGTGAAACGGGATCGGGACTCGGACTCATCCTGATCCGGGAGTTTGTAAAAAAACATGACGGAGAACTGCGTATATCGAGCCGGCCGGGACAAGGTTCCAGCTTTACCTTCACCCTGCCCCTGGCATGATCTGTATCGACGGATTGAAATTTACCAAATCCTGCTGTCCGTTTCTGCCATTTTTCTAAAAGGTACCTTCCAGCATGCCCAACCTGTTTAACTGCATCCCCTTTCAAAACCCCATCCTTTTGAACCCTTTTTCGCTGTATGCGGAATGTACCTTTCGGGTATGCCCGGACCGTTGCTTTTTACATTCCCTTTTTGTAACTTTCCTACTGCAAGTGTGCAGCCCTTCATGCTGCAGGATACATCGCAAGTGCTTGTCTTCATAAACCTAAAACATAGATCATGAAAACCCTCAGATTATTTGCTGTTTTGCTAACCCTGCTGGTGGTGTGCAACAGTTGCTACATGTTTAAAAAATCTACCAGCTACTATGGCATCGAACTGGACGACAACAAGGTGGTATTCCTCGTGGATATCTCCGGCAGCATGGAAAATAAGATCGAAAGAGATGCCAAGGGCCAGATCATCTCCTCGGTTACCAATAAGGCTGTGGACGCCGTAAGTAACCAGATCGGCGGTGCCGTGGGAAGCATGGTGGGAAAAACCATCAAAAAACAGATGACCAAGCTGGAAAAGGCCAAGAAAAAGATCATCCCGGTTATCAACGGGTTTACCGAGGAGAGCTATTTCACCATCATCACCTTCGAGAACGATATCAGACTGTGGCGAAAGGAGCTGGTTCAGGCCAAATCGGCTAACAAGAAACTGGCCGTCGTATCGGTAAAGGCCCTTGAGTCGGGCGGGGGCACCAACATTTCCGATGCCCTGGAAGAAGCATTTCACCTTGCCGGTGCGGGGGTCACCGATCCCGAAAAAGCGCTGGAGGTGGAAACGGTCTTTTTACTCTCCGACGGAGAACCCAGTGCCGGTAGACATACCAATACCCGGGATATCCTGGAAGCGGTGGAGAACTGGAACCCGCTGAAGCGGGTGACCATTCATACAATCGGACTGGGAGATAACCACGACCGGGATTTTATGCGTCAGCTCGCCGAGGACAACGGGGGTACCTACATCGATAAATAATCCCGCTTTGCACGTTTTCCGGGATAATTTTTCGGACGCTCCCCGGAACCTTTCCGGAACTTTCCCATATCTTTTCCGGGAGCTTTCACGGAACCTTTTCCGGGATCTTTACCTGCTATCCCGATCGAAACCTGATTGGAGAGCAAACTGTATGCGCCGGAACAGGAAACTATGCATTCAGAGTGGGTCTGAGCTGGAAAAAAGCGGGCCATGAAAAGGGCTTGTTCCCAACCATCTCTTTGATCCATGCCATGGGGAACATAACCGGAAAAAGATGGAAGTGCTATGTAAATGATTATTTATCTGTGGCTTACATATATTTATCGTCGGCAGGGAAAACAAACGGCAGGCAGGCTTCTTCTCCGGGTGATTCTCAACCAGAGTTCATCAAGTCCGGGTAACATCCTAACCGGCAGAATTAAAGGGATAGAAGCGATACGATTGTTGAACCTTTATTTTTGTGTTGTGTTATTTCATTGAACAAAAACAGATGAAAAGTAGAGAATATTATTTAATCATAATATAACAAAAGAAACCGGGTTTACGAGCTCGACAAGATCAAATGATTAAATGGTATCACGAGAGAACGATAGCGGTTACATTCGTTATCAAAATTATAATTATCTTATTTATTGAGTGTTACCAAATTTTAAACGAGTGAAATGAAAGCACATCTAAAAAATATTGTTGTACCGGTTGACTTTAACCAACCCTCACTGGATGCCATTGAATATGCCCTGGACTTTGCCGGGCATATCCGGGGAAAATTAAACCTGGTCTATGTGATCGAAACCCGGGGTGTCATATACGATATGATGCGTAAGGGGGATGAACTCGTGAAGATCACCGAAAAAACCAAGGAAAAGCTGGAACAACTTGCGGAACCCTATCGAAAATCGCACAATATAGAGATCATTACCCATGTATTGCGGGGAAGGATTTATAAAGAAATCCTGGAATTCAGCGATTCGATCGATGCCCGAATGGTCATCCTGGGTGATAATTACCCCTGCATCAGTGATGATCAAACCCTGGGAAGCACAGTTTACCACGTAACCCTGAAATCCAAAGCACCGGTGATCACGGTAAAGTGCGGAAATAAACAGGTGGGTAAAAAAGTGGTGGTGCCCCTGGATTTTACCCGGCAATCCCGGAAACAGGTACTCTCTTCGCTGGCTTACGGTATTCATTATGATGCAGAGATCAACCTGGTATCTGTCAAGATCGCCGACATAAAGACCCAGGACAGCATCATCCATGGTAAACTTGATAAAGCACATAAATCCCTGAACAGAAACGGGGTGCCGGCTACCTATAAATTGTATGAATATGACCGGAATATCCCACCGTACAAGCGGGTACTTGAGTATGCCAGGGAGATTGATGCCGATTTGATCCTGCTCTTAACGCACCAGGAAGGGTTCATACACGACAACTATATCGGGGCATTTGCCCATCATATTATCAACGAATCACCCATTAACGTGCTGAGTCTTACCACAAAAGCATCCGATTTTAGCATCAAAGACGTTATGAAACAGATTATCGATCCCTTTAGTTATCTTTTTAAGCCGGGTCTGTAATCCCCCAACCAAGAACCTCTGCTTATGCTTGCATCCCTGATCATATTGTTCCTGGCAGCTGTTATCGGTCTTGCGGTTCCTTTCTCACACAACAGGCAACGGGGCTGGGTCTTCTCCCTGGTGCCAGCTTCCCTGTTTATCTATTACCTGTTACGAGTCGGAAATACAGGAAACGGAGCTTCCCCGCAGGTATCCTACTCCTGGATCCCCGAGCTGGGCATTAACCTCTCCCTTCAACTGGATGGTCTCTCCATGCTCTTTGCCCTGATGATCCTTGGGATCGGCACATTCATCTTCCTGTATGCCGGGGATTACATGAAAGACTACCCGCATACCCGGCGGTTCTATTTCTTCATGCTTTTTTTCACGGCGTCCATGCTGGGACTGGTACTCTCCACCAACCTGCTGTTTATGTTTCTCTTCTGGGAACTGACCAGCGTTGCTTCCTTTTTTCTCATCGGCTTCTTTCATGACAAAATGGCCTCCCGGAAGGCCGCCATTCAGGCCTTTCTCATCACCGGTATCGGAGGTCTCGCCCTGCTGGCGGGTATCCTGCTTCTCAGGCAGGTTACCGGGAGCTTTGAACTGGATGTCATTCTCAGCCAGCGCCAGGCAATTATTCAGTCACCGCTCTATCCGGCTATCCTGCTCCTGTTCCTTGCCGGCATCTTTACCAAATCGGCCCAGTTCCCTTTTCATTTCTGGTTACCCGGGGCGATGCAGGCTCCCGCACCGGTAAGCGCTTTCCTGCACTCGGCTACCATGGTGAAGGCCGGCATATTCCTGCTCTTTCGAATGAGCCCTGCCCTGGGAGGTACCGACCTGTGGATCATCACCGTCACCATATTCGGGGCAATCACCATGTTCAGCGGTGCCTACCTGTCCATTACCCAGACCGACCTGAAAGGCATCCTTGCCCAAACTACCATAAGCGCGCTGGGAATGCTCACCATGCTGATCGGTATCAATACCAAACTCTCGGTCAAGGCAGCCCTCCTGTTCCTGGTGATCCACTCCCTCTATAAAGCCACCCTCTTTATGATCGCGGGGACCATCGATAAAAAAACCGGAACCCGGGATATCAGCCACCTCGGCGGTCTGGCCAGGAGCATGCCCATCGCTTCCATGGCAGCCATTATTGCCCTGCTCTCCATGGCAGGGTTGCCCCCGATGATCGGTTTTATCGGTAAAGAGCTCATCTATGAGGCAAAGGTCCAGTTAAACGGAACGGGCAACATTGTCCTGATCCTGGGAATCCTCTCCAATATCGGACTGGTGTGGGTGTCCGGACTCTTCGCATACCGGGTGTTTTTCAGGAAAGTGCAACAGGGACTCCGGAAATCCCTGGAACCCTCCTGGTCAATGCTGGCCGGACCGGTGTTGCTCTCTGCACTGAGCCTGGCACTCGGTTTGGCTCCCGGACAATTCGGGAAGCTAATTATTGAACCGGCTCTGCTGGCCTCCACAGCCGAGATCCTCGATGTCAAACTTAAACTATGGCACGGTTTTAACACGGTCTTTTTCCTTAGTCTTGCAACCGTCCTGACGGGGTTCGTTTTGCTCTTGCTCAGCCAGAAAATATTACCGGTACTCCGTTCCGTGAATAACCGGTTTTTCAGCCATGACCTGTCCGGCTCTTTTTTCAGATTTTTTGACGGATTGATGAATTTCGCCTCAAAAAATACACGTCTGATCCAGCATGGATACCACCGTTACTACCTGATGGTCATTTTCCTGTTCGCATCGGGACTGATCTTTTACCAGCTCATTCAGACGGCAGGGTGGTCAATGCCGCAGTTCTCAGGGGACACCCCGTTCTATATCATTGCTGTATCAATTATTGTAAGTGCCGCTGCCATCCTTACAACGTTTACGGGCTCGCGCATAGCTGCGGTGGTGCTGCTGGGTGTGACAGGATATGGAATCGCCCTGATTTACCAGTTCTACAGCGGAATTGATCTGGCCATAACCCAGCTCCTGATCGAGACCCTTACCGTGATCCTCTTTATGCTGGTGATATGGAAATTACCACAGTTCAAGAGCCTCTCCACGATGAAATCCCGCACACGTGACCTGGTAATTGCATTGATGTCAGGAGGGGTGATGACCGCACTCACCCTCAAAGCGGTATCGGTGGAATTTAGCCCCACCATCTCCGGTTATTTCACAGAAAACAGCCCGGTGAAAGCCTTTGGGGAAAATGTGGTAAATGTGATCCTGGTAGATTTCAGGGCCCTCGATACACTGGGGGAAATTACCGTGCTGACCCTTGCCGCCACAGGAGTCATTGCCCTGTTAACCTTTAAATCCTCGAGATGATGGAAAAAAGTGTATTTGCATACGCAGTGAAACGAATAAAACCCCTGCTGCTGATCCTTTCGGTGGTGGTATTGCTGCGGGGACACAACGAACCCGGCGGGGGATTCATAGGCGGACTCATGGCCGGATCAGCCTACATACTGGCGGCATTGGTGTCCGGACCAGCGGTCGTAAGACGAACCCTCCCCGTATCACCAACCCTCATTATGGCATTCGGCCTGTTGATAGCCCTGCTCAGCGGTCTGCCCGGGTGGATTGGCGGGGAACCATTCTTTACCGGGATGTGGTTGTCCCTGGAACCGGTGGAAGGCTATCCCCTGAAACTCGGAACTCCCTTGCTTTTTGACGTCGGGGTGTTCCTGGCGGTTATTGGTTTTACCCTGGCGGCTATTTTTACATTAATGGAGGAATGGAAATGGAACTGATACTGGCTGCTGTCATTGGCATATTGTACACGACCGGGGTTTATATGTTGCTCCGGCGAAGCATTGTAAAGCTGATCATAGGGATCATCCTGCTCAGCAATGCCACCAACCTGCTGGTATTTGTGGCAGCTGGTCTTACACAGGGTGAACCGGTATTTGTCAGTAAAACCATGGAACAATCCGAACAACTGGCAGATCCATTGCCCCAGGCGCTGGTTCTGACCGCCATCGTGATCGGTTTCGGGATCGTGGCATTTACACTGGCCCTGAAATACAAGTTTTACGAAACCTCCGGGACCGATGACCTGGATGAACTAAAAGAGACCGACGAATGATAATAACGCTTCTGCCCATAGCAATCCCGCTGCTTCTGATGATCGCACTCCTGATCATCAGACCGGGGAGTAAATGGAGCCGGATCACCGGGGTGGCCGGCACATGGCTGTTGGTGGTGGTCGCCGTGATCATATTCCGCCAGGTGCAACAGCAGGGAATCCTCGTATTGCAACCGGGTAACTGGCCGGCTCCTGTTGGAATCAGCCTGGTGATTGACCGGTTCAGTGCAATTATGCTGCTGGTATCCGGAATCATCGGGGCCAGTGTGGCCACCTATGCCCTGGCACAGGTTGACAGGGAACGTCTCCACAATCGCTTTTACCTGTTTTTCATCGCTGTACTGCTGGGGGTTAACGGGGCGTTCACCACAGGCGATGTATTCAACCTGTACGTATGGTTCGAGGTCATGTTGATCGCCTCATTTGTGCTCATTACCCTTGGAAGCTCCAAAGAACAGCTCAAAGCAGCTATCAAATACGTGACCATGAACCTGGTGGGATCGCTCCTCTTCCTGGCCGGGATCGGAATTCTGTACGGGATAACGGGCACCCTGAATATGGCCGACCTGTCCCAACTCCTGCAACAGGGTGAAGAGTACCCCATGATCAATACATCCGCCATGCTCTTCTTCCTGGCATTCGGAATAAAAGCGGCCATTTTCCCGCTGTTCTTCTGGCTTCCGGCAAGTTACCATAAACCCCCTCTTTCAGTGACCGCCCTTTTTGCCGGATTGCTCACCAAGGTGGGGGTCTATAGCATGATCCGCTTTTTCACCATGTTTTTCATAAGCGATTCTCCCTTCTGGCAGAACCTGATCCTTATAATTGCCGGTTTTACCATGGTGGTTGGGGTCTTAACTGCTGCTTCCCAGTACGAAATGCGCAGAATCCTGTCGTTTCATATTATCAGCCAGGTCGGATACATGGTGCTCGGACTGGGATTGTTCACAGTGGCCGGTGTGGCCGGTGCCATTTTCTATATGGTTCACAATATGTTTGCTAAAACTGCTACGTTCCTTGCAGCAGGTGTTGTGCACAGGATCCGTGGAACCTATGACCTTAAAGCGCTGGGCGGGCTGTACAAAAAGAAACCGCTGCAGGCCATTCTGTTTATGCTGCCTGCCATGGCCCTTGCCGGGATCCCCCCCCTTTCGGGCTTCGTGGGGAAAATGTACCTGATCCTGGCCGGGTTTGAAGCAGAAAAATACGTGATTACCGCCGTCGCTATACTGGTAAGCCTGCTTACACTCTTCTCCATGCTGAAGATATGGACCGAGGTTTTCTGGAAGCCGTCACCGGGGAAATCGGATATACCGGGAAAAACGGATGTACCGGAAAAAAACACCGCGGTTCCCCCGGCTATGACCCTTTCACTTGCACTGCTGGCGCTTCTTACCCTTGTTCTTGGGGTGTTTGGAGGCACAGCAATCGGATGGTCGGTAGAGGCATCGGAACAACTTATGAATCCGCAGTTTTATATCGAACAGGTAATTCACGGGGGAGGAGGTAACCAATGAAAAAGATCTACCACATCATAGCATTTATCCTTTACTACCTGAAAGAGGTAATTCTGTCCAACGTGATGCTGGCAATAGATATACTAACCCCCCGGTACCGGATGTCCCCGTCCGTAGTCGAGGTGAAATTACGCACGCGAAAGGAGGTGCATATCCTGGCGCTGTCGAACCTTATCACCATGACTCCCGGGAGTCTTACCCTGGACTATGATGAAAAAGGAAACCGGTTGTGGGTTCATGTGATGTATTACCGTGATCCTGAAAAGTTTGATCAGAAAATGGAGGAGATGCAATCCCGTATAATGAAAATTTTTTAAGAGTATGATAGAGATAACGTTGACCATATCACTGGTAATCCTGCTGCTGGCCCTGTTGCTGGCTTTCCTGCGTTTGTTCAGGGGGCCATACCTGCATGACAGGGTGGTGGCACTGGACCTGATAGCTTCCCTGGCAGCAGGGATGATCCTCCTATTCATGATTAAGACCGGGGAGAAACGATACATGGACATCGTGGTGATCCTTTCCCTGATCGTTTTTCTCGGGACGGTGGCCATTGCACGTTTTTTAAAAAAGGAGAAGAAATGATACTGGAAATCATCGGTTCTGTTTTCTTGCTGGCTGGTTCCCTCTTTATGCTCATCGCCAGCCTGGGCGTGTTAAGGCTACCTGACGTATTCATGCGCATGCACGCATCCACCAAGGCTGTATCCATGGGAATGATGCTGTTGCTGGTCGGAGTGTCGGTGTTAATCCCTCACATCAGCGTCATAGGCAAATCACTGGCCATCATTATCTTTTTCTACCTCACCCTCCCGGTTTCAACCAACCTGCTGGGCAAATCTGCCCTGGATATGAACCTGAAACGGTGGGAAAAGAATAAAAAATCGGAAAATAATAATTCCTGAAACGGGAAATGCCAGGTTCCATTCATCAAACTGTTCCATCCGGAAATTACCCTTTGCTCCCGGAATTCAGGATCTGAACCTGCCGGTTATTCTGAAGCCGCCTGTTGATCCAGGTAGTTCATCAACTGCCGGTACCGCTGATCCTGCGGGTAATGCTTTACCAGCCTTTTCGCATAGCTGCGGGCCTCCCCCGTCATTCCGTTCTCTGCATGGATCGTAGCCAGGGCATAAAGAATATCCCGGTCATACGGATGCCGCTCCAGGGCCGACTGCAGGAAGGCAATCGCCTCATCCGGCTCATTCTGTGAGTTCAGCCCAATGCCATACACATAACTGTAGTGTGCCTCCTCCGGGGCCTGTTCAGCCGCTTTCTTCAAATGCCCCATCGCCCGGTCATGCTCCCCGTTCCGCACATAAAGGAGTCCCAGGGCATACTCAACTGCGGCAAAATCCGGATACCGCTCCAGGGCCGTCTTGAGTACCTTCTCCCCTTCGTCTTCCTTTTCCACGCGGCGGTAGAGGTCAGCCAGGTTGATATACGGACCCACCATGCCGGGTTCAATCTCCATGGCCTCCCGGTAGGAAGCCTCTGCGCTTGCAATATCTCCCATCTTTAAATGCAGATTCCCCAGGTTCATATGGGTGGTCGGGTGGTCGGCATTGATCATCAATGACTCGCGGTACTCCTCGAGTCCGGCCTCAAACGCCTCCTCCCGGTTATTCGGGTAATACTGCTGATCCACCCCCGCCAGCGCGTTGGCTGCCAGGATCCGCACCAGTTTCACGCTGTCGTTCAGCAGCCGGGGGGCTAACTCACCAATCACCTGCGGATCCAGGTTCTGGATCACCGACATGGAAGCATAGCGGATCAGCGGATCCCCGTCCCAAACGGTCTTCTGAAACAACTCGGGGATCCGCAGATCGGAATAGTTCCCCAGCAGGGAGATTGCGGTCGCCCTCACCATGGGTGCCTGCGCCGTGTCCTCTCCCAGCTCGATCAGCTTCGGCAAGGCCTCCGGGTAAGCCTTTCGTCCGGCCCAGAATACCTCCCCGTAATGCTCCCGCTCTGTAATCTCTTCTCCATACCACTCCACCAGGTACTGCGTCGCCCATTCGGTCGACTCATCGGGATGGCACTGGTTACACGCATTGGGCGTTCCCAGCTTATCGGAAAGATCGGGCCGCGGCACCCGGATGCTGTGGTCACGCCGCGGATCAATCACCATGTAGTTCCGTTCATGCATATGGCATTCATAACAGCTGGCTCCCTCCCCGGCAGGATCGTGGAAATGGTGACTCCGGGCCCCGTACTCCGATGCCAGGTGGCAGCGGTAACACAACGCGTTCCCCTCCACGTAGATCTGACCGCTGTGCGGTTCATGGCAATCCTTACACTGAACCCCTGCCTCGTACATCTTGCTCTGAAGAAACGATCCGTATACGTAAACCTCGTCCTGTATCTGCCCGTCGGGAAAATATAACCCCTCATCCAACAGCGAAGGCCAGTGGGTGTCCAGCAACGAACCCCCGTGGTAGTAATCCTCGGTCATCACCCCCCTGCGGGCATGGCAGCGCGAACACATCTGCACCAGCTCATCCGACTCCCTGGGAACCGACCGGTAAGCCGTGGTGGAGTCGGGGTGAAAGATCCAGGTCCCGTTGTCGGTATCCTTCAGCCTGATCACCAGTCCCATGGTGGGATCGATATCCGGACTCGCCCCCTGTTCCACCTTGTAGGCCCATTCATTATGCAGCGAGCCCGGACCGTGGCACGCCTCGCATGAAACATCGATCTCCGACCACTCGGTGTGGTAGGTTCCGGTTTCATGGGTATAGTTCTTTCGTAAATTGGTGGAGTGGCACTCGGCGCACATGTAGTTCCAGTTCTGGTTAATGCGCGTCCAGTAAAGAATATCGTCATGCTCGATACGCTCATCCCCGTAGAGGTGAAACCACCTTTGTCCGCCTTCCTCCTCCGGGCGGGTATCCCAGGCAATCGGCAGGCACTGGTACGCCCCGTCGGGAAACTTGACCAGGTACTGCTGCAACGGCCTGATTCCGAACGTGTAATCGATCTCAAACTCCTTCATCTCGCCATCCTCCCCTTCGGTGTAAACGAGGTACCGGTCACCCTCCCGGTAAAACCGGCTGGTCACGCCCAGGTGGCTGAACGTCGCATCATCAAAATCCCCCAGCACCGTCTCCGGGTTCGCCGGGTCCATGGCCAGGTCATGATCCGATCCCCGGAACAACTCATACTCCTTCTCATGGCACTCACGGCACGACTCGCGCCCCACATACTCTGCCTGCCGAACTTCATTCGCTCCGCCCCTTTCCTGTTCACGCTCATCCTTCCCGCGGCAGTTCAGCAAAAGAAGCGCCGCCACGAATATGCCCAGGATGGTCATAACGGTTACCCGGAACGAAAATAGAGGTCTGTTTTTAAGCTTTTTCATGGTTTCGAGCAGTCTGTCGGGCTGCTTCATCCCGCGAATGCAGGATGAAATGCAATTTCAAATGTATATAAATATCGGTATTTAATGACCGGGCGGGTACAATTCAAAAGGAATCTATATAATTTTAAGGCCTATTTCTCATACCTTAGCAAACGACCAATTGATCCAGCCCATGTTACGCAGGAAATTTATCCAACGTGCCTCCCTGGTCATGGCATCCCTTGCAGGAGCCATCGCAGGGATCAGCCTGTTCCGTCAGTTCTATCCGCGGCGGTCGGGACAGAGCCACCGTGTGAAAGTAGGTAAACCGGCCGACTTCCCGGTGGACACCTATACCCTGATCGAAGATCTGAACATCTTCATCTACCGCGATCACGAAGGGATCAAGGCGGTCTCCGCCGAATGCACCCACCTGGGATGCACCCTGCAAAAAACGATCGACGGATTCGAGTGCCCCTGCCACGGATCCTGTTATAACGATGAGGGCGAAGTGGTGTCCGGTCCGGCCCCCCGCGCCCTGGCATTCTGGGCCGTGGAGAAAGCACTGGACGGGAACATCGTCGTGGATATGGACCATACCGTCGAACCCGGTCACAAATACCTGATGGCATAACCCCCCTGAAACCGCTGATGCATGAACGTGGAAGAGCCCCATACTTCATCCCCCGGTAAGGAAAAAACCGAACGCCTGAAACGGATCGGGAAGATCAACCGCAATTTCTTCCTCCATATCCACGCCTCCAAAGTGGACCCCCATGTGCTCAAACCGGGGTATACGCTGGGGCTCGGACTCATCCTCGTGTTCCTCTTTATCATCATGGTCCTCACCGGGGTGGTGCTGATGATCTATTACACCCCATCGGTGGAGCACGCCTATGACTCGGTCAAAGACATCATCTATGTCGTTCCCGGCGGCCGCATTGTCCGTAACATCCACCGCTTCTCCTCCTACGCCATGGTGATGGTCTCGTTCCTCCACCTGGTCAGGGTCTTCTACACCGGATCCTACCTGAACGGACGAAAGACCAACTGGGTGATCGGGGTGGTCCTGTTTATCCTGGTACTGCTGATGAGCTTCAGCGGATACCTGCTGCCATGGGACCAGCTCTCCTACTGGGCCGTTACCATCGGCTCCAACATTGCAGCTTCGGCACGCGAACTCACCGATATCCTGGGGATCACCCCGTTTTTTGATATCGGCGGCTTCTTCAAGACTTTGCTCATCGGGGGAGAGACGGTCGGACAACCGGCGCTCACCCGCTTCTTTATGCTCCACGTGGTCTTCCTGCCCCTTACGCTGATCATCCTCACCGGGATACACTTCTGGCGGATTCGAAAAGACGGGGGCATCAGCCGTCCGGGGGAGACCGCCAAACCGGCACAGAAAACGCCGAAATGGCTCGCCTGGCCCGTGGTGATGTGGGCTGAACTGGCGGTGCTGCTGAGCGTGACCACCCTGTTGGTTTTGCTGGGAATCTTCGTGGACGCCCCCCTGCTGGAACGGGCTAACCCCGCACACCCCGAGAATCCGGCCAAGTCGCCCTGGTACTTCCTGGGTATCCAGGAGCTGGTCTCCTACTCCGCCTTTGCCGGCGGGATCGTGGTACCGGTCCTCTTCCTTGTCTTCCTCTTCTCCATTCCTTACAAGGACCGGGAGGAACAGTATGTCGGACACTGGTTCTCGGGCCGTCGCGGACGCTCCATCACGGGCTGGTCGGCCCTCCTATCGGCAGTGTGGGTCATCGCCCTGGTATTTATCAGGGTACGCTTCGGCTGGCTGCGCGATGCCTGGTCAGGAACACCCCAGTGGGTGATCATGCTGATCAACCCGGCTACCCTGGCGGCACTTGCTTTTATCCTCTGCTCCATAATCATACGAAGGAGAACCGGATCCACGCGGATGGCCGCCATCTCCCTGTTCACCATGGCCGTCGTTGCCCTGGTGATCTTTACCGTAATCGGGATCTGGTTCCGCGGTCCAAACTGGGAATTTTACTGGTCTGCCTCCCAGTGGCCGGCCATCTGATAAACCTATGCAGCGCACGATGAATGAGAAAAAAACCATACGACGATTTCAACTCCTGGTGCTCACCGCTTCCAGCCTGCTGGTGATCCTGTTCGTGGCTGCCTGGGTGAAGGACGGACTCACCCGGGAGTGGCGGAGCGTCCAGAAGGAGTACGAAGAGCTGCTGCATGAGGTGGTGGATTCCACGGTGGACCGTTCCGGGTTAACCGTTGAAAAAGGGATCCGGACCTACGATATTGCGGAACTGGGACGCACCGACCGCTGCGTAACCTGCCACCTGGGCATGGAAAATCCTTTCATGGAAAATGCCCCGCAACCCCACCGGAAGCACCCGGGCGACTACCTCCAACACCACCCCGTGGATAAATACGGCTGTACGATCTGCCACGGCGGACAGGGCCGGGCGCTGAACAAAAAGGAAGCCTTCGGTCAGGACCCCGCCACGCACTGGAGCCGACCCCTGCTAAATGAGCCCTACCTGGAATCCTCCTGCGGCAAATGCCACCTCTCCATCTTCGGCGATGGCAGGGCAATTGCCGGAACGGAAACTTTCCACAAGGGTAAAAACCTCTTTAACAGGGAAGGGTGCCTGGGGTGCCATAAAGCCCGCGGCGTGGGCGGGATCGTCGGACCCGACCTTACCGAACAGGGCGAAAAGACCAGGCACGAATACAGTTTCCAGAACGTGCAGGGCGAACAAACCATATCCAACTGGCTCAAAGAGCACTTCAAGGATCCCGAGATGGTCTCCCCCGGCTCCGATATGCTGAAGATCGATCTGCCCGAAACAGACCTGGATGCACTCACCACCTTTGTCATGGGCCTGGCCAAACCCGACATCGCCTTCGACTACTTCTCCCTGGAAGCGCTGAATGAATTCAAAGGCAACCGCCACACCCTGGAAGGCAGCCGCGCCTTCACCATGGCATGCACGGGCTGCCACGGGAAAGAGGGCCAGGGGAAGAGCTACACCGAATATAAAACCGGCGTACCCGGGATCATGAACCCCGACTTCCTCAGACTCGTATCCGGCGATTTCATCCGCTTCACCCTGCTCAGGGGCCGCAGCCAACGGCAGATGGCCTCCTGGATGACCGACATCTCGGGGATGAAACAGGAAGAGATCGAAGACCTCACCCGTTACCTGGAATCCCGGTCAGACCGGATGCCCCGCGAAACAACCTCCATGGCAGATCCTGGCAACCCGCAAGCAAACACCTTACCGGCCCGCTTTGATGCGCGTACCTTCCGGCAATCCTCTGCCACCGCTGGTGATCAGCTCTACCGGCAACACTGTCTTACCTGTCACGGTGAAGAGGGCAGGGGCGGACTCGCCCTGGCTGTCAACAACCCCGACCTGCTGGCCTTCGCCGGGAATGAATACCTCCTGGAAACCCTCCGGTACGGACGCGGCAACACCGCCATGCCCTCCTGGGAAATCCTTAGCCGGCAGGAGCGCTACCACCTGGTCGCCTACATGCGCTCCTGGCACTCCTATCGCCCGGTTACCCGGAACATAACGTTTGCAGGCAACAACCCGGCAGAGGGGGAACTGACCTACCACTTCCGCTGCTCGAGGTGCCACGGGGATTTCGGACAGGGAGAGACGGGTCCGGCTATCATCAACCCCGACTTCCTGGCAGCAGCATCCGATAGCTACCTCTATAACACGGTGGCCTACGGAAGAGCCCACACCGCCATGTTCGGCTGGAGCAGCGATGTCTACAACCAGGAGCGATTGAACCGGGAGGAGATAGGGGATATCGTGGCATTCATGCGGGAATCCGCTGCAACCAGGCCCGATTATATCTACGCCGGGGCCAATCCGGGCAACCAGTCTGCCGGGGAACCCCTCTATAAAAACCACTGCGCCGAGTGCCATGGCACCGGCGGGGAGGGAACCGAAGCCCCGGCCCTGCATAACCAGGAGTTCCTCAACGCTGCCTCCAACGGGTACCTCATGGGAACGATCACCCTTGGGAGGAAAGGAACCGACATGCCCGCATGGGGCTACGAACAGGAAGAGTACCCGCTCCTTACCACCGGGGAACGCCACCACATCACCGCCTACATCCGGTCCTGGCAGCGCATAAAGATCAAATTATGAATAGCGGGGATCATCCATCTGAACGAAATCAGATCGACCACCCATCGCACCGCAGTGCTGAGGGCAAACAGGAATAGAACCTCTTATTTCTTCTTTTCAAAGGCATCCAGCTTTTTTATGGCTGCATACCGCCCCATCTCCACGATCTCTTCCGCGCGGAAAAACTCAAAGGTGCCACACGCCTCCTCCGAGGTTTGTATCAGGAGATCCGGTGGGTTTTTTTCCATGGAGTGCTGGGCGATCTGGCGGGTCATAAGATTGATGGTGCGGTGAAGGAGGTCAAAGTACCCCATCCCGTCATCCTCAGGGATGGGATTGATCCGCCTGAGCCGTTTCTGGATCCTGGCCATCAGTTTTTGTGTGCCGGAAGTCTCTTTCACCTCAGCCTTTTCAGATTTTTCCGGTTTTTCAACGGGCACATCGGCGTTCACATCCACGGCAATCAGCTTATCCCCCCTGGTTCGGGCCACGTGATTCACCGGGATGTTGTTCATAATCCCTCCGTCCACCAGGAGTCCGTCTGAAGTCTTCACCGGAGTAAACACCGTTGGAATGGATATGGAAGCCCGGATAGCGCTGTATACACTTCCTTTATCGATCACTACCTCCTTTTTCTGCTTGATATCCACCGCCACCGCCAGGTAGGGAAGCTCCAGCTCCTCGATCTTGTGATCCGAAATAAACTCCTGGAGGGTTGAAAGGACTTTTTCCCCTTTTATCAATCCCTGTTTCCCCAGGGTGAGATCCACCATTTTCATTGTCTTGAACCGGTCCAGTTCATACAACCAGTCCTTGAACTCATTCATTTTGCCCATGGCATATACACCTCCCACCAGGGAGCCCATGGAGGTTCCGGCTACAGAGGTGATCTCATACCCGCGCTTCTCCAGTTCTTCAATCACCCCGATGTGGGCCATCCCCCGGGCCCCGCCACCGGATAGAACCAATGCAACCTTCTTTTTCATTCGATGAATATTTGATAATTAACGGAACAGTAATTATAACTTTGAGAACAAACGCAATAAGTTTCTCAGAGTAAGCTTTTTCCTGGTTCATTGCCCACGGTTCGCTCTCACGATTTTGAATTTATCTCAACAGGCAAATCCTTTAATAATCCATTGCGCATATCATAGACCCATCCGTGTATCTGCGGATACCCATGCTTGAGGAAGGTTTCCCGGAACGAAGGTGTGCGGGATACCGCCCGGCACTGTTCCTCAACATGCAACTCCACAAGACGGTCCAAACGTTCACCCGGATCAGTGATCGTTTCCAGCTCACCGGCATGTTTATCCTGTACTTGCCGGATATGATTCAACCACGGATCCATGGGACCCTTCCTGTCCGGTTCCAGGGAAGCTCCCACTCCCCCACATCCATAATGCCCGCAAACCACCACGTGCTGAACGTTCAGGTGCTTAATGGCATAGATCAGTACGCTCATGGTATTCCGGTCATCGGGATCTACCACGTTGGCTATATTGCGGTGCACAAACATCTCTCCTGGTGCTGCACCGGTAATCAGTTCAGGGGGAACCCGGCTGTCACTGCATCCGATGAAAAGATAATCGGGATGTTGCCCGGCAGCTAACCTTCGAAAAAACGACTCGTCGGTAACACGCTTTCTTTCGGCCCACAACCGGTTATAGTCAAAAATTTGTTGATAGGTCGGCATGAATGCATTGATAAGATTTCCTTAAAGATACGGAAAGTTAGAAAATTCCCGTTAAGGATAACCTGTTTTCCTCAACACGAAGACGCCGGAATTCAGGGT
>CAYZMH010000011.1:0-43009 GCA_964479445.1 uncultured Bacteroidaceae bacterium | reverse complement strand
TTCCCTACAGGGGCGAGTTTGTTTATGCAAATGGGAAAACCGCAAGGGAGATGCGGAATGCCTATCCCGTTTATTATGCTAAAGCGGCACACGATATTGCCAGGGAGATACACGGCGATGATTTTGTTTTATTTCCCCGGGCAGGATACACCCACAGCAGCAGGTATGCTATATTTTGGGGGGGTGATATTGCATCTCCTCCCCGCGGTCTGCGTGCTGCCATTATTGCATCTCAGCGGGCGGCTGTTATGGGATATCCCATATGGGGTTCTGATATTGGCGGATACTGGCAGGGGGCCATGGATCACGAAGTGACCGCCCGATGGCTTGCTTTTGGTTGTTTCAACCCCTTGATGGAGGTAGGTCCCACCGAAAACCGCGGGTTATGGGATGTACGTTATACACCCTCTTATGATACAACCCTTATTGCGGTCTGGCGATTGTATGCCACCCTGCATGACCGGTTATCCGATTATTCTTACTCACTGGCTGAAGAGGCTCATGAGGAGGGTACGCCCGTTATCCGGCCGCTTTTCATGGAGTTTCCTGACCAGGGGCAAGCCTGGGAGCAATGGCAAAGCTTTATGTACGGACCGGATATTCTCGTATCTGCCATCTGGCGAAAAGGAATTAAATCGCAACGAGTTTACCTGCCTGAAGGTCATCGCTGGATTGATGCATGGGATACGGATACGGTTTACGAGGGAGGCACCGTGGTGGAAATATCCACTCCCGTCTATAAAATACCTTTTTTCATAAAAGAAGAATCAAACCTGGAAACAGGGAATTTGCAGGCTCTTTATGAAGAGTCTTTGCAGCGGGCTGCCAGGCGGCCTGACCTGAAAGAATTGGCATCAGAGATTCTCCGGACTGAATAGAAAATTCATAATACCCAGATCCTATGAAACATATTTTATTACCTGAAGTTTCACTCAAAGCCAGGACGTGGATCCTGGTTGTCTTTACATTGGCCTTTTCCCTGAAGGGGATGTCGCAGGAACGGCAGATCCAGGGAGAGGTGAGCGATGCACAGGATGGATCACCCCTGATTGGGGTAACCGTCCAAAGCACCGGTATTTCGCGTGGTGTCATTACCAACGGTAAGGGTCGTTATACGATTGAGGTGCCGGAGACGGTAACATCGCTGGTGTTTTCTTATGTGGGATATCAGACGGATACGGTCATGATTGGAGAGCGGAATGTAATTAATGTTTCCATGCAAAGGGAGGTGAAAGAATTAGATGAGATTGTTGTGATAGGGTATGGAAGCATAAGGAAGAGCGATTTGACAGGGTCTGTTTCAACGGTTAAGTCAGAGGATATTACTAAATCACCTACCTCAAATGCAATTCAGGCTTTACAGGGAAAGGTGCCGGGGCTTTCTGTACTCAGCTCTTCGGGTGAGCCGGGCACTGCGCCTATTGTCAGGTTACGCGGTATAACTACCCTGAATAATAACAATCCTATTTTTGTTGTGGACGGAGTGATTACCGATGATGTTTCTTTTATAAATGCCAATGACATTGAATCGGTGGAGGTGTTAAAAGATGCTTCTTCCACGGCCATTTTCGGATCAAGGGGATCCAATGGCGTCATCATTATTACGACAAAGTCCGGAACTACCGAAAAACCGCGCATCCAGCTTTCTGCAGAGCAGGGTTTTGAATCAATCGCACGGAAACTGGATTTGATGAACCGGGATCAGTTTGTAGACTATTACAATGCAATAACTCCGGGAAGGTATACAAATCCAGGGTCATTACCGGATATTGACTGGCAGGACCAGGTATTCAATGAAATGACGCCGGTTACCGACCTGAATGCATCGGTAAGCGGGGTCAGTGATAATCTGAACTATTATATCAGTGCGGGGTATTATTCACAGGAGGGGATCATGCCGAAATCATCCTTTCAGCGTCTGACAGGGAAAATCAATACGGAGTATTCGATCAGGGAAAACATTAAACTTGGGTTGAATATGACCATCAGCCAGCGAAATGATGAAAATCCCCCCGGTATCATAACAACAATTTACCGCGCTTTCCCAATTGATGCTCCCTATGATCCCGTGGATGACTCCCTGCAGGAGGTGAGGGGAAGCGATAATCCGCTTGCAGCACTTCGGTATTCAAATTCCCTGACAAAAGGGCTCTCCTCTCTCGGAAATATATATGGGGAGATCACTTTTTTAGAGGACTTCAGGTTTAAATCAAGTTTTCAGTATGATATAGGGGCTACCAAAGGGAGGGATTTTGCACCCTCCTACTATATATCCCCAACGCAGCGAAATGATCAGAGTTCGTTAGAAAAGTCCTATTCCGATCGTTCGCAGTTCATCTTTGAACAGACGGTATCCTATAATAAAGTTTTCAGTGATGATCACAGGCTGGATGTGGTAACAGGAATGTCTTCCCAGTTGCGTCGTTCAGAATATTTAAATGTTTCTACCAGGGAGCTGCTCAGGAATACTTCCGAATACTGGTACATTGACGCCGGGAACCAGGAGTTACTGGAAGCGGGTAACAATGCAACAGAAAGCTCGCTGGTTTCCTACCTGTTCCGGGCCAATTATGTGCTTTCCGATCGCTACCTGTTTACCGCTACCTACCGGTTGGACGGATCTTCTAATTTTGGCAGAGAGAACAAGTATGGTCAGTTTCCGTCAGGTGCATTTGGGTGGAAACTCTCCAATGAACCGTTTTTCCCGGATCTTCCTTTTATCGATAACATCAAATACCGGTTAAGCTACGGACTGGTCGGCAATGAAAAGATCATGGGATCAAGTCAGTATGAAACCATTGGTATTGGTGGCGGAATCGTGCTTGGACCCGGCGAGGAGCATATTCCCGGCGCTACGTTTGAATCAAGCGGCAATCCCTTTCTGAAATGGGAGACGACCAAACAATTCAATACAGGCCTGGACCTTGAATTTTTCAATAGGAAAATTATTGCCGAGATAGATTATTATGATAAACGCACAGAGGATATCCTGGTTTTTCTGAGACCAGCAGGTTGGGCCGGCCTTGGTGCATACTCCTATGTTACCTTCAATGCAGCCGATGTAAAGAACCGTGGTTGGGAGTTTAGAGTGGATTACCGTGAACGGATCGGTGAAGTAGATGTTGAAGTTGGCGCATTGGGCACATTCATACATAACGAGGTAACAAGTCTGGCCGAGGATATCGGGGCAGACTCGGTGCTCAATTTCACCGGGGCTCAAACGAGGGTGGGACAGCCTATAGGATATTACTTCGGATACGATGTCATTGGAGTGTTTCAAAACAGCCGCCAATTGGAAAAATTTCCTCATCTGCCGAACCAGGAAGAGGGGGATTTCATCTACAGGGATGTTAACAGGGATGGTGAAATCACCATTGAGGACCGTACCAAATTGGGGAATTCCATACCGTCATTTATTTACGGATTTAACCTTGCGGCTGCATACAAGGGATTCAGATTATCATTGGACTTCCAGGGTCAGCATGGGAATAAGATTTTTAACCGGAAACAGCAACGCCGCTTCAGCGAACATAATTTCGAAACAAAATTCACCAATTACTGGACAGGGCCAGGAAGTACCAATGAACATCCGAAACCTTCGGCCGCCGGGGTCAATTATAACGTATCATCGTATTTTATAGAAGACGGTTCCTTTTTACGATTGCGAACAGCTACCCTGAATTATGCGTTGCCAGAAAGATGGCTGCAAACGCTTGCGATAGAGCAAGCTCATGTTTACTTACGGGCCAATAATGTGTTCACCCTGACCTCTTTTTCCGGGTATTCCCCTGATGTGGGTGCAAATAATGCGCTGAAAGGAATTGTGGATGATGGTATATATCCTGCTACCCGTGTATACAGTGTCGGACTCAATATTACATTTTAACGCCATGAAAAAATTTATTCCCATTTTCGTCTTGTGGTTTCTTTTATCCTCTTGTTCCGAGGAATTTTTGGACAGACCACCGAATTCGGCCATAACCGGGGGCAATTTCCCGGCAACTGAAGAGGATGCCCTGCTTGCAATAAACGGGGCGTATAGCTCGCTTCGCATCTGGCAGATATACTCCGGAGGATTCCCGGTGATTGACATCGTCTCAGACGAATCCTCCAAGGGAAGTAATCCGGGGGATGCCGCTAATCTGAACCTTTATGACACATTCGATCATGACCCGTCAGATGGTACACCGCAACGCTGGTGGAGTACATTATATGAAGCCATAAGGCGCACCAACCTGGTTATTGAAAAAGTGCCGGAAGTGCAGGATATGGATCCCGTTTTGCAGCAACGGATTATTGCCGAAGCCCGTTTCCTCAGGGGATACTTTTATTCCACTCTTGTCAGGGCTTTTGGTGATGTGGTCGTCGTAACTACCAGCACAGTAGATTATGATGAACGAAAACCACGTACCGCAAAAGAAGAGGTATGGCAAAAATTGATTTTTCCTGATTTGCAGTTTGCTGCTGACAACTTGCCGCTCAAATCTGAGTACGCAACCAGTAATCTTGGAAGAGCTACAAAAGGAGCAGCAGAAGCACTTATGGCAAGATGTTATTTGTTCGTGGGGGATTTTGTGAATGCAGAGAAACATGCTCTTAATGTGATCCAATCAGAAGAATATTCCCTCGAGGCAACCTTCTCAGATGCGTTTTCAGTGGATATCGTATTTGGGGATGAATCGGTTTTTGAGATTGGTGCCAATGGCCGGGACCGGTCTGTTGAAGGAGGGCTTCAGTGGGGCGAAACACAGGGAGTCAGAGGTAATCCAAGCAGGGGGTGGGGATTTAACAGACCCACTTATTCCACCATCCAGGGTTTTGGGCATGATCCGCGCCTGGATGCTTCCGTGATTTTTCTGGGGGATACACTGGACGGGATACCTATTATCGGGGATGATGCCACTCCCGACACCCTGTATGACAGCCAGGGAGAGATTACGGAAATCGAATGTTATAATCAGAAAGTGTGGACCCCATATGAAGCTGAGAAAACTTCCTATGATGTCAATCGCAGAATTATACGCTATGCTGATGTATTGCTTATGGCCGCAGAGGCGTTGAATGAAAATGATAAATCGGAACAGGCACTTCCCCATCTTAATGCGATCAGAGAGCGCGCAAGGGGAGATGATGATGAGGTATTACCCGATATCACTACAACAGATCAGGATGAATTGCGGGAGGCTATTTACATTGAACGAAGTCGCGAACTGGCATTTGAAGGTCTTCGATTCTGGGACCTGGTCAGAACCGGTCGTGCTCCTGAAGTGTTGGGGCCTCTCGGATTTGTGGAGGGGGTACATGAAGTGTTTCCCATACCGTTGTCGGAAATTGATGTTTCCAATGGAGCAATTCAACAGAATAACGGATACTAAGGGGCATATGATACAATATGGCAAAATTGCGGTCAATTTTGATTTTAAAAAAAATAACTCGAAATGAACTATAAAACAAATAGATAAGATTGTGCGATGTGGTATTGCAGTAGCATTTTTGCCATGTACCAAAATTGATGTAATTAATATGAGGCTGCATTATGACCCCGGTCTGAAAAATCGTTTACTTTTATGAAAGGTTGACTGCTGAGGGAAAGCTGTTGACGTAAACACTCTGCCTGTGTTTGGTTTTTTGTGAACACAGTTTATTTGGACCGCGAAATCGAAAATAACGCTATGAAGTCAAGAAAAAATTGGGCAGGCACCCTGCTTCTTGGGGTGTTGCTTATTACAGGCTGCACGGAGGAGATACCGGGCAATGGGGATGCAAATGAAGTGAACATTCCCGAACTCTGGGTATCTTCGTTCAACATTCGTTTTGACAATCCCTCCGATGGCAGCAACAGCTGGGATAGCAGGAAAGAGAATGTTTATAGTTTTCTTGCACTGAAAGAACCTGATATTATGGGGTTGCAAGAGGTGCTGCACGGACAACTGGAGTACCTGGAAAAAAAGTTGCCCTCCTACGAACGCGTTGGTGTTGGACGCGATGACGGAGAGACCCGGGGGGAATATGCGCCTATCCTTTACAAGCGAAACCGGTTTCAGCTAATTGACAGTGGCAATTTCTGGTTATCGGAAACGCCATCGGAACCCTCTGTGGGGTGGGATGCGCTTATCAAGAGGATATGTACCTATGTTGTCCTGGAAGACAAGGAGAGCGATGAACAGATTCATTTTTATAACACCCATTTCAGCCATGTGGGTCCGGAAGCCCGCTCCCGGAGTGCTCAGCTCATCATTGACAGCATCCAGGCGATTAGCCGGGGCAGCCGGGTGATCCTTACCGGGGATTTGAACACAAGGCCCAATTCTTCTCCTTACAATATTATCATTGAATCCGGGATGAAAGACAGTTACGACAGTCGGGTAAGTTTCGGTCCGGTTGGAACCTATAACGGCTTTGATGTTTTCGGACCCCATACCAGGCGGATCGATTATGTATTTTTTAACGGGTTTTCGTCAAAAAAATATGTGACAAGCAGCGAGTTGATCGACAGGAACTACCTGTCGGACCATTTTCCCGTATCTGCCCTGTTGGAATACCGGGCCTTGGAATGACTTTAATAAACCAATTAAATGAATAGTACAAATTAAAAAACAGATGATTATGAAAAAAACAGTTTACCTTTTGTCGACACTGACCCTTATTCTGGGATTGGCTTTCACCAGTTGCGGTGAAGAAGAAACCCCTGATTCCGTGGTAAAATTTGCGGATACTGAGATCAACATTACCACCGACGATCTCAGTCCGGTTACCATAGACCTTAGCATTGAGCCGGCAGCTCCGTCTGCTTCAAGCGTTACCATTGCGGTCTATGCTACCGGTGGTGAAGCCGGTACAGCTTTCACCACTACTCCCGCTATATCCAATGGGGAGATCATGTTGGATGTGGAAAAAGGAGCAACTAGCGCTTCCATGACCGTAACCCCCCTGGAAGAGGGTATCGAGTATGATGACATCGAAGTGGAATTTGAGATCACTTCTACCGAAGCCGGTTTGAAGACCGAAGGCCTTACCGGAATCTTTTCCACCCTGATGATCGCCAATAACAAGGCTGCAGATGCATTGCCGCTTCCATTTGCTGAGGATTTTACCGGGATGGATGATGGAAGTACAGAGTATCCCACTGGGTGGGAAGAGAAGGTTGCCTCACAGCATGTTCTCAGCGAAGCCCACTGGAGCAAAACGAGTTTTCCTGGTGAAGCCCTGGTGATCAATCCCTGGGACCCCGATGGAAATACGGATGACCCGGCTGAGGTGTGGATGGTTTCTCCCAGGATCTCCCTGATCGATGCCACAAGTCCCATACTGGAATTCATGGTGGACCGCCGCTTCGATACCTGGGATCCCAATAGCGGTAATTTTGATCCGGTGGACTTCCAGGAGTATGACCTGAAGATCTCTACCGATTATGACGGAACAAACTTTGAAACAGCTACCTGGGAGGTGTTCCAGCCTGCAGTGGATGCCATGGAAGCAAACGATCCGGAAGCAGATAACCTTGAATCCACCGGTGCCCTGGATATTTCCGAATATAACGGGGAGGTGATCTCCATCAGTTTCATTTATTACTCAGCCAGTCAGGCTGCAGCTACAGCCCTCAGGTTTGGTGATGTAAACGTGGAAGAAGCACAGTAGAAAGCAGAAACAACATCATAGTTGATGAAAAAACCGCCCCGCAAAGGGCGGTTTTTTTTTGCCTTCATAGTGCAAGTATAAATCATTGGACCAAATTGCACGACGATTCTATTTCCCTATTGTAAATTGCAATTAATTAACTACTTTAGCGGCTGTTTTCTCCAAAGGAGGGACCTAACCACACCTTCACTTTTACTGATAGCCATAGATTTGAATCAAATGATCTCAAAAAGGAACCGTATTGTCTTTATCATGGCCGGACTGCTGGTAGTTATGCTGAGCCCGGCCCAGGATGTGGATAAAAACGAGGATGTCTCTGCAAAGAGTATGTACCTTGAAACCATAGAGAAATTCGGAAAGGATCCTCTCCTGCGGAACGGTCCTTTTTACGAATACCCGTACCACCGGTCAGAGGGCAATCCATTCCTGATGGATTTACAGTTCAGGAGGGGGACCCTGGTTTATCGTAACAGGGTGTATGATCAAATTCCCCTTCGTTATGATGTCTTTCATCAACAAATAATTATTAACCAGC
The DNA here is from genome assembly GCA_964479445.1 of uncultured Bacteroidaceae bacterium. Lineage (GTDB taxonomy): Bacteria > Bacteroidota > Bacteroidia > Bacteroidales > CAYZMH01. The sequence goes on along the minus strand of CAYZMH010000011.1, from coordinate 34,836 downwards.
AGCAAAAAGAAGAGTCGGTGCAAATACTGCTTCACGAAGCTTATCTTTCGGAGTTCTCCCTGGCCGGTATGCATTTTAAGAAGGTTAGCCTCGAGAATGATGAGCCGACCTATTGTCAGATCGTGGCAAACGACGGGGATCTATCATGCCTTTATTACTGGTATAAATCCAGGAGGGAGTCGCACGACAATGGGAATTACAAAATCTACGTATTCAGCGAACCAGAGAAAAGAGCATATCTGAACATCCATGGCGAGTTTCATAAATACAGGAATAACCGCACTTTCACCAGGGCATTTCCCAGGGAGGCCAGGAAAGAGGTGCGGTCCTATTTACGGACCCGTGATATTAAAGTGAAAAAAGCTGACGACAAAATCATGCAACAGGTGATCAGTTTTTGTTCGACAATTATGAACTCTCCCAATAACCAGTGAACCCAATGATACGCAATCTATCCCTCATCTGTTGTTTAGTGATCGGTATATTCGTACTGCCCCTTTCCGCACAGGAACAGGTGGTCCTTGACCGATCCTATACCAGCGTCTCCTTTCCCGAGTTTGCGCGGCAGGTAGAACAAGCGGAAAACCTTGAGTTCTTTTTCGTGGATGAAGCACTCGATAGTATCCGGATCGAAAAACTGGATCAGGGTATTTCGTTGGAGTCTGCACTGGAAAGGATATTAAAGGAAAGCGAATTCAGTTTCCTGGTTAATAAACAGGAAGTCTTCATTTTTCGCGGCTCACCTGTAGTGAAAAGTCTGCCCCGCTATGAATCATTTGCCGAAGAAGTGGAGGAAGCGGCAATAGCCTCTTCTGATACGGCTTCAGGAGAGTCACAGTACCTGGAAACCAAGAGTGTACCCGAAGAGCAATATATTACGGTAGGTTCAGGAGAAAGCGCCGATCCACGCACTCTTTGCAATGTGCAGGGACGTATCATAAACGAAGATACGGGGGAACCCCTTATCGGGGCAACGGTTTTTGTCAGGGAGACGGAAAAAGGAACCATTACCGATGTGAAAGGATCTTTCAGTCTGCGTCTGACTCCCGGAACCTATCATATATCGGTGGACCACATGGCAATGAAAAGCATGGAGTACGGACTGGATGTGCGTTCCGATGGTGAAATGTCCATTAAACTGCAAAATGAATTGATTCAGCTGGAAGAGGTTACCCTGGTCAATAAGCGCCAGAGTAACGTGGAGGGGATGCTGATGGGATTTGACCGGATCTCCACGGAGTCCATGAAACAGATACCGGTGGTGATGGGGGAGAAAGATGTGATTAAAGTTGCCCAGCTGCTGCCCGGTGTGCAAAATGCGGGGGAGGGGTCCTCAGGCTTTAACGTGCGGGGAGGCTCGGCAGACCAGAATATGTTCTATATCAACAATATCTCTGTGTACAATACGTCGCACCTCTTTGGGTTCTTTACCGCTTTCTCACCCGACATTATCAGTGACTTCGCACTCTATAAGACCAATGTGCCGGCTAAATACGGTGGAAGGATCGCTTCTATCTTTGAGGTTACCACCCGGCAGGGAAACAAGGAGGAGTTTTTTGCCCAGGGCGGCATCAGTCCGGTTACCGGGCACGTCATGGCAGAAGGTCCCATCGTCAAGGACAAAGCCTCCTTTGTGGCAAGCTGGCGAAGTACCTACTCAGACTGGTTGCTGAAGCGGATGAACGATGATGATCTCAGGCAGAGCGATGCCTCTTTCTATGACGGTACACTCGGACTGAATGCAGAGATCAATGAAAAGAATCAAATCAAAGCATTCTTTTACAGGAGTTCCGACAGGTTTTCTCTCTCTTACCGCAATAACTATGACTATGCCAATACCGGTGGTTCATTGAAATGGAAACACACCTTTTCCGATTACCTGTCGGCCGATTTTACCCTGGCCAACAGCCATTACCAGTTTTCAACCATCGATCAAAACAACCCTACGGAATCCTATGAGCATGAATATTTTATCAATCATGCCGAAGCAAGGGCTGACTTCCTGTCGATTAAATCGGAAAACCATCGTATTGAGTTCGGGGCAAGCTCGATTCTCTATGATCTGAACCGGGGAGAAATTCTTCCTTTTGGCGATGAGTCAAAACGCATTCCGGTTGACCTGGGGAAAGAGCGCGGCGTGGAAAACGCACTCTATATATCGGATGAGTTCAAGGTGCTGCCCGACCTGAGCCTGTTGCTTGGAATGCGTTACAGCCATTACAGTCAGGTTGGACCCGAACAGGTGAGAAATTATGAAGCAGGTCAGCCCATGAACGAAAATAGTTTTACCGATATTACATCCTACGGGCCGGGTGAACTGGTGAAATCTTACGGTGGTTTTGAACCCAGGGTTGCAGTAAATTACAAGGTTGGGCTAAATACTTCCATTAAGGCTTCGTATAACCGGTTGCGGCAATACATCTTTTTATTAAGCAATACCATTGCCCTGGCTCCCAATGATCAGTGGAAACTGACCGATTCGCATATCAGGCCGCCGGTATCAGATCAGCTCTCCGTAGGTTTTTACCACGATGTGCGGGATCCCAGCCTGAATATCTCCGTGGAGCTCTACAAGAAGTGGATCAACAATGTGGTGGAGTACAAAGACGGGGCAGATTTTATTTCCGGTGAACCCCTGGAGATGAAAATACTGCAGGGTAACCAGGAGACTGAAGGGATCGAACTGATGGTGCGTAAGAACTCCGGCAATCTGACAGGATGGATTTCCTACACGCTCTCCAGGTCGATGGTGGAGGTGAACGGACCATTTGATGAACAGACGATCAACGATGGCATACCCTATCCATCCAACTTTGACCGGCCACACAGCTTTAACCTGGTTTCCAATTTGCAGGTTAGCCGGCGACTGAGTTTCTCTTCCAATATTGTTTATTCAACAGGACGACCCGTTACCCTGCCGGTTTCAGCATATTACAATGAAGGACGTCCATACCTGCTGTATTCATCCAGGAATGCCTACAGGATACCTGATTATTTCCGTATTGATCTCTCGGTAAACCTGGAGGGTAACCTGAAATTCAAGAAAATAGCACATAGCTATTGGATGTTGAATGTATACAATCTGACCGGCCGGCATAACGCTTACTCGGTCTTCTACGAAGTGGAAAACGGGGAGATCCAGGGTAAACAACTATCCATATTTGCCCGTCCCATTGTAACCCTTTCGTGGAATTTCAAATTTGGTAATTATAACAGCAAATAAATAACCCCTGATGAATCGTTCAAATAATCGGATAATCAGAAATATAAGAGACCATACAGGAAAGGCGCAGGTTCTGGTCATGATCCTTTTCTTCGTCTTTTCGCTGCCGGGATGTATTGAACCATATATCGCCGACATCGAAGACGAACCCGAACTACTTTCCATCGAGGCAAGCCTGATCAAAGGAAACCGGTTGCAGAAAGTGATGATCTCCCGGACCAGCTCGCTCTCCAACCCGGTTCTGAGACCGGTGGGAAGCTGCCTGGTGCAGGTGGAGGACGAGCAGGGAGACCTGTATGAATTTACCGAAGGAATGACCGGGACCTATTACCTGGAGATGGATGATGCAGATATAATCCCGGGAAATAACTATCGCCTGCGCGTTATCACCCCGGAGGGGGATGTTTATCAATCGGAATATGAAACCCTGCTTCCCGGAGTTCCCGTGGACACGGTTTACTATGCCATAGAAGATAAGGTGGAGACCTATACCGGGAACCCACTCAACGGTCTTCAGTTTTACCTGGATGTACAGGCTCCCGACAGTGCCTCCCGCTTTTTTCGCTGGAGGATTGATGAAACCTATGAATACACCAGCCAGGGACCGATCACTTATTTCTACTGGGATCTGAGTCTTACCCCGGAACCCCCGGAGGATGTATGGGGTGTTTTCCGGTGCTGGATCACCGATGAGATCCAGCAAATCTTCCTCGCCAATACCGTCAATATTGCAGTCAATGAGAAAAAGAAGATCCCGTTACACTATGTCTCAACCGAGACCGACCGGTTGCGGATCAAGTACAGCCTGCTTGTAAACCAGTTTTCCATTAACGAGGCTGCCTATAACTATTTTGAACAGAATAAAACGGCTGCAGAAGGTACCGGGAGCCTCTATACCAAACAACCCGAGCAGCCGATCACCAATTTTTACAAGGTGGATGATCCGGATGCCCGCGTCCTGGGTTATTTCTGGACGGCTACCCGTACAAAGAAGCGGATTTTCGTGGAACGGATCGAGGAGCTTGACGTGGACATCAATTTCTGCGCGGTAGTGCCGTTTAATATGGAAGATCACGGTTCCGGACCTTTTCCGATTTACATTATGGAAGACCCCGATACAGGCGTACGTATGACCGGTAGTCCGTACTGTTTTGATTGTACCCGGCGGGGAGGAACTACAGAGAAACCCTCATTTTGGGAATAGAAACCAGGATAACATGCAAAGAAGACTAATCCAATTGAAATTCACAGGCATTTTACTGGGTATGGTGCTTGCAGCTTCTGCGACAGGTCAGGAAGCCACACCGCTGATGCCCCTGCATCATGGGGAGACTATATCCCTCTTTACCGACCGCTCCTTTTATGTAACCGGCGAAGAGGTGGCCCTCAGTGCTTTTTATGAAAAGCCGGAGGCTGCCGGTGAAGATCCCTGGAGTACGGTGCTCTATACCGAATTGATTCGTTGGGACGGAACCAAACTTGCCCGTGGGAAATTTCCCATTGTGAACGGACGGGCCCGGGGAGTTCTCACGATTCCCTCAAACCTCATTTCGGGCAACTACTACCTGAGGGCTTACACCCGCTGGATGCGTAATTTCGATCCGCTTACCTATACCTACAAAACCCTTACCGTGCTGAACCCGGAGAAGGCTGAAGTGGATAAGGGTCCGGAAAACGGGGAAGACCCTGCAGAGATTGACAGTCGCGTATCCTGCCAGGAGATTCCCTTTCGCCTGTCAGGGCTGCAGGACAGCTATGCACCCCGTTCCCGCGCCGAGATGGATATTGAACTTCCCGAACAGTTCTCGCGGCAGTCGTTTACCCTCAGCGTTACCAGGAAGACACCCGGCGGTTCACCGGATGCTTCGATCCGGTTTGTTCCCGAAACAAACCGCGATACCACCGAACCTGTAACATATTACCCGGAAATCAATGGTCTGACCGTCTCGGGTAAAGTAATCGGGGAAGAGAACCGGGAACCGGTGGAAGGAGTCAAAGTTGACCTCTCCTCGTTCTCCGATTCGTTCTACTATTATGCCATGCTTTCCGATGAAAACGGGGCGTTTTATTTCACGCTTCCGGCCATACGGGGAACTCACGAATTTCATATTTCGGTGGAGCGGGACTCCGGTCCGAAAAACGAGATCCTTGTCGAAAACGAATATTGTAACAAACCCGTGACTCTTCCATGGACCCCGTTTCAACTGGATGAAGAGGACCGGGCACAGGCAGAGGAGCTGGCATTGAATGCCCAGTTGCAACAACGATTTGCACACACCTGGGGTAATGGAGATTCTTTGGACTACGGCCCTGGTACGTTTTATGGCCGGCCATCCAGCACGGTATATGTGGAAGACTATATTGAACTTACCGACTTAAGGGAGTTCTTTTTCGAATTGGTCCGGGATGTCTCCATTGGATATACCCGGCGCGAACCCGACCGGCTGGAGGTGAACAGCTCGGGGAGCCTGCAATTCTTTCCGCCGCTGGTGTTGATGGATAATATTCCTGTCGCAAACGATAAACGACTTCTTCGCATACCCAGCCGAAGGATCGAACACATCGAAGTGGTGAACCAGGGGTATGTACTGGGGGATTTCAAACACAGCGGGGTGATCAGCATATTTTCGAAAAATAATGATATGGCCGGACTCCAGACAGACCGGGACAGCTATTTTTTCGAATATACCCTCTTCGGAAACGATAAAGTTTTCCTGCCCCAACCCGGTGAAGAGGCAGACTCGCGAATTCCTTTGCGAAGCAACCTGCTCTGCTGGGAACCCGGACTGGACATTGCGTCCGGTTCCTCTGTGCCGGTGACCTTTATCACTCCGGATGCACCTGGAACTTACGTAGTTCGTATCCAGGGACTGAATGACAAGGGCCAGCCCATACACTGGGAACAATTTTTCCTGGTGGAGTAAACAACCCCACGGTATCTATTGCTAATCGATGATCATGATCCGCACCCGGTAGCAGCCTTCATCATGGCGGAGATTGAGGAAATAGATTCCGGGAGCCAGGTGGCTTACCGGTATGACTACCTCGCTCAAACCATCCGGGAATGATAGCTCAAACAAGGGGATCCCTGTCGCACTTATCCATTCGACACGGTGTATGACCTGATCCGCCTGTTCGCGGTAATCGAAAATAAAAAGGCGTGTCCTGACCGGATTGGGATAGATCGATACCCCTTCAGGCAGGGAACAGGAGACAATACCGGTTTCCACGATCACTGCACTGATCTCTGTATCCGATACCGTGGCAGACACGTGTATCGAATCTATCTCCGCCGTAAGCTCAAGGACCGGATTGTCATTGTCCATGGGCAACCCTTTGTAATCCACCATGAATTCATACCCAGATTCCACGAGCCGGTCAAACCGGAATGAGCCATCCACAGCGGTGATATCTGCCGCCGCAAGAATATGTGCCTCATGATCCACCAGGTAAACATATACATCTTCCAGGCCCTCTCCGGTTACGATATCATCCCTGCCGGTCTGAATCTCTACCTTCTTGCTGCCCGATCCCTCGGTGAGGATGCCCGCAATCTTCCCGTCACCCGATCCTTCACCGGGATCTTCCTGTACCCGGATATCCTGACCGGTATGATCTGATTGTACGTCCAGCCAGGTGGCATCGCATAGCATGATCACATTACCGAGGTAAGTGGGCAAGGCATTGGAATAGTCCGTTTTGTCTGCTTCAACTTTCAGGGTGTAGTTCCCGGGTATAAGGCTGTCGAAAAGATACATCCCGTTATCATCCAAAGCCAATGTATCCACCGGTGCAACCGAATCATAGGCCAGCAGCAAGATATCTCCTGCAATGATCGGGTCCGAGCCATCGGCATTGTAAACAGCCCCTGCCAGTTCAAACCGGGGCTCCTGCACGGTGATGGTCAGGGAGTCCGCAGCCATGGTTCCACCGAAATCTGTGACGGTCACCTTCACTTTGTAGGATCCGGGATCAGTAAACTGATGCACCGGTTCGCGTTCGCTGCTGAATACCTTACCACCGTATTCCCAGGCAAAAGTGAAGGGGGGTTGCCCCCCGGTTACCTCCAGGCTCATTGTCACCTCAAGAGGTGCTTCACCACTTAGAGGCGTGGCATCGGCCCCGGCGCTTAATGTCAGCACCTCCTCGAGGGAGATTCCTTTCAGTGGGATGGATATTTGCGGCTGCTGCACATCGTTGGAAGTGATCAGCAGCTTGGCCCGCTTATCCCCCTCGAACCGGGGCTTGAACCATACGGTATCCCGGGTGGATGCCCCGGCTGCCACCGTATATTCAGCTCCGCTTCGTGTGAATTCATACATACTGGTACCAATGATTTCAAGGTTATGGATATGAAGACTTTCCTCGCCCGTATTGCTCAGGATCAGCACGGCCATGGCAGAATCTCCCGGCAGCACATTGTCAAATTTGAGCGTATCAGGAGAAGGGGTGAGCTCTATCATGGCGGAAGAGCCTTTAAGGCTGATCACCAGGGGATTATTATACATCGAGTTCGAGGCAATGCTTAGCATGGCCTGGCATACAGCCTGGGTTGAGGGTGCATAACGTACCATCACATGCCCCGATTCGCCGGGAACCAGTGTTTCAGGATAATCATCCACGACAAACTGACCGGCACAGGACCCACTGAGGCCAATCCCTGTTATGGTCAGTTCTGCCGTTCCCGGATTGGTCAGCGATATAGAACCAACTGCCTCCGATCCCTGTTCCACGTACCCAAAGTTGAGTTCGGCAGGATCTGCCAGGATCTGGGCTACCGGATTTAAGGGGGTTCCCGTTACAGTCACCTTTTTGTAAGGCTCATGGGGATCATTGGAGTATATATGCAGATAGCTTTGCTGCGGTATTGTCTTCATCGGTGTAAACCCGATCTCCACGTGACATGAATCGCCGGGAACAAGGACTGAACAATCGTGTCCCTTCAGCTCGAAATCGGTGGGATATGGATACCCGAACATATAGTAGGCAAGTTCCAGGCTGGTAATTTCAAGGTCTGCACTGCCGGAGTTAATGAGCGTAACCGTGCGGATCTCTTCCTCTCCCAGTGGTACTTCTTCAAAATGCAGTATCTCAGGTCGCACGGTGAGCGACGGGGAAGGCGTACCAGCCATTATCGGGAGGTCCATACACAGAATAGACTTACCCCTGAACCATATGTGCAGAGGGCTTTTCAGCGAGATCGTCCCGATGGGAGCAAAGGTTACGTCAAAGGAAACTGTATCATCCCGGTACAGGGTAAACGGAACGAAATCCGTGGTGAAATGGGGATTCCCTTCTCCGAACTGCAATGAATCTATGCGGATCGCCTCCCTCCCAGGATTGTGAAGGTGGATCGTGAGGGTCTTTGAGTCACCTGTTTCAACGGTTCCGAATAACAGGGTATCCGGATCGACGGTGAAATAGCGAATGGGCGGACGGATTGCATACTTGATCTCGTTTCCGAGGGCGTACGCAACATGGACATTCCGCGACCGGTCCACTTCCACATCCAGGTTGCCTGTCCAAATCTCGCCCTCAGGTTCCAGGATCTGCCTGATCCAGGGTCCGGCCACATTGGTAGCATAGCGAACCTGTCCGGATGGGAAATGGGTATATACTGCATGAACCACCCCCGACGGTTCAACCGCCAGGGCATTGGCTGCGCTGGCAAAATCCCCGTCATCGATTTCCTGGATCTGCCATTGTCCCGATTCCCGGCGGGCATATTTAATGTTTTCCTCAAGGTCCCCGTCAGTGCCGCCCGGGTAGATAATATGGGGTCGCGACAGGGAATCCAGGTCCAGGTCCACCACCATGGCTTCAAGCTGTCCGCCCTGCCAGCCGGGTTCGACGGGCAGTGGGTCCGACCAGTGTCCAGCCTGTGCATCCATGCTAACCTGGTAAAGGGGTCCCTGGTTGATGCCGATCATGACCACATGGGCATGTTCTGTGCTGTCCATCTTCATGGATACCCGGTCATATGCGTGCTCATATAATGGTTGAGCATGGCTCCAGTAGCCGGGACGGTCGTTTTTGTAAAGAACGGGTGCATGCCAGGCAGGACCGTCTGCCTGTTGGTACACTACATGCCGGGTACCTGACGGACTCTCCGCCTGCGAGATGCTCCAGAATCCGGAATCAGACAGGGCGATGATCCGGTTGGACCATTGATTATCCGTATCCCGGGTGAGGGAGAACAACCGGCTCATGGGTGTCTGATCCCGGTCAAGATCGGAATAGCAGATATGGATATTCCCATTCCGGTCCATGATAATATCCCCGCTACTATAACGCTGAACGCCATCCGCCGATTCGATGAACCACTCACTTTTCATATACTTGCGGGCATAAAACACCGAATCCTCTGTTCCGTAGGCCATGTGAACGGTTCCTGCCGGACTGATAACCAGGGAGGGATACTCTCCGGAACCGACGATCTCTCCTGCAACATATTGTACAGACGTTTGCTCCCGGTGATGGTTGTTGGACGGATCAGGATCGAACCCAAGACCTGTGATCTCTGCTTGTAGAGTTAGCGTTCCAATATCAAATGTTTCCATCTGCAGACGAAACGTTTCAGTGGAATCTACCGGAAGGGGCCCTATGTTCCAGGTCAGTTCCAGTCCGTTTAATTCCACATCGCCCGTGCTATGCAGATACTCCACCAGGTCGGCCATGACCGGTAAGCGGCAGGTCAGAATGGCTTCGTCCTCGTTGTCCGGACCATCATTGGTTACTTCAAAGTAGTATACCAGTTTTTGCCCCACTCCGATGGGATCATTGTTAATCGTTACATTGACAGCAAGATCGGTGCCCGGCGGTCGATCCCAGATATAAATGTCCCCATTATCGCTCCGATGGTCCTCCCAGACGATTCTACCCTTTGAAATCCTCGGGATTAATTGATCCCCGGGTTCCGTGCAAACGGGGACGATATCGCCCAGGTAATGGGATCTGTACTCATACGCATAAATATCCTGGTCGCCCGACTGATCGTCCTGGTAAACCAGCACGCCGTCTGCAATATGCGGATGGGTTTGATTTCCGGATGGCTGCAGGTACACCTTTCCGTTCTTAAAGCCGTTGTAGGTAACATAACGGTGCCATATATTCCAGTCACCGCTCCGGTTGTCCTGCCATACGATGCGGTGGCCCGGCGGATTCTCAATGGAGGGTTTTCGTTGCTCTCCGCTGTTCCTGCATACTTCAAACACATCATCCAGGGCGATGTTGTACCCGTATATATCGGGATTGCCATGACGGTGGTCCTCCCATACAATGATGTTTCCGGCCACATCCGGATTGATCTGGGTGTTTCCGTTGGTGCATACCGGTTTCTCTTCACCTGTGAGGAGATCGTACATGTAGATATCCCAGTTTCCTGCCCGGTAGTCGGTCCAGGTAATGATGTTGCCATGGATGGCGGGGGTGAGCTGACTGCTGTCTGCATCGCAGATTACCATGTCGGTGGGTATGGGATGCTTCAGATCCTTCATATAGATGTCGGCATTGCCGTTCCGGTAGTCGACCCATACCACCCTTCCGTCATGGGTGCGGGCCTGGTATTGTGCTTCGTCGGTAGAGGCCAGGATATTTTCGGTTTCTGTGGCCAGGTTGTACTGATAAATATCCGATCCATTCCGTTTATCCTGCCAAACCACCAGGTGTCCGTCTATGTCGGGAGCCCACTGCTCATTGGATGCCACCACCAGGGGCATTACGGTATACTCGGGCATGGTGGTGATCGTTTTTTCCAGTGACGGACTCCAGTTGGACCCGGTGCCGTCCCCGGCCTGAACCTCGTAAGAGTATGTAGTTCCTGCATCCAGGTCAGTATCTATAAACCGGGTTATTGAGTGATCAACAGAGGCAATTTCATTTCCATCCCGGAAGATCCTGTACTTAGTTACCCCATAATCATCGGTGGCGGCATCCCAGTGGAAGGTAATGGTTGTTTCGGTGATCTCGTCTTCATATAGCAATGCACCGGCCGGCCATTCGGGGGGATTGTCGGCTGCAGTGGTTGTAATGATTTCCGGACCGTCAGTGGTTTCGTGTCCGGCTGCATCACACGCCTCTATCCTGAAGGTGTCCACGTCCTGTGGAATAAGACCGGTGATCAGTGCCGATGACCGATCTCCATCTACGACCTCTTTCAGATCTCCGTTGCGATAGATGATGAATGAGGTGATGCCATGATCATCCGTTGCCCCTTCCCAGGTCAGGGTCAGTTTCATGCTCTCAATATCGGTGGCAGACAAATTTTTACCTGCTCCCCAGGTGGGTGCAAAATCCTCCTCCGTGGTACCTGAGGTAGTCAGTGGATCGGGGGTCCAGTTTCCGGCATCATCCCCTGCCAGTAACTCCAGCGGATAGGTGGTGGATGGTTGCAATCCTTCCAGCGTGCAATTATTGACATCGGAAAGTTCCACCAGGAGATCACCCTCACTGGAAATCCGGTAGTTTATTATCCCTTTGGCATCCGTAGCCTCATCCCATGTTAAATCCAGGGTGGTACCGCTCGCCCCTGTGACAGTGAAAGAGGCTCCCGCAGACCAGGTGGGTGGTGAGTCATCGTCACAATTGGCAGAGGCGGTGTTGGGAAAGGTGTGGATAGTCGGGTCGCTATCGAATTTCAATTGATGTTCCGATTCGGTAGTTCTGACAAATTCCAGGGTTTCCCCCGTGAAATGGTAATCCGGACCGGTATTGGTTTCGCTGGTTTTGAAAAAATTACACACCTCATCCTGCCCCTCTTCTCTGGAGGCCCACAAAAAGTAGTCTCCACAGGGACTGAACCGGAATTTTGCAGAACCCGTCTGAAAGGAGGAGTGTACAATCTCCTGACCGGTATGCAGGTTGATAGCATGTAATCCGTATCTATGGGCATCGTGCTGGTAGGCATGAACAAAGGAGCGATCCAGGGGATCACTGCTGAATCCCCAGCCGGCCACACTCTCGCCGCTGGGCTGACCGGAAATCGGTGCTCCCCCGGTCTGACTGTATACAGCATCCCCGGTTTTCGTATCGTAGACATGCAACATGAGCGTGCGGTCGTTGCCCAGCCCGGCATAGAGAAGGTAATTGCCGTGCGGACTGAATCGAAGGGTGGCGGAGGAGAGAGTGGTGGGAATGGTGGACCTGACCAGAACAGCATCTTCCCCCGACATGCTTGGATCGGGATTCAGGTCGTATAACCAGATGAGGTGCTGACTTCCGTTGGTGAATCCATGCATGACAAAGGCATGGTCGTTCGGACTGAAACCCCAGCCAGTGGCTGAAGAGGTGACTGAAAGGATGGTTTGTTGATCATGTTTTATCTCAATGTACGTTTCGTTGGGATTATATCCTTCATGGGCAGTAAGCGTATAGATGCCATTGGGAGACGTCCCATCCTGGTAGGATGATCCCGACTTCACTACCAAAGACTCAGTGGAGGGAGGCTCGTACGAGCCTGTGCGCTGACAATTGCATTCTATATAGGGGGTTTGACCCTGGGTATGACTGTAAAGGAAAAAGAATACAGCCATAGTAACTAAACAACTTTTGGAAAGATGCATGTCGGGACGATTTATTAAAACCAATTAAAAATCGGAAATGAGGTAAAAAGTCTACTGAATCAGGGTGTAAGCTGCGGGATAACGATGAAAATTCGCTTTTTAACCATCTTATAATCTCGATGGCAGAAAATCTCACCGGGAGTAATAAATTTAGGTAAAAGCAGTCTCTATGTAAAGAGCTCAACGGTATTATTTGGCGAACATCACTTTTTCGACAGTAGAATCAATGCAGAAGGTGACGATGAGCTGTAATCGGATATTAGATTTCATCAGATGGTATAATTAAACTGAAGGAAACGTTCAACAACCTGTCGCCTGTGCTATATTTTTTGCAGAAAACCCAGATAATCAGGATATTATCCGAATCGCGCAATATGCTCCAGTTGTTTTTTATCCAGGATCTCCACGCTTTTACCTGATATTTTCAGGATCTCCTGATCCCTGAATTGCGTGATGATGCGGCTGGTGCTTTCCCGCGACATGCCTGCCAGCTCGGCCAGGTCAGACCGGCTGATGGTGAGGGTGAACGCCCGGCTGAAATAGATCTCGTTGACCAGGTATAGCAGGGCGTCGGCAATCCGTGCCTCCATATTCTTGTAGATCACATTGGTCAGGCGGTCGGAGTACCGGCTCTGGACCTTGTTGAAATGCTTGATAAGCTTGGGGACATAATGATTGTCGTTCAGGATAATCGATTTGAACGCCTGCAGATCCACCAGGCAGGCGCGGGAATCCACCACAGCTGCACTCGACCGGTAGAGCAGGTCGTTTTCAAAGATGGACGGGATATCGATAAACTGAAAGGGCTTGACCAACTCCAGGATAAAATTTTTTTGGTTGCTACCCTCCACGTAAACTTTGGCCATTCCCGATAGCAGAAAGATCAGGTACCTGGATTCGGTTCCCTGCTTGTAGATGGTTTCCCCTGCTTTATAATCCACCTCCCGTTTATTTGCATAGAGCAACTCGTAATCCTTTTCCGAAAGCTCGTTAAAGAAGCACTGGTTGCGAAAGGTGCATGAAGCGCATGTAAGTTTATTCAGGTAGTTGGCCATAAAAGCGCTAAAGTGAGCAATCTCAATTTTTTTATAAAAGTATATCACTTGAAGAACTTATCAAACTGTTTCTGAACAAGGTATTTTTAAATCCGGAAACCAGGGAGATTCATTGTGAGCAAAAAGCTATCCAAATTCGGCACCCTCCTCAAACGGGAAACCCTTGCTTCGGTTCCTTCCGGTGAGAACCTTCCCTGTCTTGTACTCCACTCCAATGACCCGTTCCCGGGGTATTACTGCTCGGAGGAGTATCCTGCCAATAAGAACTGCAAGGAGATATCATATTACATTCCCGTGGGGGGAATCTCTGCGCCCGATGATGAGGATTTATTTCGAGCCAGTTTCCATCTTCGCTCTGAACTCGATGTGAATATTTGTCCGGCTGAATTTAACCTGGAGAAAACGATCTTAAAAACATTTCGCCTGAGGGGGCTCGAGGCAAGGGACCTGGGCCCTGTAATTGAGCAATTGAAAGTCCAAAAATTTCATCTTTACAAACCACGCCGGATAAAAAGTTTTTTCTCATACATCCGGCTGAGATCGTTTTTCAGCGTGCGTGGGATCAATCCGCATTTTTACCAGAACACCGACAGTCCCTCCATTTTCTATATGACCATTCCGGAGCCGCTGGGGTGGAACGACTTTGAGAAGATCATCACCTACCAGAAGACCTATGGCTCGTTTAAAAATTTTGATGCGGCGATCGGGGTGTGGATCGAAAAGCCGCAGGTGACCGATTTCATCCGGATCTATGGAAACAACCTGGAGATTGATCAATTAAACGATATACGCATGCACTTTTTCCGGAACTGGCACATGTATAAGGAACAAGGGATGTTGATTTAATACAATCAAACTATGAAACTAAAAGGAGTTCTTGTCATTTTTGTGATCCTGCTGGCCTTCTGGCTGATACTGAACAATTCGGTGTCACCGGCCGTCCTGTTCAGCGGCGGGGTCATCGCCCTGGCCATCGCTATCGGGTTTTGCAGGGAGTGTCCGGTCTTCAACGAATTGAAACTTACCCCGCGGGCATTCCTCTACACGCTGATCTACCTGGTGGTGTTCCTGGGCGAACTGATAAAAGCCAACCTGGATATGGCGGCCAAGGTACTGAGTCCCTCGCTGCCCATCAACCCGGGGATCATCCGGGCGCGCACCACCCTGAAGAGCAGGATGGCAAGGCTTATCCTGGCCAACTCCATCACCCTGACCCCCGGTACCTTCACCATCGATATCAGGGGAGATGAGCTCTATATCCACTGTGTGAATATCAAAGGGGAGGATGCCGAAGCATACGGCTCCCGGATCATTCGGAAATTTGAAAAATACCTGGAGGTTATCTATGGCTGAGACACTTTTTCTTATCGCGATGCTGATCATCGGCATCTCCTTCCTGCTGGTTGCGGTCAGGTTCCTGATCGGTACCACCGTGGTGGACCGGGTGGTGGCCCTCGATACACTAACCATCAGCAGCATGGGACTGATCGTTCTGCTGGCCCATTTTTTCGGCCGGGGCATCTTCATTGATGTATCCATCGTCTATGCCGTCCTGAGTTTCATCGGGGTTATTATCATTGCCAAATACCTGGAAAAAAGCTTGTAACATGGAAACACTGCAACTCATCGGGGCTATTGTATCGCTGATCGGCGCTCTGTTCATCCTCTTTGCTGCGATCGGACTGCTCAGGATGCCCGACATCTATAACCGGATCCAGGCGGGGACCAAGGCCTCCACGCTGGGTTCCATCATGACCCTGCTGGGGGTCGGACTCTATCATCCCGAATGGCTGTTGAAGATTGCCCTGCTTATCCTCTTCGTGTTGTTGTCCAACCCCGTCTCCTCCCACGTCCTGGGAAGGGCGGCCCATTTTGCGGGCATCGCACCATCGAAGAAGACGCACATCGATCAGCTCCGTGAGACCGAAAAGAACGAATCTGATTCAAAAAACGAAACGAAATGATACCGATCCTATTGATCATCATCCTGGCAATCATTATGGTGGTAATGGCCCTGGTCGCCATCCACCACAAAAACCTGCAGGTGGCCGTGGTCGCTTCGGGGATCATCAGTCTGTTTGCCTCGGTGATCTACGTTTTCCTGGCCGCCCCGGATGTGGCTATTACCGAAGCATCCATCGGAAGCGCCCTTACGGTGGGCATATTTTTTTACGTACTCAACAAGATCCGTCATGAAGATAGCGCGAACTAGTTTTCTAATCGTGGTGGTCCTGGCCCTGGCCTGGATGTTTTTCCAGCTGTTTATGCATTACGACAGCCGGGAAGGGTTAAACCCCGTTGCCCGGTACTATGCAGAGCAGGGTCCGGACGAAACCGGCGCTGCCAACCTGGTCACCTCGGTGGTGGTCACCTACCGCGGACTGGATACCCTGGGGGAGGTTACGATCCTGTTTCTCACCGCTGCCATAATCGGAATTCTCCTCCGCACGGAGCGGGGCTCGAGGCTAAAACCGGTGCGGGAAAACAGCGAATTTCTCACCACCGCCAGCCGGATCCTCATCCCTGTGATCGCCCTTTTCGGGGTCTACATCTTTTTGAACGGTCATTTGACCCCCGGGGGAGGTTTCCAGGGCGGGGCCGTGCTGGCCTCCAGCTTCATCCTGCTGCTTATGGCCTTTACAGGGAGACGGATGGGGCATCGCATCCTGGACTTTACCGAATCCATATCCGGGTTCTCCTTCGTCCTGATCGCCCTCCTGGGCGTGGTCCTGGCAGCCGGATTCCTGGATAATAGCATCCTGCCCCCCGGTAGATTCGGAACGCTTTTCAGCGCCGGCGCCATCCCGTTGATCTACAGTTTGATCGGACTGAAGGTGGGGGCGGAGTTGTCAAACATCATCCTGGAGCTGAACCAGATCCAGGGACGGGACGACGATCCGGGATCATGAATCAAGAAAAACAGGCACTATGAAGATATTTGAACTTGAATATTTGAGCGTCGCGGCAGGGTTTCTGCTCCTGGTGATCGGACTCTGGGGCATTATCTCCCAGCGTAACATAATCCGGATGATCATCAGTTTCAGCATCATCGATACAAGCATCCACCTGCTGCTGGTAAGCATCGGCTATATCCGCAACCGCACGGCTCCCATCATCGATGAAACGGTTACCCGGAACGAGGCTGCAGCGCAGGTTACCGACCCGGTTCCCCAGGCCCTGGTCCTGACCGCGATTGTCATCGGGGTGGGGATCACTGCCCTTTTGCTGACCTATGCCCTGAAATTGTACAGGCAACATAAAACATTGGAAATTACACACTTTAAATCGTTGAAATGGTAAATCCGATCTATATCATCGCGGTATTACTGGGTACAGCCTTCCTGCTTGGATTGTTCCGTAAAAAAGGGGTGGCCGTTGGAATGGGCCTGGCACTGGCAGCCCTGGTCTTCCCGGTCCTGGTCTCCTTCCAGTGGCTGGTGGCGTTGCTCCCGGAGACCTCCGAAAGCCTGCATATTTTTACCGCGGGAAGCAAACCTCCCTTTTCGGTCAACCTCCTGGTCGGACGCGAGGAAGCCCTGTTCATGTCACTTATCAACCTCCTGGGATTACTGGGGTTTGTCTACCTGTTCCGGGAATTTCGCCAGCAGGGGATCAAAGCCCCGGTCCTCTTCCTGGTCCTGGTCATGGCCCTCAATGTGATCGTCATGTCACGGGACCTGTTTAACCTGTTTGTCTTTCTGGAGATCGGGAGTATTGCCATGGCCGGACTCATCTACCTGAAGCGGGGAAATGAGCCGGCTGCAGCCGGATTCAAATACCTGATCGCCATCGGGGTGATCTCTGCCATGCTGCTGATCGGGATCGCTTTCTTCTACCTGTTTGCCGGAACCCTTAACCTGGATGAATCTCCGGGGGCATCCCCCGGGAAAATCAAGGGGATCACCCTGGCTGTCTTTTTAATCATCATTGCCGTATTGCTGGAGCTGAAACCCTTCCCATCCAATGGCTGGGCCCTGGATGTCTACCAGGCTGCCCATCCGGGGATCAGCGCCATGCTCTCCGCGGGTACCGCATCTGCCAGTCTTTTCCTGCTCTATAAGCTGCTTCCGCTCAGCAGCATGAACTGGTCGCCCTACCTGGCGGTCATCGGTGCGGTGACCTTCGTCGGATCCAATTTCCTGGGAATTTCCCAGAAGGAGAGCAACCGCCTGCTTGGGTACTCCTCGGTAGGACAGATCGGACTGTTGATTGCCGTGATGGGTCTTGCTCCGCAGCTGGGGGAACACTTCGAATTTGTTTTCCTTACCCTTTTTATCAGCCACTTTCTGGCCAAGGCCGGACTCTTCTGGCTGTCGGGGATCGTGAAGAGCTCCTCGTTGCGGGGCTGGAGCGTTCTGCGACGGAACCGGCTGGCGCTGTTCATGTTCGGATTCTTCATCCTGATGCTTATCGGGTTCCCGCCTTTCCCCTCTTTCTTCGGGAAATGGCAGCTGGTCATGGACCTGGCCACTCAGCAGGCTTTTATATGGATTGCCGTGCTGCTGGTTGGCTCTTTTTTCGAGGCGATCTACCTGTTCCGCTGGCTGGGATGGGTTCTGAAAGCAGAGGATGAAACTTCGGAGAAGGTCGCATTTCCCTGGATGAAATTGCTTCCGCCGGCGATCTTTACCCTCCTGGCCCTGGGAGTATCCTGGTATTCGCAGTCCGTGTCTGAAACGGGCCCTACCCTCAGCCTGCTTCCGCTTATCTTCATCCTGGCACTCTTCGTACTGGATTTCCTGCCGGCGTTCATCAAGAACAGCCTGCTTATCGCGGCCATGATCCTTTACTCGGTGCAGCTCTACCCCGAGGTGTCGGGGGACACCATGAGACTGATCTTTGCCGCGATCTTCATGGTGGGAGGTGTACTGACGCTCTTTGCCGGCTATTCGGTGAAAGGGAAACGGGAGGGATTCTTCCCGTTTGCCGCGATGATGTATGCCGGTCTGATCGGACTTGTGCAGGCGGATAACGTATTCCAGTTCTTCTTCAACTGGGAGATCATGACCCTGGGATCCTATATCCTGATTATCCGCGGTAAACGAAGCATGAAACATGCCCTGAATTACATGCTCTTCTCCCTGGGAGGGGCGTATTTGATTTTTGCGGGGTTCGGACTCGCCCACGTGGGGCAGGGATCCTACGCGTTGCAGATTATCACGGTAGCGGCCTTCCCGGTCTGGACCTACACCCTGCTGGCGATCGGGTTTCTCACCAAAACAGCGGCCCTCGGATTGCATATCTGGCTGCCGGGAGCCCACGCGGAAGCGGAGTCGGATGTATCTCCCATGGTTTCCGGGATCCTGCTGAAAGCGGGGGCATTCGGACTCATCCTGCTGTTCCTGCTGATGGGCGCCGAACAGGCAGAGGAACACACCCTCCTCTATGCACTGGGCTGGCTGGGTGCCATCACCGCCCTGGTGGGTAACCTGCTGGCGGTTTTCCAGGAGGATGCCAAGCGGCTGCTGGCCTACTCCAGTGTGGGAAACCTGGGGTACATCGTGTTCGCCCTGGCTTTTATGACCAACGTGGGATGGCTTACGGCCCTGACCTATTCCATCAACCACTTTATGTTCAAGACCCTGCTCTTCCTGGCGATCGGCGGGGTGGTAATGCGGGTGAAGACCCACAATATGTATGAGATGGGCGGGTTGATCAAGCGCATGCCCTGGAGCTTTATCGCGGTCCTTATCGGGATCATTACCCTGGCGGGGATCCCGCCCCTGGCCGGATATGCCGGGAAATGGCTTTTTTACAACGCGGTACTTACCAAGGGATGGTATTTACAGGGTACGATCGTCTTTTTCGCCGGAACCATCGCGTTTCTCTATTGTTTCAAGCTGATCTACTCTATTTTCCTGGGTCAGCCCAAGGACAAATTTCGTAAGGTGAAGGAGGTTCCCATCTGGTATATCGTACCGCAGTTTATCCTGATCCTGGGGATCATGGTCTTCAGCGCGCGGCCCGACCTGGTGTTGAAACCGGTGGGAGCCATGCTATCCCAGAGCAGCTATTTCCCCACCGATCCGCTGAGCTGGGAGAACGTGACGGCCTCCACCGACCTGGGATACTGGAGCGGGTATAAGATCATGATCGTGATCGGGATCATGTTCGTGGTACTGCTTTCCTGGCTGATGCTGATGAGCCGCAAGGCTAAAAAGGTGAAACAGTTCAATATAGTCTATGCCGCCGAGCGTCCCTTCAAACCGGAAACCACGCACTACTCCCACAACATGTTCTCGCACTATTATAAAGCGCTGGGCTTCCTGTCTGTACCCCTGTCCACCGTTTTCTGGAACGGGGTGCACGATACAGCTCACCGGACGGCAGATACGTTGCGGCGTCTCTATACCGGGAACGGTCAGACCTACCTGGTCCATATCCTGCTATATATCCTTGTTGTATACCTGATAATGTTTTAGTTATGAATATATTCCTGAAGATAGTGTTTGTACTGATCGGACTGTTCATTATCCTGAACTGGGGGCTCATTATGACCGGACTGATCAGGAAGGTGATGGCCCGGGTGGGCATGCGCAGGGGGATCCGGGTTATACAGCCCTATATTAACCTGTTCAAAAATTACAGCATCCGGTCGCAACTGAGTCACGGGACCATGTTCTACCTGGGCCCGGTATTCCGACTGTCGGGAGGAGTGGGGATCTTTCTCTTCATGCCCCTTATCCACGGATCGGAGCTGTGGAGCAACTTCGCCTTTACCGGGGACCTGATCCTCATTGCCTATTTCATGTTCTTCGGAATGCTGGGAATGGCTCTTGGAGCAGGAGAAGGCGGGCACCCTTACTCGGCGGTCGGGATTTCCCGCGGACTGGCGCAGTTTACAGCGATTGAGGTTCCGCTTACACTGGCGATCCTCTCTATCGCCATCCAGTATAAAACGCTCTCCATATCCGAGATTGTCGCTGCTCAGCAGGGAGGGATCCAGAACTGGACCATGGTGACCAATCCCCTGGCGACGATCGCTGCCATGCTCTCATTTTTAGGTGTCATGGGGCATTCACCCTTCAACGTGGTGATGGCACCCCAGGAAAACCCCATTGGTCCGCCTACCGAATACCACGGCACCTTCCTGGGGGTGTTGCAAACCAACCGGGCCATCCTGCATGTGATCGAGTCGGTGCTCTATATGAACCTCTTTTTCGGAGGGGCTGCCAGCTGGTTGATGCTCATCGTGAAGACCTTCCTGATCTATTTCTGGGCGGTGTTCGTGGGAATGGTCTTTCCCCGTTTCCGGGTGGACCAGTCGGTCCCCTGGTTTTTAAAGATCCCGCTGCTGATTGGGATTGCATCCATTGTGATATTCATGCTATAAGGAGGTACTATGTCTGAAAAACCTGGTAAAAAACGATTGGACGAAGAGCGGTTCCCGGCGCCCGAGAACCGGGAGCATACCGTAACCGGACCGGATGGTGAGGAGATCCGTGTGGATCCGCTGAACGACTATTTTTGTACGGATCTGCCCAAAACCGAAGCGCCGTACAAGGGAGTACTGGAGAAGTTCCTGAACTGGGCACGGTCGGAATCCCTCTGGGTGCTGGCCTATGGTACCGGTTGCGGAAGCATCGAACTGCCGCCGCTCTTTTCGCCGCGGTTCGATTCCTACCGCTTCGGGGTGATGATGCGCCCCACACCGCGGCAATCGGGGGTGCTGATCATCTCCGGTTACCTGTCGGTGAAGACGCTCAAGCGGGCCATACGCAGCTATGAGCAGATGCAGAATCCGAAGTATGTGATCGGATTGGGCAGTTGCACCATCAACGGGGGGATGTACTGGGACAGTTACAATACGATCAACCGACTGGATCATTACCTGCCGGTGGATGTGTACATCGCCGGGTGTATGCCCAGGCCGGAAGCGATCCTGGCCGGCTTTAACAAGCTCAAGGAGCGGATCAAACGGGGAGATGCCGAGGGAGCGAATGAGTATATCGAAAACCTGGAGTGGTACCGGGCCAACCAGCAGAGAATTATCAAGGACTGGAATATGCCACCCTACAACTGGTAATAACTTATGATGAATGAATTGATCAACCATCTGAAAGAACGCTTCTCCGTGGACGAGGTGAAGGAGTCCGCTGCCGGGCAACCCTTCGTGACGGTGGAGAAGGAGAATCTGGTCCCCATGATCACCAGTCTGCAGGCCAACCACGGGTTCACCGTGCTGGTTATCTATACGGCGGTGGACTGGATCGAGGAGGGACGGTTTCAACTCACCTACGTGGTGAATAATCCCGTGGAGAAGAAGGACCTGGGGATCCGGGTCTATATCGACCGCGAAGGGGCGGTGATGGATTCCATACACCACCTGTGGAAACATGCAGCCACCTTCCAGCGGGAGATGAAGGAGATGTTCGGGATTGATTTCCCGGGGAGCCCCGGACTGGATGAGCCGTTCTTCCTGGAAGGATGGGATAACATTCCTCCCATGCGGCGGGAATTTGATACGAAAAAGTATTCCGAGGAGACCTATTTCCCCAGGCCGGGACGTTCGACCAACGATCCGGCAACCTATATGAAACAAAAGCTGTATCCGGATGAGTAACCAATCATTGCTTTGGAAGAAAAACAGGAGCATGTTTCCTGAACCCGATGAAGAGAGAAATCCCGGCGTTGAGCTGGATTCCCAGAAATTTTTGAAGATCTGGCATGGGCCCAACCATCCCGGTGTGACGGGTAATATGGCATTGGAACTGACCGTCAGCGGGGATGAGATCATGCATGCCCGGACCCACGTGGGGTACCTCCACCGCGGGTTTGAAAAGCTGTTTGAGCGGAGGCGGTATATCCAGTGTTTTCCCACCTGTATCCGGATGTGTGTTCCGGAGGCCGATTCCAATGAGTACAACCTGTCGCGGGGGACCGAACTGCTGGCGGGCATCGAGGTGCCCGAGATGGCCAACTGGATCCGCATGCTGATCCTGGAGATGTCCAGGCTGCAGGTATTGCTGCGCATGGTGCCGGCGCAGGCGGGGACGATCGGACTGGGATTGGGGTACCAGTGGGGATTGTACTACAGGGAGCTGATCCTGGACCGGTTCGAGGAGCTGACCGGCGGACGGATCTACCACATGTACATTCTGCCCGGGGGTGTCAGGGGATTGCTGCCCGACGGGTTCCGTGAACGCCTGGAGGAGAACCTGAAACAGGTGGAGGCATTCATGAAGGATGTGGACCGGCTTATCTATCACAACGCTGTCTTTAAGAAGCGAACCCGGGGCATCGGGGTTATTCCCGCGGACTGGATCGAACCCTACGGGATCACGGGTCCGGTTGCCCGCGCCGCCGGCTACAAAACCGATGTCCGAAAAGACTACCCGTACCTGTATTACAACCGGTTGGACTTCGATTATAACCTGGAGCATGATTCCGACGTGTTTTCCCGGTTCCGCGTACGCAGAAAAGATGTGGACACCACGGTAGACCTGATCCGGCAGATACTGTCCAACATGCCGGGGAAGGGAGCGTTTAAGGCTGAGACGCCCAATGTGCTGCATTGGAAAGTGCCCCCGGGGGAGGTTGTTGTGCGCAGTGAAGCGAGCCGGGGGGAGTATACCTACTACATGGTGGCGGACGGGAGTGGCTATCCCCGGAGGCTGAACCTGCGCGGACCCAGTTACACCCATGCCATCGCGGTGCTGGAGAAACTGCTGATCCATGCAAATATATCCGATGTTTCGCCCATCATGGTCTCCCTGGCTACGTGTCCGCCTGAAATTGAACGTTAACGAAATGTACCTGTTGCTATGAGCAAGATAAGAGATGTTTTACAACCGTTTACCGCCTGGCGAAAGGTGCTGGATAAACCGGTGACTATTAAGGATCCTGTAAACGACCGGCCGGGAGCTGACCGCTACCGGGGATTTCATAAGAACGATATCGAAAAGTGTATCGGTTGCGGAACGTGTGAAATGATTTGTGAGAACGAGGCCATCGACCTGGTGCCTGTGGAGGGACTGGAACCGGAAGACGGGGACAGCGGGTTGCGCCCGCGGGTGGATTACGGTCGTTGTTGCTGGTGCGGATTGTGCGTGGATGTCTGTACCACCGAGTCGCTGACCCTTTCCAATGAATACAAATGGGTGGATGAAGATCCGGAGGTGTTCCGGTTTACTCCCGGTGTGGATAAGAAGTCCTGGGATGAGGAGCAACGGGGCTGGAAAAAGCCGGGTCCGGATTACGAGTTTTACAACCTTCAGCGTGAGGAGATGGAGCACCTGGCCCCGGAAGAGCGGGCCGGTTCTTTCGTGGAGATGGTGAAAGGTTTTTCAAAAGAGCAGGCAGAGAAGGAGGCAGACCGGTGCGTGGAGTGCGGATTGTGCGTTGCCACCTGTCCGGCACACATGGGCATCCCCGAGTATATCCGCACCATCAGGAACGACGACCTGGAGGAGGGGTTGCGGGTGATGTACGAGACCAATCCGCTCCCGGAGATCTGCGGAAGGATCTGCACCCATAAGTGCGAGACGGTCTGTTCCATCGGGGTACGCGGCGAGCCGCTCTCCATCCGCTGGTTGAAGCGGTACATTGCCGATCAGAACCCTTCGGAAAAGTATAAAACGATCCTCCATACGGGCGTCATCGAGAAGAATGGCAAAAAAGTCGCCATCATCGGCTCGGGACCCAGCGGTCTGTCTGCGGCGCATTACCTGGCCCTGATGGGCTATGAATGCACCATTTTTGAAAAGCTGTCGAAAGCCGGGGGCATGATGCGG
This sequence comes from uncultured Bacteroidaceae bacterium, assembly GCA_964479445.1. Taxonomy (GTDB): domain Bacteria; phylum Bacteroidota; class Bacteroidia; order Bacteroidales; genus CAYZMH01. Next base: position 10,265 of record CAYZMH010000011.1, on the reverse strand, counting down.
TTCGGAATCCCCGAGTACCGGCTCCCCTATGACCAGATCGATAAAGACATTGACTATATTCTCTCCCTGGGGGTGGAGATTCGATACAACACCACGGTAGGCAAGGATGTGACCCTGGAGGAGCTGGGAGAGGAGTATGATGCGGTGTTCGCGGGGACCGGACTGCATGAGGGACGCAGCACGCGGATCGATGGAACGGACCATGAACGGGTGTACCAGGCGATCGAGCTTTTGCGCAAAATTACCCTGGGCGAGGAGGTACACCTGGAGGAGGAGATCGTGGTGATCGGCGGCGGGAACGTGGCCATGGATATTACGCGTTCGCTGGCCCGCCTGCAGCAACAGAAGTATGGCAGGCCGGGAATCATTGCCACCAGCCTGGAGACCGAGGAGAAGATGCCGGCCGACCGGGAAGAGGTGGTGGAAGCCCGCGAGGAAGGCGCCGTGGTATACCCTGGATGGGCACCCCAGTCCATTGAAATAGAGGGGGATGTGATTAAAGGGCTTCATGTGGCCCAGTGTCTTTCGCTCTTTGACGGGGAAGGACGCTTCAATCCGCAGGTGAACCTCGATAACAAGCAGTTCTTCCCCGGCAGCATGATCGTGGAAGCGATCGGACAGGGGATGGATCTCTCGTACCTGACGGAAGAACTGAAACAGCAAATGGACATGGACAAACGGGGACGCATCCGGGTAAATGGGACCTTCCAGTCGGGAGTTCCCTGGCTCTTTATCGGCGGAGACATCATCCAGGGTCCGGATGTGATCCACGGCATTGCCAACGGACACATTGCCGCCCGGGGCATCGATGCCTACCTGTTTGGATATGAAAACCAGGAAACCAAATAATCGTGTTATGAATATTGCCACCCAATACCTCGGGCTCTCCCTGAAGAGTCCCATTGTCATCGGAAGTTCCGGTCTGACCGAGCGGATCAACAACTCGGTTGCCTACCAGGAGGCGGGCGCCGGGGCGATCGTCCTGAAATCACTGTTCGAGGAGCAGATCCTGCACGATGTGGACAAACAGCGGCTGAACAATATGTACGGGTCGTACCCGGAACAGGAAAACTACGCGTTGTATTTCAGCAAAAAACACCACCTCGACCAGTATATCAAATTGATCCGGGAGAGCAAGGAGAAGCTTGACATCCCGGTGATCGCCAGCATCAACTGCGTGAGTGCGCAGGAGTGGATCCAGTATGCTAAAATGATCGAGGAGGCGGGAGCTGATGCCCTGGAGGTGAATATTTTCCTGATGCCGGCCGAGACCGATGTACCGGGGACCGAGAAAGAACAGGTCTACCTGGATATCGTGGAGAAGATCGGCCAGGTGCTCTCCATTCCCTTTGCTTTGAAGATCAGTTACTATTTTTCCGGACTGGCCCATTTTGTGACCCGGTTGTCGCAATCCCGCGCATCGGGGATTGTCCTTTTCAACAAGTTTTACAGTCCGGATGTGGACATCGAAAAGGAGAAGGTCGTTTCCGGGAACATCTTCAGCACCCCTGAGATGAACGTGATGGCCCTTCGCTGGATCGGCATCCTGTATGATAAAGTGGAAGCCGACCTGGCCGCCTCGCGGGGCATTTACGACGGGGAGACGGTGATCAAGAACCTGCTGGTGGGCGCCCGGGTCACCCAGGTGGTCTCGGCCATTTACAAGAATGGTCCGAAGGTGATCTCCGAAATGGTGGATACCCTGCAGCAATGGATGGATCGCCACGGGTACGATTCACTGGAAGCGTTCCGCGGGAAGGCCAGTCAGAAACACATCAAACAACCGGTTCTCTTTGAGCGGAACCAGTTTATGAAGTACTTTTCCGACGCAGACTATTAGCCGCTGCATCGCCGGCCATCCAGCCGGTGGACCAGGCAATCTGCAGGTTGTACCCGCCGGTATCGCCGTCCAGGTCCAGGACCTCCCCGGCCAGGTATAGTCCGGTTACCTTTTTAGACCCCATGGTTTTCTGGTCGATTTCGTTCACCCTCACGCCGCCCGCGGTAACGATCGCCTCTTTATAAGGACGGGGCCGGGTTATGGTAAACTTCCAGTTTTTCAGCAGGTAGCGGATCGCTTTGCGATCGCCCGAAGTGACCTGGTGGCAGGCCTTCGAAGGATCCAGCTTCAGGATATCCAGGAAAACCGGTACCAGCGGCCGCGGAACCCAGGAAGGAAAGAGATTCCGGATGGTTTTTGTACCATTGGCGTTGAGGTCACGGAGAAGCCGCGCATCCAGTTTTTGCTCATCCAGGGCTGGTTTGAGATCAATGGTGACCGTTACCTGCTGTTTTTTCAGTAGCGCATCCACGGCCGTGCGGCTCAGGGTGATGAGGGTGGGCCCGGAAAGACCGGCAGGGATAAACATCAGTTCACCAAATGCTTCGCCTGCTTTTTTTCCATCGACCCACAGCACGGTATTGATGTTTTTCAACGTTAGATCCAGGAGTGGTTCCGGGATGGGTTCGGCTGTTTCCAGGGGTACCAGGGCTGGCCGGACCGGGGTAACGGTATGACCGCACTGTTCGGCCAGGGCATATCCCTCCCCGGTGGATCCGGTGGCGGGATAGGACTTTCCGCCGGTTGTGAGGATAACCGCAGGGGCATGGATCAGCTTGTCGGTGATCGGGTTGTCGTTAATCCGGACCCCCGCAACCCGGTTATCTGTTATACCAATCTCTTTCACCTGCGTCCGCGTTTGAAGGGTCACCCGGTTTTTTTTATTCCAGTTCAGCAGGGCATCCGCCACATCGGATGCTTTATCAGATACCGGGAAGTACCTGCCGCCGCGCTCCAGTTTCGTTTCCAGTCCGTTTTGATGCAACAACTCCAGCATCTCCTGTTGATAAAATTGAGAGAAGGCGTAGCGAAGGATCCGGCCGTTGGGGTGGACGTGTTGCAGGAATTCGGGAACAGACCGGTCGTTGGTGATATTACATCGACCCTTGCCGGTGATGAGCAGCTTCCGGGCAGGGCGCTCCATCTTCTCCAGGAGCAATACGCGGGCTCCCAGCTCCGCGGCGCGACCGGCTGCTATGAGTCCGGCCGCCCCGGCACCGATCACAATAACATCATACGAGTTTTCCGGGTGTTGCATTTGGAAGCGAAAGGTAGCTAAAATCTTTTTGCTTACCGGATTGTTTCCGGCCTTCCCTGTTGAAAAGATGCCAGCGTACTTATCGCCGGGGAACAGTTTTCTCTGTTCGTTGTTCAATAGATTTGGTTTTATGTTGCAGGGGCACGGTTTTTCTGTTTCCCTGCCGAAAAAACGCCGGAGTTTTATAAATTGGAGGTTTTACAGAAAAAAACAGAAAAAGATGACCAGAAAGTTACGCATTATCGGCATGAGTTTGCTGATCCTGTTACCGGCGGGATCGCTTCTTTCCCAGGATGAAGGTTCTGTTACCCTGCAGGACATTATGAAATTTAAGGAGACAGAAGATGCTTCTATATCGGACAATGGGCAGTGGGTGGCTCACACCGCTGAGCCCGACCGTGGAGATCCTGAAGTGATGGTTTATTCTGCAGACGGGGAGGTTACCTATTCGCTGGAGCTTGCCGATGATCCCGTGATATCCCATGACGGAAGGTGGGTGGCAGCCCGCAGGGTGGCGCCCGCCCTGGAGCAGATCAATGCCGGAAAGGGCAAAGACCGGCCGGTGCCGGGTGTGGTATTGCTTGATTTGCAGACGGGGGAGAAAACCGTGTATGACAGCATCCGGTCATTTTCTTTCTCCAATGATGGGGCCTGGTTGCTGATGCATCATGAAAAAGGGGAGGAGGAGAAAAAGAAAAACGGGAAGTCAGAGAAATCCCCGAAAGCCGGAACTCAATTATCCTGGCACGCGCTGGCAGAAGGTGAGATGTATGAACACCACTTTGTGACCACCTATGCCCTGGACAGCCTTTCGACGAAACTGGCTTTTACGGTCAGGGACACCAACGGCACCGGGAACGGGGTATATGGAATTGATCTTGCAAATCCGGGTGCGGAGCCCCTTGCCATATTTGCCGACAGCGCGGCCTGGGGCGATGAACTTACCTGGAACAACCGCACCGGTTCGCTCGCATTCCTGGGCGGGGTGCTGAATGAAGACGGGAAGCAGGATCAGACCACGCTCTACCTGTTGAGTCAGGGTAAATCATCTGCAGCTGCGGTGATGGAGGATGCCGACCTGGAGAAGGAATGGCGCATTTACCACAAGAACAGGTTGCAATGGTCAACGGACGGGAAACGGTTGTTTTTGGGAACCAAACCGGATTCGGAGATCATCGTGGATGAGGAAGAAGAGAACGATTCCATCACCAATCTTTTTGATACGGGGAAGATCCTGGATCGCCGGGAGGTGGATGTCTGGCACTGGGATGATCCCTATATCAATCCCCATCAGAAGAAGCGATGGAGCCGGGAGAAAGACAACGTGTATACCGGGGTGTATTACCCGGGGGAGGACCGGTTCGTGCAGCTGGAGGACCCGGAGATGCCGGGGGTGATGGTGAATGACTCGGAACGCTATTTCATGGGCTACTCCCGGGTGCCCTATGCAAAACTGATGACCTGGGACGGCCGGTATAACGATTTTTACCTGGTGGATATCCAGACCGGTGAGCGGGAGTTGGTGCTGGAAAAGCAGCGGCACGAGGTGTGGCCTTCGCCTGACGGGCAATTTTTGGTCTATTATCGCAATGGGAACTGGTCCCTGGTGGAGACAGCTTCCGGGGAGGTGAGGAAACTGACACACGGATTGCCGGTTCCATTTTCCAATGAGGACTGGGATTATCCGGCTGATGTACCGGGCTATGGCGTGGCTGGATGGATGAAGGGATCGGAAGCGGTGTTGATCTATGACAAGTACGATATCTGGCAGTTTAGCACCGACGGCGGGGAACCGGTCTGTCTGACCGGACAGCTGGGAAGAGACGAGAAACTCCGGTTCCGCGTACGCAAACTCGACCGGGAGAAGGAGTACCTTGAACCGGGCGAGCGACTGGTGCTTTCTGCGTATCATGACCTGGAGAAGTACACGGCGGTCTACTCCATGAAGGTCGGCCGGAAGGGGGTGAAACGGCTTGCAGACGGACCCAAGAAGTACAGTGTGCTGGCAAAAGCAAAGGATGCAGGCACCCTGCTTTATACGCGGGAGTCGTACCGGGAGTACCCCGACCTCTGGGTGACCGGTTCGAAGTGGCGCAACCCGGAGCAGCTCTCCGGGCTGGGTGAACAGACGGATGGTTTTGCATGGGGCGATACGGAATTGATCGAGTGGATATCGGTGGACGGTACCCCGGTGCAGGGGATTCTGATCAAGCCCGGGAACTACGATCCGGATAAACAGTACCCGGTGCTGGTCTATTATTACCGCTTTTTCACCCAGCGGATGTACAACTTCCCGGACATGTCGATCAATCACCGGCCCACCTATCCCTATTATGCGAGCAACGGGTACGCGATCTTTTTGCCGGATATCCGTTTCGATGTGGGCACGCCCGGGTATGCGGCTACCAAGAGCCTGGTCCCGGGGGTGCAGAAGCTGATCGATATGGGTGTGGCGGATCCGGATGCCATTGCCCTGCACGGTCATTCCTGGAGCGGGTATCAAACGGCCTTCATGATCACGCAGACCGATCTATTTGCGTGCGCCATTGCCGGGGCACCTGTTTCCAATATGACCTCGGCCTACAGCGGGATCCGGTGGGGAAGCGGCATGGCCCGGCAGTTCCAGTACGAGAAGAGTCAGAGCCGCATCGGGGGCAGCCTCTGGGAGGCGCGGGATGAGTATATTGAAAACTCCCCCGTCTTTTTTGCCGACCGCATCAACACCCCGTTGCTGATCCAGTTCGGGGATGAAGACGGGGCCGTTCCCTGGTACCAGGGGATCGAGCTTTACCTGGCCATGCGCAGACTGGAGAAGGATTGTGTGTTCCTCCAGTACCGGGGCGAACCTCACCACCTGAAGAAGTATGCCAATAAGCTGGACTACACGATCAAATTCAAAGAGTACCTGGATCACTACCTGAAAGGGGAGCCGGCAGCCGGCTGGATCAAAGATGGAGTACCCTACCGGGGAGAGCAGAATTAAAAACAGAAAGACATGTGGCAGCTTGTGTTTTCGTATTTACCTATCATTCTCCTGATCTGGCTTCTTACCAAGAGGAACAGCATGGCCTCGTCAAAGGCGCTGCCGCTTACAGCCCTTGTCACCTATCTCATCGTACTCATTGTTTTCCGGCATGACGCGCTGCTGGTTCATGCCACTGTCCTGGAAGGTTTGCTGGTGGCATGGACCCCCATTCTGATCATTGCAGGTGCTATTTTCCTGTTTCGCACCATGGAAGTTACCGGGGCCCTTTCAACCATACGATTGTGGCTGAATCATATTTCGGACAACAAGATTGCACAGTTAATGATGGTGGGCTGGGCCTTCCCCTTTCTTATTGAAGGGGCAAGCGGTTTCGGAACTCCTGCTGCCATTGCGGCACCCATCCTGGTGGGACTGGGATTTCCCCCGGTGCGAATAGCTATCCTGGTGCTTGTTATGAATACCATTCCCGTGAGTTTCGGAGCAGTGGGCACACCCACCTGGTTCGGTTTCTCGGCGATTGAGCTCAGTCAGACAGAAATGCTCACCATCGGATTTAAATCAGCTGTGGTGAGTGCTGTGGCAGCCCTGGTTATTCCTGTTATTGCCCTGGCATTTGTGGTAAAACCGAAATCCCTGGTAAAAAACTGGTTATTTATCCTTCTGAGCATCCTGCTGACCGTCGTTCCTTTCCTTGTGATTGCCCGGTTTAGCTATGAATTCCCATCTCTCATAGGAGGTTTTATCGGCCTGATATGTACCGTGATCCTGGCAAAGTTCCGGGTCGGGATTTCACCGGGGGAGGTGGAACTGCATGAACCATCCGGGAAGAGTGAACTGCTGCATGATAACGGGGAGGACGTGTCATCTTCTAAGAAACCGGGAATAAAAGAGCTTCTGAAAGCCAGTTTCCCGCTCTGGGGTACGATCCTGATCCTGATCCTGACCCGTATTCCCGAGCTTGGGATTAAACCTTTACTTATTTCAGAAACTCCGGCCATTCATCTTGACCTGGGTTCACTGGGAGAATTAAGTCTCAGCGCTTCCCTGGTAATTGGCCTGGAACGAATCTTCAATACAGCGGTTGAATGGACTCACAGCATTTTATATGTTCCCTCTGTGCTGCCCTTTGCCCTGGTTTCACTTTTAACTTTTCTGCTCTACAGGAAAAAAACATACAGGGTCAGAACCGTATTTAATGAAACCATGGAGCAGATGAAGGGTCCCACCCTTGCCCTGCTTGGAGCCCTTGCATTCGTGGGGCTTATGATGATGGGGGGAGAACGCTCAGCAGTCACATTGATCGGTAAAAGCATGGCAGATATAACGGGACAGAGCTGGCAGTATTTTGCCTCCTACCTGGGTGCCCTGGGGTCTTTTTTCTCCGGTTCTGCCACCATTTCCAATCTGACCTTCGGGGGGATCCAGGATTCCATTGCCCAGACGCTCGATCTTAACCGGACCACCATTCTTGCCATGCAGTCGGCCGGGGGAGCCATTGGAAATATGGTGTGCATCAACAATATAGTAGCCGTAGCTTCGGTATTGGCCCTTGGAAATAAGGAGGGTTATATTCTCAAGAGGACAGTGGTTCCCATGATCATTTATGGAATTATTGCAGGACTGATGTCGATGGCAATTTGAATTACGTAATTAACTACGTAATTAACTACGTAGATTGTTGAATGTGAAGTGCGATCTTCTCAATTCCCCGGGGCATGATTATTCGTTATTACGGTTTTCCATCCGATGAAAACCAGTATCTTTGAGTAGCATATACCAGTGGACCGATCGGGTTGAATACTTGCTTACGGGATAGCGTCTTAGAGGATATGCTAAAAAGAATTGCACACAACCGGCAATCGGTCTCCCCCCGGGCGGGTATGAGGTTTTGTTACACTACATGATTTTTACTGATGGATATGAAAAAGATTGCAGCATCATTTGTTCTTCTACACCTGGTTACGGCCCTGCTGTCCCAGGATGTCAACGTGCTCCACAATTATAATGGTGATTTCGAAAACGGTGTCTCCTTCTGGAGGTTTTTTGAGGTGCCCAACAATATCGGGAGCTCTTATGAACTTACTTCTGATGCGGTAAGCGGGGAACAGGCTATGAAACTTAATTGGGTGGCGAGTGATGGAACTGTTAACGACCGGGGATTTGATAACTGGAATGCGAACGTACCTGTCTTTCCCGGTGAAGAGTATACCGTGAAAGCGTTTATGAAAAGCGATAACTCTTCGGGGCTTCATGTGGCCATGACACTCGGTTTTTTTAACTCCTCCGGGGAGGTGATCCAGGAAGACAGGATCAACTGTGAGCTTACCACTGCATATACTGAATTTGAGTTTACCATGGCTGCCCCTGCACAGGCAGCCTCCTGCTGGATCGCATTCCGTATGTTTGATGAGAATAACCAGCGTGTGGCCGGGGTGGTTTATATTGACAATGTGCGCCTCGTTGGGCCCTCCGCAGAATTGTCGCCGAGGGTTATGGAAACTACCCTGCCTACTGAAGATGTCCCGGTGGCCATCATCGATGTGACCGAGCCGCCCTACAGCGCAAAGAGTGACGGTTCAGCGGATGCCACCACTGCATTCAATGAAGCTTTCCATCGCGCTGACGCTTCCGGCGGTGGCGTGGTGTTTGTTCCGGCCGGTAAATACCGTTTTGATGGCAATTTATCCATTCCCGAGCGGGTTACATTGAGAGGGGAGTGGAAAAATCCTGAAAAAGGCGGAGGTGTGGAAGGCACGATCCTGATGCCCTACTCGGGGAAAGGGAGCGAGGAGGGGGAGCCTTTTATCAAAGTAAACCGGGGATCGGGTGTCAAAGACCTGTCGATCTGGTACCCCGAGCAATCGGCTGCTTCGGTGAGTCCGTACCCGTGGACGATCCACTGTCATCCCGATGGCCCGGAGGGCAGGGGTGACAATACTTCCGTGATAAACGTCACCCTTGTAAATGCCTATAAAGGCATTAAGATCGGTCCGAATAACAACGAGCTGCACTACATTCGAAATGTATATGGCACTCCGCTGAACCGGGGTATCTGGTTGTCACAGACAACCGATATCGGGCGGCTTATGAATGTCCATTTTGGTCCGGAGCACTGGAGCACTTCAGGGCTGCCGGGGGCTCCCTCCCGGGAAGATATCCTGGAAGTGACACGGAACAATTCGAGTATAGGGATCGTGATGGGCCGTTCCGACTGGGAATATATTTACGATGTGACGTTGGTTGGATTTCATACCGGCGTGAAGATATACAAGTACAGCGACCATGGTCCGAATGGAGTGATATACGGCATGCTGATCGATAAAAGCAGGATTGGCATTGATCTTTCCGATGTAAGCGTCATTGGCTGGGCCATTACAGATACGGATATCCGGGTGGAAGGAGAGGGTTCTGCCTGCGTACTGGGGGGAGATGACTTTTCTTCCATCGTCCAATTCAATACCTGCAGCTTTGGAGGTGACCCGGAGTCGGCTGTGAAGTTTACCGACAATTCCACAGGCAGGCTCTCGTTCCAGAATTGTACGTTTGAACAATGGGGACATGCCGAAGATGATCCGGCTATTAACTGTCCGGCAGGATCGCTCTCCCTGCTGGGAAATACCTTCCTGCTCGATAAGCAGCATATCAGGTTCGGCACAGACGTTACGAATGCCCAGATCATTGATAATACTTTTCCCGAGGAATTGAACCTGGAAAACAGCAGCACCGGCGAGGTTATCGTTTCCCAAGAGCCGCTCCATTTGAAAGAGCTGGATATTCCTTCCCATCCGTTTGCTGATTTTCCAAGGCCCGCAACAGACAGCCTGTTCAATGTGGCAGACTATGGAAGTCTGGGTGACGGGGTAACCGATGATACAGAGTCTTTCCAGGCGGCTCTCGATTCTGCAGGGGCCTATGGTGGCGGTACCGTCTACATTCCCCCGGGGATATACCGGATAGAGGGACACCTGACCGTTCCCACGGGGGTTGAACTCAGGGGTATATGGGATGTGCCCCATCATACGATCAGCGGAGGCAGTGTCCTGTTCGCCTACGAAGGGAAGGATAACCCCGGCGGAACTCCATTTATCTCCCTGGAGGCGGGGTCCGGTGTACGGGGATTCACGGTCTGGTACCCGGAACAAACAACCGAATCGTTCCATCCCTATCCCTGGAGCATTCGC
>CAYZMH010000010.1:38999-44917 GCA_964479445.1 uncultured Bacteroidaceae bacterium | reverse complement strand
TGTAGGAAATATTGGCTGCCTTCCTATGGATGTGAATACAACTATAACAGATGTTACTGGCTGCAACGGAGATGCCACTGGCTCCATCATCGTCGGCGCAAGCGGTGGCTTTGGATCGCCTTTCCAGTATTCCATCGATAATGGGGATTCATATCAGACCAACGACCCGAACTTTACGGACCTCGCGGCCGGTGAGTATGATGTGGTGGTGGCCGACGCGGAGAATTGTACCGAGGAAGGGGGGACGGTTACCATCAACGAGCCCGGTGAGCTTGCCATAAACCTTGTGAGCCAGTCCGACATCACCAACGACGCCGACGGGGAGATCGTGGTGTCGGGAAGTGGCGGGACGACGCCCTATACCTTTACACTGCAGCCGGCGGGGACTTCGCAGGGGAACGGGACCTTTACCCTTACCGAAGGGGAAGGGGGAGATTATACCGTGGAGCTGGATGATGCGAATAATTGCGGACCGGTGGTGACCGCGACCATTACCATCCAGGACCTGGTGGGATTCGATGAGCTGGAGCTGAATGATGCAGCGGTCTATCCCAATCCGTCCGATGGCATCGTGACCATCGAGTTTGCCACCGACCAGGATGAGGTTACCCTGGAGATCTACTCCCTGAACGGTCAGCAGGTGATGCAAAAGACTGTGCGGCCCACGGGTGGTATGGTAAGTGAAACCCTGTCGCTGGAAACCCTCGACCCGGGTACCTACCTGCTGAAAGCGGGTGACGCCATCCTATCGGAGGGGATCGTGGTAAAATAACTAACCCCAACCAATCATAAAAAAAAAGGAGCTTCCATAACGGGGCTCCTTTTTTTATTTCTCCAGCTGATCCTTCCTGCCGGTCAGTTCAACAACGACGCCATCTTCTTCGTGATGTACCGCGTGGCAAACCGCGGGTTCAACCGGTAGATGAAATCCATGAACCGGGCGTCTTTCCCGACCATCACCCTGAACCGGTCCTTCTCGATGGCTTTTAGGATCACCTGTGCGGCTTTACCGGCAGGCATCGGGTTGAAACCGCCTCCCTGGTCATCATCCGACTCCGATTGCTCCTGCGAGGTTCCCACCCCGGAATTGCTGCTGATGTTGGTGGCGATCGCCCCCGGGAATACCGTGGTGACCCGTACGTTGGTGTTGAGCAGCTCGGCATAGAGCCCTTCGCTGAACAGCTTCACCGCAGCCTTGGATGCGCCGTAAACACTCTGACCCGGCACCGGCAGGAAGCCCCCCATGCTCGAGACATTGACCAGGTGCGCTTCCGGCCGCTCCAGCAGCCAGGGTAAAAACGCTTTGGTCATGTACAACACCCCGTCCAGGTTCACTTTCATCACCTTGTTGATCGCATCAAAATCCAGGTTATTCACCTTCAGGAAAGGCTGGATGATCCCCGCGTTATTGACCAGTCCGTCCACCTCGCCCAGTTGCTCCTTCACCTCACCCGGCAACCGGTCCACCGCGGCTTTGTCTGTAATATCAAGCGTGTGGAGTGATACCCGGTCGCCCGCTTCACCGGCCAGCTCCAGGGTCTCCTTCAACGTCTTCTCATTCATGTCAACGGCAGCTACCCGTGCCCCGCGCTTCAACAACGCCAGCACCAGCTCCCTGCCAATTCCGCTGCCACCTCCGGTGACAACCATTGTTTTACCGTGTACCTTCATATTGTGATTTCGTTTGGTGTGTTCATAACAGTCTGATCCCCCGCCCGCAGCATGCAGCAGGATACGCGTTCCCCGCGGCTCCGGGTCTCCTATACAGGACAGGCCCGCCGGAGGGATTGTTCATTCTCGCCCCCGAAACGAACCGAATTCCTCCCTCCTTTTTCAAAAAGTGTCGGCACATTCCAACGAACCTCTTATCTTTGTGCCGTATTGAACATGTAACCGGCATTCAATGAAAACATTTCGGCTCTATAACCTGATATCCGGCTGGACCGTCTTCGGTATCGCCGCCATCGTCTACCTGATGACCATCGAACCGACCACCTCCTTCTGGGACTGCGGCGAGTTCATCGCCACCGCCTTCAAACAGGAGGTCGGTCACCCCCCGGGCGCCCCCTTCTTCATGATCCTGGGCCGTTTCTTCACCCTGTTCGCCGGCGGAAACACCGAACTGGTCGCCCTCACCATGAATGTCCTGTCGGGCCTCGCCAGTGCATTCACCATTTTATTCCTCTTCTGGACCATCACCCACCTGGTGCGGAAATTCTACGGGTACCACACCCGGTACACCAGCGCCCAGCTCATCACCATCCTCGGGTCGGGACTGGTCGGCGCCCTCGCCTACACCTTCTCCGACACCTTCTGGTTCTCCGCCACCGAAGCCGAAGTGTACGCCACCTCCTCCCTCATCACCGCATTCGTCTTCTGGGCCATGCTCAAATGGGAGAACATCGCCGACGAACCGCACGCCAACCGGTGGATCATCCTTATCGCCTACCTCATGGGCATCTCCATCGGGGTGCACCTACTCAACCTGCTCACCATCCCCGCCCTGGTGTTCATATACTACTTTAAAAAATTTCCGTATACACGGAACGGCTTCCTGCTGTCCATCCTGGCTTCCATCGTTATCCTGGGCGCCATCATGTACGTGATCATCCCCCTGATCCCCTACTTCGCCTCCCGGTTTGAACTGATGTTCGTCAACGGATTCAGCCTGCCGTTCTATTCCGGCGTGGTCTTCTTCATGGTCCTGCTCTTTGCCCTCACCATCTTCGGGATCTATTATACCCACCGGAAGAGGAAGGTGACCTGGAATACCATCCTGGTCTCCTTTTTCGTGATCATCATCGGGTACTCCTCTTACAGCATCATCATGATCCGTTCGATCGCCAACACCCCGCTGGACGAGAGCAACCCCGAGACGATCTTCACCCTCAAGAGCTACCTGAACCGCGAACAGTACGGCGACCGGCCCCTTATGCACGGCGCCTACTTTAACGCAAAACCCACCTCGGTGGAAGAGGGAAAAACAACCTACTACATGGGGGAGGATGAGTATTTCGAGGTAAACAAGGACCGGCAGTACACCTTCAATCCCGAATTCGAAGGGTTCTTCCCCCGTATCTGGAGCTCCCAGGGCAAACACGCCGGCGAATACATCTACTGGGCCAACCTCAACGAGTCGGATCTCTACAACGTGCGTACCGACCAGCAGGGGAACCCGGTGCGCGGACGCATGGGCCAGGTGCAGTACGACCGGAACAACCCCAAGGCGCCGCCGACATTCGGACAAAACATGCGGTTCTTCGTCCGCTACCAGCTCGGACACATGTATTTCCGCTACTTCATGTGGAACTTTGCCGGCCGGCAAAACGACCTGCAGGGACACGGTGAACCCACCAAGGGGAACTGGATCAGCGGCATCAAATTCCTGGACGAGGCCCGGCTCGGAACCCAGGAGAACCTGCCCGACTTTATCAAAAACAACGAAGCACACAACAAATATTACTTCCTGCCGCTTATACTCGGACTGGTCGGGTTGATCTTCCACTTCCGAAAGCACTGGAAAGATGCGTGGATCGTCACCCTGCTCTTCGTGCTCACCGGCATTGCCATCGTGGTCTACCTGAACCAGTACCCGCTGCAGCCCCGTGAACGGGATTATGCGTTCGCCGGATCGTTCTATGCCTTTGCCATCTGGATCGGACTCGGGGTGACAGGCCTGATCGAGGCCATCCGGAAAAAGGTGAAATCGGTGGCCGTGCCCGTCGGGGTCACGGTGATCACCCTCCTGCTGGTGCCGGTCCTCATGGCCAGCGAGAACTGGGACGACCACGACCGGTCAGACCGGTACACCGCGAAAACCCTGGCGATGAACTACCTGGGCTCCCTGGATGATAACGCCATTATCTTTACCAACGGGGATAACGACACCTTCCCGCTCTGGTACATCCAGGAGGTGGAGGACTTCCGTACCGACGTAAGGGTGGTGAACCTGAGTTACCTCACCGCCGACTGGTACATCGAGCAGATGAACCACAAATATTACGAATCGGATCCCCTCCCGCTGAGCCTCACCCGGGAACAAAACGTGCAGGGAACACGCGACTTTGCCTACCTGGTGGAGACTGCCGGTGCACTGATCAGGCAGAAATACGAGCAGAATATCGAAAAATACCGCGACGAGGTTACCCGGCTTTACGAAGAAGCCAAAACCCTGGTGGACCAATCCAGCCTGCCTTCCAGGTTCCCGAACGATTACAATGCGTTCACCGCACTGGAGGAGTCGATGGATCCCATGCGGCTCTTCTCCTACCTGAACACCTTCGGAAACCAGGAGATCGCCGAACGGATCAACATCGACCGCGACGGGATCAACGCCCTGATCGGCGACATGGAAAAGCTGGTCAGGACCATCGACGCCGATTACGTCCCCCTGGAATCCGCCATGGATTTTTTTGCCAGCGAGGACCCGCGGTTCAGGGACGGACAATATTTTATCCCGGCACGCAAGTTTATCATCCCATCAGACAGCACCATCGTGGATGAACAGATTGTCCCCGAATCGTTGCAACAATACCGCGCAGACGAGGTACGGTTCCAGCTGTCCGAAGAGGTGATCTACAAGAACAGCCTCACCCAGCTCGACCTGCTGGCTCACAACAACTGGGAACGGCCCGTTTACTTCTCCAACACGGTTACACCCGATAATTTCCTCGGACTGGAGAACACCTTTATCCAGGAGGGACTGTCCTACCGGATCGCACCCATCAAAGCTCCCAACACCTCGTATATGGGTGTGGTCGACACCGACAGGATGTACCAGATGCTCATGGAAGAGTTCCAATGGGGCGGCATTGATAATCCGGATGTCTACCTGAATGAAAACAACCGGCGCATGACCATCAAGTACCGCTACTCCTTTGCCATCCTGGGGCGTGCCCTGGCCGAAGAGGGTGATGAGGAACGTGCCGTGGAGGTACTGGATCACTGCATGGAGCATATGCCCCACGAACGGGTTTCCCTCAACTTTTCAGTGGTACCGCTTATCCAGAGCTACTTTGCCGCCGGGGCCACCGAAAAAGCCCTGGAGCTGGTGACCAAACTGGAACGCATCAACGAGCAGGAACTGAATTACTTCCGGAGCCTGATCCGTGAGCAGAGTCCGGGCTACCTCAAACTCGACAACGACTACCTGCAGTCGGTCCGCGACCTGAGCACCATGAGCCAGGTCTGCATGGGGTACGGTGAAACCGAAACTTCCCGCCGGTTGGAGCAAAAAGTACAAACCTACATACAAGAATACGAGCAAACATTCCGTTAATAGTATGATATGCTCATAGTCAGGCCCCCTTCGTTGCTCACCCGGGCGTTAAATCGTATGACCTGGAATTTCCCGGACAGCGATCATACCGTTTACCTCACCTTCGATGACGGTCCGACCCCCAACGTCACCCCCTGGGTCCTCGACCGCCTGGAAAAGCACGGTGCAAAGGCCACCTTTTTCTGCCTGGGCCGCAACGTGGATGCCCATCCGAACCTCTACCGGGATATCCTGGAACAGGGCCATGCCACGGGAAACCACACCTACAGCCATATGAAGGGATTCAGAGCCTCCCCCCAGCGCTACATGGATGACGTGGAGCTGGCCAGGGGTCTTATCGACTCCCGTCTTTTCCGTCCGCCCTACGGACGGATCCTCCCGGCCCAGGTGCGGGCGGTGCGGCAGAAATACCGGATCATCATGTGGGATGTGCTGAGCATCGACTATAACCGGAAACTCCATGGCGACCGGGTGGTAAAGAACGTGACCCACCACACGAAGCCCGGCTCCATCATCGTATTCCACGATTCAGACAAAGCCCGCAAAAACCTGTACTATGCACTCCCCAGGGTGCTTGATTTCCTTAATGAGCAGGGGTACCATATGAAAGCCATCCCCTGAACCGGTTCATTCCACGGGG
>CAYZMH010000010.1:0-38899 GCA_964479445.1 uncultured Bacteroidaceae bacterium | reverse complement strand
CCGGTTCATTCCACGGGGTGTTGGCAAGCCCGCTGACCTGTTTCTTCGCCCATTGAAACCGGAATCATTTTTTCAAAAGATAGGGAGCCTCTCAGGCCAGGTGCAGGTAGGCCACGAATCCGACCCAGATCCATAGCAGCACTTCGTGGGTCCAGTGGTTCTTTCGCTGATGAAAATAATTGGATAGCAGGTAAGAAACCGGGATAGCAAAAAAGTAAGTCACCTCGATCCGGAACCGGGCAACAAAAAAGTAGAACAGCAGGCTGAAGAGAAACATAAAGAAGAAGACCTGGTAGAGTTTGCGGATATAGATCTTCCGCACCTGGTATCTTCTCAGGATATAGATGCTTGCCCGGAAAATCAGGAAGAGGAGGAAGCCGAAAAAGAAGGCCCATTCGGGATGTGACCGGTCGAGGCTGCCCCGGATGGCCAGGTTTTCCCGCAGCAGCCTGCCCAGGGCATGGGGATCGTCGCGGAACACCCAGTGCCAGGTAAAGATAAACAACCCGACGAGTCCGAACGCCACCAGCGGGTAGAGCCATTCCCGCCAGCGGATGGGGCGGATGATCATGATCGTCATCCACAAAAGAGGAATGAACCATACCAGCGGGGCATAAAAGAGGCTCCCGGCCCCCAGCACCAGGGCCGCGTTGAAGATGCGGTAGGAATCGGGACGGTCATCCTGTGAATCAAACAGGATGTTGATGGTGACCAGGAAAAAGAGGCTTCCCACCAGCAACGGGTTGATCTGTTGCAGTTCGGGTATCGCCCCGGCAATTAGCAGGAACATGGCAGCCGGCATATAGGAGCGGTCCCGTATCAAAAAATAGCGGGCATTGAGCCGCACCAGGAGAACGGAGAGCAGCAGGTAGAACACAAACGCTGTGACGGCGGAGGCAAGCGGATGCTCTTCCAGGGATCCGAATATCGCCTCGTACAGCGGCATGGCAGTCCATGACCTCGGTTCGGGGGGATCCAGGAACACATTGATCCACAGCAGAACCATTAAAAAGCCGATGAAAAGAATCCCACCGGCCCGGTTGTTTTTCAGTACCCTGAGTAGTATCATATCGTCTTGCTAGAGGTCAAACCCGATATCGCGACGAAAGTATTTTCCATCAAAGGTTATTTTTTCTGCGCTTTCGTAAGAGCGCTTCAACGCTTCCTTCATGGTGGTTCCATATGAACTCACCGCGATCACGCGACCCCCGTTGGTTACGATCCGTTCGCCCTCGAACTTGGTCCCGGCATGAAACAGCATGCTGTCGCTCACCTTCTCCAATCCGGTTATCTCCTTCCCTTTCTCGTACTTTCCGGGATACCCGCCCGATGCGAGCATCACCGTTGCAACGGTATCGGGATCCAGTTCCACCTCCTGTTCTCCGAGGCGTCTCTTCCCGGCAGCCTCCAGCAACCCGAGCAGGTCGTTTTGGATCCGGGGCAGCACCACTTCCGCCTCGGGATCTCCCATGCGCACATTGTACTCCACCACGTAGGGATCGTCCTCCACGTTCATGAGTCCGAAAAAGACAAACCCTGTATAAGGGATCCGTTCACTCTTCAACCCCCTGATGGTAGGCCTGACGACACGGTCTTCCACCTTCTTCATAAAATCATCGCCTGCAAAGGGAACCGGTGAAATGGCTCCCATGCCCCCGGTATTGAGTCCGGTATCTCCTTCCCCGATGCGTTTATAATCCTTTGCCCCGGGGAGCATCACGTAGTTTTCGCCATCGGTGAGCACAAAGACCGACATCTCGATTCCGTCAAGAAACTCCTCGATCACCACCTTTTGGGAAGCCTGTCCGAATTTCCCGTGCAGCATATTCTCCAGCTCCTTTTTTGCCTCTTCCAGGTCATGCATGATGAGCACCCCCTTACCTCCCGCGAGTCCGTCTGCCTTCAACACATAAGGCGGTCTGAGCTCCTCCAGGAACTGTTGTCCTTCCATAAGGGAGTAATCGATGAAGGTGCGGAACCGGGCAGTGGGGATGTTATATTTCCGCATGAACATCTTGGCAAAATCCTTGCTGCCCTCCAGTTGGGCGCCGGCGCGGGACGGACCGATCACGGCGACCTCCTTCAGTTCGGGATCGTCCCGGAAAAAATCACTGATCCCTGCCACCAGCGGCGCCTCGGGTCCGACCACCACCAGCTTCACATTCTCCTGGAGCACCACCTTTTTCACGCTCTCAAAATCATCCGCTTTCACATCCAGGTTCACCCCGACCGATGCGGTTCCCGCGTTACCGGGTGCGATGAACAGGGTATCCAGTTTTTTACTGCGGGAGAGCTTCCAGGCCAGGGCATGTTCACGGCCGCCCGAACCGAGGATCAATGCATTCATGATGTTCAAATTTTGTCTCTACGAAGATAGGGAATTCTCGTGTAAGACGAAACGCCATTCCACATCGCGCCAGTACTCCCCGGCATAATCGATCCCGATGCGCGGATGGGTGGTAAATCGCACCGGTGCCCGGTTCTCTTCGAGCCAGATCCGGGGGGAGTCAATAAGCGATTCCCGGTTAAAGCTCCGCTCAAGCCGGAGGGCACGCGTCAAACGGCCGGGTCCGTTCACCTCTTTGAGTCCGCGCACCAGCACTGCCTGGGGATGACCAGCCTGCGCGGTAACGATGTTCATCATCCAGTACATCCCATAGATCAGGTACATATAGAGCATCCCGCCTTTTTCATACATCACCGACGTTCTCGGGGTCATCCCCCGGCTGGCGTGGCAGGCCCTGTCCTCCTCGCCGCAGTAAGCTTCGGTCTCGGAAATGGTGTAGCGTTGCACCGTTCCCTCACCGGTTCGCCGGCACAGGGTTTTTCCCAGCAGGTCGGGAGCCACCTCCAGGGCATCACGGGTATAGAACGAGAGCGGGATCCGGTTCTCCATATTCAATAGGGCTCTTTTCCGGGTGTACGAACCCATTTGGTGAACACTTCCCGGGCTTCATCCGAGGGAAGCTGCTTCATGGGGACCGACCGTTGTTGCGGCTCTTTGTTCAGTTCGCGGTAGATCATGTGATCATCGAAGCCCGCCTTTTCGGCATCGGTGCGCCCTGCCCCAAAGTACACTGCTGACACATGGGCCCAGTAGATCGCGCCCAGGCACATGGGACAGGGTTCGCAGGAGGCATAGAGCTCACAGCCCGAGAGGTCGTGGGTTTCCAGCTTCTGTGCAGCCTCCCTGATAACCAGTATTTCGGCGTGGGCCGTTGGATCGTGCATGCTGGTAACCCGGTTCCCGGCCCCGGCAATGACCTCCCCGTCCTTTACCAGCAGGGCGGCAAAAGGTCCGCCCCCGGCATCGATATTCTCGCGCGCCATCTCCAGCGTACGACGCATAAACTTTTCATCCGGTTTCCCGTATCGTGTCATGGATTTCTTCTTTTAAGTCTGCCTGAGCCCTGGTCTGCCCGCCGGAAAAATTCTTTCCCGGGCTCATGCTTTTCATTGCTCTTTGTTGTATTTTCTCTGCTGCCGGCCGGGAAGAATGATCCCGGAATCATGTCTTCACGCCCTCCTCCCGGTCTTCATTCAGTCTCCGCCACGGCCAATCCGGCCCAAAGATAAACAAAGCATAGAAAAATGCGAAAGGCACGGCCCCCGCCGTGGTTTCCAGGGTGTCCTCGTTAAGCATGGAGAGGGCCATGGTGAGGATCAGCACCAGGACCATGAAGGAGGAGCCCCGGTTTTTCATGGAGATGGGCGTCACCAGGGAAGCGATACAGATCACCGCCCCGAAGACCCCGAAAGTGAGCATGAGGGTGAGGTACTGGTTGTGTGCCCGGCGGCGGCGGCTGGGTTTCAGCGGGGAGTCATTGTTCTCGTAATAGCTGGCAAAGGCCTGTCCCACGTCACCGGTTCCCACCCCTTTCCAGGGATTTTCCCGTGCGATGGTCCATCCCGCCCTCAGGTAGAAGAGGCGCTGGACCATCGATTTTTCATTCGGACTGTACCCCAGCCGGAAGCGGTCAATCTCCCAGATCAGCTCATAGATCCGCGGATAGAGCTTAAATTTTTCGCGGTAGAGGTGGTTGGCGATGCCCTCTTCGATCGCCCGGATATCCGTGCTGTCGAGCTGCCCCATCCCCTGCGCATCCTTGCGGAGCCCCTTTGAAGTGAGGTAGCGGATCAGGGTCATCTGGATCCCGGTTCCTTCCTCGGTTTGTCCGTCCCAGGGAATGTCGCTTCGCCGGTTCCACTCCCTTTTCAACTCTTTGCGCGAGATATGCAGCCAGACATAGTTCCCGTTTTCGATCTCTTTGCGGTGGGGAATATTCAGGTAGGGATTGCCTTCGGTGGTTTCCCGGTCGATCTCTTCCCGGCTGATCTCTTCGACAGAATAGAACCTGTTCACCGCATATCCCAGGTATAGCAGGGTTCCCACGGGGATCAGCAGGATGAGCAGGGTAAGCGACAAGCGGATCACCGGTGCCTTCATTTTTCGCACCAGCACAAAGGCAATGACCACCGTAAGGACCAGCAGGATAATGATCCCCGAGAGCGATCGAAGGATGATCAGGAAAACAGGAAGCCATGCCAGGGCCGCTATGAGCAGCCCTGTGACCGCCCCGGAATTGATATGGCGGTGTGCCACCAGCAGGTAGGCTGCAAAAGCGATGGCCATCACGATCATCAGGGAGAACCGGATGTGGGAAATAAAGAGCGAAGCATCCCGGAAATCATCGATCTCCACCGGCAGCCAGTTCAGCAGGGCCATAACGCTGGCCAGCGAAGCGATGATATTGGCCCCGATAAAGACCAGCAGAATATAGCGCAGCCGGGTGCGGGCGGGGATGCCTGAAGAGACGATGATCACCGGCAGCACGAAAATCGACAGTTTGATCTTCAAATCTTTGAGTCCGTACACCCAATCCGTCGACCAGATCATCCCCGCCAGGTGGACCCCGTAGAAGAGGGCGAACACCCAGAGCGCTTTTTCGGAGCGGATCCGCTCCCACTTCTCCCTGAAGTTCCCTTCCGCCATCCAGTTGATCAGCAGCAGGATCTGTACCAGCGAGGTGGTATAAATAGAGAGCGGCAGGCTGGCTGCCAGGAGCAGCAGCAGGACAAAGTAGAGGGTCTTATGGATGTTTTGCCGGTTCAAAATTTGATCGTTAACAGCAATTGTTGCGAATGGTGGACCCCTTCTCCCCCCACCATGTGGAGGTTCCATCCGAGCCTTGCCCGGAAGGCAGGGTTGGGGAAAGGATCCACAAAGAGTCCGATCCTCCCGTAGTTCCCCGACCGGTAGAACGGTTCCCCGTACTCCACGTGCAGGGGGTCGCCATTATAATAAACTCCGCGCAGGGCAAAAATCGTATACGTGGCTGCTCCCCGGATCATCCACCCGTCTGACCATAAGACCGGATCGGGGCGAAAACGGTTGTACGAAGCGGCATATCCCGTTGCCAGCCAGAGCTCTTTCCACCGGGCAAGGCTGGCCAGGTCTGCTCCCCCGAGCAGCGACACCGCACCGTTATCCTGCAGTGGTTCAGTATCGCCGGGATCGAGGCTTCGCGCGTTATGGTACATCACCAGGGAGGGTTCCAGGAAGAAGATCCCCCGGTTGATCCGGCTGTCGATTCCGGCCAGGAACTGCTCGCGTTGCACCTGTGACTCCCTGCCGGTCCAGTCGATCCACCCCTGGAATCTTCCCCACTCTCCTTTCAGGGTAACCGAAGCGCCCTCTACATTGGGGCGGTAATAATCCAGGGTATCGGTAAGCATAAAGAGCGGGTGTTCCACCACCCCTTTGCGGGGGAACGAACCCAGGTAAAGTGACAGGTTGGGCAGATCCATATGGTAATAGAGGTCGACGGTAAGCGGAACATCGCGGATCGCCCCCCCGAACTCGTACATGTAATTGAGTCCGCCCCCCACGCTATGCACCGAATCGAGGCGAAAGACCGCCTGCGCGTCGAGCCGCACCCCGAATATGGTTTGCGGCCACGCATAATCGGAAAAGTATTCCCGGTTATCCAGGATGTGGTCGAACGTGAACCGGGCCTCGGGGGTTTGCGCCATGGTCAGGTTCCGCGTAAGCAGCAGCAACAGGAGCAGCCAACCTGGTCGTTTCATGGGATGGGTGTTTTGAGTGGTTAAAGGTAATTAAAAAGGAAGAACTGTTGAAAACCGGGTCGGACCGGGGTGGCAGGCGGAACGAAAAAGAGGGGTATGTCCTTGGAATTGTGGATTTTGAATTATCGGGAAATAAATTGTTGATATGTTCTTGATTTATGAAAAAGATTTGTATTTTTGCGAACCACAAAAATCAGGCGGTAGCTTTTAGTCAGGAATTAAACATAGTAAACGTGAACACATTGAGTTATAAGACGGTTTCAGCGAACAAGAATACAGTGAACAAGGAGTGGATCCTTGTGGATGCAAAGGATCAGCCTTTGGGACGGATGGCTTCCCGGGTGGCGATGATCCTGCGCGGCAAGCACAAGCCGGATTTCACACCGCATGTTGATGGCGGGGATAACGTGATCATCATCAATGCGGAGAAGGTGGCCATGACCGGTAAAAAGTTTGATCAGAAAGAGTATGTGCGTCATTCGGGGTACCCGGGCGGACAGAAAATTGACAAGCCTGCCGACCTGTTAAAGAAGCGGCCGACGGCGATCGTGGAGAATGCTGTCAAGGGGATGCTTCCCAAAAACCGGCTGGGAAGCGAGTTGTTCCGGAACCTGCATGTATTTGCCGGGGAGGAGCATCCGCATGAAGCGCAGAAACCGAAAAAAATTGATTTAAATACGATTAAATAGTTATTATGGAGGCTATCAATACCATTGGAAGAAGAAAAAGGGCCATTGCCCGTGCTTACCTCAGCGAGGGCAAGGGTCAGATCATGGTCAATGACAAGGACTACAAAACGTACTTTCCATACGGTCAGTTGCATTACGTGGTAGACCAGCCGCTGAATGCCCTTCAGCTCAAAGAGAAATACGATGTCAAGCTCAACATTGCCGGCGGCGGCATCAAGGGTCAGGCCGAGGCTGCCCGTCTTGCCATTGCCCGCGCGTTGATCAAGATTGATCCCGAGTACAAGACTACGTTACGCTCGGAAGGGTTCGTTACCCGCGATGACCGTGTCGTAGAGCGGAAGAAGCCGGGGCAGCCCAAAGCACGGAAGCGCTTCCAGTTCAGCAAGCGTTAATCAGACAACCAGAATTGAAATACACATCTTGCGAAACCGGCAGGACTCCGGAATCAGGACTACCTGTTGGTTGACCAGCAAAAAAACACAACATGCCAAAGACAAGTTTTCAGGAGTTATTGGATGCAGGTGTCCATTTCGGTCACCTGAAGAGAAAGTGGAACCCCGCCATGGCGCCCTATATCTTCATGGAGAAGAACGGGATCCACATCATTGACCTCAACAAGACCGAGGCCAAAATGGAAGAAGCAGCGAATGCGCTCAAGCAGATTGCCAAATCGGGGCGAAAGATCCTCTTCGTGGCCACCAAGAAGCAGGCGAAAGACATTGTTTCGGAGCGCATCAAGCAGACCAATATGCCGTATGTAACGGAACGCTGGCCGGGCGGAATGCTCACCAACTTCCCGACCATCCGGAAAGCGGTAAAGAAGATGTCGGCCATTGACAAGATGGCTTCCGACGGCACCTTTGACACCCTCGCCAAGCGCGAAAAATTGCAGATCACGCGTCAGCGTGCCAAGCTCGAGAAGATGTTCGGCAGCATTGCCGATCTCACGCGGTTGCCCGCGGCCATGTTTATCGTGGACATCAGCAAGGAGTACATTGCCGTAAGGGAAGCCAAACGGTTGAACATTCCGGTGTTTGCCATAGTGGACACCAATTCGGATCCGACCAACATTGACTTTCCCATTCCGGCCAACGACGATGCATCCAAATCGATCGACCTGATCGTGGATTACATTGCCGCTGCCGTGGAAGAGGGTCTGAACGAGCGGAAGATGGAGAAAGAGAAGGAAGCAGCCACTGCCAGGGAGAAGAAAGCGAAGAAAGAGGAGAAATCGGCAGCCAGGACAGATAAGAAAGAGGTCAAGGAAGAGGCCAAGACGGCAAAGAGAGAGGATAAGTCAGAAGCTAAAGTAAGTAAGAAGGCTTCCGGTAAAGAGGAAGCAGGCAAGGAGAAAGCCGATGAGAGCGCAGGGAAGGAAGCCGCCAAAGAGCCGGCAACAAAGAGTGCATCATCGCCCGAAGACAAGGCTGACAAAGAAGCAAAACCGGAGGAGGCTGATGCTTCAGACGATTCTAAAAAGGAGTAATATTCACCTATTAAAACATTAAGAAATGGCTGAAATAAAAGCTGCTGATGTCAGTAAATTAAGAAAAACAACCGGAGCCGGGATGATGGATTGCAAGAAAGCTCTCCAGGAGGCAGAAGGTGATTTTGATAAAGCGATAGAGATCATTCGTAAGAAGGGGCAGGCGGTAGCCAGCAAGCGTGCCGATCGTGAAGCCAGTGAAGGCAATGTTCAGGCAAAGGTGGATGGGAATTTCGGTGCCCTGATCTCATTGAATTGCGAAACCGATTTTGTGGCCAAGAACGAAAATTTCATTGCATTTGCCACTTCGATCCTGGACCTGGCCCTGGCAGAGAAGCCTGCTGACCTGCAAGCTCTGAAAGCGCTCACCCTGGATGGAAAGACCATAGATGAGAAGGTAACCGAGCAGACCGGGGTGATCGGCGAGAAGCTGGAGCTGGCTTACTACGACTATGTAGAGGCTGAGAAGGTGGTCGCTTACAACCACATGGGTAACAACCTGGCCACACTGGTGGGATTCAACAAGAAGGATGTGGACGAGCAGGCAGCCAAGGATGTGGCCATGCAGGTAGCTGCCATGTCGCCCGTTGCCATTGACAAGGACGATGTTCCGGCAGAAGCGATTGAGAAGGAGAAGGCATTGGGCCGTGAAAAGGCGCTTGCCGAGGGGAAGCCCGAGAACATTGTGGACCGGATCGCCGAGGGGATGGTCAACAAGTTTGTCAAGGATAATACCCTGTTGAACCAGGAGTTCACCAAGGACAATAAAAAAACGGTAAAGCAGTACCTACAGGAATCCGATAAGGAACTGACGGTTACTGCATTCAAGCGTTATTCAGTGAAGTGACATTTTTTCATAGTCTTAAAAGGCCATTCATCCGGATGGCCTTTTTTTATGCGCAGCGGTGCGGAACTTCTTCCCGGAGGCCGTTCCGATTACCAAATATTGTTAAATTCGTACCAAACTAGATACTATGGCAAGCTACAAACGGGTATTGCTCAAGCTGAGCGGTGAAGCGCTCATGGCCGGGCGCTCACACGGGATTGATCCCCGGCGGATGAATGACTACGTGGATGAGATCATTGAGATCTCGCGATCCGGGGTGGAAGTGGCCATCGTCATTGGCGGCGGCAATATTTTCCGCGGGATATCCGGGGTACAGGACGGGTATGACCGGGTGAAAGGGGATTACATGGGGATGCTTGCCACGGTTATCAACGGACTGGCCCTGCAGTCGGCTTTTGAATCAAAGAGTGTGAAGTCGCGTCTTTTTACGGCGTTTCGCATGGAACCGGTTGCGGAGTTTTATTACAAGCCCCGGGTAGTGGAGGCCCTGCAGGACGGAGATATCGTGATCTTCTCGGGCGGTACGGGCAATCCTTATTTCACCACCGACACGGCGGCTTCGCTGCGTGCTGTGGAGATCGAGGCCGATGCCATGCTGAAGGGCACCCGGGTAGACGGCATTTACACCAGTGATCCGGAGAAAGATACGGAGGCTGAAAAGTTCGATGAGATCACCTTCGGGGAGGCCATTGAGAAGAATCTGCGGGTGCTGGATCAGACTGCTTTTGCCATGTGCCGGGAGAATGAACTGCCTGTGGTTGTTTTCAATATGAACGAGAAAGGGAACCTTAAAAAGTTGATTTCAGGGGAAAAAATTGGAACTTTAGTTAAAATTTAAATAAATTAGGACTTTTCATTAAAACGAACACACCATGAATGAAGAGGTTCAACTGGTCTACGACATGTCCAAAGAGAAGATGGATAAGGCCATCGATCACCTTGAGAGTGAATTGAGCCGCATCAGGGCAGGAAAGGCGAATATCCATATCCTGGACGGGATCACGGTGGAGTATTACGGTACTCCCACCCCGTTAAACCAGGTTTCCAATGTGAGCACCCCCGATGCCAAAACCATTGCGATCCAGCCATGGGAAAAGAAGATGATCGAGCCTATCGAGAAGGCGATCATGAACTCCAACGTGGGGATCACGCCCGTAAACAACGGCGAGATCATCCGGCTGATCATTCCTACCCTTACCGAGGAGCGGCGTGTTAGCCTGGTGAAACAGGTGAAAAATGAAGGGGAGAATGCCCGGGTGAGTGTCCGCAATGCCCGCCGGGAAGCCAACGATGAGATCAAAAGCATGCAGAAAGAGGGGCTGGCCGAGGATGATGCCAAGCGGGCCGAGGAGAAGGTCCAGGAGCTCACCGATAAGATGACAGAGAAGGTTGACCAGGTGGTTGAAGCCAAGGAAGAGGACATTATGACCATCTAGCGGTCATTTCCCATACCGATTCACCGCATATTCCGGCGTACATAGTTACGTTTCCGGGTATGCGGTTTTTTATGGGGTCAGTCGATCTCCAGGATCTTGTAGAGTTCGTCCAGGTTGGGCGAGAGGATGATCTCGGTACGCCGGTTTTTGCGGCGCGCCTCCGGGGTTTTGGCCGGATCCACCGGCAGGAATTCGCCCCGTCCGGCAGCGGTGATCCGTTTGGGATCGATATCGGCGGATTCCAGGAGGATACGCACGATAGAAGTAGCCCTCAGCACACTCAGATCCCAGTTATCCTTGATGGAGGATCCTTTCCGGAACGGCACATCGTCGGTATGCCCCTCGATCATGATCCGGATCTCCGGGTTCCGCGCAAGCACCCGTGCCAGTTGTTGCAAGGCGCGTTTGCCGTTGGGGTCCACGACGGTACTTCCCGAACCGAACAGCAATTTCTCTTCCAGGGAGACATACACCTTACCGTTTTTCTGTGTAACCGAAAGACCCTGACCCTCGAAACCCAGCAATGCATCGGAAACGGTCCGGCGCAGGGCATTCATGATGCTGTCTTTCCGGTAGAGCATCTCCTCCATCTCCATCAGGCGTGCATTCCTGGCTTCCAGCTCTGCACGAAGCCGGGTAAGATTTTGCCTTTGCTCGGTGAGGTCCCCTTCCAGCTCGCGCATGAGCTGCTCCTTTTTCGCCAGGTCCTCCTGGGTAGACTGAAGTTGGCTGAGCAGCCTCCTGGTCTCCCGGGCATTGCCCCGCAGCAGGGATTCATGCGTCTCTTCCAGGTCGGCGTACTTCCGCTCCAGGCGGGCCAACTCCTCTTTCTGTTCCTGTATCTGCCGGTGCAGCCTGATACTGTCTTCCACGAACGCCTCCTGGCGCTCTTCCACGTTATTGATGCGCGCTTTCATCTCCCGGTTCTGCACGGTCAGGTGTTCATTTTCAGCCATCAGCTCATCCCGTTCCTGCTGGAGCGACTCACTTTTCCGGTCCACTTCCCTGAACTGGGTGGCGGGTACACAGGAGGAAGAGACAACAACCAGGGCCAGGATGATCCACTTGTTACTCATCATAGTCTGCTAATAAACGTTAATTGCGTCACATTCGGCAACCGTTTGGCAGCCTGAATTGTTATAATCAGAGAACACCGAAAATTACATAAAATAAGACGATTGAGGCACCTGTTTTTTAACCAATTGGTACAAGATATTAACATCCGCAAGTTTTACTATCTTTGCGGGTAATAGTGATCTCTCATGAGCAACCAGGAGGAAGCATATCCGCTTTTACAACAAATCAATGGTCCGGCCGACCTCAAACCCCTTGAGCCCCGGCAGCTCATACAGCTAAGCCGTGAACTGCGGCAGTTTATCATCGACATCATCTCTTCCAATCCGGGTCATTTCGGCGCCAGCCTGGGGGTCGTGGAGCTGACCGTGGCACTGCACCGCGTATTTAATTCCCCCTTCGATAAGCTGATCTGGGATGTAGGGCACCAGGCATACGGACACAAGATTCTTACCGGGCGACGTGACCAATTTCACACCAACCGGAAATACAAAGGGATCAGTGGGTTCCCAAAACCATCGGAGAGTGAACACGATGCATTCGGGGTAGGGCACTCATCCACCTCCATATCCGCCGCCCTGGGGATGAGCGTAGGACATGAATACACCGGGGAGCAGGACCGCCAGGTGGTAGCCGTTATCGGGGATGGGGCACTCAGCGGGGGGATGGCCTTCGAGGCGCTCAATAATGTCGGGCACGAAAAGAAAAATATGCTGGTGATCCTGAACGACAACAACATGGCCATTGATCCCAGCGTCGGGGCCATGAAGGAGTACCTGCTGGACATCACCACCTCCAGGGCTTACAACAAGGTAAGATCCGATGTATGGAACCTGATGGGTTACCTGAACAAGATCAATCCGAACGCCCGCCACTACGTGCAGAAGATCGAATCGGCCATGAAGTCGATCGTACTGAAGCAGAGCAACCTGTTCGAGTCGTTCAACTTCCGCTATTTCGGTCCGGTCGACGGTCATGATGTCCTGCACCTGACCACTGCCCTGGAGGACCTGAAAGATATTCCCGGTCCGAAATTACTTCACATCCTCACCCGCAAAGGGAAGGGATTCCCGCAGGCAGAGCTTAACCAGACCATCTTTCATTCGCCAAGCGGCAAGTTTGACCGCAAGACCGGTGAGTTCCTGGTGAAGAAATCGGACAAACCACAACCGCCGCGTTTCCAGGATGTATTTGGCAACACGCTCCTGGAGCTGGCCGAAGAGAACCGGAAGATCGTGGGCATTACCCCGGCCATGCCGAGCGGCTCCTCCCTGAAGGTGATGATGGAGAAGATACCCGACCGTACCTTCGATGTGGGCATTGCCGAGCAGCATGCCGTCACTTTCTCAGCCGGGTTGGCTGCAGCCGGAATGACCCCATACTGCAATATCTACTCCTCGTTTATGCAGCGAGCCTATGACCAGGTGATCCACGACGTGGCCATTCAGAATCTCCCGGTGGTGTTCTGTCTTGACCGGGCCGGACTGGTGGGGGCAGACGGTGCCACGCACCACGGGGCGTATGACCTGGCCTATATGCGGTGCATACCCAACCTTACCATTGCTTCGCCGCTGAACGAGATCGAGCTTCGCAACCTCATGTATTCGGCTCAGCATCACGACGGACCCTTTGTGATCCGTTATCCCCGGGGGCGGGGTGTAACGGTCGACTGGAAAAAGCCTTTCAGCACAATTGAGACCGGGAAAGGACAGATCCTCAGGGATGGCGAGGACGTGGCCATCATCTCCATTGGTCCGGTCGGCAACACCGTCGCCGAAGCGATCGATGAGCTGGAGGCGCGTCACCTCAGCATTGCTCATATTGACCTTCGTTTCCTCAAGCCCCTGGATACCGAACTGCTGAAAAAGGTATTTTCCGGTTTCAAAAAGATCATCACGGTGGAGGACGGATCCATCGCCGGCGGGATGGGAAGCGCCGTGCTGGAATTCATGAGCACGCACAACTACCAGGCCCGGGTAAAGCGGCTGGGTATCCCCGACCGGTTCGTGGACCAGGGCACCCCTGAAGAACTGCAGAGGGAGTGTGGATTCGACAAAGAAGGGATCATAAAAAGCGTCTATTCCGTGGTCGATTCCAAGTACCTCTTCAAGGCGATGTAGCCTGCCTAAAGATCAAATTTTATGCCCTGCGCGAGCGGAAGTTCGCTGCTATAGTTGATCGTGTTGGTTTGTCTGCGCATATAGGTCTTCCAGGCATCGGAACCCGATTCGCGTCCGCCCCCGGTCTCTTTCTCCCCGCCGAATGCGCCCCCGATCTCCGCACCGGAAGTACCGATGTTCACGTTGGCGATCCCGCAGTCGGAGCCCGCTGCCGAGAGGAATGTCTCTGCTTCCCGCATATTAAGTGTAAAGATTGCAGAAGAGAGTCCCTGGGGAACATCGTTATGCAGCCGTATGGCCTCATCGACTTCCCCGGTGTATTTAATGAGGTAAAGCAGGGGAGCAAAGGTCTCTTCCTGCACAATTTTGTAATGATTCTCCGCTTCTGCCAGTGCAGGCATGACATAGGTGCCCGATTCGAATCCGTCTCCGGTAAGCACCTCTCCGCCGAACAGGATGCGGCCTCCCTCCTTTTTGACCTGTTCCAGGGCATTCTGATACAGTGCCACCCCGCTTTTGTCGACCATGGGACCCACCAGCACATCAGGATCCAGCGGATTGCCGATCCGACCTTCCAGCTGGGAGTAGGCTTTCACCAGTGTATCTTTCACCTGTTCATACACACTTTCATGGATAATCAGCCGGCGGGTTGTGGTACAGCGTTGCCCTGTTGTTCCCACCGATCCGAAAACAATGGCCGGGATCGCCATATCCAGGTCGGCATGCTGCGAGATGATGATCGCATTGTTTCCGCCCAGCTCCATGATGGATTTCCCGAGTCGTTTACTGACAATTGCCGCCACGCGTTTGCCAACAGCGGTGGAGCCTGTGAGGGAGAAGAGGGGGATCCGGGTATCGCCCGCAAAGTTATCCCCAAGCACCGATGATTTAGCCACCACCAGGTTGAACACCCCATCGGGCACATTGTTTCGCTTCAGTACGGGAGCCAGGATATTCATGATCGCGATGGCGGTAAGGGGCGTTTTGGAGCTGGGTTTCCACACCACCACATCACCCGCCACGGCGGCGATCATGGAGTTCCAGGCCCATACGGCCACCGGGAAGTTAAACGCGGTCACCAGTCCGACAATCCCCAGCGGGTGGTACTGGTCGTACATACGGTGCAGCGGTCGTTCCGACTGCATGGTAAAACCGTACAGCTGCCGCGACTGTCCCACGGCAAAATCACAGATATCGATCATCTCCTGCACTTCACCCAGTCCTTCCTGGTAGATCTTCCCCATCTCCAGGGCCACCAGGTATCCCAGGTCCTCTTTGGATTCACGAAGGGCGAGTCCGATCTGCCGCACCACCTCTCCCCTCTGCGGGGCCGGGGTGATACGCCACTGTTCAAAGGCTTTTTCCGCTGTATTCATCACCTGTTCATAATCGTCGGTTGTGGCGTTGATGACCCCGGCGATGGGCGTGTTATCAATGGGGGTGAAGGATTGCGTCACCTCTCCCTTTACCTCTAAAGGGTTCGTTCCGGTTACAACCCCTGCATTGGTTTCCCTGATGCCGAGTCGTTTGAGTACTTCCCGGGTTTTTTCCTTGTAGTGTTTGTCCATAGCTAAGATTTTTATGTATGACGTATTGTTAGCGGTTCGTACTCACGGGGCGATGGCAGAGCAGGTCTGTGTCCGTTTGCATTTTCATTGAAAAGTTCCTGCCCGGTAACAAATGTACGAATGTATGCCGGGGAAAAATATATTTCAAAACATACCGGCTGCGGAGGTGGATGTTATGAAACGCATCCTTGCCGGAAAGACGATTTTATGTTACATTTGCACACTGCTCCCCAGGAGCGATCCTGCCCGGATGGCGGAATTGGTAGACGCGCTGGTCTCAAACACCAGTGGCCGCAAGGCCGTGCCGGTTCGACCCCGGCTCCGGGTACTTCCACAAAAGCTCTTGATAACCAAGAGCTTTTATTTTATGAGTTAATTTATATGTGTTTATATTGTGCTGAGTATAAAACCTTTATCTGATCAAGTACATTTTGAAGTGTGTTTAATAATCTATATCAGGTAAAAAGCTTTCTTTAATTTGTGTATAAACTTCTTCGGGTTTGATATGACCTAACCCCATTGATTCGAAGAGTTCTTCACCAGGCAAATCATTTTTAGCGGAATGTAAATACTGCTGAAGATCTGTTTTTATTCCATCAGGTAGTTCAAAATAATCTCCGCTTTCAAGGGTAAAACCCAGTCTGAAAATATCAGTATGATGTTTCCTGATTTTTTTCTATCTATTTTATTTCCTCTCTCCCTCAATCCGTTTAAATCAATAAATGCTTTTGCTTTCAAGCAAATTACTGCCTCTTTCTGTGCAAGATGCAAACCATCTTCAACTTCACTATGTTCTATTACGTATTGATAGTATTCATCATCGAGCAGTATAGCAGAAAGGCTGGTCAATCCCTCTTCAGCAGGAATTGGTGTTAAGTGCGTCCTTTTTGGCTTAAGCCCGGCTTCTTCCATGAATTTATCTCTTGCGGTACCGCCAATAATTACATAGTTACCGGTATATTCCGCAAAGTATTCTTTAAATTTATCTAATCCTCTTACCACTCTATTTGTTCTGTTATTTGTTCAAGTGCCATTTCAATTCGTTCATCCTTTGAATGCATAAATGAGAGGTATAATGAAAGTGGATCAACCACCTTTTTTTTCGTTAATACACAGGGGTTATATCTCCACAGTTCAACATGATAATCACCATCGTACTGACTGGTTTGTTTTATCACACCCTTTTTTTTGATTTGTACAAATTTATTATGTTGAATGGCGAGATGCTTTTTACGCTCCCCGTTCAAATCGGAATAAAAAGCAAGTGCATTAATATTTGTGATTCGGGTTAAATTCTCAGGCAATCTATCATTTATAAACAACGTCTTTTTAATTGGAGAGGTTAAAAAGGGAAGTGCTTTTTGCCATAATTCCCGTTTACTTGAAATAAACACCAGATTTTTAACTTTTTTCCCCTCCGTTTTGCATAGCTCCAGCTTTACCAGGTTATCAACTGCCCTGCTAACGGCCAGGTAAGAGTATTCCAGCAGGTTGGATAACTCTAAGTAAGTACATCCAGTCAGATTTTTATATTGAATGTGATAGAGTAACATCACCTGAGCTGCTGGTTGAAGAACTTTTTTGTTGAACTGTGTGTTTGGTATGTATTCTTTTAAATCAATTAGCAGTTGAGGTATGAATAATTGTTTATCCTCTATCACAAAATTGATTCTCTTTCTGATAAGACGATTTCTTTCGTAAGCCTTTATATCAGGAAGAATAAACACAACAACAGCACCTGTTTTCTTTTCAACCTGTTCTTTGTGTTTCTGATATTGAAGAGGTGTTAAATGCTCTTTTGTTCGAATACCCAGCATCAACACATTACGATTAAATATAGCTACCTCCCATATTTCATATGTGCTATTGATGTACAATGGCAATTTATCCAGTAACTCTTTTTTTGCTCTATTAACATTAAGGTTCTCACCTAAGTTAGACTTCAAATATTTAAATATCTTTTCCATCTGAGCTGAGTGTTATGTTTCGTTCGGATGTATAAATATCATCAATTGCCTTATTCTTATTATCATTCCTGAAGTGTTTTATGTTATCATTATGTGTGCATATTTTCATAGTACATTGATAATGTGCAAATATAATGATATTCTTATCATATACAATGCTTTAAGATCACTTGTTATTTCATTTCTATTCAAACACTATTAGAATTCATTGAAAAATGGACTTGTTTAAAGTAAAAAATGTCCGGTTGGAAGGAGGGGAGTAATAACGGGACTGAATCATTGATAATGGTTTCCGGCGCGGGTGTTTGTTACATCCCCGGGAAAGGAAAAAAGCAGAAATCAGGAACAGCATCGGCGCGAAAATAGTATATTTGCAAATTGGGTGATTTTTAAGGGTAACGCATTGGAAAACAACAAGACGCCGAAGGAGAAGCAATTGGCCACAGACATGCGCTATTTACAGATGGCGCGCATATGGGCAACCAATTCCTATTGCAGGCGAAGACGGGTTGGTGCACTCCTGGTTAAGGATAAAATGATCATTTCGGACGGTTACAATGGTACTCCGGCAGGATTTGAGAATTATTGCGAAGATGAGAACAATGACACCAAGCCATACGTTCTCCACGCAGAGGCCAATGCGATTACCAAAGTGGCCAAGTCGAACAACAGCAGTGAAGGGTCCACCTTATACATTACCACATCGCCATGTATGGAGTGTTCCAAGCTGATCATCCAGGCCGGGATAAGCCGGGTGGTCTTTATTGAAAAATACAGGAACCATGAGGGACTGGACCTGTTGAAACGAGCAAATATTGAAATTGTACATATACCGAAAATAATAGATGAAGTTATTCAGGAAAGATAAGATGAAGATATACCTGCCCATTATGTTGGCAGTATCGTTGGTGCTGGGGATTTTGCTGGGGAATGTTTTCTGCAGTTTCAGGGTGCGGTCTATCGTATCCAACGAGATGTCGCGGCGATCCGTCACGGACCGGCCCGGTTTTAACGTAGTACCCGGACTCAATGTCACTTCCAAGAACGACAAGATCAATTCCGCGCTTTACTATATCCTGAACGAATATGTCGACACGGTATCCATAAAAACCATAAACGAGGCGGCCATACCGGCTATTCTTGAAAAGCTGGATCCGCACTCGGTATACATTCCGGCCAGTGAATTTAAAAAGTATAACGAGCCCCTGAAGGGTAATTTCAGCGGCATCGGGGTACAATTCAACGTGGTTGAGGATACCGTGGCCATCATCAAAACCATCCCCAATGGTCCGTCTGAGATCGTGGGCATCCATCCCGGTGACCGGATCATTGCTGTAAACGACTCGACGGTTGCGGGGGTGGATATGCCCTCCGACGATATTGTCTCCATGCTCAAGGGAAAAAAGGGTACGGCGGTGGAGGTCACCATCCTGCGAAGGGGCGAGGAGGAGCCGATCGATTTTGAGATCATCCGCGACGACATACCCTTATACAGCGTGGATGTGCACTACATGATCGATGACGAGACGGGGTACATCAAGATCAACCAGTTTGCACAGACCACCTACCGGGAATTTATGGATGCTGCAGAGGATCTGAAGGGACAGGGTATGGAGAAGATCATTGTTGACCTGCGGAGGAATGGCGGGGGAATCATGGATGCTGCCACGCGCATTGCCGACCAGTTCCTGGAGGATGGTCAGCTTATCGTTTACACGGAAGGCCGGGCCCGGCCAAGACGAAATGAGTTTGCCACCGCCCGGGGTATATTGAAGGATGACAAGGTAGTTATCCTGATTGATGAGTTTTCGGCCAGTGCCAGCGAGATCCTGGCCGGTGCGATCCAGGATAATGACCGTGGATTGATTGTAGGAAGGCGGTCATTCGGGAAGGGGCTCGTGCAGGAGCAGATGAAATTTCCGGATGGTTCGGCGATCAGACTCACCGTAGCCAAGTACTATACCCCCACGGGGCGAAGTATCCAGAGACCCTACGGAGAAGGAAAAGAGGAGTATTACCATGATCTGAGCGACCGCTTGATGAACGGCGAGTTCTCTAACGAGGATTCCATCAAGTTCAGCGACTCCCTGAGATACGTAACACCAGGAGGCAAAATCGTATACGGAGGAGGCGGGATCATGCCCGACCTTTTTGTTCCAATGGATACCGTTGGAGTTACCGACTATTACAACAGGGTTCGAAGCATGGGGCTGATGTACCGTTTTGCTTTCCAGTACGCCGATCAGCACCGGGTAGATCTAGAGGGTTTGCAAACTGCAGAAGCCATCTCGGGTTACCTGGATAAGAAATCCCTGGACAAGAAATTCATTGCTTTTGCAAAGGAGAAGGGGGTCGATCCCGATTATGCCCAGTTCAGGGAATCGAAGTCGTTGATCATGACCCATGTCAGGGCATACATTGCCCGCAATATCATTGATAACATCGGATTTTATCCCATAATTGAACCAATTGACAACACCCTGCAGGTAGCCAGGGATACCATCTCTTCCATGTAAATATCCGGGTTGATTAAACCTTTTCGGGTTGCATCCATCTAAAGGGCAGAAAATGTTTCATAAAAATGGATGTATCATGAAAACAAATGCAAGAATGACCATGATCCTGCTGGTAGCAGGAATAATGATGAGTGCCTCTCTAATAGCCCAGCCGCGGACAGGCAGGGGGTACGGACCGGGATTTGACCGGGAACCCGGGGAACGTTTCAACCGTATGGAGCGGATCATCCCCGATCTGACCGAAGAGCAGGATAAAGAAATCCGTGACTTACGAACCGCTCACATGAAAGAGATGTTGCCTCTCCGGAACCAGATGGGAGAAATAAGGGCAAAGCATCGCACCCTGATGTCGGAGAGCCCGGTAGATCAGAAAGCGGTAGAAAACCTGATCGACGACAAGACGGAGTTGATGAATAAGATGATGAAAATGCGCACCGATCACAAAGTGGCAATAAGAGGTGTGCTTACCGAGGAGCAGCAGGTATACCTGAATCAAATCCCACGACGGCAGCGGGGTAAACAGGCAGCTCGCTGGAATCGTTCAGGCCAGCAGCGGGGCAACCCCGGTTTCGGTTACGGCGCTAACGGCCGCAGGGGTTACTGCCGCTGGTAAGTTGTCATAGCAAGGGGGTGCTTCCGGGCACCTGGATAGTTTAGTTTACTTTTCACCCACCGTTTTTCATGGAAAGGTCCGGAACCCCCCTTTTATTTCAATTCGCTCAGGTAGTTAAGGATCCCCGAGTACACGCAATCAGGTTCCTCCAGGAATCCCATATGACCTGAATTTTTCAGAATAACTACTGAGGCATGGGGAGCGGTATTAACCAGTTTTTTAAAGACCTCCTCCGGGATGTAATTATCCTTCTCTCCCCAGATGATCAGCGGCGGCGGAACAGGGAGCTTCAGCACATCGGACCGGTCGGCCCGCTGTTTCATCCCGTTCAGTATGGCAATGATCCCTTCATCGGACGTTTTAGCTGCCATCTTTTTTACCCGGGTTACCTCCTCGTTCATTCGCTCCAGGTTCGAATCAGCAAAGCCTTTCGGGATGCTGGAATTAACGATTTGCAGCTTTTTACCGCACCTTACCAGGCTGATCTCGCGATCACGGTTTTTCTTTTTCTCCTCATTATCGGCAAAACAGGTACTGTGAAACAGTGCATATCCTTTCAGTAAATCGGGATACCGATCCGCAACAGCCATGGTCACATATCCTCCCAATGAATGTCCGAATAGTACGGCCCGGGAAACATTCTCCTCCTCCATAACAATTTTCACTGCCTCCGCCAGTTCTTCCATGGAGTGATTCTCTCCCCAGACGCCGGATCTGCCGTGGCCGGGCAGATCAACACAGATCACCCGGTAGTTAGCGGTAAACCGGCGGACAAAAGGGGTCCATATTTCCAATGACTCCAGGTAGCCATGCAGGAACACCATGGAATCTCCGCTACCTTCCACCGAGTAATTAACGGCAGCCTCTTTGAATTGCACCTGTTTAATCATTTCCTATACTTAATTTGTGATTACTGATGGTCATGCCATTTATTACAACCTGACATCTGACAAAGATAATACAGGGTTGGCGAACGAACAGATTATCAGCCAGTGCAACAGAAGATTTTCACTCATTTAGAGTCAGGCTAAATAAGAACCCGGGGGTTCACGACCGGTTCAACCGCTCTTCAATTTCAGCCGGATCGAGCGGTATCTCCTCCATCATGTCTTCCGGACCGTCTGAAGTGATAAGCACATCATTTTCCAGTCTGATTGCCATCCCCTCCTCCGGTATATAAATTCCGGGTTCGCATGAAAAGACCATCCCCTCCCGGAAAGGTACCGAGCGGTCGAAGGGATCATGGACATCGAGTCCCATCGAGTGAGAAGTTCCATGCCAGTAATATTTTTGCCACAATGGGTTGGACGCAGGTTGTTTTTTAAGATCCTGCATGGAGTAAAGTCCGAGTTTTACATGCTCTTCCTCCCATATTTTCCCCACGGCTGCATGAAAATCACCCATCAGTGTTCCAGGTTTCATAAGTTGCCGTGCCTGGCGGAACACTCTCAGTGTGGCATTGTAAAGCTCCCTCTGCCGGGTAGTATACCGGCCGTTTACCGGCACCGTTCTGGAGCAATCGGCACAATAGTGTCCCCAGTCTGCTCCAAAATCCATCAACAGCAGATCTCCCTCCCTGCAGAGATCATTATTATTCACGTAATGAAGCACCAGGGCATTTTGCCCCGTCCCCACGATGGGTTCAAAGGCGTGTCCTTCGGCTCCATAACGTAAAAATTCATAGGTTATTAAAGCCTCCACTTCATATTCGTACATCCCGGGTTTCAGTTGATCCAGTACCACCAAAAAAGCCGAACGGGTTATCGCAATTGCCTTTCGGATACGATCTATCTCGGCAGGCTCTTTCAGCATCCGGATGCGCGTCATAACAGGTGAAAGGCGATGCAATTCCCGGGGAGGAAATGAAGTGATAATTTTTTTCTCCAGGGATCCCTCTTCAAAAGGTTCCCGATCGTTTTTACCCGGTATGACGGGATGCTTCAGGTATACATGTCCGGCCCAATCCATAACGCGCTTGAGATGGCTCTCCAGTGAGTCCATATACTGCACATTATCAATGCCGGAGACTTTTGCCGCCTCCCCGGGTGTAAACCCTCTTCCTTCCCACCGGAGTGTTTTACCGTTAGGTACCGGCAGGAAAAGGACTTCGCGCAGACCGGATTCCGGCAGGTCGGGGGCCAGAACCAGCACCGCCCCTTCCCGGGATATTCCCGCCAGGTAATAGAAATCGGACGACTCCCGGTAAGGATAATGCTGGTCTCCATTCCTGGCCACCCTCTTTCCCGCGGGCAATATCACCACGGAACCCGGAAGCAGGAGCCGGTGTAATTTATATCGGTTCTTAATAAAAAGGGAGGGAGATAGTTCATCAAACTTCATCGCTCTATATCATTACGATTCGCGGTGTTAGGTGTAGCAAAACAATGATGTAAGACATATTTAAATGGCAAATGGTAGGTTTTTAAATCTATATATTTGTTTATATGAGAATCCATCATCCCAACGCAAGTTAATAACTTATTTTAACTACAATCATATGTCCACGATTTTCACATCCTCCATTGGTAAGAAGCTACTAATGTCACTGGCAGGAATCTTCCTGCTAACATTCCTGGTGGTGCACCTTGGAATTAACTTGCTGGTGATCTTGTATGATGATCCCATGGTATTTAACAGGGCCGCACATTTCATGGGAACGAACAAGATCATTAAAGTAATGGAGATCATTCTCTTTGGAGGTTTTCTATTACATATCATCTACGCGCTTATACTCCAGGTCCAGAACTGGATCGCCCGGCCTGTAAGGTATAAAAACTATGGTAAGACCGAGACTTCTGCCTTCTCCCGGTGGATGATCCATACAGCCATTATTATATTGGTCTTTATGGTGATCCACCTGGTTGATTTCTATTTCAAGGCAAAGTTCGGACACGTGGAGGATATCATGGTGGATGGTGAAGCATACCATGATCTTGCCACCCTGGTAATTGCCAAGTTTCAGAACCCCGGCTATGTAATATTCTATATTGCTTCATTTATTGTCCTGGGGTTTCATTTGATCCATGGTTTTCAGAGTGCTTTTAAAACACTGGGCATTCACAATCTTAAAATTACCCCGGTGATACAAATTTTAGGAATTGCATACACTGTGATCATTGTCGGCGGATTCACGGCCATCCCGTTAATTATCTTTTTCAACTAAAACTAATGCATTCTATATGGTTAAGCTAGAATCGAAGATACCTGATGGTCCCGTTGATCAGAAATGGGACCGATACAAATCCACTCAGAAACTGGTCAATCCGGCCAATAAAAGAAAGCTGGATGTTATTGTGGTGGGGACCGGACTGGCAGGGGCTGCTGCGGCTGCTTCCCTGGCCGAACTGGGTTTCAAGGTCAAATCATTTTGTTACCAGGACAGCCCGAGGCGGGCGCACAGCATTGCAGCTCAGGGAGGCATCAATGCGGCCAAGAATTATCAGAATGATGGAGACAGTGTTTACCGGCTCTTTTTCGACACGGTAAAAGGCGGTGATTACCGTTCGAGGGAAGCCAATGTATACCGGCTGGCTGAAGTCAGTAATCAAATAATAGACCAGTGTGTGGCTCAGGGAGTCCCCTTTGCGCGCGAGTACGGGGGTGCACTTGACAATCGCTCCTTCGGCGGAGCCCTTGTTTCCAGAACCTTTTATGCCAGGGGACAGACCGGTCAGCAACTCCTGCTGGGAGCATACCAGGCGATGAGCAGGCAGGTAAAGGAAGAGAACATCGAATTATATCCCAGGATGGAGATGCTGAACCTGGTGGTGATGGATGGAAAAGCACGTGGAATAATTGCCCGCGATGCACTCACCGGAAATATTGAACGATACAGTGCACATGCCGTGGTACTTGCCACGGGAGGTTACGGGAATGTCTATTTTCTCTCCACCATGGCCATGGGGGCCAATGTGACCGCAGCCTGGCAAGCGTACAAGAAGGGAGCTCTTTTTGGAAATCCCTGTTTTGTTCAGATCCATCCTACCTGCATCCCGGTACATGGAGAGTACCAGTCGAAATTGACCCTGATGAGCGAAAGTTTGCGAAACGACGGACGCATCTGGGTTCCCAAAGACAAAGATGACGCGGCCCGCATCCGCAAGGGGGAGCTACATCCCACCGACCTGCCGGAGGAGAAAAGGGATTACTACCTGGAGCGAAGGTATCCCGCGTTTGGTAACCTGGTGCCGCGCGATGTAGCATCGCGTGCGGCCAAGGAGCGGTGTGATGCAGGGTATGGAGTTGGAACGGGGCTTGCTGTTTACCTTGATTTCAAAGATGCGATCGAACGGTTGGGCATGGAAAAGATCGAAGCTAAATACGGCAACCTTTTCCAGATGTATGAGAAAATCACGGATGACAATCCTTATGAAATGCCCATGATGATCTATCCGGCCATTCATTATGCCATGGGGGGATTATGGGTGGATTACGAGTTACAAACCACTGTCCCCGGATTATTTGCCACCGGGGAGGCGAACTTTTCAGATCACGGAGCCAACAGGCTCGGGGCATCTGCGTTAATGCAGGGGTTGGCTGACGGATATTTTGTAATCCCTTACACCATCCAGAACTACCTGGCCGATGAGATCAATACACCGCGGATTGATACATCAGGGGAGGCATTTGATCAAGCTGAACAGGAGACCAGGCAGCAGGTGGAAAAATTAATGGCTGTTAAAGGCACCACTTCAGTGGACACTTTCCACAAACACCTGGGAAAAATAATGTGGGAAAATGTAGGAATGTCGCGTAACAAAGAGGGACTTGAGCATGCTATCGAGGAGATTCGTAAACTCCGGGGATCCTTCTGGGATGACCTGAGGGTTCCCGGTGAGGCAGATGACCTGAACCCGGAACTTCAGAAAGCATTTCGTGTTGCCGATTTCCTGGAGCTTGGTGAGCTTATGGCGCGGGATGCCCTCGACCGGGAAGAATCCTGCGGCGGTCATTTTCGTGAAGAATACCAGACCGGGGAGGGGGAAGCCCTGCGCAAAGACGATGAATACGCCTATGTTGCGGCATGGAAATATGAAGGAGATAATCAGCCTCCGAGTCTTCATAAAGAATCATTGCATTTTGAGGCCATTGAGCTGAAACAAAGAAATTATAAATAAACGGCCTAAAACATTTTCATATGGATCTTAACCTGAAAATATGGCGGCAAAAAGATCGGCAATCCAAGGGGTCTTTTGTGGATTACGAGGTGACCGGTATTTCACCCGACAGCTCTTTTTTAGAGATGCTGGATGTGTTAAATGAACAGTTGATTGAAGTGGGTGATGAACCGGTGGTATTTGACCACG
Source organism: uncultured Bacteroidaceae bacterium (assembly GCA_964479445.1). Taxonomy (GTDB): domain Bacteria; phylum Bacteroidota; class Bacteroidia; order Bacteroidales; genus CAYZMH01. Next base: position 13,190 of record CAYZMH010000010.1, on the reverse strand, counting down.
ATTGCCGTGAGGGTATTTGCGGGGCCTGCGGGATGCACATTAACGGAAGAGCGCATGGTCCGGATAAGCTCGTTTCGGTTTGCCAGTTACACATGCGTAAATTCAAAGACGGAGATACCATCATTGTAGAACCCTGGCGTGCCAGGGCGTTTCCGGTAATCAAAGACCTTATGGTTGACCGGACCTCTTTTGATGCCCTGATCCAGGAAGCAGGCTACATCTCTGTCAATACCGGCAATGCACCGGATGCCAATACCATCCCCGTTCCGAAAAAGAACGCCGATTTATCCATGGATGCAGCAACCTGCATAGGATGCGGAGCCTGCGTGGCAGCCTGTAAGAATGCATCGGCCATGCTTTTCGTGGCGGCCAAAGTATCCCACCTGGCCCTGCTTCCCCAGGGACAAATTGAAGCCAAAGAGCGGGCTAAAAAAATGGTGGCCAGTATGGATGCGCTTGGTTTTGGAAACTGCACCAACACCGGTGCCTGTGAAGCCGAGTGCCCCAAGGGGATCGATCTCACCAACATTGCCCGGTTAAACCGGCAGTATTACCGGGCTAAGATATAACCAACCAATCCCGGATTAAAAAAAGGGGGCCGTTCCGGATGCCCCCTTTTTCTGTTTATAAATGACAGAGGTTTTCAGCCATTCATGGTATCTTCCACCTCTTTGATCGTTTTCGGAATAGGCGTACCCAGTACACGATGACCGTTATGAGTGATCAGTACATCGTCTTCGATGCGTACCCCTCCAAAATCACGATAGGATTCCAGTTTGTCAAAATTAATGAACTCCGCGTTGCGGCCTTCCTTTTTCCATATATCGATCAGTGCCGGGATAAAATAGATGCCGGGCTCAATGGTAAATACAAAGCCGGGCTTCAGTTCCCGGCCCAGTCTCAGTGCGGCCAGACCAAACTGATCGCTTCGTTTCATCGATTCATCGTACCCCACATAATTCTCCCCGAGTCCTTCCATATCATGAACATCCAATCCCATCATATGACCGAGTCCGTGCGGCATAAACAACGCATGCGCACCGGCTTTCACAGCATTGTCCGTATCTCCTTTCATAATACCCAGCTCTTTTAGTCCTTCGGCGATCACTCTGGCAGCACCTATATGCAGCGAACGGTTGGTAACACCCGGGGCCGACTGTTGAATGGCATTCATATTGGCATCCAGGACAATCTGGTAAATATCTTTCTGCCTGGAATCAAATTTCCCGCCTACCGGGAAAGTTCGCGTAATATCGCTTGCATATCCCATATCGGTCTCTGCACCCGCATCGGTAACCACCAACCTCCCCTCCTTCAGTTCATTGCCATGGTAATGATTATGCAGTGTTTGTCCGTTCATGCTAAGAATGATGGGGAATGATACCGGACCCCCGTGCGCGAGGGCAATTCCTTCTATAGCCCCTGAAAGTTCCCGCTCATAATTTCCCGGGAAAGCCATCTTCATAGCAGTGGTGTGCATGATATATGCCACATCAACAGCTTTTTCAATTTCCTTGATCTCGAAGTCATCCTTTACAGAGCGCAACTGAACCACTGCTTTGATAAAATCCTCAGAGACAAACTTGTTCAGGTCATTGATTTCAACTTCTAAAAGTTCGGATAGTTGAATTTTTGTTTCTCCACGGTACGGTGGCAGAATATGTATCTTTCTCCCCGCCTTGATTGCATCGCGCAGATCAGCCGCTACTTTACCGGTTGGACGGGTAACTTCGACTCCAACGGAAGCTGCCTGATCGGCAATGGACGGAAGTTCTCCCATCCAGATGATATCATCAATGGTGAGTTCATCTCCGTAGATCAGATCTTCACCGGAATCCAGGTCAATCATTGCCGCAAGACCCTGTTGATTCAATCCGAAGAAATAGAGAAAAGCACTGTCCTGTCTGAAATGATAGGGATTTGAAGGATAATTCATCGGACTATCCCCGTTCCCCGGAAAAAACAATAACCCGTCTTTCAACAGTTCTTTCAAACGTTTTCTTCTCTGAACGTATACTTCTTTTGGAAACATAAACTATAGTGTTAAATGAGTACTTATTATGATACAACAAATCTATTCCAGACAAAGTTACATGAACCCACGGATTATTCCTCAGAATAAACCTGTTTTAAAAGATATTCGGGGTCGGAACAACCCCCGCGAAATGAGCATGCCGTAACCCTGTCTTAACTAATTGGATCTTTTTATTTAACAATAGCTAAAAATAATGCGAATAGACTTGACATTACATTGTTTCTTTGTATCTTCGCATTTATTCATGTGAATATCAACAATCTCTTAACAATTTATCAACATGCCATACCGCCGCTTACCTAACACTGACAGTGCCAGAATCAAAGCGTTAAAAACTGCCCATCACAAGGGATCGGAGCTTCCCCCTTTCAAGCTGGCATACAGTCAGGGAATGTACCAGAAGGTCAAAACAATTCTTCCCAATTTCGAGACTGCCATGCATGAGCACCGCAACTCCATGGAGCTTCATGCTGAAAAGAACCGGGAATACCAGAAGCGGGTAAAAAAGGCGAGGTTGTATATCTCTCACTTCATCCAGGTAGTGGATATGGCCATTACGCGCGGCGAAATGCCCCAGGAGACACGTACCTTTTACGGTCTCAATCACGAAGAGAAAAAATTACCCTCGCTCACCAATGAGGAGGATATTTATACATGGGGTAAAAAACTGATCGATGGAGAGAAAGCACGGCGGGCAAAAGGCAAAGGGCCTGTAACCAACCCCACCATTGCCGTAGTCAAGGTACACTATGATAAATTTATTGATGCGTACAACCATCAGAAGAGCTTAAAAAAACGGTCTTCGCACGCCCATGACAACCTTATGGAAATAAGGAACCGTGTAGATGAGATCATTCAGCAAACATGGAATGAGGTTGAGGACACCTTCAAAGATCTCCCCGAAGAGATCCGCCGTGAGAAATCGGCCGACTACGGGGTGGTTTATGTGTATCGCAAAAACGAACTTTCGGGAATTAACCTTTTCCAGCCCAGTCGTGTGGAACGATTTGGTTAACCCGTTTTACGCGCAGCACCCATATCACCATAACAGCCGTTATAGAGAGGAGGCTTGCCAGGGCCGCCACCGGAACCAATTCGCTGGTTCCGATTGTCTCCAGTTCATCCCCTGTGGTCTCCCTGTAATAAAGAAAATAAAAGAGTACCCCGGTTCCGTTATTAACGAGATGGTAGAGTATTGGAAACCACAATGATCTGCCATAGAGATAGAGGTATCCAAGAATTAACCCGAGAAAAAAACGAGGCAAAAAGGAGAACAACTGGAAATGCACCAGGCTGAATATAGCGGATGTAATGATAATGGCAACGTGTGGATTTTTTGTCATCTCCGTGAAATGGCGCTGAAGGAGTCCCCTGAATACAAGTTCCTCTCCTATAGCCGGGATCAGGGCGATCATAAGGATATTCACCAGGAGTCCCTGCCAGGTGGTGGTTTCCACGAACTTTTTCATAAACAGTTCTGTCTGGTCCTCCAGACCCCGGAAAAACGAGTTCAGTCCCTCGAAGGGGAGGGTTACCTGCTGATTAATTTCGGTGAGATAATTTACAAAAGGGAGCCCCAGGAAAACCATCAGCACAACCAATCCCCAGGCAGCCGGATCACTGAATTTGCGAAATCTGAAATAACCGGTCCAGCTTCCGGTATAGAGAAAAGAGAGCAACAGGCTGCTGAACACAAAGGTCCCCAATCCGCCTACAATCTGTATCCACTTGGCTGCTGCGATCACCACCGGATCATCGATCCCGGTAATAAAGGAGATCTCCTCGAAGGAGAGCGGATATACCAGGGTAGCTGTAACCACACCGAGCAGCTGGAACAGGAGGCCGGTAAACAGAACCGTCAGTGAGCTGAAAATGAACATGGGGAAAGGACCCAGCCCCTCCAGTATCGGTCTTTTCATATGGAATTTGTATTTTTACCGCGCAAATGACACAGGGCGAAAATATATAAAAAGATCGAGATAGTGTCTTGTTGAAAAGACGAAGTTGTGAAGATCAGAGATATAGATTTAGGAGAAAAGCCGGTTTTCCTGGCCCCGATGGAGGATATAACAGATCCTTCGTTCCGTTATATCTGCAAGAAGTTTGGTGCCGATGTGATGTATACCGAATTTATTTCGTCGGACGGATTGATCCGGGATGGAAGAAAGAGTGTCAAAAAGCTCGAACTATTTGATTACGAGCGACCCATCGGCATCCAGCTCTACGGTCACCTGGTTGACTCCATGGTTGAAGCCACACACATTGCCGTGGATTCCGAACCAGATTTCCTGGACATCAATTATGGCTGTCCGGTTCGTAAAATAGCCAACCGGGGAGCGGGAGCAGGAATGCTGTCCAACATACCCTTGATGCTGGAGATGACCCGCGCCATCGTCGGTGCCTCCCCCCTCCCGGTAACGGTAAAAACCCGTCTTGGCTGGGATGAACAGAGCAAGAACATCGTAGAGGTTGCAGAGCAGTTGCAGGATTGCGGAATCGATGCACTGACCATCCATGGACGCACCCGGGCCCAAATGTACAAGGGCACCGCAGACTGGACCCTGATCGGGGAGGTGAAAAATAATCAGGCCATGAAGATCCCTATTATCGGAAACGGTGATATCACGACCCCAGAGGTGGCTGCTGAAATGTTTGAGCGTTACGGGGTGGATGGTATTATGATCGGACGCGGTGCAGTAGGAAGGCCCTGGTTATTCAGGCAGGTAAAACATTACCTGGAGACGGGGGAGAAGTTACCCGAACCTGTCGTTTCTGAAAAAGTGCAGATTGCCCGGGAGCAATTCCGCAAATCCCTGGAATGGAAATCGGAGCCCGTGGGTATTTACGAAATGCGGCGCCACTTTTCCAACTATTTCAAAGGCATCCCTCATTTCAAAGAGACCCGGATCAGCTTACTCACCTCGCTGGATGTGGAGGAAATTTTCTCCCTGTTGGATTTTATTGACAAGGAGTGGGGATCCCTGGTTACGGGAGATGTATCAAACTTCTGGACCTGAAGGGTAACCGGATTAGTCAGTGATTCTGGAGAACTGCCTTGTCGGGGTAATCAATCATGAAGTGCAATCCCCTGCTCTCCTTCCTGGCCTGGGCCATTTTAATGACCAGGTACCCCACATTGACCAGGTTCCTCAGTTCACAGATATCTTTGGAAAGGGTGGAGCGTTTGTAAAGCTCCTCCGTCTCTTTGTATATGATCTCCAGCCTTATCAATGCCCGGTCCAGTCTCAGGTCGGAACGAACGATTCCCACATAATTGGTCATTATTTGCTGCACCTCCTTGAAGCTCTGCGTAATCAGGACCATCTCTTCATTGAGGGTCGTTCCGGAATCATCCCATTTCGGAATATCTTTCTCATGGGATAACGCATCCACCTGTTCGATAGCATGACTGGCCGCGCGGTCTGCAAAAACAATGGCCTCAATTAAAGAATTGGAAGCAAGACGATTAGCGCCATGCAGACCTGTACTGGATGTCTCTCCCACGGCATAAAGCCTGTTTATCCAGCTTTTCGCGTTCCGGTCCACCTTTATTCCCCCGCAAATATAGTGCGCTGCCGGTACCACCGGGATTCTGTCATTTGTTATATCAATACCGAGCGTCTGGCATTTTTCATGGATATTGGGAAACTGTTTTTTCAGATCTGTTTCGTCAAGGTGTGTCGCATCCAGGTATAAATAATCATCACCACTGGTCTTCAGCTCATTGTCAATAGCCCGTGCCACAATATCCCTTGGCGCAAGGCTGCCCCGTTCATCATACTTTTTCATAAAATCCTCCCCTTTCCGGTTTCTCAGGATAGCCCCGTGTCCGCGCATCGCTTCCGTGATCAGAAAAGAGGGGCTCTCACCCGGATTATAAAGCGAAGTGGGGTGAAACTGAACGAACTCCATATTCTCGATGATTCCTTTTGCCCTGTATACCATGGCAATTCCGTCCCCTGTGGCTATATCGGGATTGGTGGTTGTTTCATAAAGATTCCCCACCCCCCCGGTAGCCAGCAGGGTAATTTTCGAAAGAATCGTAATGATTTTATGGTTCTTCAGATTCAATACGTAAGCTCCGTAACACTCGGTATCGGTATGGTGGCGTTTTACCAGTTTCCCTTTATGGTGCTGGGTAATAAGATCCACTGCAAAGTGGTTTTCAAGCAGGGTAATATTGGGATGGTTGCGCACCTGCTGTGAAAGTGCGCGCTGGATCTCCTGGCCGGTATTATCCTTGTGGTGAAGGATGCGGTATTCGGAGTGACCTCCTTCCCTTGCCAGGTCATATTTGCCATTGGATACCCTGTCAAATTCAGTTCCCCACTGGATTAATTCCCCGATCTGCCGGGGTGCATCTTTCACCACCATCCTTACCACCTCTTCATTGCATAATCCATCCCCTGCGGATAGTGTATCTTCAACATGCTTTTTATAGGAGTCGGGTTTATACGTTACAGCAGCGATCCCTCCCTGTGCATAGCGTGTATTGGTCTCCTCCATCCCGGTCTTGGTAACCAGGGCAACCCTCCCTTTCTCCGCCACTTTCAGAGCAAAACTCAATCCACCCAATCCGGATCCGATTACTAAAAAATCAACTTTTTTTTCCATCCTCCCTGTTTTGAGAATATGAACTATCAAAGATAATAAATCTGGTCAAACGCACTGAAAATCTAATGTCACAGGGTGTTCCGCGATTTATACCACTAATAAACTGACCGATTTAATTTTACGTGACTTTTCATATCATGTTTCTCTCTTTCGACTTTTTCATTTACTTTTGTCATTCACAAAAAAATGAAGGATTTATGGCCCGTGAGGACGATTTCAAAAAGCTGATCGCTCATTGCAAAGAGTACGGTTTTATATTTCAATCCAGTGAATTATACGACGGACTGGCTGCGGTTTATGATTACGGTCAGAACGGAGTGGAGTTAAAGAACAACATCAAGAAGTACTGGTGGGATTCCATGGTACTTCTCCACGAAGAGGTGGTGGGCCTGGACTCGGCCATATTCATGCACCCTACCACATGGAAAGCCTCAGGGCACGTTGATGCATTCAATGATCCCCTGATTGATAATAAAGATTCGAAGAAACGATACCGGGCCGATGTATTGATCGAGGAGAAGCTGGAAAAATATGAGGAAAAGATCAGCAAAGAAATTTCTAAAGCCGGAAAGCGTTTCGGTGATGCATTCGATGAGAAAAAGTTCCGGGAGACGAATCCGCGCGTAATCGCGAACCAGGAGAAGCTGGATAAACTGAACCAACGGTTTAACAGGGCAATGAATGACAGTGACCTGGAGGAATTAAAACAGATCATTATTGACGAAGATATCGCCTGTCCGGTTTCGGGTTCCAAAAACTGGACCGATGTACGGCAATTCAACCTGATGTTTTCCACAGAAATGGGATCCACGGCAGAGGGGGCCTCAAAGATTTATTTACGCCCTGAAACAGCACAGGGTATTTTTGTCAACTACCTGAACGTTCAGAAATCCGGAAGAAAAAAGCTCCCGTTCGGTATTGCCCAAATAGGAAAAGCATTCCGCAATGAGATCGTAGCGCGTCAATTCATTTTCAGGATGCGCGAGTTCGAGCAGATGGAAATGCAATATTTTGTGACCCCGGGCACGGAAATGGAGTATTTTGAAAAGTGGAAAAACATCCGGATGAAATGGTACAAATCCCTGGGATTTGATGAAGAGAACTACCGGTTCCTGGATCATGAAAAACTGGCGCATTATGCCAATGCGGCTACCGACATTGAATACCGGTTCCCATTTGGTTTCAAGGAAGTAGAAGGAATACATTCAAGGACAGACTATGACCTGGGAAGCCACCAGAAGTTTTCAGGAAGAAAGATTCAATATTTCGATCCTGAACGAAACGAGTCGTATACCCCTTACGTCGTGGAGACAAGCATAGGACTGGACCGCATGTTCCTGCATGTAATCCATGCAGCGTTTGATGAAGAAACGATTGAGAAAGAAGATGGCACCTCTGATCAGCGGGTGGTATTGCGTCTCCCGGCTTTTCTTGCTCCTACCAAGCTCGCCGTATTGCCGCTCACCAAGAAAGACGGGCTGCCGGAGAAAGCCCGGAGCATTATGGACGAATTAAAATTCGATTTTAACTGCCAGTATGAAGAGAAAGATTCTATAGGTCGCAGGTACAGGCGCCAGGATGCCATCGGGACTCCGTATTGCATCACCGTCGATCATCAATCACTCAAAGACAACACGGTAACCGTTCGGTACCGTGATACCATGGAGCAGGAGCGTGTATCCGTAACGCATTTAAGAGATAGCATCAAGGAGAAGGTGGATATGAGTAATTTTCTCAAAAGGCTTTGAGAAAACTAATCATTATTGACGACCTCTTCCATCAGCTGGGATAGGTTTTTTGCGAGATTCACCCTGGAATATTTTTCATATCCCTTCCCCCGAAGCTCTGTTTTTCCTGCCTGATACCGGGAAAAAAGCTCCATTAATATCTTTTCCAATGCGGTCTCATCCTTAAAATCAACCGTACTGCCCGATCCTGTTTCTTTCAGTATTTGTGCAGCATCGCCATGTACCGGACCAGTGGATACAACCGGTCTTTCTGCAGCCAGGTATTCAAAGAGTTTCCCGGTTAACGTCATTTCAGCATTGCGCGTATCGTTGATAGGGAGGTAGAGCACAGCTGCTGATTTCAATTTTTCCATGATATATTTGTGATCCACATAAGGTTCCCTGGTGACATAGTGATCAAGACCATAATGGGTGATTTGCTCCAGGACACTGTAATCCACCTTCCCGATCAAATGGAGATGCAGTTGCTTCTTGAAAGCGGGATTCTTATCAGCCATTTGGGAAATCACTTTCCAGAATACCGGATGATTCCGGTCCTTATTCATTGTGCCAAGATGAAGTATGCTGAACTTATTGATTTTCCCGTTATGACTAGTTGCAAAATCATCCGGGTCATACCCATTGGTCAGTACTACAGGCTCACACGAAGTTATCTGACGGAAATCGTTTGCCATGGAAGGACTTACGGCCAACACCCTATCGGCATTTTCAAGCACCTGTTTCTCATATTTCTTATGTTTTTTGTCTGATCGCCGGGTGAGTTTCAATGAATCATAATAGTCAATCTTTGTCCACGGATCCCTGAAATCAGCAATCCATGGCAACCCTGTAATTCTTTTCAATCTGAGTCCGATCATATGCATACTATGGGGAGGTCCGGTGGTAATCACCAGGTCTATATTATTTGCGCGGATCATCTTTTTTAAAAATCTCACCGATGGACCAATCCAAAACCTGCGCGCATCAGGGATAAAACAGTTTCCCCGGATCCAGACAGATATTTTCTCCCGGAGAGCGGGCGGTTTATTTTCCGAGAGAAAACCTGTATTAATTTTCTCTTCCTTCCTCATACCACGAAAAAGCTTATAAAAGTGATACGGTTCCCGGATTTTTCTTTTAATCACAATGGCATGATCGGGTATCTCTCTCCCCAGTGAGTGATCCAATGACGGGTATTCCGGATTTTTTGCCGTATAAACAACTGGTTTCCAGTTTTCAGGAGGCAGGTATTTCACAAATTTTAACCACCTTTGAACACCCGAGCCGCCTGAAGGAGGCCAATAGTACGTAATTAATAAATAGTTTTTCACTTGTTGATTCATTTCTAAAATGCTCTTCAACCCAGGTATATCATTTATTGAAGGATTCCAATACCTTGAGGCTATTTCGCTGACTTTTTAAATCTCTTATGGCAACAACCCCAAAGGTAGGTATAATCAGTCACACATTCCGGGGTGAATTATGGTTCAATATTCTATTATACTCTTAAAATTAATTATTTTTACCCGCACACAAATAAGCAAGCCATGACGAAGAAAAAAGACTTCAAAGCATATTTGCCTTACGTGTTAGCTATCGCATTATTTCTTATTGCAACGTATATGTATTTCCCTTCTCTACTGGAAGGCAAGCGCATACAACAGCATGATATTCTCACGTTTAAAGGAATGTCAAAAGAGATTGTTGACTACCGTGAGAAGACAGGTGAAGAACCTTTATGGACCAACAGCATGTTTGGAGGCATGCCGGCCTACCTGATAAGTACTAAATACAAAGGAAATCTTATCAACGGGATCAACGATTTCCTGCAGATTGGTCCAGCCCAGGGTGGTTATCTTTTATTACTGCTGATTGGATCATTCATATTACTTCTGGCCCTGGGGGTCAATCCCTGGCTCAGCATAGCAGGAGCTTTTGCCATTGCCTTCTCAAGTTACAATTTTGTGATCATGGCTGCCGGTCATAATTCGAAGGTAGTGACTATAGGCTACTTAGCTCCATTGCTGGGGTCGATCATCCTGACATTCCGGGGAAAAAGAATACTCGGAACGGCCCTTACCGGTCTGTTTATGTCGCTGCAAATCCTGGCGGGGCACCCCCAGATCACCTACTACACGCTGATTATTGTGATTTTCTTCGGCCTATCCCAACTGATCTTTGCCCTGCGTGAGAAGCAGGTGAGAGATTTCTTCATATCGGTTGGGATGCTCGTAGTTATTGTGGGTATAGCGGTATTGAGTAACTTCAGCCGCCTGGCAACCACCATGGAGTACGATGATTATTCCATGCGAAGCAAGTCTGAACTTACCACACTCGACAACGATGATTCGGAGGGGTTATCCATTCCGTATGCCACCCGCTGGAGTTATGGGATTGATGAAACCATGACCCTGATGATCCCTGGCTTTAAGGGTGGAGCCAACAACGTTGAACTGGACCGGGATTCAAACACCTATGAAGCCCTGGCAAGGCTGGACCGCAATTTTGCAGGTCAGTTCATCCAGCACGTAAACCTTTACTGGGGCAAACAGCCAGGCACTATGGGTCCGGTTTACGTGGGTGCCATCGTGGTATTTCTTTTTGTGCTGGGTATGTTCATTGTTCATAACCGTTACCGATGGTGGATCCTGGCTGTAACCGTCCTGGCTGTCATGCTGTCGTGGGGTAAAAATTTTATGGGTCTTACCGAGTTTTTCATGGAATATATCCCCGGCTATAGCAAATTCCGGACGGTAACCATGATCCTGGTGATCCCCCAGATAACCATGCCGCTGCTGGGAATCCTTGCCCTTAAAAAAGCCCTGTTCGAAGAGATAGACCGGCAGAAGCTGCTGCATGCCCTGAAATGGTCAGCCGGAATTACCGGTGGACTGGCTCTTCTATTCCTTTTATTTCCCTCCCTGGCAGGCAATTTCAGTTCCGGTTATGACATGCGGCTGGCACAGATGTATTCGAACGATAATCCTCAGATACGTCAATTCCTTGTTCAGAACCTGGTTCCTGCCCTGGAGGCTGACCGGGAAGCGATGCTAAGAACCGACGCATTTCGATCCCTCGTATTCATCGTCCTTGCAGCCGGTCTGATCTATCTGTACCGGATCAAAGGAATGAAAATCAATCAATATTTACTCATTGCAGGATTCGGGCTCCTCTTCCTGGTTGATATGTGGCCGGTAAATAAGCGGTTTCTGAATGAAGACTATTTTAAACCCGAATCGGAACTGAAACAAGCTTTCACCCCAAGCACCGCCGATCAGTTTATATTGCAACAACCCGGGGTAAATAAACGGGTTCTCAATCTGAGTGTATCGACTTTCCAGGACGCCAGCACCTCCTACTTCCACCACTCCATTGGTGGTTACCACGGTGCAAAAATGAGAAGATACCAGGACCTGATTGAAACACGCCTGGATGCTGAGATCAGTATGTTATTCGATTCGCTCCGCGCTGCCCAGTCACAGTCGGATGTTGCCGCAGCGTTGAAACAGGCAAACGTGTTAAATATGCTCAATACCCGCTATATTATCGCCAATCCCCGGTCACAACCCATCATCAATCCCTTTGCTGCTGGAAATGCCTGGTTTGTTCATGACTACCGGGTTGCATCCGATGCGGATGAAGAAGTGCAGTTGCTCTCCGAAATTGATATTCGTGACGAATTAACCATCGACCGGAGATATGCAGCTCATGTCGAAGGGAAAACCTTCGTTCCGGATACCTCCGCCTCCATTGCACTTATTGATTATACCCCGAAAAAGCTTACTTACAGGTATAATGCAGGCAGCGAACAACTTGCAGTCTTTTCCGAAATCTATTATGAGAAGGGATGGCAAATCACCGTCGATGAAAAGGATGCAGAACATTTTCGTGTTAATTATACCCTGCGGGGAATGGTGCTGCCGGAAGGGGAACATCAAATCGTTTTTGAATTCCGGCCGAAATCTTACTACATGGGTGAAAAGGTCTCCCTTGCCGGATCGATCCTGTTGATCCTGGCTGTGCTGGGCGGAATTGGTTATGAGGTGTATACCCGGCGGAAACGAACAATTAAAGGCTAATACCTCCTGAGCCAGCGGTAACGGCGGGCATCGCTTCCGAGTTTATACGAAACGGATATCTCGTGGGTTCCGAAATTGAATTTTTGCAGGTTGCTCAGACCATAATCAAAGGCGTATCCAATGAATAATCCGTCGGCTCTGAATCCAATAGTGGAGATGATGCTTCCGTCGGTTCTCCCCGCAATGCCTGCCCAGTAATCTTCCAGGTAATAGAACCTTACGCCAAAATCTCCCTGGGGAATCCATGTTTCGGTGGTTTTGAATAAAAAGTGAGGTTCAATGGCGAACTTCAGGGTGGGGGTGAACTTATAGCCACCTGTAAACCAGTAATGCCTGATTATTCTGTAATTGTTTGAACCGGACGCTCCGCCTATCTTGATGGCAGATTGAAACAGGTTGCTGGCTGAAGCTCCGATAAAATATTCGGTATCGGTCAGGTAGATTCCTACATCGGCATCCGGTGTATATCCGACCGACTGCATGCCCCGCGTAATGATGGGATCATTGGGGTCCCCATAGGTTAGCTCATCATCGTCGATGCGAAACTGGTAAATCTTCCCTGCCAGTCCGAACGACAACTGGTGTTTGTTCATGATGATATGATAGGCATAGGAGAACTGAACACCGGTGCGCGCGACATGCGCATTCCGGTCATTGATCACATAGGCTCCAAGTCCTACCCGTCCTTTTGTGCTGGGCAACAGAAGGTTTGATTTTCGTACGGGATGATTGACA
>CAYZMH010000009.1:26748-52464 GCA_964479445.1 uncultured Bacteroidaceae bacterium | reverse complement strand
GGATGTGATAGAGGGAACGCGCTGGGAAGATGCCTGCCTGGCGGAGATCGGGTTTAACCAGTGGTATTACCCGGAGTTTGAAATGTCCGATTCTTATTATTCCCGCGACCTATTCAGGCAATATTTTGACGGGGTGTTTCCGGACAACGATAGCCTGTGGATTACCAATGACTGGGGTCAGTGGGTGAAGGTGTATGTGGATTCAACCGGACATATGACCCGCGAACTGATCTCGGGTGACGGAACCAGGGGATCCTATCAATACCAGCTCTACTCCAACCGGAAGGATGATTACCATTATATACTGGAGATCATCGAGATGCAGGAGCCGGTGGCTTTCGAGCCGGAGATCGTCTATGATACCAGCTATCATTACAGCTTCGCATACGTTGAACTATTCACAGGCGAGCGTTTTGACCTGGACCGGGAATCATGGCTGGATCTGTTTGAAGAGAATCCTTTCGAAGAGGTACGTCGTATTACATCCCGCGATTTTCAAGAGGAGGAGGTCTGGCTGAAACCGGAAGGCCCGGAACTGCTTCAGGTGGTTGTTCCGGCTACAGACTCTAATTCTAATGACGAAATCGTATTAAGATACCGGTGGAACGGGACAGCATTCAGTCTCAGCCATAATGAATGATCGGCAGCTTTTTAATGGTGTTGTTTTATGACAGCAGAATACCTGTAATATGGCAGAAGGTTTTTCAATGTCCATTGGATTGTTTAACTTGAGGGTCCCGGGCTCGGTCGCCTCCGTGACGGTTTGTGGCTGAATCCGTATCAATTTACTAAACTGTAGCTGCCGTGGAAAACGAGAAGGATACTATTCTGTATATCGATGACGATCAGACTAACCTGATGTTATTCAGTGAAGTCTTCAAAGATAAATACGAGGTTTTCACCACGATGAAGCCCGAGGAGGCGATGGATACCCTGCAATCTGAAGAGGTGAAGGTCGCGGTGGTGGATTATTTTATGCCCGAAATATCGGGACTTGATTTTATTAGCAAGGCGGTCGATGTTGCGCCCGATTGTTATTTTATTATCCTGACCGCCTATCCGGATCTTGAAGTGACCATCAATGCCATTAACCAGGGCAATGTATACCGGTTCCTGTCGAAACCCTGGAAGGAGTATGAGGTGGATCTGACCATCCAGAATGCCATTGAGACTTACAATCTCCGAATAAAGAATAAGGATTTGGTGGAGGACCTGAAACATAAGAACCGGGAACTGACAGAGCTGAAGGAGCGCCTGGAAGATGAGAACCTCTACCTGCAGGAAGAGATCAGGCTAAACGTGGATTTTGAGAACATCATATCCAGGAATAAGAATTTTAAAAAGGTACTCAAAGAGGTGGAACAGGTGTCGTCCACCCAGGCAACTGTATTGGTATTGGGGGAGACCGGAACGGGGAAGGAACTGGTTGCCCGCTCCATACACAGCCTGAGTAAACGAAACGACCATCCGTTTATTAAGATCAACTGTGCTGCAATACCGGAAACGCTTATAGAGAGCGAGTTGTTCGGACATGTCAAAGGGGCTTTCACCGGGGCAGTTTCCAGTAAAAAAGGACGATTTGAGCTGGCTGACCGGGGAACGATCTTCCTGGATGAGATCGGGGAGTTGCCCATGGCCCTGCAGCCCAAGTTGCTGCGGGTGTTGCAGGACGGAGAGTTCGAACCTGTCGGGGGTACAAACTCTGTGAGCGTGGATGTGCGCATTGTGGCTGCAACGAACCGGAACCTGGAAGAGGAGATGGAAAAAGGCAATTTCAGGAGCGATCTCTACTACCGCCTGCATGTTTTCCCGATCCATATCCCGCCCCTGCGGGAGCGACCCGACGACATTCCCCTGCTGGTTAATCATTTTATGAAGAAATTCAACCGGCTCAATGGGAAAAACGTAGAAACCGTTTCCAAAAAGGTTATGAAATCACTCACCCGCTACCACTGGCCCGGGAACATACGGGAGCTGGAAAACACCATTGAAAGAGCCGTGATCATCAGTCAGGGCACCCGCCTGGAACTGGGTTATCACTTTCTAAGCCAGGTGGAGAACGGGGAGTCATCAGACGAACTCCTGCCGCTGGATGAAGTGGAAAAAAGGTACATCCTGAGAGTTCTTGAACACACCAACTGGCGTATCAGCGGTGAAAAGGGGGCTGCAGATATCCTGAATATGAAACCTACCACCCTGGATTCCCGGTTGAAGAAGCTGGGAATTACCCGCCCCGAATAAGTTACGATATATCGTAATCCTACCGTAATGTCGTAAAAGAATCTTGTTTTTGTATCCTGCTATATTGAGTTAAAGCATAGAATAACAGCAATATAGAATCTTTGGCATGCAGGTTGATTAGGTAAGGGCAAAAGGGAATGAAAATGGCTTTACCGGAGATACAGTCGATCACAAGTGACGATTTTGAGAGGCTATTAAAGGGAGAGGAACAACTCAGTATTGTTGAGTTTGCAGAGGAGAGCAACGGGGCATGCGATATGATGCGACCCGTTTTTGAGCGGGTACATTCGGTGTATCATCAGCGTATCTTTTTTGCACGTATCATGCTGGATGTTGAGGATTCCCTGAGGCAGCAGTACCGCATTCATCGTACCCCGCTTTATTTATTTATACGCAATGGTGAGATTTTCGATACGCTCCAGGGGTTGATTTCCGTAGAGAAGTTTCTGACCCATATTAAGCAGCATCTAGATAAACCCACACAGTAAAACTATGACAGAGGTAATGGAAAGAGAAGCAAAGATCCTCCTGGTGGAGGATAATATGAAGAGCATGCAAGACGTATCTTCAATCCTGAACGATGCGGGTTATCAGACAGTACGTGCCCTGAACGGACAGAATGCCATCACCTGGATGATGAAGGAGCAGTTTGACCTGGTGGTTTTTGATCTGATTGAATCGCAGCTGAGTGGATTTGATGTGATTGCCCAGGTCAAGGACCGGGGATATTATCAGGATATACCGATTGTATTTCTTACCTCCAGGGAGGAGAAGGAGAACCAGATGCAGGGTGTCCGCGTGCCTGCGGTTGATTTTGTCACCAAACCTTTCGGGAGAGAGGAGTTGCTTACCCGCATTGATAATCAGCTTGCTTTGCGTCATAGTAAAAAGAAGATACAGCAGAACCAGGAATTGACGGATTCGATCAGGTATGCTTACCGGATTCAGAAATCGATGCTTCCGCAGCCCGATGACCTGGAAGCTGTTTTCGCGGAGCACTTTATTGTAAATATCCCGTTACATATCGTGAGTGGTGATTTCTACTGGATGAAGAAGGTGGATCACCTGGTCCTTTTTGCGGTGGCCGATTGTACGGGACACGGGGTTCCCGGGGCTTTTCTGAGCGTAATGGGGATAAGCCTGCTCAACGAATTGAGCATGAAGTACCGGCTGGATTATCCCCATGTCATGCTGGATAATCTTCGGAGAAAGTTCAAAGATTCCCTGCGGAGATCTGGGATTAATACCTATGCTTCAGAAGGAATCGATATGGTGCTGGGAATGATCGATACCCGCAATCTGCGTATGCATGCATCGGGTGCTTTTAATTCGGTATTTCTCTCCCGTAACGGTGAAATCCAGGTATTTAAGGGAGACCGGCAGCCGGTGGGATTCTATCCCAACGAGACTCCGTTCAGGGATCATGTGATTCAGCTGGAGAGAGGCGATCAACTCTATTTTACATCAGACGGATTGATAGACCAGATCGGTGGGACCCAGGGAAAAAAATTTCAGAATAGCCGTTTCAGGCAGTTGCTGGAACAAATGGACGGGATGTCACTGTCGGATCAAAAGCATCATCTTATCAATCAGTTTAACCAATGGAAAGGAAGTTATGACCAGGTGGATGATATCCTGGCCATGGGAATTAAAATATAATCTTCAGAAAAACTACATGATATGAAAAGTTCACAATACTTAAAAATCGGCATCCTTTTATCGGTGATCTACTATGTCCTGGACGCCATCCTGGATTCATTGATTTTTTACAGCGATCAGTCATTTATCCAGGTACTCATCACAGAGGTTCCGGTTAACGAGCTTTATAACCGGTTCCTTACGATCCTGCTGATTATTGTAACGGTCCTTCTGATCCGGTTGTTTCAACTTCGGATCTCCATGATCAAGATCGATATGGGGGAGAACAAAAAGGATCTTTTCAGCGATCTGAATGATACTTCAGTGATCGAACTTGTCTCTCACCAGTTAAAGACTTCACTGACTACGATCATTGGCTTTTCCAATTTACTGAATGATGAGTCCATAACGGATGAATCAAAAAGGTTGTACAACGAATATGTCTATTCCAGTTCAACAAACCTGTTACAGCTTTTCAACAATCTGGTGGATCTGAACAGACTGGTTAATGACAGGCATGTGATCAACAAGGAATCGTGCCGGATCAACAAAATACTCGATGAGATTCAACGCAAATACCAGTCTGACCTCTCCAATAAACAAAAGAACCGCATTGATCTGAAGCTAAACCTGCCAAAGGGATATTCCAATTTAACCCTTATCACCGATTGCAAGAAGCTGCAGCAAATTATCGAGGGACTGATAGAGAACGCCATCAATTTCAGCAATGAGGGAGAGATTGAACTCGGGTATTTTGTGGAGGAGAAGAAAAAGATCAAGTTCTACTTCAGGGATGAGGGGGTCGGACTATCCCTGGAAAAACTGGAGGATGCCTTTGACCAGTATAAAACACGGCAGAAGAGCCTGGATGCCTCCTTTGACCTGGCTGCATTGAGGATTATGGTTGTCAAGGGGTTCGTTGAATTGCTGGGAGGAAAACTGTGGTCGGATTCCCACATGGGAGAGGGTTCCACCTTCTATTTTAGCCTGCCCATGATCCAGCACGAGGAAGAGGAATCCAGGATTATGGTAGACGGCGAGGAGGTTCCCGACTGGTCGGATTATCATATACTCATTGCCGAGGACATAGAATCTAATTATCTATTGATTAAAGAGTTGGTTAAACCTACAGGAGCAAACCTGGTATGGGCGAAGAACGGTAGAGAAGCGGTGGATTATTACGAGAAATACAGTAATAAAGTAGATCTCGTTATGCTGGACATTGTCATGCCGGAGATGGATGGGTTTGAAGCGGCTGAAAAGATCCGTGAGATAAATAAACAGGTCCCGGTTGTTGGTCAGACCGCCTTCTCCCTGGAGTGTGAGAATAACCCCGGGCAGTTGTCAAATTTCAACGACTATCTTACCAAACCCATCTGGTACCACGAATTGATCAATACCCTTTCGAAATACCTGGTGTGACCATTGAAAGGATGGTCGAACCGGCGACATTTCGCTAACATAACCATACGATACCCGCGTCAATAATTACGAAATCTCGTGACTCTTTCGGGATTTCGTAATTTTTTTTGCAGGAATTTCATGTAGCCCTAGCGTAAACACCAGAAATACAGAAAAATAAAAGGTTT
Source organism: uncultured Bacteroidaceae bacterium (assembly GCA_964479445.1). Lineage (GTDB taxonomy): Bacteria > Bacteroidota > Bacteroidia > Bacteroidales > CAYZMH01. The sequence continues at coordinate 46,996 of CAYZMH010000009.1, read as the reverse complement.
GGCATTTAAATTGATCCAAATATAGTGCACGGTACGAACAAATAAAAAAACAGTTCACTATGAGAGCCAGAATAGCAGTTATATTGATTGCGATACTCACCCCGCTTCTATTCAGTTCCAACATCAATTCATGCGGGGAATATCACAAATGCATGCTTTGCAGGCCGAACAATGCGAGGGGATTTCATGTGCATGGATTATCCCGGAGCGCGGTGCTGGAGGTGGGGAAAGCGGCCAGCTTTGAGATTGATCTGTACGGGGGGAAGGATTATATCATCAGCACCTGTACGCAGCGGATGTATTATCCCATTCATATGCGCATCCTGGACAAAGAGGACGAAGTTCTGTACGACAACATGGTGGATGATTATATTGAATCGATAGGCTTTACAGTGGACACTCTACAAACGTTCAGGGTTGAAGTAACCCTTCTCTGCGATGACCTGGAGCCGGAGGATTTCGATGAAAACCGTGCCTGTACCGGCGTGCTGGTTATGTGGAGGCATGCCCCGGATATAGGGTTTTAATCTTTCATTTATTAAGATTACTATGCGTGGATCTCTTTTCATAGCAGGACTAATCCTGGCGGTGGTTGAAGCAACGGCCCAGAACCTGGTACCCAATCCGGGCTTTGAGATCTATGAAACGTGTCCGGATTCATACACAAACCGCGCCCCGCGGAAGCTGGTGCCACACTGGCGTATTCCCACCCGGGGGACCACCGATTATTACAATAAATGTTCGCGGTTTAATGTCGGGGTTCCCATGAATATGATGGGGAATTGTTTTGCTGCGGAGGGGGTGGCTTATGCGGGAATGATCCTGCTGGAGCATCCGGTAAAAGCGGAGCAGGGGGAGAGGCCGGTATATTACCGTGAATTCCAGCAGGCAAAACTGGAAAAGCCGCTGGAAAGCGGATCGAAATACCGGGTATCCTGCTCTTTCTCATTTGCCGGGCACTCCCTCTACATAGCGCCTGCCCTGGGTATGCACTTTTCTGAGAAGAGAATCAGCCGCAGAAGGGTTCACCGGGCTGCACCCCTGGTTGCCATGGATACCTGCAATTTCGAATATGAAAAAGAAGTATGGTATGAGTGGGCAGATACGATCACGGCTTCCGGCGGGGAGGAGTACCTTACCATGGGGAATTTTTACAAGGATTTAGATACCCCTTACAGGGAAACAGGGATATCACAATACAAGGGTTTTCGTCAGCGGGTTATAAAAGAGAACGGATTGGCCTATCTTTTTATTGACCAGGTCAGCGTTGAAAAAATGAACCCGGAATAGTTTTTTTTGTTTAGTGTTTGGTTTTTAGGCTTTGTGAAGTTGGATAGCCGCATTGCGGCTGAGGGGAATGTAAATCCCGGTTGCGTCCAGGGTAGGGTGTGGCGCACCGGGATTTTTTATATAGCAAAACCTTTTTAATCCGGTAAGGTCAAGTATTTTATGAACAGGCCTGCTCGCGGTAAAAGACCAGGAGGTGTATGATAATTTTGAAAGCCCGGTTATTCACTATTTCCCCTGCAAGCTGGCAGCGTTTCTTCACTCACCGCTTTTTCCGTAATTGGGCAAAACACGGGCACTGGGATCATCCACATCGCAGTTTTCCCACTCGCGGTTGGGCATCCAGAAATCTTTGATTACTCCGGATCTTCCCGGGAAATGCCTTTCAAAGATTTCACGGTACATCAGCGCCTCCCTGGAAAGAGGTGGAGCATGGACCAAACGTTTTTGGGCAACTTTCAAATCCGTGTCGGAGTACAACTCTTCAGCCCAGGCTTTCAGGTAATCGGTGACGCTGTGTCCCACTGCATCGGAGAATGCTGCCTTTTCCCTGTAGAGGATTTCCCGGGGGAGATAGTCTCCTTCAAAGGCTTTGCGCAACAGGTATTTTCCTATACCGGTGAAATTCATCTTTTTTTCAGGGGGAATGGCCATGACATAGCTGACAAAATCCAGGTCTCCGAAAGGCACCCGCGCCTCCAGTCCGTGAGAAGATATGCTCCGGTCGGCACGAAGAACATCATACATGTAGATCTCTTGGATTCTTTTTTCTGCTTCAGCCTGGAACGCTTCAGGCGAAGGAGCATAGTCTGTGTACTTATACCCGAACAGTTCATCACTGATCTCCCCGGTCATGAGCACGCGGATATCGGTATGGGTTGCTATATACTGTGATACCAGGTACATACCCATGGAGGCTCTGATCGTGGTGATATCATAGGTCTCAATGCGGTAGATAAGGGAGCTGAGGGTATCAAAAATGTCCTGCCTTGAGAAAAGCACTTCGGTGTGATCGGCCCCCAGGTAATCGGCCACCTGCCGGGCATACCTTGTATCGATGGGATCTTCATCGATGCCCACAGCAAATGTACGGATCGGTTTGTCAAGCATTCGTGCGGCTATGGCACATACCAGGCTGGAGTCCAGCCCTCCGCTGCACAGAAAGCCTACCGGTACATCGGCCTGCAGGCGTTTTTCCACCGCACGGGTCAGCAGCCTGTTGATGCCCTGAAAAACTGTGTCCAGGTCATGATCATGATACCCCGGAGCCCGATGGATAGCCCGGTAGGGAATGAATTGGGTGCCGTCGTATACATGCCCGGGAGGAAAAGGCAGGACCTCTTCACACAGATCAGAAAGTGATTTCATCTCACTGGCAAAAAGAAGGGAGCCATCCTCGGTGTAGCCATAGAAGAGCGGACGAATTCCAATGGGATCGCGGGCAGCTACATAACAATCCTTTTCACTGTCGTAGATCACACATACAAATTCAGCATCCAGCCTGCGGGCTGTTTCCATGATTCCGAGTTCCCTGTACATGGGGATAATCACTTCACAGTCGCTGTCAGACTGAAATGAATAGCGGCTTTGATACTCCCTCTTCAGCTCTGGGTAATTATACACCTCCCCATTACACACCAGGTGGATGTTACGGTCAGATAACGGCTGATTCCCATCGTCCGATACATCAATGATTTTAAGGCGATGAAAGCCCATCCACCCTTTCTCTCCAAAATCCCTGATCACCGTGTTATCAGGTCCGCGGTATTTGATCTTTTCAAATTCACTGGCGACACTTAATCGCAAAAATTTGTCGCTGCCGGTGTAAACAGTAAATCCACACATAACAGAAAATATAATTCATTAATAATATATGGCGTAAAAGTATAAAAATATAACTAAAAACAAGATAAAAGGAATAAAATATAAGAAAAAATTAACAAAAAACGAAAATATGTAAAATTAAGGAAGGGATTTTTGATACGTTGAGATACTGACCGGGAAAAACGCCCAGGAAGAGGGAGCTGGCGGGTTTACTGGTGTTCCTTTCATGTCAGTGTGATTATCGGCAGGAAAAAATAAGGTTCTGTGAAGATTTTTCCGGGTGGTGGTGTTTTCATCAGAAAGTATGAAGGGGCCTGTGAAGACCATGTATATGCATAAGCAATATGAACAGGAAGGTTGCGGGGTCTCCCGTAGAATTGGCATGGGGCAGGCTGCAGGCAGTTTGCTGCATACTATAGTGGTTCCACGGAGGATTATTGCCGGAAAAAGAGGCAGACGGGTAAGCCGGCAGTTTTATGTGCTGCCGTATTCCATGAGGTAGGATTTGATAAATTCATCCAGGTCACCGTCCAGGACAGCCTGTACGTTTCCCGTTTCATGGTTGGTACGGAGGTCCTTTACCAGTTTATAGGGGTGAAGCACATAATTACGTATCTGGGAACCCCATTCAATCTTTTTCTTCTGGCCTTCCACCTCGGCCTGTTTTTCGCGCTGTTTTTGCAGTTCCAGCTCATAGAGGTGTGATCGCAGGATACGCATGGCATTCTCCCTGTTCTTGAGTTGGGAGCGTGTTTCAGTATTGTCTACCGTGATCCCGGTAGGCAGGTGTTTGACACGTACGCCGGTTTCCACTTTGTTAACATTCTGACCTCCTGCACCACCCGAACGAAAGGTATCCCATTCCAGGTCAGCCGGATTAAGATCAATTTCAATGCTTTCATCGATCACGGGGGTCACGAATACCGAAGCAAAGGATGTATGCCTGCGGCTGTTGGAATCGTAGGGGGATATCCGTACCAGGCGGTGAACTCCTGTTTCCCCTTTCAGGTAACCGTAGGCATAATCGCCTGAAAACTCCAGGGTCACCGATTTGATTCCCGCTTCATCACCGGGGAGGTGATGAAGGGTTTTAATCTTATAATTATTTCGTTCCCCGTACCGGAGGTACATGCGCATGAGCATCTCGGCCCAGTCCTGGCTCTCGGTTCCGCCTGCACCCGGATTGATCTTAAGGATAGCACCCAGGCTGTCCTCCTCGTTTTGCAGCATGTTTTTTGACTCCAGTTGCTCCAGCATCCTGAGGGTCTTACGGTACTGTTGATTAAGTTCCTCTTCCGATCCCTCGCCGGAATCGTAGAATTCGAACAGCACCTGGAGGTCTTCCATGGCGGTTTTCAGTGCATGGTAAGCCTGGGTCCAGCTTTTAAGCCGTGCAATCTCCCTGAGTTTGTGCTCTGCTTTTTTCGGATCATCCCAGAAAGCGGGGTCCTGCGTGATTTTCTCCTCTTCTTCGATGGTTTGAGTTTTCCCATCGACGTCAAAGATGCCTCCTCAGCGCATCCAGGCGCTTGAACATCTCCTTCAGTTCCTCTTCGTATACCATTTGAACGTGTTTTTTACAAATATAGCGGTTTCCGTCCATTAAGCAATAAAGGGTCTGCCTGTGATGATTGTTGAATTATTTTTATTTTTACAAAAATGGATTGGCCATGAAAAACATCTACCTCCCGATTATTATAGCATTTATGCTGGCAACCCTGCAGCAGTGCTCGGTAATTCCGTTTTCAGGGTCGGATCCGGTTCATGTCCTTGTGGTTACGGGCGGACACAGGTATGATACCGTCGCTTTCATGGAGATGTTCGATGCCCTGGAGGGGATCTCCTATGATACAGTCATGCAGCCCCGGGCCAACCATATGATAAGGAAGGAAAATCTGAAAGAGTACCAGGCGATTGTTTTTTATGATGCATGGCGGGAGATTTCCCGGAAGGAACAGAAAAGGTATAAAAAACTCACGAGGAAGGGCAAAGGGATGGTCTTCCTGCATCACTCGCTTGGATCTTACCAGCACTGGGAAGGCTATTCAGACATCATAGGCGGCAGGTATTACAGGAAGGGCAGTGGTCATAAAGATAAACCCCTGATGGAATATACCCATGACCTGGATATCATGGTTCACGTGGTAGACCGGCAGCATCCGGTTACACGGGGGATACCCGATTTTACCATTCACGATGAAGGGTACACCAATCTTCAATACAACCAGGATATCACCCCACTGCTGGTTACCGCTCATCCCGCCTGTTCCGATACCATAGCCTGGGTCAATCCGGTTCGGGACTCCAGGGTGGTCTATATGATGTTGGGGCATGATGCAGCGGCTTACACCAATCTTCATTACCGGGAGATTCTTCGCAATGCGATCTATTTTTCTGCAGGTCGTACCGGGTCAGAAGGAGAATGACAGGCGGTCCATGGCATCGTACACCTCGCCGGAGGTGAATCCGCGTTGTGCCGCAAACCGCATCAGTTTTGCATTGCGTTGAGGGGGAGGCTCTTTCCCCAGGCTTTTTACCTTCTTTTCAAGGAGCGCATCCAGGATTCCCCGGTAATGTTCGGGATTGATATGTTGCAGCGCTTCATCGATGATCTTCTCATCCACGTGCTTTTGCCGCAGTGCATGCCTTATTTTGAGCCTGCCCCATTGGTTGAATTGCAGCTTATCCCTTACAAAGTAACCGGCATAGCGGGTATCATCGATAAATTTCTGTTCTTCCAGGAAACGCAGCGCCCGTTGGATCTCCTGTTCGCTCATACCCCAGGAGTGCAATTTCACTTCTACTTCATGACTGCACTTCTCGCGAGCACTGCAAAGTCGGGCGGCGCGATCCAGGTTTTTTTGATAATCACTCATGTGCAGATGCTTTAATGATCCGGTTTTTCCCCTGCAGGTCCGTGGTCAGTTCGGTGTTTTCAAACCCGTATTCCCGGAAGAGTTCACATGTTTGCGTTCCGAGTGCCTCATTGATTTCCACCCAGATACTTCCACCTGGTGCCAGGTGTTTTTGAGCCAGCTGTGCAATAACCCTGTAAAAGACAAGCGGGTCGGTACCCGGAACGAACAGTGCGGAAGCCGGCTCATGATCGGTCACACGGGCATGCATACCCGCTTTTTCAGCGGGAGTCACATAGGGAGGGTTGCTAACGATCAGGTCGATCGTACCGGGAATGGGCAGTTCTTCAGTCTTTAGCAAATCCACGCGGAGCCAGTGAACATCGGCGTGATTTATCACGGCATTTTCGGCAGCGACCACCAGGGCTTCCTCCGAATTGTCGAGTCCGTATACAGTTGCCCCGGGAACAGACTTTTTCAGGGCAATGGCAATGCATCCCGATCCGGTGCCCAGGTCTGCAATTACCGGATTCCCGGAACGGCCGTTCTTCAAAACAGAATGCACCAGCAACTCCGTTTCCTGCCGGGGGATCAGCACACCGGGCCTGACCTTCACGGGCATTCCGAGGAATTCGGTCATGCCCAGCACGTATTGTACCGGTTGATTTTTGTGAATTTGATCCGTAATTTTATTAATTTGGTCCACGCGATGGTCTGAAGGGATTGCACCGGGACGCAGAAGGATCTCCACTTCGGGGTAGCCGGCATGTTCCAGGATAAGCCGTACCACGCTCGCTGCCTCCGGGGAGTCGTAGAGAGCAGATAATGATGTAATTAGATTTCTCCTGATTTCCTGTATGGTGAGACCTGATCTCAGCATGCCTGTAAAGATAACAATAATAGGGGCGATATGGATCCGAACCATGAAATCTATATGAGGAGATGCCTGGAACTTGCACGCAAGGGGAAAGGTTTTACACGGACCAATCCGCTGGTCGGTTCGGTCATTGTGCACCATAACCGGATCATCGGGGAAGGATACCATCATGAATACGGAGGGCCCCATGCGGAGGTCAATGCAATCCGCTCGGTCAGCCAGAAAGAGAAACTTTCCGAAGCCACCATGTATGTGAACCTGGAGCCCTGCTCGCATTTTGGCAAAACCCCTCCATGCACCGAAATGATCAGGAAAGCCGGTATTCCGAGGGTGGTGATTGCCAACCGGGATCCCTTTCCGAGTGTAAGCGGAAGGGGAATAGAAGCATTGCAGCGGGACGGGGTGGAGGTGATCACCGGGGTGCTGGAGCAGGCCGGCGCTTTTCTGAATCGCCGGTTTCTTACTTTTCACAGTAAAAAGCGACCCTATATCATCCTGAAATGGGCGGAGACAGCCGACGGATATATCGACCTGGTCAGAAAACCGGGCGACCCCGTCGGTCCCAACTGGATCACCAATGAAGTGGCACGAACGTTGGTTCATAAATGGCGATCAGAAGAGATGGGACTTATGGTGGGGACCAATACGATCATCGTGGATAACCCGAGGCTCAATGTCCGGCAATGGCACGGTCCGAACCCGCTGCGAATTACCGTGGACCGGAACGACCGTATACCGGAGAATGCGAATATACTGGACGGTAGTCAGGACACCCTCCTCCTTTCAACCATGCCTGATAAGTATGAGGGAAAGGCTAAATGTCTGCCCATTGAGCCTGATTATTCGTTGCTTGAAGTGCTCGAAGAGCTATACAGGGAGAAACTCCTGTCGGTTATGGTGGAGGGAGGCAGGCAACTCATTGATTCGTTCATACGGGAGGGGCGATGGGATGAGGCACGTGTATTCCGCGGGTCTGCAAGGTTCGGGGAAGGATTGAAAGCTCCCAATATGGGGATGGATCCGGATGAAATCGTTCATTTTCAAGGAAGTGATCTTAAAATTTATTACTTTGAATCCCCGGAAACTGATCCTGTTTAAAAGGGGTATTCATGGCTGAAAATGGTTTATTCATGGAAAAGGAGTATGAATTGAGCAACCTATTTATACTGATCTCGTACAAATTAATAAATAATCAATAAGTTATGAAACGGGTACTATCAATTCTATTGCTTGCTGTCTTCACATTGACACTTCATGCCCAATCGGCGCGCAGGTTTTATAAGACCGGTGAAGATTTCATGGAAGTGAATAAGTTTGAAGATGCCATTGAGCAGTTTTCCAATGCGCTCAATGTGGATCCCGACTATGATAAAGCCTACCTGGCCCGTGCCAATGCGTACGAAAGACTGGAAAAGTATGAGAAAGCGGCCAGGGATTATGAGCGGGCTATTGTTTTCAATGAGCGGGATGAAGAAATTCACTACAAGGCAGGTCGTGCGTATTTTGATAACCAGGAACCGGCCAAAGCGCTTTCCAAGCTGAATGACGCCCTGGACAGAAAATCCAAATTTTTGGAAGCCTACCAGTTACGTTCTATGGTCTATCTGGAACTGAAACGGTTTGATGAAGCGCTGGAGGATTGCAAAAAGGCCCTCCGGCTGAAAGAGAATGAGAAAAACCTTTACAACCTCGGACAGGTATATGAGCGGCTGGAATTGTATGATGAAGCCGAAGAGGCATACCGGAAGTCGGTTAAGAAGAACGACAGGGTGATACCATCCCACCTGGCCCTGGCCAGGTTGCTGTTTCAGCGCGGCAAATACGACGCCTCCATGGTTTCGGTCAACAAAGTGCTGGGGATCAATGATCAGCATAAAGAGGGCCTGATGCTCCGGAGCAAGATTCATGCGAAACAATTAAATATCCCCAGGGCCGTGGATGATATCTCGGTTGCCCTGCTGGTGTATCCGTCCGATCCCGATCTTTATGAATTGAGGGCCGATTTTTACCAGCAATTGAACCAGCACTCCGTGGCCATTGTGGATTACGCCAAAGTGCTTGAGCTGGATCCCGACCGTGCCAGAGTATATTACAAGAGGGCGCGGTCCTTTGAACAGATCAACAACTATCAATCTGCCATGAACGATTATGAGAGGCTGCTGGATATGTCGCAGTATGACGGCAATGCACAGCGGTTACTGGCCCAGGCAGAGGAACGCATGTTCGAGATCAACCGCGAGGAGAATAAACCTGAAGTGAGCCTTTTAAAACCCGCCTCGGACGAGAACGGTGAGGTGGAGATACCCCGCCATAAAGAGGTGATTGCACTTACCGGCATGATCAGGGATGAAAGTGACATCAAATCCCTTAAGGTGAATGACTTTAATGTGGAGGCAACTCCCGGGGATGAGGGGTATGAATTCCTGGCCAGTGTCAATTTGCGAAATACCAATAAAATAACGGTTCAGGTAAGTGATGTTTACGATAACTCCGAGACCGCTGTTTTCAATATAGTTCGCACCGAGACCCAGGCTCCTGAAGTGCGGGTGATAGCACCCTATGCTTCGGATAATAATATCGTATACCTGGACTCCAATGAGCCGGTGATCTACCTGGAGGGAAAGATCCAGGATGAGAGCAAAATCCGGTCCATTAAGATCAATGATGTGTCGGCATCCTATATTCCTGAGGATTATAATCCAACCTTTTCGGCCCGGGTAAGGGTGGAAAACAAAGGCAGTTTTGTGGTAACCGCAGAGGATGAATACGGGAACAGGACAGAGACGGAGTTTACTATCAATCGTGATGCCACGAACTTCAGCGATAATCCCATGGGCAAAACCTGGGCGATCTTTATCGATAACTCCAATTACTCCTCTTTCGCCAGCCTGGAAGGTCCGACCAAGGATATAACCCTCATGAAAACGGCGCTGAATAAATACCAGGTGCACAATTTCATTCATAAAAAAGACCTGAACAAGAATGAGATGGAGCGGTTCTTTGCCATTGAACTTCGCGACCTGATTCGAAGTAACCGGGTAAATTCCATCCTTGTCTGGTATGCAGGTCACGGCAAATTCCTGAATGAAACCGGGTACTGGATCCCGGTGGATGCAAAGCGAGATGACGAGTTCACCTATTATAATATCAATGCCCTGAAGGCCTCTATGCAATCCTATCCCGACTTTGTGACCCATACCCTGGTGATTACCGATGCCTGTGAATCGGGTCCCAGTTTCTACCAGGCCATGCGCTCCACCCCGGAGATACGCAGCTGTGATGATTGGGAAGCAACACGGTTTAAATCTTCCCAGGTGTTCTCCTCGGCGGGATATGAACTGGCAGTGGATAACAGTCAGTTTACCAGGACCTTCGCCAACACCCTGGTCAACAATCCCAATGCCTGCATCCCCATTGAGAGTATCGTTCAGAAAGTCACCACGGCAGTGGAAGGGAATAACCAGCAGAAGCCTCAATTTGGTAAGATATCCGGACTGGAAGATGAGAACGGTACTTTCTTTTTCATTCCCAAAGATTATTAATATGAACCAGTCGAGCCGGAAAAAGATTATTCGTCCATCGAGGCGGATAATCTTTTTTTATCTTCTTTTCGTGACGGGTATCCTTCATGCCCAGAATTATTTCTTTGACCAGTTCAGCGTTTCGGAAGGGCTGGCACAGTCCACCGTCTATTCCATAATACAGGACAGCAACGATTATCTCTGGATGGGAACCCAGGCCGGGGTGTCGCGTTTTGACGGACTGGAATTTGTTAACTACACGGCAGAGGACGGATTGGCGCCGAATGGCGTTCGGGCGGTATTTGAGGACTCCTACGGAAACATCTGGCTCGGTCATGATGCGGGTGGGATTACCCGCTACAACGGGGAGCAGTTTGAAATGTATGAGGAGGCCCGGATCTTCATGGATTCGGATATCACCTCGATTATCGAGGACACGCAGGGGCGGTTATGGGTCACTTCAACAGAATCAGGGGCGGTGATGATTCCCAATCCCGATGCTCCTGTGGACTCCCTGAGGTACGAACAGTTTCTCGGTAACCGGCTTTCCGACCGGGTTTTCAGCAGTTACCTCTCGGATGAGGGAGTGCTCTATTTCGTGGCAGACCCGGTGGTGAAATATTTCAACAACGACAGCAGCCGGTTTGAAAACCTGGTGCTGAAAGGGTTGCCCCGCTATTTTGCGATTACCTCGGTGTTGAAGGATGAACGCGATCAGTTTTGGTTCGGAACCTACCACGGAGGGTTATACCGCTATTCTCCGGAGACTGATACCACGGAAATGTTTGACCTGATCAAAATGGGAATGACCTCCAACTGGGTAAGCACGTTGTATGAAGACCGATACGAAAATGTATGGATCGGAACCTGGGGAGGGGGTGTGGCACGTATTTCGCCGGATGGTACCTTCAAGGTGTTTGATGAGCGGAACGGGTTACCCGGCAGAAAGATATGGGAGATCATGGAGGATAAGGAGGGAAATATCTTGTTGGGAACCAATGAAAACGGATTGTGTGCTTTTAAAGGGGATTATTTTGTCTCGTGGTTCGAGGAGGACGGACTCATTAATTCCCAGGTATGGGCAATTGAGCAGATGCAGGATGGCAGTTTCTGGATCGGGACCAACAAAGGGATCTCGGTACTGGAGCCCCGGGAGAAACAGAAAACCGAAATTCGGGATTTTGACCGGCTCAAAAGTGAGCGGGTGCGGTTCATCAACGAGGATCGCAACGGGGATGTATGGATCGGGGTGGAGAACCAGGGGGTATTTACCTACTCCAGGTCCGGCCAATTTTCCTATGAGCCCGTCATCAACAGCAATATTCCGCTTTCACAGGTTACGGCACAAACCATTGACGGGGAGAATAACCTGTGGGTGGGGACGCTGGACGGACTCATCTATTATGAGATTGATCGAAAGCGGATGAACTTCCTGACGCAGGGGTCCGGGCTTTCGGGTAACCAGATCTCCTCTCTCTATGCAGATTCAAAAAACCGTATCTGGGTTGGTGTGGAGGGAGAGGGGATTACACTCATTTCCGGATCCGATTTTGAGATTCCGGAGCCGGGCTTTGATTTTACACCCACCTGTTTCGTGGAAGACCGGGACGGCTTGATCTGGGTCGGAACAGAAGGAAGAGGAGTGTTTGTGTACGACCCGGTTCGCAAAGAGGTTAAAAAACGCATGTCGACGGATGACGGGTTGCTGGCAAACCTGATCAACCTGCTGAACTGCGATGATGAGAACAACATTTATATCGGAACGAATAAGGGCCTTAACAAGTTTATTCAATCGGATAGTATGATCTACCGATTTACCCGGAAAAGCGGATTTGTGGGTATCGAGACCAAGCAAAAAGCTACCTGTCTGGATCAGGATGGAAATCTGTGGTTTGGCACCGTGCAGGGAGTTACGCGGTATGATCCCCATTTGAAGCCACGGGAGGTGATTCAACCCCTGACCCATATCACGGAGATGATGGTTAATTACAAATCCTATCCCATGGAGGAGGGGATGTCGTTATCTCATAACCAGAACTCCCTGATATTTGATTACCGTTGCATGACACTGAATCCGGATGCGGTACAATTTCAGATCATGCTGGAGGGGATTGACAATACCTGGCGTCCGCCCGGAAAAGTTACACAGGTTACCTATCCGGCTTTGCCTCCCGGGAAATATACCTTCTATGTGAAGGCCAAAAACAGCGACGGGGTATGGAATGATCCCCCTGTTTCTTTCAGCTTCAGCATTAAACCCCCGTTTTATCTTACGGCATGGTTCATCATTAGCTGCATTGTAGCCATCGGATTGATTATCTTTTTCTACATCAAGATGAGGGAACGGGCCCTTGTCCGCGAAAACAGGGTGCTGGAAGATAAGGTGCGTATCCGGACTGCCGAGGTGGTGGCCCAGAAAGAGGAGCTGGCCGAGAAGAATAAAGATATTACAGACAGTATCCGGTATGCAAAGCGGATCCAGTTTGCCATTCTGCCCCCGGAATCCCCGTTCCCGGAAACTTTTATCCTTTTCAAACCCAAAGATATTGTAAGTGGAGATTTCTATTGGTTTTCCACGGCAGATGGCAAAGAATTCCTTGCGGCGGTAGATTGCACGGGTCATGGTGTACCGGGTGCCTTCATGTCGATCATAGGACATAACTCCCTGAACAAGATCGTTAACCAGTATGGCATATTGGAACCGGGAAAGATCCTGAACCAACTGAACCGCGAGGTAGTTCAGACACTGCACCATAGGGGAGAAGGAGGGGATGTCTATGACGGAATGGATATTGCACTGATTGCCTATGATCCGAAGAACCAGTTCGTGGAGTATGCCGGGGCTTATAATCCGCTTTACCTGATCAGGGACGGGAAACTGATTGAGACGAAAGCCGACCGGGTCTCAATCGGACGATCCATGGTACATGCGGAGCGTGACTTTAAAACCCATCGCCTGGATATTCAACCGGGAGATGTGGCATACATCTTTTCCGACGGATATGCGGATCAGTTTGGCGGCGAGCTGATGAAAAAGTTCAAGTATAAAAACCTGAAACAGATTCTGTTGGATGTCAGCCGAGATCCTATAGAACAGCAAAGGAGAGTGTTGGATGACACCATTGAAAAATGGAGGGGCAATGTCGCTCAAGTTGACGATATCCTGGTCATTGGCCGGAAGTTCTGATGATATCGTCATTGCGTTGATCCACCGCGGCATATTTAATGCGTGAACCGTCCCAATCCGGGGCCCGTTCAATGGTATCCAGTACACGGGAGGGTTCATTGCACACCTGCCAGATATCGTTGTGAAGGGGCCGCATGAAGCGTTCGATGACCATTTTTTCCAGTTGCTTCAGCAGGGGATCATAAAACCCGTTGGTGTTCAGAATCACGATGGGTTTCAGAAACTGACCCAGTTGCTTGAGTGTGATCACCTCCATTACCTCTTCCAGTGTGCCCACGCCGCCCGGCATGGCAACCACGGCATCAACACCCCGGATCATCCGGCGTTTCCGGTCGTGCATGCTTTTTACTTTCACCAGCCTGCTCACTCTGTCATGGGCCCATCCCATTTTTACCATGAATGAAGGGATGACCCCGGTAACGCGGCCCTTTTCCTCCAGCATGGTATCGGCCATCACCCCCATGATACCCACCGCACCGGCACCGTAGGTCATGGAGATTTCGTTGGATACCAGAGCGGATGCCAGTTCACGAGCGGCGTCTAAATAGATATCCGGGATAGCCGGACTCGAGGCGGCAAAAACGCAGACGGACTCTATCTTCATGGACAGAAATATTAATCCGCAGGAAACGACCGTAAAAAAATACGGGTTCCTGCGGAGTATCTGGCAGTCGGGTTCAGCTATAAGATAGCTTCCAGTTTCCCGACCAGGGTACTTTTAGGAACGGCTCCCACCTGTTTATCCACTACCTCTCCACCTTTAAAGAAGAGAATGGTAGGGATATTCCGGATTCCATATTTGGCGGTGATTCCCGGATTGTTGTCTACATCAACCTTGGTAACCATAGCCTTTCCCTCGAAATCGTTCCCGATCTCTTCCACAATGGGTCCGACCATCCTGCATGGTCCGCACCATTCTGCCCAGAAATCAACGATCACCGGTTTATCGGACTGCAATACCAATTCTTCAAAATTACTGTCTGTTGCTTCTTTTCCCATAGTATCTAATGATTAATAGTGAATATTTATGGCACAAAAATATTAAAAAAACGATCACGACAACCGGAACTCAAGTTCGGACTGCTTCTGGAGGAACTCCAGCAGGTTGTCGTTTATCTCTACCTGTTTGTTTCGGCTAAACAACCGAACCTTCATATTTGTTTCGGGATCCCTTATGGCCACTTTCAGAATTTTTCCATTTCCCGCCACGGTGTGCTTTTCCAGGTCCCGGATCAGTTCATCTGTTACATGGCCGATATCCAGTTCGATATCAAGGGAGCGAACTAATTTCTCCCTGACATCGGCCAGCATCTGCACATTTTTCACTTTGAGGGAGTAAATGACCTTTCCCGGCTCTTCCCTGGGCCTGAATTCATTCACGGTACCCCTGATCAGCAAAGCAGTGCCGGGGGCAAAAAAATGTTTGAACTTCACGTAATCATCATTTCGAAGACGCAGGGTATAACTTTCGGTATAGTCTTCCAGTACCGCAAGCAGGTAAGGTTTGTTTCTCCACTGGTCGATAGTGTCCCTGACCGTTTTAACCATGCCGCAAAATGTAAAGTCTTTGCCCCGCAGGGTTTGCAGATCAGCCATATCATGTAATTGCACGGTCACAAACGAGTTGATCTCCACTTTGAAGCGGTCAAGGGGATGGGCGGTGAGATACATACCAATCAGCTCCTTTTCACGGTTGATCATATCCAGCAGGTGCCATTCGTCCACATCGGGTGGCTCGGGCCTGGTAATTGCAATCTGACTGCGCTCTCCGAAAAGGTTTTGTTGCGGGGTTTTCTTTTCATACTGCAACTTATTTCCGTACTTGATCAGTTGCTCGATAAAAGAGGGCTCGTTTTCCACGATCTCGACGTATTGCCGTCTTTTAGCCGTGCCGAAACAATCAAATGCCCCTGCCATGGCCAGCCCCTCCATGTTTTTACGGTTCACCACGTTCAGCGGCAGGCGTTCCACAAAATCGTAGATGTCTTTATACGGACCGTTTTTCTGGCGTTCCTCCACGATCACCTCGACGGCATTTTCACCCACCCCCTTGATGGCTCCCAGGCCAAAACGGATGTCGCCGGCATCGTTCACGGTAAATTTCAGTTTGCTTTCATTGACATCGGGTCCGAGCACCGAAATCCCCATCCTGCGGCATTCATCCATGAAGATGCTGATCTTTTTAATATCGGTGATGTTCCGGCTGAGAACCGCCGCCATGAACTCTGATGGATAATGGGCTTTCAGGTAGGCTGTCTGGTAAGAGACATAAGCATAACAGGTGGAGTGCGATTTATTGAAGGCATACTGGGCAAATGATTCCCAATCCTTCCAGATCTTTTCAATCACCTGCTTGCCATAGCCGTTGGCCGTACATCCCTCCGTGAACTTCACTTTGAGCTCATCCATCATCTTCTTGATCTTCTTCCCCATTGCTTTCCTCAGGGAATCGGCCTGTCCGCCCGTGAACCCGGCAAGTTTACGGGAGAGTAACATCACCTGCTCCTGGTAAACGGTAATTCCGTAGGTGTCTTTCAGGTACTCCTCCATTTCGGGCAGGTCGTAACTGATCTTTTCCTGTCCGTGCTTGCGGTTGATAAAGCTGGGGATATACTCCATGGGCCCCGGCCGGTAGAGCGCATTCATGGCAATGAGGTCTTCAAACCGGTTGGGCTTCAGTCCGCGCAGGTATTTCTTCATTCCCGGCGATTCAAACTGAAAGAGTCCGGTCGTATCCCCCCGGGAGTAAAGCTCAAAGGTCTGATGGTCATCCAGCGGTACAGTGGCAATTTCAATTTCAATCCCTTTGGATTCCCTGACGTTTTTCACCGCATCTTTGATGATGGAGAGCGTTTTCAGTCCGAGGAAGTCCATTTTAAGCATGCCCACATCTTCCACATGATGCCCATCATACTGGGTTACCAGCAGGTCAGAATCCTTCGAAGTGGAAACCGGCAGGTGCTCATAGAGCGCATTCCTTCCGATAATGACCCCGCATGCATGCAATCCGGTTTGCCGTACCGATCCCTCCAGTGTTTCGGCAATTCGGAGGGTGTTAACAACCAGTGGATTGTTGGAATTCTTCTCCTTTCGGAACTCTTCCACCTCTTCATACGCTTTCTTGAGGGTGATACCGGGGCGTTCGGGCACCATTTTTGCCAGTCGATCGGCGTCGGGCAGGGGCAATTTCTGTATCCTGGCCACATCACGTATAGCCAGTTTGGCCGCCATGGTGCCAAATGTTACGATATGAGCTACTTTTTCATGACCGTATTTTTCCACCACCCAGCGCAGCACCTGGTCGCGTCCGTCTTCATCAAAATCGATGTCGATATCCGGCATGGAGATGCGGTCGGGATTCAGAAACCGTTCAAACAGCAGGTCGTATTTAACCGGATCGATATCGGTAATCCCCAGGCAATAGGCTACCACCGACCCTGCTGCCGAACCACGTCCGGGTCCTACCGAAACCCCCATTTCACGGGCTGCATTGATAAAGTCCTGGACAATCAGGAAGTACCCGGGGAACCCCATGCGTTTGATCGTGTTGAGCTCAAAGTCCATCCGCTCCCTGACCACCCCGGAGATCTCCCCGTATCTTTTCATGGCACCCTCTTCGCTCAGGTGGCGCAGGTAATCATCCTCGTTTCCGAAGTCACCGGGAATGGTGAATAGCGGCATGATTGGCTGGGAGTTGAGTTCATACTCCTCTATTTTCTCTGCAATCTCCGCAGTATTTGCGATTGCTTCGGGGATATCGGCGAAGAGTTCGCGCATCTCCTGCTGGGTCTTCAGCCACTCCTGGTGGGTGTACTGCATCCGGGTCGGATCATCCAGGTCTTTTCCCGTGCTCAGACAAATCAGGTGATCATGTGCCTCCGCGTCCTCTTCATTGATAAAGTGTACATCGTTGGTTGCGATGCATTTCACGCGGTGTTTTTTACCCAGTTCCAACAGGGTCCTGTTCACGAATACCTGGTCATCGAATACCAGCCGGTCTTTTTCCGGGTCATCGGTCTTATGCCGCATCAACTCCAGGTAGAAATCATCCCCGAAAACTTCCTTATAGCGGGTCAGGGTCCTTTCCGCCGCCTCCACGGTTTTTTTCATAATGGCCTGGGGGATTTCGCCCCCGAGGCAGGCTGTGGAAACGATGATCCCTTCGTGATGCTCTTCCAGGAGCTCAAAATCGATCCGGGGTTTATAGTAGAAACCTTCGGTCCATCCTTTGGATACGATCTTTATAAGGTTCTGATAACCGGTCTTGTTTTTTGCCAGCAAGACCAGATGGTCGTTTCCGTCCAGGTTCTTATCCTCTTTCTGGTGCCTTGATCGCCGGGCCACATAGGCCTCCACGCCAAGAATGGGTTTTATTCCCCGCTTCCTGGCTTCATTGTGGAACTCCTTAATCCCGAACATGTTGCCATGATCGGTAATGGCGATGGCTTTCATGCCATCGTCAACTGCTTTCTTAATTAGCAACGGAATATTGGCCGCTCCGTCCAGGATGGAGTACTGGGTATGCACATGGAGATGGCAAAAGGGAACATCTGCCAGTTCCGATGCATCCTGCTGCTCCGACGGGAAATCCCCGTATTCCCGGGTTTCTCTCTCCCCGGTTGCGTGGTTGGATTCGAGCTCAATTTCAAATGGGGGTACTACATCCTGGTGGCCGGCAATGAATTGCTGGTAGATCCCGGGTGATATTTCCAGGCTGACCGGGTCGATCACCTTTTTCCGGTAGAGTTCGAAAAAGATCCTGGCTGTTGCCAGCACATCGGCCGAAGCATTATGCGCTTCGCTGAACGACTCGTTAAAAAGAATGTGATACAACTCCTCCAGTTTGGGAGATTTGAATTTCCCGGATCTTCCACCGGGAAGCCGGCAAAAATTCACGGTGCTTTTCATTGTACAGATATGCGGCTTCTTCATTAAAGGTGTGCTGATCCCGGAACGCATCAGTTCTGCAGCGATTACCTTTATATCAAAATCGATATTGTGGCCGACAATATACACTACCTGTTCAACAGCCTCTTCGAATGCCTGCAGTGCCTCTTTCAAAGGAACGCCTTCATCCCGGGCTTTCTGCGTGGAGATGCCGTGTACTTTCTCAGCCGCATAGGGAATTACAAACCCATCAGGCCGGATAATCAGGTTACGGGCCTCGACCAGGGTCCCCTTCTCATCATGCCGCTGCCATGCCAGTTGAACCACCCGGGGCCAGTTTTCAAGATCCTCGATCGGGGCATTGTTGCGCAGGGGCAGTCCAGTAGTCTCTGTATCAAATATTAAAAACATCCGCTTATGAGTTACACTTTCCCTGTAAAGGTAGGATAAATATCCACCTCATTGGCTCTGTGTTGAAAAGTTGTTGGCAGGATTTTTGTATTTGAAAAACAGATATTGATGGATTAAAAAGTATGATCAAAGCGTGTTGTTAAAGCGAAACAATCTATCATGAACAGTTAAAAGAGTTACCTATGAACCAACTGATACGATTTGCCATAGCGCTTATTACTGTTATCCTGTTTTCCTCTTTCTTCCCGGCGGATGATCAGGATGAAAAGATGAGGGCATATCCCAATCCTGCTTCTGAATATGTTACCCTCCGGTACCTGTCTGAGGAGATGCCGGTGGAGGAGATTACCATTATCGATCTTACCGGTAAACAGGTTAAGGATCTTACGCAGGATAATCAACAGGAGACGGGTGCCCTGGTTGAAAGGGCCGATATTTCGGATTTACACACCGGGATCTACTTTATCCGGTTAAAATCCGGGGGCCAGACCCGCAGCGTCAAGCTGGTGGTGAGGTAAACAGGGTTTGCGATTTTCCCACGCGGTTGCAGCTTTTAAACACGGGACCCGGCACGTGGATCAGACCGGGGTTCGGAGATAAAAGGGGAGGGTTAGACTACCCCTGCCAGTTGCGCACCCCGGTGCACTGATCGGAAATTTTCCATGCGAAATATTCCTGCACGTATCGCGGATTTTCGTTCCGGATGCAATCCGCTATTATTTTTATAGAAATCTTTGCTGGTAACAATTTAAAAACTACCTTTGCAGCCACATTTTTAGATACGTAGGTTTAATTAATTAAAAAGAGAGTATGCCTGTTAAAATCAGATTACAACGGCAAGGTCGGAAATTCAGATCGATCTACCAGATTGTAGCAGCTGATAGCAGGGCGCCACGAGATGGTAAGTACATTGAACGATTGGGACAATACAATCCCAACACTAATCCTGCTACCATTGAATTGGACTTTGACAAAGCATTGACATGGTTGCAAAAAGGCGCTCAACCTACCGATACGTGTAGAGCTATCCTGTCTTACAAAGGAGTATTGTACAAGAAACACCTGCTGGAAGGTGCTCGCAAGGGAGCTTTTGACGAAGCTGAAGCAGAACGACGTTTCCAGAACTGGATGAAGGAGAAGGAAGCGAAGATCCAGGCTAAGATCGATAAG
The DNA here is from genome assembly GCA_964479445.1 of uncultured Bacteroidaceae bacterium. GTDB lineage: Bacteria > Bacteroidota > Bacteroidia > Bacteroidales > CAYZMH01. The sequence continues at coordinate 26,977 of CAYZMH010000009.1, read as the reverse complement.
GTGAAATCGGCAGTGGATGAAGAGGCGAAGTCGCGGCTTGACAAAGAAGTGGAGATTAATGAAAAGCGGGCTACCGAGTTAGCCAGGAAGAAGTCGGAGTTGATGGAAGAGGAAGCAAGCGGGCAGGCTGAAGCAACGCAAGAGGCTGCTGCGGAAGAGCCCAAGGCCGAAGCTAAAGAGGAACCAAAGGAAGAGGCCAAAGAGGAGCCCAGGGAAGAGCCCAAGGCCG
>CAYZMH010000009.1:0-26648 GCA_964479445.1 uncultured Bacteroidaceae bacterium | reverse complement strand
GGAAGAGCCCAAGGCCGAAGCCAAAGAGGAACCAAAGGAAGAGCCCAAGGCTGAAGCCAAAGAGGAACCCAAAGCCGAAGGGAAAGAGGAATCCAGGGAAGAGCCCAAAGCTGAAGCCAAAGAGGAGTCAAGGGCCGAGGAGAAGTCCGATGGGGAAGATGAGGCCGGCAAGAAGGAATCGGGCGATTCTGACAAGTAACCCCCGGGTAAAGAGTAAGGTATGTTGGGTGAATCCGGCATCTGCATCGGGACCCTCGCCAAACCACACGGAATAGAAGGGGAACTTCAACTGGAGGCTGAAGATACGCTCCGGGATCAAATAACAGAGGGAAATCCGTTGTTCATCGAGGTAGATGGGCAGCGGATTCCTTTTTTTATAGAGGAAATCAGGGATGCAGGAAGAGCCGGCCGCCTGGCGGTCAAGCTTGAATTCATCAACTCCGTTGAAGAGGCCAGGCGATATGCCGGTTGCCGTGTATGGATCGAAAAGGATCCGTCCGCGTTGGATCCGCCCGATGTAACCTACGCTGACTTAATCGGTTTTGCAGTGGCAGATCCGGAAAAGGATTTCCGGGGAGAGGTGAAAGATTTTATTGACCAGGAAGGGAATCCGTTGCTGGTGATCGGCTCGGGGAAGCGGGAGTACCTGGTGCCGGCCCTGGCTGACTATCTTTATGAAATCGATGCTTCCAGGAGAACGATCTATCTCAGGTTGCCCGACGGATGGAAGGATCTTTTCTGACTGTCTCTTTCTCTTCAACCGTTGTTTTTGTATCCGGTGATCCGAACGGGACTTTCACGGTAATGTTACGATCGTAGCCCAGGAAGCGGCGTCTCCACGATTCAGGGATGGATACCGTGGCGTTTTGTTTCCGGTTATAGCAAACAAGGACCGCCTTGTTGGTGGCCCGCAGTTTCCGGTCTTTCTGACTGTATATCAACTGGGTCATCCCCATGCTTTTATTACCCAGTGCATCGATTCGTGTGTACAGGGTGATATCGTCGTCCAGGGGTATAGGGCTGAGGTAATCGATGGTAATGGTTGCCACCATCACGGCATTTTCGTGCCAGTTGATCTCTTCTTCCAGGACTTTCTGAAAATAGCGCATCCTGGCGAAATCAAAATATTGCTGGTAGATGGCATTGTTCACATGGCCCAGGATATCACAATCGCTGAACCTGATATCAATGGGTGTTGCGTGTTTATACTGGTTGATGGTGTTTTGCATAGCACAAAAGTAATAATTCCTGTTAACCGGGGTGTAATTTTTTGGTTCCAGGGTGTAACAAATCGTTTTACGCTTCGTCTTTATACCAGGAAACAAAGAAATCTTATATACAATCAGGAGCCCCAAGGGGCAGGAGTAGAACTCCGAAAAGCTGCGGTTCAATTAGCTGCAGCTTTTTTTTTATTTTCTTATCACCTCGATTCTTCCGCCGGGTCCCACCCTGATCACCGAACTGGGTTTCCGGGCGATTTGTTCCTCCCTTCTCCAGTCTGCTACGTAATCGGTGCGTTCCAGCAGTTCTTCATCGATCTCTTCGAAGAGGGCAGGGGCGGGTGCCCCGGAGAAATTTGCAGAGGTGGAAACGATGGGTTTGCCCAGCTGTCGAACCAGGTTGGAGCAAAAGGGATCTTCTGTGACCCGGATACCTATGGAGCCGTCCTCCGCAGGCAGGTTTTCAGCCAGGTTTTTTGCCCCGGGGTATATCAGGGTCATGGGTTCCGGGTTAACCTCCAGGAGTTCCCACGCTATGCCGGGAACCTCCAGGACATATCCCGTAATTCTGCCGGGTTGATCCACCAGGATCAGCATGCTTTTTGAAGGGTCCCGTTCCTTGATGGTGTATATCCGGTTTACCGCATCGCGGTTGGTAGCATCGCATCCGATGCCCCAAATGGTATCGGTGGGATAGACAATGATTCCGCCTTCCCGGAGAATTCCCACACATTTTCTGATCTCATCTCTCATGGTAAAAGTTCTTTGTACAGTGCATGCAGTTGGGGCATCGTGACCTCTTCCCGGAATTTGAGGGCATGCTTCCTGCCCGCGGCGATAAGCTCTTTTCTCAGCGGCTCATCTTCGTTGACCTGCCTGATGGCATGGATCATCGCGCCGGGGTCTTCCGGGTCGATGAAAATTCCTCCCCCGCCGGCTGACTCTTCCAGGCAGCCTCCGCTGGATGTGATTACCGGTAGTCCCGAGTTAATCGCTTCCAGGACCGGAATCCCAAATCCCTCGTAGGAGGAGGGATAGATGAAGGCACGGGCAGACTGGTACAGGGCAGGAAGGTCTGAATCGGGTATCTGAGACAGAAAATGCACCTGGTGCATGGTATGGTCACGGATGTAGGTTTCCACTTTGTGGTAGTACCCGGTTTTCTTTCCTGCCACTACCAGGGGGATGTCCAGATTCCCCTCATTTATTGCTCTGACGATCTTTAACAGGTTCTTGCGCTCCTCGATCGTGCCCACATAGAGAAGAAATGAACCGGGTAGATCATAGGTTTTCTTCACTGCTTCTCTTTTAGATTGGGGAACGGACTCATAAAAGCGTTCATGGCATCCCTGGTAGATAACCCGGATTTTCTCTTCCGGGCAACCGGTCAGTTCTGCAAGATCCCGCCCGGTCTGTTTGCTCACCGCAACAACCCGCCCCGCATGCTTCACGGCATAGGAAACCTTTTTCCGGTAGAGGTAGCGATCGATGGGCTTGTATAGGTGCGGCAGTCGCATAAAGATCAGGTCATGAATGGTGACTACTGCAGGAATACCTTTGCGGTGGATTCCAACCGGTATCTCGTTGGATAACCCATGGTACAGCTCTACCCTGTCACGCTCCAGGTCGCCGGCCAGCCGAAGAGTTCTCCAGAAACTGCGCATCCGGCGATCAACCGGGCCTGAGGGTTCGATCATCCGGGTATTGGCGGGAAGGGTAAATTGTTCAGGAACCTTTCCCCGGGGAGTGTATAAAAGGTATTGATGTTCGGGGTACATGGCAGCCATACGGGTGATCACATGGCGGCTGTAGTTTCCCAGGCCGCTGCGGTTATGAAATGCCCGTTTCGCATCGTACCCTATGATCATTACACGGCCACATTATACTCCCGGAGGGCCTCATTCAGCGAGGTCTTGGTATCCGTGGATGGTTTTCTTTTACCTACGATAAGGGCGCATGAGACCTGGTAGTCACCCGCCGGAAAGGATTTTGTATAGGATCCCGGGATCACTACCGAGCGTGCCGGCACAATCCCACGGTGTTCGACCGGCTCACTGCCGGAAACATCGATAATGCGGGTTGACTGGGTGATCACCACGTTGGCTCCCAGTACCGCTTCTTCTTCGATGCGAACCCCTTCCACAACGATGCAGCGGGAACCGATAAAGCTGTTATCCTCAATGATAACCGGCGCAGCCTGGACAGGTTCCAGGACGCCGCCGATCCCCACTCCCCCGCTGAGGTGCACATTTTTGCCGATCTGGGAACAGGAGCCGACCGTAGCCCAGGTGTCCACCATGGTGCCTGATTCCACATAGGCACCAATATTTACATAGGAGGGCATCAGGATCACACCGCTTGAGATATACGATCCATGGCGGGCAACAGCATGAGGAACCACGCGGATTCCCTTCTCTTTGTACCCCGATTTAAGAGGGATCTTGTCATGGAATTCGAACGGGGGCACCTCGATGGTTTCCATGTGCCGGATGGGAAAATAGAGAATCACAGCTTTCTTCACCCAATTGTTCACTTTCCATTCTCCACCCGTTTTTTCTGCCACACGGAGGGTTCCGTTATCCAGTTGTTCTACCGTCTCGTAAATAGCGTCCTGTACTTCCTTGGTTTCGAGTAGTTTTCGATCGTCCCAGGCTCGTTCAATCAGTTCTTGTTGTTTCACCGGAAAAAAATTTATTAATGTTGAATATTCAATTCATTCTGCGTGCTAAAAATACAAATTGTACCCTTTCATTCGGGGTACTCTCATGGTATTTTCATCTCCATTTTGTAAGCGATCGTAAACGATGGGTACATGAATGTACCTGTTTGTCGCTTAAAAAGGGGCGAACTTAACGATTATTCTCCAGGATGCCTCGTGAGGCGCCGGATTATTGGTCTGGTTAACCGGGCCAGCAGGTAGAGGACTACCAGGCTGAATATGATGGTTGCGCCTGAGGGAATATTCATGGCATACGATGCCACCAATCCCAGCAGGGCTCCAGCAAACCCGATGATCACCGATCCTGCCAGGATATGATTGAATTTGCTGGTGAACAGGTTGGCCGTGTTTTGGGGAATGGTCAGCAACGATAGCACCAGGATAATCCCCGCGATACGTATGCTCAGCACAATGGTAAGTGCCACCAGGATGATCAGCAGGTAATTCACAGTCATTACCGGAATTCCCCTGGTCCGGGCAAATTGTTCATCAAAGGAGACATAGAGGATCACCCGGTAGAAGAGGATAAAAAAGAGCAGAACGGAGAGGGTCAGCAACAGCATCAGCAGCAGGTCAGTCCGGGAGACAGTGATGATGCTGCCGAACAGAAAGCTCATCAGGTTGGGAGTGTACCCCGGGGTGAGATAGACAAAGATGATCCCGATGGCCATTCCCAGCGACCACATGATGGCGATCATGGAGTCGTTGCGCAACTTCTTCCTGCGGGTCAGGTTTTCGGTAGTCAGAGCCGCGATGATTGCAAAGACTGCTGCTCCGGCCATGGGCGGGAATCCCAGGAAATAACTGATCCCAACACCGCCAAACGATGCATGGGTGATTCCCCCGCTGATAAACACCATCCTTCGGGCGACAATGTAGGTTCCGATTATCCCGCATGAGATGGCCATAAACAGCGAGGCCCAGAGTGCGTTCCGGATAAATCCGTATTCCAGTAAATGCATGAGGTCCATATCAGTCAGATTTATGTTGGGGAATGACCCGGTGGGGGACCGGACCATGGGTTACGATCTCGATCGGGCAGTTGTATACTTTCAGTTGCTCTTCGCTGATCTTGTTGGAGGCGTGGTAGTGCAGTGTACGGTTCACACAGGCGATGGTCTTAATAAACGGCGTGATCGTTCCTACATCATGGGATACCAGGAGGATTGCCATGGATTCATTGAGCCTGGAGAGAATATGATACAACTCCTGCTCAAACCGGTTGTCCACATACGTGTTGGGTTCATCGAGGACGAGCAGTTTAGGGGAGGAGATGATGGCCCGGGCCAGCATGGTTCTCTGCAACTCACCCCCCGAAAGTTCTCCGATGGGTCGTTTTTTAAGTCCGGTTATCCCGACCTTTTCCAGGGCTTCTTCCACATGCCTTGCCGCCCCGGAAGTTTTCAGACGCTGCAGCTGCATCCCGGAAGTCATGCCCGAAAGCACCACGTCAAACACCGTAATGGGGAACTGCTCATCGATCTGGTTAACCTGCGGCAGGTAGCCGATCTCGTCCTTGCCGATCCTTCTTTTTACCTTCCCCTTAACAGGTTTCAGCAGCCCCAGTATGACCCGGAGCAGGGTGGTTTTTCCGCCGCCGTTCGGACCAATCACCCCTATGAAATCACGCGCATGTATTTCCAGGGATGCATCAGTCAACACAACGGTATCATCATACCCGGCGGTTACATTATCCATTTTCACCAACAGGTCACTCATTGCAGGTGTATTTTTATTTTATCAGTGATCGCTATCATCTGTTCGTACCATGCGGGATCGAGCGGATTGATCTGAACGATCTCGGCCCCGGTCTCCCTGGCCAGCACCTCTGCATTGTGCTGGTCAAACTGCATTTGTAGGAAAATAATTCCGATCCCCTTCTCCTTTCCCTGGTCTGCCAGGTTTTTCAGGTATGCCGAAGAGGGACTCTTGCCTTCCAGCTCCATGGGAACCTGTTCCAGGTTGTAATCCCTCGCGTAGTAAGCCAGAGAGGGGTGGTAAATGAAAAAGCTCCTGCTATCCAGGTCCTGCAGCTCACTCCTGATATACCGGTCCAGGCTGTCCAGCTTTTTTTCAAACCTTTGCATGTTTTTACGGAACCGGCCTTCTTCTTCCGGGAAACGTTCCGCCAGGCGGTCAGTGATCGTCCCTGACAGTGTTTTCACAGTGGAAGGAGCCAGCCAGATGTGCGGATTAATCCCCCTGTGGTGATGCCTGTCATGGGATCCGCCATGGTGATTATGCCCGATAAGGTCGATGCCTTCTGACAGGTCCACCACATCCATCGCGGGGTTTACCTTTTGGATGCGATCCATCCAGGCCGATTCAAACCCGATGTGTCCCACCCTGAAATAGAGTTCCGAACGGCTCAGCTTTTCGAGCTGGGAGGGGGAGGGTTCGTAGGTGGCCGGACTGGCACCGGGGGGGATCATTACGTTGACATCGACTGTTGATCCGGCAATTTGTTCCACGAAGTATTTTTGCGGAAGGATGCTTACCGTTACTGAAGGTTTATCTGCAGCATCGGGTTTTCCTCCGGAACATGCCAGCAGGAATGCAAAGGCGGTAAACAGAATGGTTCGTTGTATCATTTTTTCCTGTATTTTTTAAATTGAAACAGAGGCGTCCCCCGGGGAGGTACCGGGTCGTAACCGTGACCGCCCCATGGGTGGCAGCTGAGGATGCGTCGGGTTCCCATGATCAGCCCCCTGACCGGTCCGTGTACCCGCAACGCTTCAATGGCATACTCCGAGCAGGTAGGAACATACCGGCAGGTCTTCGGCAGCAGGGGTGAGATCATCCACTGGTAAATCTTAACCGGGATGATCAGCAGGAATATGAAAAACCGGCGCGCCCAGCGTACCAGGATAAACTCTTTTATGGATTTTTGTTCTGACATGCACTGCAGGTACCTATAATTAAAAACTGATTCTCCTTTTTGGTGAAACCTTTTGGCAGCGGATAATCCTCTATGACCAGGTCCTTCATGCAAAATACCTTTTCACAAACCGAACATTTGAAATGGACATGATCAGATTCGTTACTGCTATCGGGTTGATGTTGCTCCTTTAACGCATACCTGACTTCGTGATCGATGATAATTCGCTGCACCATTCCATTGTCATAAAGGGTGTTGAGGGTGCGGTAGACTGTAGACTTGTCACAGGGTTCCGCCATGCGGTCACCGATCTCCTTCCCCGAGAGCGGATCGCTGCTGTTCATCATCACCCTCAGGATGTGGATCCGTTTACGGGTTTTACTGAGCCTCCTGTTGCGAAGTATGGTTTCCGGATTCATATTTTTTGCAACTCATTTGCAAAAATACGAAAAAGCATTCTAATTTAGAACATTTCTAACAAGGAATTTTTTCGATTTTACTTAATTTGGCCGCCTTAATAAGGAAATTGACACGAATTGAAGTTAAATCATAAAAGAAAGGAATAACATGAGAGATGCGGTTGCTATTCTTTGTGCGGGCGGTCCGGCTCCGGGCATTAATACAGTAATCAGTTCTGTTACGAAGATTTTTACAAAAAACGGCTATAATGTACTGGGGATTAACGGTGGATACAAGAGTTTATTTGCCGATGAGCCCTCCTTTGAATACCTGGATTTCGACTATGCCGACCAGATCTACAGCCGGGGCGGATCGGCACTCAAGATGAGCCGCTATAAACCCAAGGATGAAGAGTTCACAGCAGAGTTTTTTAAAAAGAACAACGTGAAGTTGCTCGTGACGATCGGTGGAGATGATACAGCATCGACAGCCAACCGATTGACCAAATATTTATCCAGGGAGAAACTGAATGTAAAAAACATTCATGTTCCCAAAACCATCGATAACGATCTTCCCCTGCCCGAAGGGACTCCCACATTTGGATACCATTCGGCCAAGGAAGAGGGGGTACGCCTGGCTTCCACCATTTATGAGGATGCACGCACCAGCGGTAACTGGTTTGTCGTATCAGCCATGGGTCGTGAAGCAGGACACCTGGCCCTTGGGATCGGAACGGCCACGCACTATCCCATGATCATCATCCCGGAGATGTTTAATAAGACCAAGATCACCTTTGATAAGATCACCAAACTGGTGATCTCATCCATGGTAAAGCGTCGCATTCAGGGAATTGATTATGGAGTGGCGATCATCAGTGAAGGGGTGTTTCACTTTATGAGCGATGAAGAGATCATTGAAACCGGTGTAAATTTCACCTACGATGAGCACGGACATCCCGAACTGGGAAATGTAAGTAAATCGCACATCTTCAACATGCTTACACAGCAACAGCTTAAAAGTTTGCGCATCAAAGTAAAGAGTAGACCCAATGAAATGGGCTATGAGCTCCGTTGCTGCCGTCCGGTGGCCTATGACCTCGCTTATGCAACACGCCTGGGGTTAGGGGTATACAAGCTTTTCAAGCAGGATATCACGGGCTGCATGACCATGGTGGATCGTAAGACCGAAGTGACACCGCTCTTCCTGAAAGATGTGGAAGATGAGAAAGGGAAAGTGAAACCGCGCCTGGTAGAGGTGGATTCGGAACGGGTACAAATGATCTTTCGTAACAACCTGCATTACATCACCAAAGAGGATTACCGCTCGGCCAGGAAATACGTAAAAGATCCCGAAGAGTATGATTTTTTCAAGATCCTGAATTGGGAGCCGTAATCTGAATCCGAACTTTTATTGACAATCCACTTTTTTCATGCTATTTTTAAAGAAAAAAGTGTATGGCAACGATCAAGAAAAAAGGAACCATCGGCATTTTAACTGGCGGTGGTGATGTTCCCGGACTGAATCCTGCTATTCGTGCGGTTACCATCCGGGCATTGCGTGAGGGCTACCAGGTAATCGGGTTACGCCGTGGCTGGGCCGGCATTATGGAGGTGCAGCGGGACAAGCAGGCCGATAACACCGATTGCTATGTTGTACTGTCAGAACAGATCGTCAATAAGGCCGGGCGCACCGGTGGGACATTTCTGCACACCTCCCGGGTGAACCCGAGTAAGGTGAAAAAATCAGAGATTCCCGTGCATCTGCGGGAGAAGTACACCAATGAAACCAATGATCTCACCCCCGAGGTCCTGAAGAACCTGGAGTTCATCGGGATCGATTACCTGATCCCCATTGGCGGGGATGACACCCTGAGCTATGGCGTCCGCCTTTACAAGGAGGGATTCAAGGTAATTGCCATACCCAAAACGATGGACAATGACGTGGCGGGAACCGATTACTGTATCGGGTTCAGTACCTGCGTCACACGCACCATAAATATGACCAATACACTGCGTACTTCAGCAGGGTCCCACGAACGAATCCTGGTGCTGGAGGTCTTTGGTCGCTATTCGGGGTATACCGCTATGCTCCCCACTATGGCAGGAGCAGCCAACCGGTGTGTGATTCCGGAATACAAGTTCGATATTGAGCATTTAACCGAGTTGCTGGTGAACGACCGTGAAAGCAATCCAAGCCGGTATTCGGTTGTGCTGGTCTCCGAAGGAGCAACCTTCAAGGGTCAGAAAGACATGATGGTCAAGAGCAAAGAGAAAGATGCCTATGGCCATATGAAACTGGGCGGAATCGGAACCCTGGTATCGGACAAGATCAAGGAACTTTCGGGGCAATTCAATAATGGAAAAACCATCAATGTGATCAACCAGCAGCTGGGGTACCTGGTTCGCGGCGGTGATCCGGATGCCATTGACTCCATTGTCCCCATGGCTTACGGAAACCTGGCGCTCGATTTGATCCTGAAGGGGATCCATGGACGGCTGGTGGTATTGCGGAACGGTCGGTACGACAATGCCCCTATTGATGTGGTGACCAGCTCTCACAAGTACGTGGATGTGAAGAAGCACTATAATGTGGAACGGCTCAGGCCCCAGTTCAAGAGCTTTGAATTCCAGCCCCTGTTCATCATGACAGGGAGCTCTGCCGGATAAGCGTTACAAGCGCCCGTTAACCGGTTCCGGCAAAGGGCTCCTGCACCCTCCGGAAGATGAAGACCAACAGCAGATCCCGGGCTTTGAAAAAGCTGTTCAGTCGCGGTAAACCCACGCTTCCGAGGCGATATTAACCCTGGCCTGTTCCATGGCATTGGCAGCAGCTCTCAGGGAGTTGTGGCTGCTGTGGGTAACCAGCCTGAAATTGGACGGACCCTGAATGATATCCCCGTCGGAGCCCATCAGGCGCATCTTCTCGGCGTAATCCTCTGCATAGGCGGGTGTTTTAAAACTTCCGACAATTACATAATATTTGCCGGTGCCTTTTTTTGCGTGAGGTTGCTGCTCCTCTTCGGCCAGCTTTTTCGCCTCCTCCATCTGCTGCTTCATCTGCATGAGTTCCTGCTCATACTGCGCTTTGTTTTCCTGTAATTCCTTCTCCAGCTCCTGCTTCTCAGCGATCAGGGCGTCAATCTCCTCCTGGGTCATACCTGGTTTATCAAACAAAGAGCAGGAGCCCAGCAGGGCTATTACGATGGCGGACAGTACAAGTTTTTTCATTTTTCTACGGTTTTATGGGTACTATCATTTTTCAAAAGTACGAACTAATTCAATACCTGTGGGGTCAGGTTATGAACAACTATTGAAAAACATACAAAAAAAATTATGAAAATCAATACCGTAGGCGCAGTTATATGTAAATTTGTTTTAATTAATCCTGGTTCTTTCACTCACTATTAACTCATTAAACAATGGATCCCTACACCTTTTCCGGGGAGTTCAGGAAGGCTGCAGCCGACTACCGGTACCTCCTGGAGGGCGGTTACCCGGAAAAGCCGGTATTGAAACTGGTTGGTGACCGGTTCGGGTTAAGCCGGATCCAGCGGCAGGTCCTCTACAGGGGCATTGATGCCCGGGAACGCTCCGCCCTGCGGAGTGAAAAGCGAAGGGAGCCGGGAATAGCGGATATGTCGCTTTATGTGGACGGCTACAATGTGCTCTTTACCATCTACAACTACCTGAGCGGGCGCCAGTTATTTATATGCGACGACGGGTTTCTGAGGGATGCCGGTGAGCTGCGCGGGCGAATCTCCAACAAACCCGTGTTTAACACCGCAGTTGAGCTATTGATCGAGTACGCCACCCGGTTCGATCAACTGGCTTTCGAGGTTTTCCTGGATGAGCCTGTCTCCCACAGCGGCAGGTTGGCGGCAGATATCAGCAAGCAAATGATGGAGAATAACATTTCGGGAGATGCGGTTACGGTTCCGACAGCCGACACCCGCCTGTCAGACTTCACCACCGATCTTATCGCCACCTCCGATTCAGCGATCATTGACGGGCACCGGGGTCCCGTTTTCGACCTGGCTCGTTCCATTCTGGACACCGCCTACCAGCCCAATTTTCCCAGGCTCGCCCTCCTTCTTGACCATTAATTTGTGGCATTCGTCTCAGGCTCGTTCTGTGTAAACGACCGGGAAAAGGAACTATACACCCCGGAAATGTGCGATACCTGGAATGGACCGGTATGGTTATTGATCGCTTCCCGGGGTAAGATCCCTTGCATAAAGCGTGGCAGTGATCGGGTAGTGGTCTGAATATTTTGTTTTGATCCGGTTGAACGCGGTGGTTTCCAGCTCGTCGCTGTGAAGGATGTAGTCGATCCTGAATGAGGGCAACTCTCCCGCGTACGTGTTTCCAAACCCGCTTCCGGCCCGGGTGAAGGAATCTTCCAGGTGCTTGCGGACCCGCCGGTATGCATAGGAGATAGGGGTGTCGTTGAAGTCGCCCATGACAATCACCGGGTGCGGCGACTCCCGGATGTAGTGGGAGAGTACGAGGGCCTGCTCCGACCGTTGTACGAAAGCATCCCGCAAGCGGATCCCGATCTCGCGCATTTCCTGCACCTGCTGACTCGAGTACTTGAACTTGAGGGTATCCAGAAAGTCGTAGTTTCTTTTGCCAAACTGAATTGATTGCAGGTGCACGTTGATTACCCGGATGGTGTCGCGGAGTACCTTGATGTCGGTATACACCGCCTGGTTTAATGTCTGGGCGAAGGGTATGCGGCTCCTCTTCACGATGGGATACTTGCTGAAGGTGGCCACTCCGAAACCGCTGTTATCGGTGCTTTTCAGGTTGTAATAGATCTCCTGGTATGGGTAAAACTTAAGGTGCCGCTTCATGTCCTTCTCCCGCTCACCCTGCTTTTCGGAGGTGTAGAACTCCTGGAAACAGATAATGGCCGGGTTCTCTTCACCGACCAGCTTCAATATGGATTCGCGGGCCTGACCCTCCTCCGACCACTTGTAGAGATCAAAGCCGCGTACGTTATAAGACATGACCTTGAACGGGGGATGGTCTGGTTCAGGATATCCGGCATCCCGGTTCAGCGTAAGCGGAACAAAACTCACCAGGTAGTTCCAGCCCAAAAGGATCACCACCAGGGAGAGAAATGCTTTTTTCCTGAGCTGGACAAGCCAGTAGAAAAAGAATACCAGGTTGAACAGCAGCAGGTAAGGATAGGCAAGTCCGAAAAAAGCCGGCCATACGAACGTTTTGGGATTGATGAAAGCGGCAGTGTAGGAGAAGAGGAGAAAAACGGCCAACACGATGTTGACGATCCATAAAATTTTACCTGCAAGTTTTTTCACCGTTTCCTCCTTCTTAATCAAATGTACAAAACCTGCCTGAAAAAGGACCTATTTCTTTTTCATTTTGAATAACATCTCCTTTTCGCTTTTGGTAAGACTGTCGTACCCGGCCTTGGAGATCTTATCCAGGATGCGGTCGATCTCTTTCTGCTCTTCAACCTTCCGCTTATTGTACTCCAGGTCGGTCATGGGCCGGCGGTGGGTCACCTTCATTTTGCTCCTGCCGGGTTTGAACCAGGATACCATGCGGTCCATCAGCCTGTCAAATCCCCGGGTGATATCTTTCCCCTGCTTGTAGTTAAGGGCAAAGAGCACCCCCACCAGGGCTCCGCCCATGTGGGCGATCTTGCCGCCGGTGTTGACCGTGAAATCCACGACCGAGGAGATGATGAAAAAGAAGAGGGCCACGTAGATGATCTTGACCGGACCAATGAATACCAGGTGCATGCGGCGTTCCGGTACATAGACCGATACCGCCATGACCACGGCAATCACCGAAGCGGAGGCTCCCAGGGCCACCGATTGTTCCACCACCGGATCGAAGAAAGGGAAAAGGTTGTAGGCTACAATGTAGAGGACAGCACCGGCGAGTCCGCCCAGCAGGTAAATCCCCAGCAATTTCTTCTCCCCCAGTTCCTCCATGAAAAACCTTCCGAACCAGAAAAACAGGAGCATGTTAAAGAGGATGTGGAAGAAATCCTTGTGGAAAAACATGTAGGTGAACAGGGTCCAGAATCTGACTTTCAGGGTTTCCAGACCGGAAGGAACGGCCAGGAGCCTCAGGAAACTGTCATAGGCTTCCGGTGCATTGGAAAGCACGATCCCGATGTGTACAAGCTGCACCAGCAGAAAGATACCTACGTTGGCGTAAATCAGCTTGTTCAGGACGGTGCCCTTCCGGAACGAGTTTTTTATTTCGTCAATGATCGCCATACTGCGTTAATAGAAATCCCGGGTGTATTTGTTCCAGTATTTAATGAGGATGAAACCGAAGATCATCCCGCCCAGGTGTGCAAAATGGGCAATGTTGCTGCCGGGCTGGGAAACGCCCAGGTAGAGCTCCAGGATGCCGTAACCGATCACCATCCACTTGGCTTTGATGGGGAATGGGAACGGGATCAGAATCAGCGGGGTGTTAGGGAAGAGCATTCCGAAAGCAAGCAGGATACCGAACACAGCTCCCGAAGCACCCACGGTGGGAATCCGGAGGGCATTCCCCACTTCGTAGAACTGGTTGCCCGGTTCCAGGATCTTTCTCAGCACGCCTTCGGTGATGGAGGGTACGTTGTATGCCTGCTTGACGGCGGCGACCTGGGAGCCCAGGTCGATATACATCACCAGTTGATGCAGGAATGCCGCACCCAGTCCGGTTATCAAAAAATAGGTCAGGAACCGCTTGCTGCCCCAGACACTCTCCAGGGTCTTGCCGAAGATCCAGAGCGCCCACATGTTGAAAAAGAGGTGGAAGAGTCCGCCATGCATGAACATATGGGTGACAATTTGCCATGGCTGAAACAGCGGTGACTGGATGTAGAACATCCCCAGGATGCCATTCAGGTTGGTCCTGAAAAGGAACTGAAAGGCGTAAAGCCCGACCAGCATCACCACGTTTATGATAATCAGGTTTTTAACTACAGGGGGTGTATTGCTGGTTCTCCCGAAATAAAATCTGCTCATGGTATTTCCAAAATTTGGAAGGTTATCCGACAAAAATCATGCAAGATATTTCTCGATCTCTTCCAGGTTGATAATGTTCAATATCTTTCTCCCTGACGGTGTGTGATTTGGATCGGAACAGCCAAATAGCTGATCCACCAGTTCACGCATCTCCTTCTGGTCAAGTTGTCTGCCATAAGGAATGGCGGCTGCCGTTGCGGCCGAACGTGCCAACCTCTCATACTGGTCGATGCTGAGCTGTGACTTCATGTTTTTGTATTGCTCCAGCAGCTCCTCGAGGATCATCCGGCAGTTTTGAATCTGTGTCCCGGCCGGGATGCTGTTGACCACCACACTGTTATTCCCGAAATCGCGGATATCGAATCCCAGCAGGGTAATGTCGTCCATCAACTCTTTGCATAGCTCATAATCGGCCGCGTTCAGTTCGATGGTCTCCGGGAATAGCGTATGCTGAGAAACGGAAGCGTTCTGCCTGATCGACTCCATGTTCTTTTCGTACAGGATCCGCTCGTGGGCTCTCCGCTGGTCGATGACCATCAGTCCTGATTTAACAGGTGCCAGTACATATTTGTTCTTTAATTGCATGTATTTCTGCCCGTTCTGCTCCTGCGCGTCCGATTTCTCGTCGAATCCCAGTCCGGGCGTAAGGTCCTCGTTCCGGTTCGGTTGATAAAGTTGTTGCCAGTTTGGATCCACCGGCTTGTTCTTCCAGCCCTGGAAGGTGCTTTGTTGTTCATCCTGTTCGAAGGGATTGTACCGCGGATTGATGGTTTCCCCGGGAGGCCGCACCTCCTGGTTCCTGCCAAGCACCGGGATATCTATGACTCCCTCGTTGTCAAAGTCCAGGCTGGGCGAGAGGTTGTGTTTGCCGATGGCTTCCTTGACCGCTGCAGAGAGGATCTGCCAGATGGAACGTTCGTCCTCGAACTTGATCTCGGTCTTGGTGGGATGAATATTGATATCAATATGGTCGGGCTTTACCTCGAAAAACAGGAAGTAGGAGGGGTAATAGTCGGCCGGCAGGATGTGTTCGTAGGCCTGCATGATCGCTTTATGAAAGTAGGGGTGTTTCATAAAGCGGTTATTGACAAAAAGGTATTGTTCGCCGTATGTCTTTTTGGCATGTTCCGCCTTGCCGATAAACCCGCGGATGGTAACGATGGTGGTTTCGCTTTCCAGCGGAATCAGGTTCTGATGACTGTTCTTGCCAAATATTCCGGAGATCCGCTGCTTGAGATTGGCAGCGGGGAGATGGAACACCTGGGTGTTGTTATGAATCAGTTGAAACTCAATTTCGGGATAGGCCATGGCCACGTGGTTGAATTCGTGGATCACGTGCCGCAGCTCGGTCTGTTCACTCTTCAAAAATTTGCGCCGGGCAGGGACATTGAAAAAGAGGTTCCGTATCACCAGGTTGGTGCCAACCGGACAGCTTTCAGGCTCCTGGGAAAGGACCCTGGATCCGCTTACGCGCAGCTGGGTTCCCACCTCCTCTTTGGCGGAGCGGGTTTTAAGGGTTACTTCAGAGATAGCGGCTATGGAGGCGAGGGCTTCTCCCCGGAATCCCATGGTTCGTATTGCAAAAAGATCGTTAGCTTCGCTGATCTTGGAAGTGGCGTGGCGTTCGAAACAGAGCCGGGCATCGTTCTCGGTCATACCGTGCCCGTCATCCACCACCTGGATGTATGTTTTACCGGCATCTTTGAGTCGTACATTAATGGAGGAGGCCCCGGCATCGATGGAGTTTTCCATCAACTCCTTGACTACGGAAGCAGGTCGTTGAATCACCTCACCTGCGGCAATCTGATTGGCTACAGCATCGGGAAGTAAACGGATTATATCTGACATTTAGCGATAAAAGATAAGATAGGCCAGGAATAACAGGACCACAGCAATGATCAACAACCGGCGGTTGGAGTCCCGGCTGGCTTTGGATTTTATTTTCTGATTGGTTTGCCGGAACGATCCCCGTGTAATGGTCGTGCGGTTCGCATTTCGTGGAACATCGATACCCAGCTCGTGCTTGATGCGCTTGACGCGCTCTTCCCGCTCCTCCTGTTCAGGATCCCAGTACAAGGGGTTGTATTGAAACCGCTTGGGGGTTGTGACTTTGAAAAATCTTGGTATTCCCATCACTACACGATTTATATCTGCAAAGGTATCTATAATTTTTGTGAGAGCGAAATACCCCGGGTTCCAAAGAGTATGGCGTGATTTTTATGATTCTGGCCGGGTGCTGCCGGCTGCAGAGCCCGATCCTGATCTGAATATGCCCGATTGTACCGGGAAATCCGTAAATTGCAACCCGAATTGATTATTAAAACTGTTACAGGTAGTAACGCAATGGGTTCCATTGAAAGGTTCATCGCATCATGACCGAACACATCACCGAGCGTTTACAGGAATCAAAAAGGGTCCTGGACCGGTTTCTCCGGGAGGGAGAAAACATTCGTGCGATCGATTCAGCTGCTACGCTGATGATCCTGTCTGTACAGGCGGGTGGTAAAATCCTCTCCTGCGGAAACGGGGGATCCATGTGCGATGCTATGCATTTTGCCGAAGAACTGACGGGCCGTTTCAGGGAGGATCGCAGACCGATCCCGGCTATCAGTATCTCCGATCCTTCACATATAACCTGTACGGCCAATGATTACGGGTTTGAACAGGTCTATTCCCGGTACGTCGAAGGGGTGGGCAATGAAAGGGATGTTCTGCTGGCCATCAGCACATCGGGCAACTCCACCAACGTGATCAGGGCAGCCGAGGTGGCACGGGAAAAAGGGATGAAGGTGGTGGCACTTACCGGTAAGACAGGCGGCCTCCTGGGGAGTATGGCCGATGTGGAGATCCGCGTGCAGTGGAGCGGGTATTCCGATCGCATCCAGGAGGTTCATATCAAGATCATCCACATACTCATCGAACTGATGGAGCAGGGCCTGCTGAAAGACAGGTAGTTACTTATCTGAATGACTTCGGGGACTCTCCGGTACCCGGTTCTGGTCAGACCTGTTATGGAGTCCGGGAATACCAATTAATACCGCGTACCGGAAAAAACCGGTTCTGAACAGCCCTGTTTTGATCCAGGATCCGCCAACTACCTTTAATTACCAGTAAAATGGGATTCTGAACAGCCTTTTATAATCCGTTATCACCAAACAGGGTCGCGACAGGACGGACCGGTTTGTGACCAGCCCTTTTATATTCCCTTATTACGAAATTAGGTCCCGGCCGCACGTACCGGTTTTGTACTATCCATCTGTAAAATTCAGATATCCAGACGTCTGGTTACAATGTACACTGACCTGACACTGCCTATTTGCTTCTCCGGGTAGAGAGACGGAACGGGGCATACAACGGGCAAAAATTGATTACCGCAGTGCCAATGGGAATGATCCCCACCAATCCCCACCAGCTCTTAAAAACGATGCCTGCAATAATGATGGCTGCTCCCAGGATAATCCGGATCCACCGGTCTGCGTTTCCTATATTCTTTTTCATTCGTTAATCTTTTTAATTCGATATAAATTAGGTAATTAATATTTTGAGATCACATGAAACCGCTATGGTTTCCTCATGATGTTTTTAATCATTATGCCTCTCACACTACTTATGGGTGAGGAATATGATGCAAAGTTGCATCATAACGCAATTATATAATGTAACTTTTATCACGTATACCAGGCAGATGGTCTTCAGTTCCCTGGAAAATGGCACTGGAATCTAGTGGATATATTTTTCCCTTGGGGGAGGCCAATGAATTGGTCATCGGACCGGGACCGGTTTTCATTCCGACGGATATGGCTATCTTTGCAGGATATCCGATCCGCTTTTGGAGGAATAGTAAACGGATATTTTTCATTTTAAAATTGATAGCGATGAATAGAACATATCTGATCATACTCGCACTGATTCTTCTCTCAGGGAGTTTTGAAGTTCCGGTTTATGGTCAGCAATCCCGGGAAAAAAATTCTGACCGGACCAGTGCAGTGCACCTTTTCATGGATTGTGAGGATTGTGACATGAACCATATCCGCCGCGAGATCCCCTATGTAAACTATGTACGGGATGTGAAGGAGGCCGATGTGTATGTCCTGGAAACCAGTCAATCCACCGGCAGCGGAGGCAGGGAGTATACATTTACGTTTGTGGGTCAGCGAGCATACGAGGGAATGAACGATACCCTGGTATACCACAGCATGCCGGATGAAACTTATGATCAGACCCGGGATGGTATCACGAAGATCATCAGCATGGGACTGATGAAATACGTGGCGCGAACTCCCTATTTCAGGGAAGTGGAGATTGGTCATGGCGGAACAGAGGCCATGGAAGAGGTGACCGATCGATGGAACTACTGGGTTTTTGAGCTGGAGGTGGATCCAGATTTTGAAATTGAAGAATCCCTCTCCTCCATCGAGTGGGAAAGCTCGGCCAATATCAGCCGTATCACCCCGGGGTGGAAGCTTGAACTTGATGCCGATCAGAGCTATGAACGAACCCGGTATATCTATGAAGATACCACCTACACACGCGACCGGAAATTCTGGGGAATGGAAAGCCTTTTCGTGGGAAGTATCTCGGATCACTGGTCGGCCGGTGCCATGATGGAGATGTATACTTCATCCTACCGGAACATGAAATTCACGGTCGGCGTCTTGCCGGCAATTGAATATAATCTGTTTCCTTACGAAGAATCGACCCGGAGGCAGTTGCGATTTCTCTATGGGATAGGCTACCGGCATAACCAGTATATTGACACCACCATTTTCGGTAAAATCAATGAAAATCTTTTTGCCCAGAACTTCAATGTAGCCTACCAGGTGAAGCAGAAATGGGGAGAGATCAACGTGTCGGCTGAAGCGTCCAGCTACCTGCACGATTTTTCAAAATACCGGTTACAAATGTACGGTCAGGTCAGGATACGGATCTTCAAGGGACTCTCCTTCATGATGTACGGTCATGCTGCCAAAATCAATGACCAGATCGCCCTGGCAAAGGGGAACCTGGATGAAGCCGAGATCCTTCTTGAGCTGCAGGAACTGGAGACCGCCTACAGCATCGATGGGGGATTCGGGTTTACCTATACCTTTGGCTCCATTTACAATAACATTGTCAATCCGCGGTTCGGGGATTAGCCAGTGCTGCAGATGATGATCTCGTTTTCCACGAGAATGGGATTACCCCAGGTCGATGGTGATCACGTCATTTTCCACCGAAAGGGGATAGGTTCTCAGCGATTGGGAAGCCGGACCATTCAGGACATTTCCCGAGATGCTGAAGAGCGAACCATGACACGGGCAAGGTAAATTATTGGCCGAGGAGTCGTAAGTTACCTGGCAACCCTGGTGGGTGCAGATACTGGAAAGTGCAACATATTCGGCGCCGGTATTGACAACAATAATGCCCTGTACAATAACGGATCCGCCTGTACTGGTAAGAGCACTGTATTGCGGATCGTTCAGGTCGATGGTCAGATCGTTGTTTTGCGGATCGGTATTGGGCTCTTCATCTTCACAGGAAACCAATGCCGAGGGGACCAGGAACAGGGTCCCTGTTCCAAGGGCGATGTTTTTGATGAGCGATCTTCTGTCCATGATTTTCAGGTTTAGTGATTGAGACTCCGGGGAGTCACGAACCGGTTTATTCACATATGACAATCACGCGATCAATTTGTTAGGGCCCTGTGATTTTTTTTATCAGTTGTCTGGAAGGGCTCGCGGATGAATGCGATTTGTTTAATCAGACTCCTACGCGCTCATACCCGGTATAGAACAGGTAGCGGCCGGCAATCTCCTGGAACAGGGTGAGTCCGGTTGCAAGGACCCAGAGTGCGATGTATCCATGCCAGGGCAGTATTTTGGGGAATCGAAAGAGCACCAGCCATGCGGTAAAGGCAAGAGCAAGGCAGGTGATCCTAAGGACCTGGAGCACGGGATACCGGGCCGGCGGGGCCCACAAAATAACCGCGAGGAGTTCCATCAGCAGGGAGGTCAGGATCACCAGTTGCAGGATAAAGCCCATAAGGTCTTTCCCTTCCCATCCGGCAACTCCGAACCGGAGGTAGCTGTAGAGTAAAATACCACCCAGGACCAGCATGCTGCCAAAGAAGGAGATTGCCGTATAGCCCCGGTTCCAGTTGGGGATGGTCTCCACCTTGTAGATCATGGTCATGGAGAGTACCAGTAACAGTGCCAGCAGGGCAGCCAGACCCCCTGCAATGGACAAAAGCCGGGGTTGCCCGAGTCCCAGGAACTTCAGTCCGGTCAGGACCCCCGTCACGCCGATCAGCAGTGCCAGGGAGAGGATCTCCCGGCTCAGCCAGGACTGACCCAGGTTGCGGAGCGCAAAAACAGCGTGCTGGGGATAGCTGAGGTGAAAAAATGAGATTACCAGTCCGGTTACCAGCAACCCCAGGATCGTTATGTTCCACCGGTTTTCCCATGAGGGAGCCGGCTGGAAGGTGGCCAGGTAGCCTGCCAGGACATGCAACAGCAAAGCCCCGGCACCCATCTGGACGATGAGGGTAAACCCGATCAATGATCCAATATCCTTTGTCATACTATCTTTTTAAACGGTGCGTTTGTTATTCATCCTGCCGCCTCCCCCGCCTGCTTACGGTTGCTCCCGGGTATTCTTCACCTCTTCCCAGTTACTGACCTCCGCCCTGCTCTGGTCTGCCTTCCCGTGGTCATGGTGTGGATTCACCACCAGGGCCGGCAGACAAATTTTAGGATCGGGCAGGGGCATGATATTTTCATGGTCGGGGTGCCTCGCCTTCAACTCCTCCACCTCTCCGAAGTCAAGGGCCCGCATGGGACAGGAGGCCACACAGGCCGGATCTTTGCCCTCATCCAGGTAGTCCAGGCAAAAATCGCACTTGGTCATCCGCCCGGTGGCTCCATTGAACTGGGGGGCGCCGTAAGGGCATACCCATTCGCAGTAATGGCAGCCCATGCATGTACCGGGATCGATCGATACGATGCCCCGTTCATTTTTGGTAATCGCCCCGGTGGGGCAGGCACGCAGACAAACAGGATCTTCGCAGTGGTTGCACGCCATGGAGAGGTGATAGGAGAACACTTCGGGGATCCAGGTCTCGCCCTCCTTTTTCCAGTCACCTCCCTCCAGTTCATATACGCGCCGCCAGAGCACCCCTATGGGAAGGTCGTTTTTATCCTTGCAGGCCACCTGGCAGGTCTTGCAACCCGAACAGGTGTTGGAATCGAAATAGAAGGCCAGTCTGCCACTCATAGTGCGTGCATTTATGCTTTTTCAACCTGTACCATGATCGTATGCTGGGCATTGCCAAAGGCCAGCGGCGTCCACCGCTCGGAGGTCAGCACGTTGATATTCCCTCCCCGGTCCACCCCGTCTTTACCGGGTTTCCACCAGGCTCCCTGGGGGATGTCCACCACCCCGGGCCGGATCTTGCGCGTTACGCGGCAGGGAATGATCATGGAGCCCCGGTTGTTATAGATTTTCACCTCATCCCCGCTTTTCACGCCCCGCTCGCCGGCGTCCACCGGGTTGATGAAACAGCGTTGCGGGAACGCTTCGCGGGTCCATTCGTTGTTGGCATGGGTGGAGTGCACCCTTCCCATGTAGTGATGACCCAGGGCCTGCAGTGGGAAACGCCGGGCCTCCTCGCCGAACGGACTCTCCCATTCGCGGATGTACTTGGGGACAGGCGGGATCACATCGGGTTGGTTCATCTCGAACAGGGTTTTGGAAAAGATCTCGATCTTCCCGCTGGGCGTGTTCAGGGGGTGTTTTCCGGGATCTTTCCGGAAATCGTCAAAGGCCACCTTCGGTTGGTGTACCGGGGTGGAATAGACCCCGGTGTTCTCCTCTTCCCACGCTTCCAGGTCAGGCAGATCCGGGAACCGGCTCTCCTGGTACTGTTTTACGATCCAGCGGATCCACCCTTTCTCATCCCTTCCTTCGGTATAGGCACCGGCCACTCCGAACCGTTCGGCCAGTTCGGCAGCGATGCGGTAATCACTTTTCACCTCTCCGGGCGGATCCAGCACCCGGGGCATCAGAATCACCTCGTCGCCGTACTTCCACCCGTCCTCCAGTCCGTACGTCTCAAACTGCGTCGCCACCGGCAGCAGCAGGTCGGCATACCGTGCCGAGGCCGTCATGAACTGGTCCTGCACCGCGATGAACTCCACCTTCGAGGGATCTCCCACGATCTGTGCCGTCCGGTTGGTATTGCCATGCTGGTTGACCAGGATGTTGGAGGCCACCGACCAGATCAGTTTGATGTTGCTTTCCAGCCGTTCTGTACCGCGCAGCCCCTCTTTTTCGGTCATTTCCGTTCCGCGCAATACCGCCTCGGTCCAAAGGAAGGTGGGGATCCGCGCCTTCACCGGGTTTCGTCCTGTGGGGAAGACATTCCAGAACGGACCGCCGTCATCGGCCTGGAGGGCGATGCCGCTGGCCCACCCGCCGGGGATCCCCACGTTGCCGGTGATGGCCGAAAGGACGCAGCCCCCCAGCACCGGTTGTTCCCCGTAGGCACGGCGTTGCATGCCGTATCCCTGGTAGAGCATGGCCGGTTTGGTGGTGGCATATTCAATGGCGATCCGTTCGATGGTCTTCGCGGGGATCCCGGTGACCGGTTCGGCCCATGCAGGAGTTTTCGGTGTGCCGTCGCGTGTTCCCAGGATATAGTCCCGGTAGCTCTCCTCGTTCTCACACCCTTCGGGCATCTGGGTCTGATCGAATCCCACGCAGTGGCTGGCAATGAAATCCCGGTCATGCAGATCACGGGTGATGATCGTATGCGCCATGGCGCTCATCAGGGCGGTGTCGGTTCCGGGCCGGATGGGGATCCACTCGTCGGCCAGGGCCACGGTGCTCATGGTCATGCGCGGATCGATGCAGATCACGCGGGCCCCGTTCTCGCGTGCCTTTTTGATGAAATAGTCGCTGTTGGTTCCGTCCCCATTTCGGCCGGGTTCCAGCTCCACATGATGATATACTTTGAGTGGAGCCAGTCCTGCCGCTGGTTCCCGGTGATGTTCGTTCCGAATACATAGGGCGTCGCCTTGCTGATGCACGCCCAGCTGTAGCTGTTATAATATCCCAGCGATCCGCCCAGCAGGTTCATCAGCCGCACCGCCGTCTGTCTCCCGTTGGTCTGGTTGTAACTCCCCGTTCCGTATGGCACGAACAGCGCCTGGTTCCCGTACTGCTCCCTCACCCGGCTGATCTCCGAGGCCATCCGGTCCAGCGCCTTCTCCCAGGGGATCCGCCGGAACTTCCCCTCGCCCCGCTTGCCGGTGCGTTCCATGGGGTACAGCAGCCGGTCGTTCCGGTTCTGCCGCCCCCTGTACGCCCTGCCCCGGATGCATGCCCGCAGCTGCGGATCCGCCACGCTGTCGGGCCGCTGGTCGGTCTCGATGCGGGTGATCACGTTATCCTTCACATGCACGTGCAACAGGCACCGGCCGCCGCAGTTGTGGGCCGGACAACCCACGCGTACCACCCTGGCGTTGCCCTCTTCTGCGGCCGACAATACCTCCTTCTGTTCCCTTTTCCCCAGGCACCCCAGCAAACCACCGGAGGCCAGCAGTGAAGTGCCCGCGAAGGCCGACCATCGGATGAAACAACGCCGGTCCAGCGTGCCGTTATGTGCTTTTTCGTCTGACATGGTAATTGCGCCGGGCAATGTATAAAAAATCTTTCCGGTGGCGGTTGTTGTAAAACGCCCCCGTGCCTATTTATATTCATTTTAGGCCGGGATTCTTCTATGAAGTTTGAACCCTCTTTGAAGCGTTCAGGTGCCCATGCTAAATTCGAGGTGGTTTCGGCCCCATCCCCGGGAAACCATCTGCCTCAGGCAGAAATACTTCCAATCTCCTACACCATGTTGTAAACCGTTGCTTTCGATGGTGCACTACACATTTATAGCTTAATAAACTTTGAATAGACAGTTCCTTTTGGATCCTTTAACCTGACGATGTAAATACCACTATGGAGGGTATTTATATCCAGTTTTTCCTGATTTGCATGTATTCTCTTCGAAATAAGGATGCTTCCGTCAAGCGATAATACCTCCATATCGCTGCCATTACCTTCAGATTCAGTTTGGATATAAATGTAGTCAGATGCGGGGTTTGGATAAAGTATCGGTGATTGATTCTTGCCTGAATGCTCATATGAAGAATTGACATATGGAGTGTAATAAAAGCAATCATCACATCCGGGAGCGCTATATATTTTCTTTCCATCTTTGAAGCAACAGAGCAAATTCTCATAAAAACCTATAATACAGCCTCCTTTTCCCGCATTAAGAATTCCAAAAATACTACCAATCCCATCAATCCAACAATCGAATCCAAAAGCACTGCCGTCATTACTCAAGTAAGAAAGGTAAAAGTGCTTTCTACTTTCTCCCATCACAGGATGATTGATTATTGAGTCTACTTTGAATTTTGTATCGGGGTCGCAAGCAAAGTTAATACCCAGGGTATCTCCAACAGAGCAACCAAAATCATACATCAACCTTTCAGTGTCTGCATCTTTCTTCCTGTAAAATACTTTCTGACCCTCTTCCCTGATAAAGCCAGCGGTCTCCCAGCTATTCATGAGAGAATCGGTAGAATTTACCACCCTTTTATATTGAATGCCATTGATGATGCTGTCACTGGTTATCTTAGTGTAGTAACTTGTACAGGGATCCCCATTGCAACAGTCTCCTCCATCATGTCCCTCCATGGTACTCCATAACATATCACCTGTAAAAATGGTCTGGGAATATGTTAATACCGGAAGAAAGGCCAATAGCCAGATTAAGTTCTTCATTGTCTGTATTATTATAGTAAGCAACTAAAGTTACCAGAAACGTTAAACCCGACAAACAATTATCAATCACAAGGATGGGACCTAACCTCTGCTTCTAAAGCTGACCCTAAAGGGATTAAAAAACCCGTCTCGAATGTAATAGTGTTTCCAGAAGTCAGAGATATTTCCAAATTATTACCTATTTCACAACTAATATAGATATTACTCTGTGCCAATTTGGTGTTTGCTGCCTTAACAATATTCATGGCATGCATATATCCATTGAAACTATTATCCCCATCACCATCATCGGTTTCAGTGAAATTTCCTGAACCATCAATTCTAAGCATATAATGGAAATTCACCTTTACATATTTAATGGGAGTGCTCTGCGATGGAATATAAGCAGATTTCAAGTAAGTTAATTCTATTGTATCAGTCTCAGCACTCCCCAGTTGACAATCCGTGGTGCTTTGACAAAGACTAAAACTAATAGTCAGAAGAAATACACTTATGAATACTACTATCTTCATTTGGCAAATCTATTGTTTAATGAATTTAATACATTCACATTCATGACTTTGAGATATTATTCGTAGGAAATATATACCATTAGGCAGGGGGCTCACATCAATATGCCTTTCCGGTTTTCTCAAATGTGTTTCAAAGATTACATCACCCAACAAACTATAAATGGTGAGTTTAAGCTGTGAGTAAGGAGGTTCTTGAGAAATAATGAAGAAATTATCACAAGGATTCGGATTAATCCTAATTTTATCAGAGAAAATGTATGAGTTATTAATTCCGGCAGGAATCAATGTATCACATGGTATTTCTCCCAGATTAATCATTCCAACCCTATCATCAGTATAGCACCTCAATACTCCTGAAAACTTCTCAACATCCATTACATTACAGAATACAGGATAAGCAAACATAAAGTCAACACTACCAAATATTGAATTAATCTCCCTACCGTACTCCCAAATTGAAGTGTCGGTCGGCGAGCAAAAGTAATAACTGGATTCAAAGCCATAGATGTAACTTTTTCCGCAAGAATCAACTACCACTGAACCAATTGGGCTATCACCACAATCATTAAATCCTAATCCAGTAATCTCATGCGTCTCTCCTCTTTTTTTTGTAAAATCATACAGAACGCTTGTATTGCCAGAATTCCAGATATATATTACACTGTCGATCTCAAAGGTGTATATGTTACCAATTGAATACACTTCCCCACTACTAATATGTCTGGACATATGCAAAACTGTAGTAAGTTGTTCTTCAATCACCGTATCTTTCACCGCCTCAATTTTCAAATAGCCGTATGCCGGTGGTGAAGCCTCTCCGCCCTCCTTTTTATTATAATACCAACTTGCTCCCAAGGGAGCCCATTCAATCTGGGCTTTCAGAGATGAACCTAAGCACACGATTAGGAAAAAGATTAATCCAAACTTCTTCATTTACTACCAGGTAAGTTACAACTACTCTTCATCATTATGATTTTACTACTTAGCTGCTTCTTATTCAATAATTGTGATCCAGAAGGCTCAACTAATTTGTCAAAATCATCTTTTTAGAATTATAATACTCCCCATTTCCTGTACCAAAGGAGCAGTTTGTTAAGTTAAACATTTATCT
>CAYZMH010000008.1:23506-53133 GCA_964479445.1 uncultured Bacteroidaceae bacterium | reverse complement strand
ACGGCAGCGGCCTCCTGACCGATAGAGAGGTGAGCCGGACCCGGATGGTGGTACTTCATTCCATTATACTCACCGGTTGTCTTGATAAGATTGAGCATACTCTCAAACTCCCGGATAATGACCATGTCGCGGTAGATCCTGACTAGCTCCTCCCGGCTGTAACGGGAGGTCTCTTCCTCCATGGTTTTCGTGTATTGGTTTACCGGTATGGAACCGAAATCAATGCTGTTTCTGGCACGAACCTGCCGGGGATCAATGAAGAGTGATTTGGGCATAATTGAATGTATTTAACTGCGTACTTACTGAATTAATAAGGTATAAAATGTATATTATATTAATATAATATATTATTGTTATATTAATATAATTAGCTAAAATAGTTATATAATCATTAAATAATTAAATGTATATATAATTAGATATATAATTTTTTTCAATTAATATATATATTATATTCATTATTTAATATCCGGTCTCTCTCAGTTTATCCTTCTACCGGGACCATATTCCAGTTCTTTACCCTGAACCCTCTTCCTGGTCCCTCTGTCGCATCCTTGTTCGATTTCTTTTTCAGTTGTCCTTTCTCTGGATCCCTGTTCCTGAACCCTCTCCTGGTTTCTTCTTCCACGAACTCCTCATTCCTGCTTCTCCCTGTCCCTCTTCCAGGCCCTTTTACCACTTACTGCTCCCGCTTCTTTTTCCCGTTTCCTGCTCCCTGTTTTTCCGGTCATTTTCCTGTATTATCTCTTCCACCGCTTCCTGTCAGATATTCTCCAGCTCTTCCCGTACCTTAGCCAAAAAGGCTGATGCCGGGGCTCCGTCGATTGCCTGGTGGTCATAGGTAAGCGAAAGGCCCAGCCGGGGAACAAACCCCATGGAACCATCACCCAGGTCGGCCGGGTGATAGGTTATAGTATTGACTCCCAGTATCCCGCATTGAGGCAGGTTGAGCACGGGGGTAAACATCTCGATCCCGTATGCACCCAAATTTGACACGGTAAATGTTCCTGCCTCCGGCAGCAGGAGGTCAGGGTCGATCGTTCCCTCTTTGCAGCTTTTGGCCAGGTCTTTCAGGGCCTGACCCAGTCCACCCATCGAATACCGTTCGGCATGACGCAGGACGGGTACCATAAGCCCCCGCTCGGTATCCACGGCCATGCCCAGGTGTACGGTATGAAACTTCCGTATGTGGTCATCCATGAAGTGGGCATTCATTTCAGGGGTGGTACTCAGGGCACGCACCGCCGCGTAACACACCATGTCATTGAGATTGGTATCGGGTGGAAGCGATTTCTTTTCTCCCGCTTTAACCATCTTACGCAGGGTAAGGATACCCCGTGCATCGGCGCTGGTGTGGTGTGTTAACTGAGCCGATTCCCGGAGCGATCGCATCATGTTGTCGGCGATGATTCTGCGCATTCGACTCATTGGCGCCTTTTCGTATTCACCGGTGGGAGGAGCGGTTGCTGCTTTCTGCCTGCTGCCAGAGGTTTCTAAAGTTTTATTGCTGTCAGAAGGATGCGCTGTTATTTTGCTGTCGGCGGGGTGTTCCGCTTGCCATTGTTCAATGTCCCGGACGATGATGCGTCCGTTCGGACCCGTGCCGCGGACCAGGTGCAGGGGTATACCTGCAGATTCTGCCATCTTCCTGGCTCTCGGCGATACCCGCAACTTACCGGTTCCTGCTCCCGGTTGAGAAGAGACATCCGGCTGCGGTGGCCTGCCTGTTTGCTTTCGGGTATTACTTTGCTCCCCGGGAGAACCCGGTTCATTCCCCCCTGCAGCTTCTTCGGGCACTGGTTCTGCCCCTTCCCGGGAGGCTTGTTCCGGGTGCATCCCGGAGATATCCTCCCCCTCATCTCCAATTGCGGCTACATGGGTGAGGACCGGTACCTCATCGCCCTCTTCGAAAAAGATTGCCAGCAACGTTCCGGATGCCGGGGCCTCCTCGTCGAAGGCTGCTTTGTCAGTTTCATAAGAGAAGAGTAACTCTCCCTTCTCCACGTATTCCCCCGGCTTCTTCAGCCATTTGGTGATAATACAGGTTTCAACCGATTGTCCCTGGCGGGGCATACTGACCACTTCAGCCATAGTGTAAGGTTTATTTGAATGAGTTTATAAACGTAACTTGTAAATACATGTTACACCAAAGAAAAGAGATATTTTTATTATTAACAAGATTTTTGCTCGTTTTCTTCGGATATTAAAGTTTTATTTTATAGTTTGCAATTGCTTGTATTAACAAGTAAGGCAGTTAAACTAAGAAGTGCAGAACCATGAATACAACCGGAAATCGGCTTCCCTTCTATAAAAAGTTATACGAAGATCTCCGCAAACAGATAGTGAATGGGGTTTACAAGGAGGGGGATATGTTGCCTTCTGAGAATGCACTGTGCGACCTATATAAGGTGACCCGTCCCACGGTGAGGCAGGCCCTGGAGGTACTGGTCAGGGACGGGTTTATCAGGAAACACCAGGGAAAGGGCAGCATCGTTTACAAGTTGCCCAAGGGAATCGGAATCCTCTCTATTGCCGGGACTACCAGTGCTCTCGGACAAAAAAATGTGCGCAGTGAGATCTTGATAAAGCCAGAGGTAAAGCCGTGGCCGGAGCCTTTTATGTTTACCCTGAGTGAGGCGGAGAAGATGGCCGGCTGCATTCATATGGAGCGCATCAGGTATTTCAATGACCGCCCCATTTTCTATGATGTGAACTACCTGCCCAACATTAACCTGCCACGCTTTACCGTTCGTTCTTTTGAAAACCGGTCTCTCTTTGATATCCTCAGGAGGGAGTACGGGATAGAGATTATCGGCGGTGAACAAAAACTCAGGGCGATTCTGGCAGATAACCAATTAAGTACTTATCTTCGCATGAAGTCGGGTGAACCGATGCTGCACCTGGAGCGCAGGTTTGACACCAATAAGCCGGAGATGAAGATCTACTCGTCTATCTATTGCAATACCCGTGATCAGGCGGTATATGGGATATTCTGACGGGTTCATGATAAGGTGGTATCGAATCTGATTGGTATTGCTAAATGATTGGATTAAATAAATATACGACACAGGAAGGGGAATTACGGATGGTACTAAGATATAGAATGATCCCTTTGCAGTGGGAGAAGATGTACTGGACGCGTTTGATAAGATCGATATCATGTCCAAATCGGCCCGTATATTTTTCATGGTAAAACAGGCCGGTTTTGAGCCCGAAGGACTTTCGGATAAGCAATTGAGTGAGCTGAAAGAGAAGTTTTATCCTGAAAAATGAGCTGCTATGCCTGAACATCATTTTCTAGCCTTTGACCTTGGAGCAGAAAGCGGAAGAGCCATACTCGGTACATTACTGAACCGGAAAAAGCTTGTGCTCAAGGAGATCCGTCGGTTCCGCACCAAGCAATTGCGCATCGATAAGCACTATTACTGGAACATTTTCGGGTTCTATGAAGAGATGGTTTCCGCTATTGTCGCAACGGTTAAGGATTACGATATCATCCCGGAGAGCGTCGGCGTCGATACCTGGGGGGTGGATTTCGGACTGCTCGGGAAGGATGGCTCCATCCTGAGGATACCCTATGGTTACAGGGATCCCATGACAGAGACGGCTATGCCTGTATTCCTGGAAAAAATGAGCCGGGAAAAAATATATGAGGCAACCGGTATCGCCATGCTGAAGTTCAATACACTCTACCAGCTCTACGCTATGAAGATGGCAGATGATCCTGTACTCAGCATCGCCGATAAATTGCTCTTTATTCCCGATCTGCTCAATTACCTGCTTTCAGGGGAGATCAAATCGGAATTTACCTTTGCTACCACCTCCCAGCTGTTTAATCCGCATAAAATGAACTGGGAATCCTCCCTGTTCAGGGAGCTGGGCATTAATAAAGGCATTATGCCCGAGGTGGTCAGACCCGGAACGAAGATCGGAGAACTGACCCGGACCATCAGCCGTAAGATCAACGTGGAAGGGATAAGTGTCATGGCGGTGACTTCCCATGACACCGCATCCGCGATAGCTTCTGTTCCAGCGGAAGGTGAGGAGTGGGCTTACATCAGCTCCGGTACCTGGTCCCTGATGGGGGTCGAGACACGTAACCCTATTATTAACCAGCAGTCCCTTACTTTTAATTTCACCAACGAAGGCGGGGCAGATGGCACTTTCCGGTTTCTTAAAAACATTATGGGCCTGTGGCTCTTACAGCAGTGCCGGAATTCCTGGGAAAAAACCGACCGGGATTATTCCTACGAAGAGCTGGTAAGCATGGCGGAAAACGCTACGCCATTTACCGCCTATATAGATCCTGATTTCCCGGGTTTTTACAATCCATTGGATATGCCTTCCGCAATCGACACGTTTTGCAGGCATTCCGGACAAAAAGCTCCCGGCAGTGTTTCCGACTATACCCGTACCATCCTGGAAGGACTGGCTCTTAAATACAGGATGGTGGTGGAACAACTGCAACTGGTAACCGGTAATTCAATCCGCGTGATTTATATCATCGGGGGTGGTTCGAAGAATGATTTACTGTGCCAGTTTGCAGCCAATGCCACGGGCAGGAAAGTGGTGACCGGTCCGGGTGAAGCCACAGCCATCGGAAATATCCTGATCCAGGCAAGCGGAATGGGCTATATAGGCGGATTGGAAGATGTGAGAAAGATCGTACGAAATTCATTTGGGCTGAAAACCTATGAGCCGAGAGAAACGGAGATTTGGGATGATGCGTACGAGAACTTTCTTAAGATTGCAAAACAGAGCTGACCGAAACAACTGCTCCCTGGAGATAACCAGCCAGGCAGCGAATGAATCCCTTCCAAAAAACCAATCGCCGGGCAAACGGGAACTATGCCTGTCCTCCCGAAGGGCATTTACCGGCACCGCGCTGAAAACCGGGA
This sequence comes from uncultured Bacteroidaceae bacterium, assembly GCA_964479445.1. Lineage (GTDB taxonomy): Bacteria > Bacteroidota > Bacteroidia > Bacteroidales > CAYZMH01. The sequence continues at coordinate 48,235 of CAYZMH010000008.1, read as the reverse complement.
ACGAAACTGATTCATTAAATGCACTCCCGCGGGCATAAGGTACTTCTCACGTGTTAAATACCTCCATAGGGATATTCGATCGATTCCACTTCCGGGGGGTAACTAATCCCGGTCTCCCGGCGGATCCCGTCCAACAGTTCCATGAGCTCCAGGCTGAAAGAATGGGGTATGACGGAGCTCTCGGTCTGACCCGACAGCATACACTGAGTCGCTTCCATCGCTTCATATTCGTACCCGTTTACCAGCGGCGGGAATTTTAAAATTTCTTTCTTTTTACCGGTTAGCTGCACCGTGACCGGGGTGGGAGTGAACCAGAGCCTGTTAATAGTAAGGGTGCCCAGCTCGCCGAAGATAGTCGCTTCCACCAGGGTGTCGGCCAGGATGGTGCTGCGTAAATTGGTAAGCAGACCGTTCGCGTACTGGAAGATCACCGAGGTGGAGAGATCATTTCGATGCCCGTTGAGGCTTGACAGGGCTTTATGGGAATGGGGAAGTCCGAAAAGAAACAGGCTCAAAAAAACCGGATAGATCCCGATGTCCAGCAGGGCACCTCCCCCCAGGTATGGGTCGTACAACCTCGATTTGGGATCGTAGGGAGCCCTGATCCCAAAGTCGGCATCCATCCCCACGATCTTTCCCAGCAATCCCTCCTCCAGCAACTCCTTCACGCGCAGGATGCCCGGCAGGAAACGGCTCCATAAAGCCTCCATCATGAAAATCCCGCGTTCCCGGGCAAGGGATACCAGGTAGTCAAGTTGCCCGCGGTTCATGGTAAACGGTTTTTCGCACAGTACCGCTTTACCGTGCTCCAGGCAGAGCCGGGCATGGGCATAATGATAGGTGTGCGGTGTGGCGATATATACAATATCCAGGTCGGGGTCTTCCACCAGCTCCCGGTAACTTCCGTAGGCGCGTTCAAAGCGGTGCCGTTCTGCAAAAGCTACAGCTCGTTCAAATGACCGCGAAGCGGCAGCATAACTGTTAGCATGGTCCACGGCCTGCAATCCGGCTGCGAATTTGTGGGCAATATTCCCGCAGCCCAGTATACCCCATCGGACAGTGGATGAAGTCATTTAAGAATGGTTTCAATGATCTCCAGCTCCTCCGGGGATAGTTCCATGTTATCCAGTGTCTGCAGGTTATTGTCCAGCTGCTCCAGGCTGCTGGCACCAATCAGTACCGAGGTGACTTCCGGGTGCCGGTGAATCCAGGCCAGGGCAAGCTGAGCCAGTGTCTGTCCCCGTTTCTGCGCCAGCTCGTTAAGCTTCCTTACCTGATCGACCCGTTCCGGGGTAATCTCCTCCTTTTTAAGCAGACCATGCTTCTTGCCTGCACGCGATTGCGGTGGAATGCCGTCCAGGTATTTATCGGTGAGCAGGCCCTGGGCAAGCGGACTGAAAGGAATGCATCCGATCCCTTTCTCTTTGAGTACCGGCAGCAGTCCGTTTTCAATGTCCCTGGCAAACATATTGTACTTGGGTTGATGGATCAGGCAGGGGGTTCCCAGTTCCTCCAGGACCTCTGCAGCTCTCCGGGTTTGCTCCGGGGAGTAATTGGATATCCCTGCATATAGCGCTTTACCCTGTTTTACAGCCGTATCCAGGGCTCCCATGGTCTCTTCTACCGGGGTTTCGGGATCGGGCCGGTGGGAATAGAAAATATCCACGTACTCCAGTCCCATGCGTTTCAGACTCTGATCTAAGCTGGCGGTCAGGTATTTCCGGCTCCCGTTGATGCCATAGGGTCCGGGCCACATGTCATAGCCTGCCTTGGTCGAGATTATAAGCTCGTCGCGGTAGCCATGGAGGTCTTTTTTCAGAATCCGGCCGAAATTCTCTTCCGCGCTTCCGTAGGGCGGACCATAATTGTTGGCCAGGTCAAAATGCGTGATTCCACGGTCAAAAGCGTGCAGTACAATGGCACGCGAATTGGAAAAGACATCCACACCCCCGAAATTGTGCCACAATCCCAGGGATAATGGAGGCAGCAGCAATCCGCTTCTTCCGCAGCGGTTGTAGGAAAACTGATCATAACGTGTCGGGTCGGCCTGGTATTGCATGGTTATTAATGTTTTTAGTGTGTAACAAGAATACAAAAATTTATCTGTGTTATCAATCGGACTCTTTACAAAAGCTGCGAATGACCAGGAACCCGGCCAGTCCTGAGACAAATGATCCCATGATAATCCCAGCTTTGGCGGCATTCAGGTAGACAGGGTTCTGCGGGAATGCCAGGTTGGCTATGAAAAGGGACATGGTGAACCCTACCCCTCCCAAAAAGGAAGCCCCGAAAATATGACGGAAGCCCATGTTACCGGTTATTTCACCGATCCGGGTGCGAATCGCCAGGTATGACATGGAGGAGACCCCGATCACCTTGCCAAAAAAGAGGGATGCGGCAATGACCAGTGAAAAACTGAAACTGTCAAACATCTCCGGAGTAATGGGAACCCCGGCATTGGCCAGGGCGAACAGCGGCATAATGAGGAGTGAGACCCACCCGTGAAGTTTGTTCTCCAGGTGCTGCAAGGGGGATTGTATCAGGGAGGCAGACTCTTCGATATCATTGACAGCCTCCAACTGCTCCTTGGTGAGAATTCCTTTCTTGTTAACAGGTTCCTGTTTATCTAACCGGGTGAGCGCATCCCGGATCTCGCGGTTTGCCTTTAGGACTAACTTTCGTTTCCTGACCGGGATGGTAAAGGCCATCAAAACCCCTGCGATGGTGGGATGGATCCCCGATTTAAGCATCAGGATCCACATCACAAAGGCCCCTATAGAGAACAGGTACCTGGAGTAAAGTCTGAAATATCCCAGGGCCATGAGAACGGCCCAGATACCCAGTGAGATGAGTATAAGGTTGGTATAAATATCTGAACTGTAGAATATGGCAATAACCAGCACCGCACCAATATCGTCTGCAATGGCAAATACGGTCAGGAATATCTTAAGTGGCAACGGGGCTCTTCTTCCAAGCAACTGGAGAATCCCAAGGGAGAATGCGATATCGGTTGCAATGACAATCCCCCATCCCTGTGCGGTTTCGGGGTGCGTATTGAGAAGCAGGAAAATGATCCCGGGAGCTGCCATTCCCCCGATAGCTGCAAAGATCGGAAGCGCCGACTTTTTAAAGGTTGTAAGTTCCCCGGTCAGGATCTCCCGCTTGATCTCCAGTCCGATCACAAAAAAAAAGATCGCCATAAGACCGTCATTGATCCAGTGAAGCAGGGTCTGGGAGAGCATATAATTACCCAGGCCAATGGTGAGCTTGTAGTTCCATATTCTATGATATAGCTCCGATAACGGACTATTGGCCCATACCAGTGCGATAATCGTCATGGAGAAAAGCATCTGGCTGCTGCTGATCTCAATGTGGAGAAATCGTTCAAAGGGTTTGAGGGTCATTCTGAGTGTTTTTTTCCAATACGCGCATCAGGTGAGACACTTATTTTTCAAAAAAAGGGATCTTGTATGAAACCGTATAGGTAAATCCCAGGGCATTATCTTCCGTTCCGTTTCCAAATCCGGGGATATAAAATGGTTTCACCTGAGGATCCATATCCGGATTCAAAAGCATACGGTATCTTACCGACCAGCCCAGGAAAAAGTTGGGCAGGATCTCGGTTTTAATCCCACCCACCAGTTCAAACCAGTTTCCGGTGAGGGAATTTTCATAGGTATCGATCGCGTAATCTCCCCAGAAATCATTCTCGATCAGGATATCGGATGCAGAGTGGTTGAAAAGTGCGATTCCGTACCGTACCCCTCCGTAAATCATATGGTGCACATCCCGGGAAGGGGCAGGTATGAAATTGTAATCAACCCCGGCACGGAAATAGGCACCGGAGGATTGATAGGTATAGATTTCCTGTTCCAGCTTCTGCCTCCCGTATCCGGCCTCAACAGTGGGGTAGAGGTTACGGATCACCTCGAAATCGGCCGAGATCTCGGCAGCCGCCTCCGGGGGATCAACAAACAGGTACGCGGCCCGTGCCAGGTCGGTACCCACCCTGAGTCCGTATGTCCTCAACGTGTCCTGTGCATCGCTGTTCTGCACTAGCAACAAAAGCATCACACTAAAGAAATAGACGTATGTTTTTTTCATCTTCGATCATTTCTAAATCCACTTCCGGGCGGATGATCTCAGCCCCCTGTATCAGCTCCCCCCTAAATACCAGGGAGTCCAGGGTGAAACTGTGGGCGAAACCGCATTCATATGAGTAAAGGTATACCGAACGACGGTAGTGGACGGTAAGGGTATCGCTGGTCTGTTCATGGGTCAGGGTGAATGAGGTCTGATCATTCATCGGGTCCAGCGGAAGCTCCAGGGAGCTGACCTGTACCGAATCGTAAAGCATGCTGTCGGGCTGCTCCCCCCTGGTTACATGCACTGTTAAACCGGTTACCACACTATCGGAAGCGGGCATGGTACCCTCCACGTAGAAACCGGCTTTCAGGGGTGCGACGGTATTTTCATCGCATAGCTCCAGGTTCGAGCACGAAGCGATTAAAAAAAGGATCACCCCCAGGGTCGTTCCGAGTAACTTCATAGACCAAAGATACAAAACAGGGAGGAGAGCCTGTCCATACACCATGTATTTCTTTTGTGAAATAAGGGCTGCAGGTAAAAAGGGGGTAAAGCAGAAAGGGATGATCGGGTTACATAGTTAGAGAAATCAAATTTTTTAATAACTTGTTGGTGTAAGGAATATTCTTGACCTATGGGCAGTCCATCTTTTAAAATAAGCCGGCAGCTACCTGTAACAGGGAATGTTATGGAACTGATGTACCATCAGATGGACTACATCATTCACCTAATACAACCCGTGGAGGAGATCGATCATGAAGCTGTGCACGAGGTAAGGAAAAGTTGTAAGCGGGTTAGGGCGGTGCTCAGACTCATCCGCGATGATATCGGATACAGTGCCTATTACCGGGAGAATCACCGGTTCAGGGATATGAGCAGGTTGCTTTCAGAAACGCGTGATTATGAGGCACTGGTTCACTCCCTGGAATACCTCCGCAGCAGGGAGATTGATGATAAAATCTCCCGGGTCTATTCCGAACTATCCGGTTCACTTGTCCGTTCCAGGGATGTGGCACTGAATGAACTGAAAAAAGATAAGAAGGTGTTTCAGCAGATCGAAAAAGAGATCGGGGAGGCGAGAAAAAAGATCAACCTGTTCAGCTTTTCTTCGGAGAATTTTGAGGTGATCCTGCCCGGACTGGTGCGAACCCATAAAAAGTGGAAACAACACTTCGCGGTCTGCCTGGGTGAAGCCGATGAGGAGATGATCCATAACCTGAGAAAAAAATCAAAATACCTGATGTACCACATGCAGATCCTCAAACCGGTCTTTCCGGAGATCATCAGGGGCTATGCAGGAACCCTTAAGAAAGTATCGGGTGACCTGGGAGATCACAGGGATCTCTTCCTGCTTCGGCAGCAGGTGTCCGGACTCACAAAAAACAGCTATCCAAAGACCCTTACAGATCATATCGATGCCTCCATTGACAAGGAGATGAATGATAAACTGGAAACCGCTGTAAGGGCGGGCCGGTACCTCTACCTGGAGAAGAGCCGCCCGCTGATGAACCGCATTCACAATTATTGGAAAATATATACCGATTCCGGTATTCCGAATCAGCAGAACCCGGGAAATAACCTGAAAATTAAATGATATGAACGATAAACACGGCAACCGCCTTTTGATGTTTGGAAAGATCATCAGCGTAATGGATAAGAATACGGAAAAATGGAATACCGTTGCGGAGGTGAAAAAAACAGTCGATGAGTTTGTGAAGAACTACAAAAAACTCAATGACCTCAAGCTGGAGGAGGACCATGACCTGCGCCCCTATATACAGCAGACCGTGGAAAGGAGGAATGAACTGGTGCAAAAGCTTTTCCCCGTAACCAGCCTGCTTACCGTCTATGCCTTTGATCACGGACAAGAAAAGCTGAATAAAAAGCTGGACAGGCGGAAAGCAGATCTGATGAAGATGAAGGATCGAAACCTGTTTGAACTGGTTGATCTTGTTATTAAAACGGCGGAAAAACTGCTGAATGACAATCAGAAAGAAAGCAAAAAGGGGGGCAAAAAACAAAAGGATAATGACCGGGATGGAATTCGTGGATACGGACTGAATGAATCCATGCTGGAGGAGCTGAAAAGGTTGAAGAAACTGGCAGAAGATGCGAAACGATCGCTTGGAAAGGCTGAAAAAGAGAAGACAAAGAGCTCAAAACGACTCAGGAAGATCAGTAAGGAGAACAACCGGTTGCTCAAAAAGAAACTGGACGGATTAATGGTACAGTTTGAAGAGAGCGAACCGGTATTTTATATCGACTACCTGAAAGCCAGGAAAAATGTAGGATCGGTAAAACCTGCGGGACCTGCTAAAAAATCACCTGCAAACTCCCGGGAGGAGAACAAAGAATCCGGAAAAGCCCCTTCCACGGCGCGCAAATCAGCCAGCACACAGCAAAAGACTTCCGCGGGAAGCCGAACATCGGGTCAGCGTAAAGCGAGCCAGGGGGGTGACGCCGGGAAGACTTCCTGATCGGAAAAACGATATGCCGGTCATAACCTGGCATGGGTCCTGCTTTGGTAGCTGCTTGCTGCAGCGCATCCGAACGTTGAACGGATGGTGCCTTATTCCTTTAATGGGTGTGCTATTCCCTGAGATGCCGGTCCAGGTATTCGGTATACTGCTTCATAAGCAACATATAACTACTCATACTGTATGCAACACCATGATTTCCCGGGGGATAGATTCGAAGGTCTACATCTTTTCCCTGGTCAATGAATGCTTTTACCAGCTGGAAGGTATGCTGCGGATGCACATTTTCATCCATCAGGGAGTGGACCAGAAGCATGTTGCCTTCCAGGTTACCGGCATAGTTGGCTACCGCACTGTTTTCATATCCCTCCCTGTTATCTTCCAGTAATCCCATAAGTCGCTCGGTAAGAATGCAATCATACAAACGGTGATCACAATTGGGGGCAGCAACCAGGGATACCTGGAACAGACCGGGGTAGTTCAGCATGGTGTAACTGGACATGAAACCGCCGTAACTGTGACCGCGTATGGCCATGCGATCTCCGTCTATCCATGGCATTTTCGCCAGGTAGCGTGCAGTCTCAGCAAAATCAACAGCTTCCAGTTTCCCCAATTGTCCGTATACCGCCTTTTCAAATGCCGAGCCATATCCCCCGTTGCCGCGGTTATTCACACTGGCGATCACATACCCCTCCTGCGCCAGCCACTGGTGCCAGCCATTGGTGCCAAATGTGTTGTAAACGCCCTGTGAACCCGGACCGCCGTATATATCCAGCAGGAGAGGGTATTGCTGGTCGGGATCAAAGTCAACCGGTTTGATGATGTAGCCATCGAGCTGGTGCCCCTCCCCGGTGGTGAAGGTAAAAAGCTCCTTGGGGGCATAGATGTGCTCTTCCAGGAAAGTGTCTACCTTTTTGTTTTCGGTAATGACCTCCAGGACCCTGCCACGTGAGTTCTTCAGGGTGACCGTGACCGGGTTTTCCACGGAGGAGAACCGGTCAAGGAAGTATTGTCCGCGGGGTGCTACATCCACGCTGTGGTTTCCCTCTTCATCGGTTAACCGCCTCTTGCGCTTTCCGCTGAACCTGATTTCATACAGATTTCTTTCAAGGGGCGATACCTCTGTGGACAGGTAGTATATTTTCTCCTTATCGGGATCGATCGCTTTAATGCCGATCACCTCAAAGGCACCGGAGGTGACCTGCTGGATAAGTTCGCCGCTATAGTTGATGCGGTAGATATGGGCCCAGCCATCTTTCTCCGAAATAAAGAAGAAGGAGTCCATATCCCCGGGGAAGGTGAAGTGGTGCAGCTCGCCTGCAAAAAAGTCAAAAATATCGATCCAGCTATCCGAGGATTCTTCGTAAACCAGCCGCATCGAACCGTCGGTGACATCTGTGAAATGAACCTCCAGGTGATTTTGAGGCCGGTTCATGTAGACCAGCGCCAGCTGCCCGGGTTCGGAAGTCCAGTAAATTCTCGGTATATAACCACCCCGGGTGTCAAAATCAATCCATGAACGCTCCCCGCTCTCTGTATCGATCACCCCGATTTTGACCTGCGGGACGGGATCTCCTACTTTGGGATAGGGTACTTCAAGGTAGGAGGGGTGGGTCTCCTGGAAATCTGTGAGCTTGTAGATGGGGACCTCCCGCTCATCCGATTGCCAGAATGCAATGTAACGGGAGTCATGGGACCACGACCATGCCTGTACCAGGCCAAACTCCTCTTCGTATGCCCATCCGAATCTGCCGTTGTAAAAATGGGGTTCTGCATCGTTGGTAAATTGAATCGTCTCGCGGGTTTCGAACAGGTATGCATAGAGGTTCCCGTCTTTTCCAAACCCCACTTTGGTGCCATCGGGCGAAACTTCAGCGGTGAACGCCTGTTCGACAATTTTTTCCATGGTGCCCGCCTCCAGGGAGTAGTAATAATAGTCGGCATTGCCCGAGTATCTCCAAACCGGGTTAAAATTACACCGGAATAACAGGTAGTTGTCATCACCGGCCCACTGGTAGGAATCATAAACGAAAGGATCATCTGATCGGGGGAAGGTAACATCTTTCGTGGTGAAAATACGTCGCTCATCACCCGATTTCATATCATGGATCCAGATCTCCTGGTTTCCCTCATTTCGCTTTGAAAAGGAGTACTGTTCTCCGTCATTGATCCAGACCAGGTTGGACGGACCTCCTTCTCCGCGCAATTGACTTGCTGAATAGAGGGCTTCCTGCAGATTGTTGTACTGTTTCTTCTGGCTCCAGCCCGCATTTGCAATGAGCAGGAGTGAAAGAGATAACAGGATAGGGTTAAGCAGGGGGGATTTTGAAAAAGATGATTTCATGAGTAAAGATTCATTGGTAAAACAAACCATAAAACTATAAAAAGAATGGAGTATAGGATGAATTATTGCGCAGGAAAATGCACAGAATCCTCATTCGTGCGGGACGGACTGGTATTCCCGGCCTGGAAGAGGGGGGGTAAGTACAAAAATAAAACGTGGGATAAGGGTTTTCTTCATAGCCGGTGGTTTGTGAAAAACAGGGTAGATAACCGGGATGCTACTTTTTGGGAATGTCTATGGTGAACGTGCTTCCGGCATCAGGCCCGCTATCCACGCGAATATCGCACCCCACCTTGAGCAGGAGATCTTTTACAATCAACAAACCGAATCCATGTCCTTCCTCATTGTCTGTTCCGGGTGTGGAGGTGTTGTTTGAAGTAAATAGGTTGGTTACCCGTTCATTGGTCATTCCTTTTCCCTGGTCCGCAACAGCAATGGAATAGCGGTCAGTTTTTTCACTGAAGGACAGATTTATGTGTTTGCCCGAAGGGGTGAATTTAATGGCATTGCTGAGGAGATTGCGGAGGGCAATAGCCAGTATGATTTTATGTGAGATAATGGATACCTCCGAGGGTACTCTGTTTTCAAGGATAAGCTGTTTTTTCTGTGCGATGATCTTGAACTCCTGGAGAATGCTGCTGATAAAAGGAAACAGTTCAAATTCTTTCTGAACCAGTGCATCATCTGATGCCTGTGTGCGCAGCCAGGTCATAAGGTACTCTGTGGTCTCATTGGTTTTTTCAGCCAGTTCTCGAATATTCTCCAGGTATTTCTTCAGGGTTTCAGGGGAGTACTCATTATACCGCTGTACGAGCAGTGTCGCAAAACCAAGCATGGTTCCTATGGGCCCCTTGACATCGTGAAAGATGATAGAAAATAGTTTTTCTTTTAATTGGAGTTCTTCGGCCAGGGATTCCAGCAATTGTTGCTGTTTTTTCTCATAATTCTTGCGTTCCGTAATATCAAATACAATTCCTGCCACCAGGAGGGGTGCCCCCTCTTCACTGCGCTGGGTTATTGATCCGCGGTCGTAAAAATGCTTCCAGCTTCCTTCCTTCGTTTTGATCCGGTATTCGGTTTCATAAACAGGCGTGCGGCCCTCCAGGTGATCCCTCATATTCTGCATGACAGCTTTATAATCTTCGGGATGGAGTTTTTCAGTGAAGAATTCAAAACCAATGTTTTCCGGGACATCATCCGGATCAAACCCCAGTGCTTTGATTTTCAGATCATTGAAGGTAACCCGGTTGCTTTTTACATCCCAGTACCAGTGGCCAAGGTTCCCGGTCCATGAAAACTTGAGGGTCTCTTCTTCCTTTTGTTCCCGTTTTAACTGATCCAGTAGCCTGTTTTTCTCTTCAAGTTCGCTGCGCAGTTTATTGAGATCTTCCATTATAGTATCTTCAAAAATGATTACACGGCCTGTTAAGATAGGTAAAATCAGATAACCGGTGACCCGAAATGTTGTTTTTGAGGGAAAAAACCTTCTGGACAAAGAAATGTTGCGATGTGGTTAAGAACCTGTTGAAAGGACCGTCTGAATCTTTTCAAAGAGGAGGTCAAAATCCAGGGGCTTGACCACGTAATCTTCGAAATCAGCCTTCATAAATTCTTCTTTCTCACCCTCAAATGCAAATGCTGTCTGGGCAATGACCGGTAGTTCCGGTATTATTACTTTGATCGCTTTGGTGGCATCCACTCCATTCATCACCGGCATTTTGATATCCATGAGCACCAGATCAATATCCCGGTTTTTCATCACGATATCCACCGCCTCTTTCCCGTCGCGGGCACGGATCACTTCCATTCCCTGGTCGGTGAGTACATCCTGCAACAGGATGAAGTTGGACTCTTTGTCTTCTGCCACCAGTATCTTCATTCCTTCCCTGGATGCTATCTTTTTGCCGGGTCGGGATTTGTTGCGTTTATGATTCGGATCTGATTGAACAATAATGCCCGGCAGATGAAAATGAAATTCGGATCCTTCTCCTGCACTGGATTCCAGGGTAAGGTCACCATGCAACAACTCGGAGATCGATTTGGCAATGGCCAGTCCGAGTCCGATTCCTTCAAACTTGCGGGTATGCGTATCGTCACCCTGCCGGAACCGTTCAAAAATCACCTCCTGTTTCTCCTTTGAAATGCCTACCCCGGTATCCTTAACAAAGAGGACCAAATCATTCTCCTCTATCCTGTATCCCAATTGTATGCTGCCCCGGTGCGTGAATTTCACTGCATTGTTCAATAGTATTTTAAGTAGCTGACGGATCTTGTTGATATCCGAATTAACAATGGTATTCCGGTCATTGCCTTCAGGTGTGTACTGCAGTTCGATCTCCTGTTTTTCCGACTTTTCAATCTCCTTCTCCGTGTAGTGAGCCAGGTCGGTAAAGAGGTTTTCCATGGAGAATTCTGCAGCCATTATCTTCTCTTTACCGGTCTCTATCGAGATCAGGAAGAAGATGGATTCAATGATTTCCAGGAGGTTGCGTCCGCTCTGGTTAATGATGCGTATCAGCCGTTCATTGGGATCTTCCTGCATACGGTTGAGCAGGATATCACTGAAACCGATCACGGCATTCAGGGGAGTCCGGAGTTCATGGGACATGGTTGCCATAAATGCAGATTTCAGGCGGTCACTCTCTTCAGCCTTCGCTTTAGCTTGCAAGAGCTCATGGCGTATTTTTTGCTCTTCGGAGATGTCCTCAAACAGCCATAGGATTCCGTTGTTCAGATTATCCGGGTTAATGGCGCTTCCTGTAATCCGGCACTGTACGATATGCCCGTCTTTGTGACGAAAAGGCCACTCCACGATCACATCACGAACCTGGAGGTCGACATAATGTTTTTCGCTAAAAGCATGGTAATGCTCATCGTCTATATGTATTTTTCGTGCCGATTGAAATGCCAGGTCCTCATTGGTATACCCGAGTATATCGGTAAAACGCTCATTGACCTTCCAGATGGTACGGTCTTTGACAAGGTAGAGAATCCCGATGAGCTTGTTTTCCAGGATGGCTTCGAATTCGGGAGTCTTCTCTCCATAGCGTTCGTTGCTGTGAGGGCTGACTGCTTCTTTATTCTGGGGAGTGCTGTTTTTATCATCTTTCATAGTCAATACCTTCCTGCACTGTCTTGCGGATTACTACATTCCAATAGTGTCTGATTCAATCGAATACAATGCGCGAAGATAACAAAAAAATAGCCGCATCTCAAGCCGAAACGCTAACGAATGGATGGTCGCCCGATTTAAAACAGGGTCGGATGAATTATCGAAAGAATGAATATTTTAGTATGATCCAAATCAACAGGGGGCCGCAAGCTTTCACAGGGCGATCTGGATCAAAATGAGAACCCCTGAAATTTAATACGTGATCTACCCTGATAAGCAGCCAGTATATTCCAGGGTGTGAACAGACCAGGCAGGAGTTCCTGAAATCAATTCATGATGTACCTGGCTGAGTAGCTAAACCATTCTAAAGCGTGATCAGGCCGACCGGGAGTCAATTAAACACAAAGCGCTGGTAAAAAAAAACCGCCGGAAACCCCGGCGGTTGTTAGTTTTTACATGCTATCAATCTGCTATTTAAATAGCTTCTTGTCAATGGTTTGTTTGTCCAGTTTCTTGGTGCAGAAGAACCAGTCATGACAGGTAACATCATCTTCTTTGCTTTCCATCCGGTCTTTGGCAGTGCCGCATGAACCGGCCGTGGGTACGATCACATCGTCACCCGGGCGCCAGTCGGCCGGAGTGGCAATGGAGAATGCATCGGCTGTTTGCAACCCGATCAGTGCACGGTAAAGCTCATCGAAGTTACGTCCCAGGCTGAGCGGGTAATAGATGATAGTGCGGATCACTCCCTTGGGGTCGATGAAGAACACGGCACGAACTGCCTTGGTGTTGTCTTCTCCCGGTTGGATCATACCATACTTCCTGGCTACATCCATGGTTATGTCTTCGATAAGAGGGAAGGTAACTTCCACATCTTTCATCCCTTTGTATTCAATCTTCTCTTTGATGGTGCGCAACCAGGCGATGTGGCTGTAGAGACCATCTACCGAGAGTCCGACCAGCTTGCAGTTGGCCTCTTCAAATTTCTCCTCCATGGTTGCAAAGGTCATGAACTCCGAGGTGCATACGGGAGTGAAATCGGCGGGATGACTGAAAAGAATAACCCATTTGCCTTTGTAATCGTGGGGGAAATTGATGTCACCCTGGGTGGTTACTGCTCTGAATTCGGGTGCCTGATCACCGATACGTGGCATAGACACCACTTCTTGTTCTTTGGATACTTGTTCTTCCATTTTTGCTGTTTTATAAGTTAATGAATCCGTTTGTAAGTTTCACTGAAAAACTTAATCTCTAAACCGACAGCACTGTAATTTTGTTCACCCGATGTGATAAAATACACCATTTCTAAATTAGGAGTGCCAACTACTCTTTTCGGTCTGCAGATACCGGAGATTCATTCGAAGAGGGGTTGATCTCCAAACGGGTCCGTGGCAGGCTCTTGGGGTAGTTATCCCGGATAAAACGGATCAGGTTTTCCCGCAACATCACCCGCAGATCCCAGGCAGTAGGGGCCTCAACCACCACCACGTCATCCAGCCTGATGGGTTGGGTAAAGGCGATCTGGATCCCTGCCAGTATGCTTCCTGTCACCTTTTGTGCTGCAAGCCCGATGATCAATCCGGCAACCCCGGCAGATGCGAAAATGCTGATCCCTACCTTCCGGATACTCTCAAAGTTCATCAGCGCGACTCCAAGGGCAAAAAGCACGATAATGAAAACCAGGATGCGTTCAATTACCGTATACTGGGTAAGGAGCTTGCGGGATTTCAGGTTGTCATTTATATCGAAATCATACCGCTTGAGCAACAGATGTTTGAGCATGCGGATGATACGAATGATGAGCCAGGTGACGGCAAAGATCATCAGAAGGGAGTTGACCTTCCTCAAGTATTGAAAAGTTGATTATCCTCGCTCCACAGGGTGTTCAATAATACCTGGAAACTTATAATGGCAGCCAGGATGAGAATAGGTAGTATAAACTTTTTTACCTGTTTCATTTGTTCTTTCTTAATTGGGTGCAGGAACTGGTTATTGCCCTTTTTTAACGTCACTGCTACCGCCAAACCGCAATCGGCCAGTGCGCAAACGCCACTTCCGGCGAGCCAGTTTCTGCATGTCGGTCTCGGTATCTTTTTCATCCACGATCTCAAGACCCAGGATCGTTTCAATGATATCCTCCATGGTTACAAGGCCCTGGGTTCCGCCATATTCATCAATAATCAGGGCAATGTGCTCTTTGGATATAAGCAGCTGTTCAAAGAGGCGCGGAACCGGGAAGTTCTCATAATAGATAAGTATGGGACGTTTGATCTCCTTGATCGGAACATCGTGCATGTCCTTGGCCATCTTCTCCAGGGCATCGGTTTTGAGCACATAACCGGTAATGTCATCCAGGGATTCCGAGTAAACGGGGATGCGGGAATATCGCAGGAACTCCCGGGTATGCATGAACTCCTCATAGGAAATATTCTCTTTTGCGGCCATCAGAACGGTACGCGGCGTCATGATATCCCTGGCTTTGATGGATTGCAGGCGGATCAGGTTGTGGATCATCTTGCTCTCATTCTCTTCGAAAACCCCTTCCTTGGTTCCCAGTTGGGCCATGACTGATAACTCTTCCCGGCTGATAGAGTGTGGTTTGTCTTTGTTCATGAATAGCCGTGTGATAAATTCAGCCAGGATTACCAGGGGATAAGAGAGGTAGATCATGCCCTGTATGATCCTTGCCGATGGTAAAGCAAGGGTGCGCCAATACTGGGCCCCGATGGTCTTGGGGATGATCTCTGAAAAGACCAGTATCAGGATCGTGAGGACGGCAGATATTAAACCGAAATAAACCTCACCAAATACAGCCACCGCCTGGGCTCCTACCCCCGCTGCACCCACCGTATGGGCAACCGTGTTAATGGAAAGGATGGCCGAGAGGGGACGGTCAATCTTATTCTTCAGTACCAACAGGACCCGTGCCGATGGTTTATCCTCCTGCACGCCTTTAGTGATGTAGGGCATGGAAACCGATAATAGTACTGCCTCCATGATGCTGCATAGAAAAGAAACACCAAGTGCAATCAGGAGGTAAGCGATCAATAATCCCATCTGTTTTAGTTTATCTTCCTGGTCGGAACAAAATTACAAGAGCCGGTCCATCCCACCAACTTTTTTTACAGGGTATAGTGGAGGCTTAGTTATGGATCTTCCTCCGCATATGCATGGTGTTGCTTTGCTAGTAATAGGAAGTCCGGTTTAGTAAATAAAATATAATTCCCGTCGAAAGAATAACAATCCCCCCGATAGCCATGTAAGCGGTCAGCTCAAGGCTGAAATCGGTGACGTTCATCCGGCGAATGAAAATTCCTGCGTAGGCCCATACCAGCACCAGGGCATAGGCCGTGTCTTTCCGGTAGCCCAGGAACAGGATTCCCAGCACAACCCCGGCCACTATAAGGGCAGCAGCCCAGAATGGATCACTGAGGCCTGCGCCGTTCCATTCCCATGCAACCAGCAAGGCAGTGGCGTTGGCAATGGTGGCGATGCTTATCCATCCCAGGTAAACACTTACCGGCAGGTGAGCACCGTATTTTACTCTTTTTGAAACATCTCGGGCCCCAACCTGCAAACGGGTGTACAACCGGATGAGCGAGATCAGCAGAAGCACCATGATCACAACGGATAGCGCTATTTGTTCATAGTGCCAGGCAACTATCCAGCCTGCATTCAAAAGACAGGTAAAAAAGAACCAGGGTCCCGTTTGGTCAATTACAAAGCAGTGACGGTGGTCACGCTTTATGGCCGTTACCAGGAGAAAAACAACGAAAACCAGGAGCAAAAGGTAAATGACTCCCCATATGGAAAAGGTGATCCCGGCAGGCACGAAAAGGTTTGGATAGGCAGAAGAAACCTCGCCGGTGGTTTTACCGTTCAGCGGAAGTGCATTGGCCATGCCGTTTACCACAAGAACCAATGCATATCCAATGATATTCAAAAGCGTAAGCAGGATTAGACGTGTTCGCTGATTCATGAGCCGGTGTGTTGAAAGTGATCCACCCTGATCAATTGGCTCGTGTCGTATCCCCTCTGACTTGCCATGGTTACGATAGAATCATAGAGCGCTGCCTCCATCTCCGGCGAGCGGCTCAGGATCCAGAGGTAGCCGGGAGAGGAGCTGCCTACAAGGGCCCATTGGTAATCGGGATCAAGTTCCATCACAAAGTAATCTGCATAAAAGAAAAGGAAAAAGGACACCTTTAAATGACCTGTTCCGACCACTTTTGCCTTTCCGGTAGTTTTCCGGAATGGTCCGCCGGGCTCCCCTTTGTACCCGCTGTTGATTACCTTCACTTTCCCGTCTGAACGTTTTTCATAAGTGGCCGTCACAGCTGTCAGGTCTTTTTCAAAACGGTGCGGAAAACGGGCGATCTCGTACCAGGTACCCAGGTAACGATCAACATCAAACTGGGATACGGGGCGGTTGTTGAAGGATTGCATGGTTTTTTCGGTTTGACTGCAACGAAAGGATGTGACCGCGACTCCGGCGACCAGGAATAAAATCACAGCACGCGTCACAGGTGCACGATGCGGTTGTTTCATGAGACTTGTTTTTCAGGGTCATAAAAGGTCAATATGAACCCCGACCTGCATTAAAGATACAAATTTCAACCGGAGAAATCAACCGCAGGAGGGGTAAACCCCTTAAGGGCAATACCAACAGGTCGGGAAAAAACTATCGGTGGCTTAACACCCCATTGTGATGCTCGCTGTCAGCCTGGTATTGATAATCCATGGGGATTATATCGATGTAGTCATCCATAGTGGCACCGGAAAGACAGGCATCAATGATCACCTTACCCAACTCGGAAAGATTATCCTTCCTGAATTTCTCCAGTTCGCGGAAGAAGAAATCACGAAGGATACCGGCTCCCTGGTCATATCCCTCTTCACCCACTTCCTGCTGACGGTATACCTTCAGGAAACGGGAGGGAATTTTCGAACCCTCCAGGGTGAGGTAATTCAATTCATATCCCAGCAGGGAACAGCGGGCCGGCTGGTACTGGTCCTTGCGCAACTTTGCATTTCCCCGTCGGGTGAGGTATTCACGCATTATTAACTGGGGCCTGAAGCCTACTTTCCAGACACCGATATGCTGGTTGGGTGTGAGTGTATACCGGGTTCTTGGATTCTCCACGATCTGGTCCAGCAACAGATTGGCATGGGTGACCATCTCGCCGGTGGCAAAGGGCCAGTATGATCCAACTCCCTCACTCTCCATCTTGCTGCTGCCTACAATGCTGGGATTGGCGTGTCCTCGCGGGGCTACCAGCCTCCAGAGCCATGCAAGGGCAGGGGGGAGGATGTGAAACATTCCGATGATCCCGTATGAAGGTTCCTCCTTCGTACAAACGGGGGTGCGCACTCCAAAACTGCGCACATCCACCGTAACCGGTTGATTCACTACCCCGGGGACTATGTTTCTTGGAACAATTACGCGGGGGTTCGGACACGGCTTGCCGGGTTCATCTTCAATGTGATTCCAGATCAGTGCAGTGCTTTCAGGCTTCGCATCGATATTGATGAATAACAGAGGAGTTTTGGTCTTGATGGTAAGTTTCTCAAGAAATGGATCATCCCCGTAATCTTTGATATTATCCACCCGTATGAACCACGCATTCTCTGCATCTGCTATGGTCAGCTTCCGGTTCCCTTTTTGAAAGGATGGATGACTTAAAGCCATGTCATCGGTGACTGCATTGAATGAACAAAACAGGGGCAGGGAGATCTCTCTCCGCTCCCCTGTGTGCAGGTTCTCCCCGATCAATACCTGGCCTTCCGGCTCCCTGACAATATGTTGCAGCATTTCACTCTTACCACCTCCGCTGGCCCCTTCGTGCATGAAGGTGGTGATGTTGTCGTACGGACTGGTAACCTGGACGGTGGAGCAGTGATTGGTGATCCAGCCCTCCTTTTCACCCTTGTCAAGCAATACGCCGTATAAGCCTTTTTTCGCACTGGGACCTGGATAGAGATTGTATGAGAATACTTCATGCATACTGTCTTTCCGGTTGTGAACAACCACCTGTTTGCCTTCGAAGTGCGTGTGCCTGAAAGGCGGAGCTACATAAATTACCGAATCAATGGAAAAGTGCTCGGGTAATTCACTGAACGGGATCAGGCGCTGCAGCATCCCCAAACCCATGGCAAAAAAGGCAGCATTGGCCGGTGCAATGGTCATCCCACCGGATCCGACACCATCCCTGCCGGCAAAATAGAAGAAAAGCGCCAGCTCCTGGTCTTTTAACCAATCAAAGGTCTCTTTTCGTAATTCGTCAAAATCGTAGCCGTATTTCTCTTTAAACCGAATCTTATCGGAGGGAAACTGATCAGCAATGGACATGGTGTTCGGATCACGCCTTCGCATGTAAGGTTCTGTATAATTTACAGCTATACCATTGGTAACCCGGTGTACCACCACCTCGGTATATCGTCCCTTGCCGGGGACATCATACGCTACATCAAAGGTATTGTTCTCTTCGCTACCCAGGGAGGCCTCGGCCAGGTCCTCGATACTGCTGAATACATTAAAATCTTTGCTTTGCTGCAACAGGTCTTCAACAACTCGGGGTAACCGGATTCTCTTTTCTTGTATGTTCTTAAAAAAATCTGCCATCGATAATCAAATTGTTAGTTATTATACGACAAACTTTGCAAAACTAATAGAAATTTAGGAGAATAAGTAATAAAATGAATAATTCAAATGGTTTTAACAGGTGTCCTTTGCAACCCGGTAAACGCATGTGAAAAGCATCTGCAATATACATTCATTCAATCATATAAACAAACAGGGTATACCTGCCCGGGGACACTCATGCACAAAAAAAGGCATCCCTTTCAGAATGCCTTTAAATAGTATTGAATACATTATCAGGCGTTTGCAGCAAGTGTGATATTGATTACAATATCTTTGCTCAATATTCGGTCCTTCATTGGATAATCCCAGGATACATCATATTTTTTGCGATCGAAGGTAAGGGTGCCTGTAATCGTATAGCCATCCCCGTTCTTTTCAATAGTGACATTTTCCACGGTCTCCTCATGGGTATTCCCACGGATGCTAAGCTCCCCATTGATAGTGCCGTTTGCAAATCCGGTGATGTTAAATGTGGCTTCCGGGTAGTTGGAAACATCAAAAAAATCGGGGGAGGAGAGGTGTCCTACCAGTTTTTCCTTAGTACTTCCTTCTTCCGGATTATAATTCTCATCGGTTGGGGTGATAGTGGTCATATCCACCACGAACTGACCGTCACTGATCGTTCCGTCAGCTACCTCAAGATCCGCTTCCTTCAGGTTGATGGTTCCTTCATGTGAATAAAGGTTCAATGCTTCCCCTTTCCACACCAGCCGGCTGGCTTCTTTATCTACTGAGAGGCTCGAAGCTTCGATGCTTGCACTTTTTTTCTCACTCTTCTCTTCTGAATTAGTTGATCCGCTGTTGCAGGACGAGAGAAACAATACAGCGGCCAGAGACAAACTCCATAATGCTTTTGTTTTCATGATTCGATAATTTTATAGTTCTTATTTTTATTATTTTTAAATTATCCAGACTGTTATCTATAACAATCAATCAGTGAAAATGTTGCAAAGGGAGAATGAAATCGCATTTAACTCACCATGTCTCTTTAATTGTGCCGGTTGGAAAGCTCTTTCCTTCGCCGGCTGCCAAAGACCGGGAAACCGGAAATCCCATGCCGGTTGAGGTGACTGTAGACCCATTTCCGGTTTAACCGGTTCAGCCAGGCAAAAAGCCAGGAGAGGATGATAATCCGGGTGGATAAAAACCAGCGTGCATCATAGCGGAAAGAGGAGCGCTTTTGAGGATCAACACGGGAAATATTGCCGCTGATAATATGACTGTGTGTCTTTCCGGGATTCAACAGCAACGGATCGTACGGAATGCCGGTCTGTTCAGCAAGCATGCGAAGTACCTCCCCGGGATAGAGAACCAGCTCTTCGTAGCCTGTTTCTATGGGTTTAAGCTTCATCTTCTTAAGCTGCATGCGCAGCTTCAGGTTCTCCAGCCACCATCTGAAAAAAAAGTAAACCAGGGGCTTCCCGGTGGAGAGGTGTCGGGAATAGCTCCAGGAGCGGAAATCACGGCTGAGACACAGGATTGTCAGATCATGATGCCGGTTTAGGTAAGACAGGTAGGAATAGCTGTTCTTGGAAGAATCCACGAAAATGGTTCCCTCGCCGAAATACCGGGCGGCATGCTCCAGGAGTCGTTCGTATCTGTTTTCGAGCGGTTCTTCCTGTTCCAACGCACCCTTTACAGGGCCCCAGAAAGGACACTCAGGGGCTTTCTTACCGCAGGAACAGGTTGATTGATAATGCCGTTCGCGGTGCCGGTCATCCAGGAGGGTGAATACCTCTCCCATTCCCGCTACCCGGGGATGCGCCCCCAGGGCCATATCCAGGATGGTACTTCCTGAATGCCCGAGTCCGCATATATAAATGATCTTCGCCATGTGATCTTGATAGGAATCGAAAATTAGGAAATCTTTGCGGATGGGAAAAATTATTTATGCAGGACGTCTTCCCGGCGCAACTCCTTCAGGATGCGATCTGCGGCTCTTTCATGCCCGGCGGATGAAAGATCGATCACGTTGTTCCGGGGGATAAAAAAAGAATCGGCAACTTCATATGCAAGGGAGCGGCGCACCGTCCATACCTGGATGGTTTGAGGATATTCCAACGCCTTCTTCATAAGCGGATACCATCCTTTCCGGTGCATCTCCAGCGGTCCGACTTCATCCAGGATTACCAGGTCGGGTCCCTCCTCCAGGGCGGTTGCGATTGCATCAATGCCCTGTTGAAAAACCTGCGGATCAAACCAGAACCGGCGGTAACGTACCCATCCTTCTTGTGGTTCAGTGGTTGCCAGCAGGTTTCCGGGGCCGCGGCCGATGATCTCGGTGATAAAACAATGGCGTTTCCCGCCGGAGAAGGTTCCCCGGCTGATAATACCCTCGGTTTTCCAGCCGGCAGAGCGGGCCTTTTCGGCCAGTTTTCCGGCAAATGTTGTTTTACCGCCCCGGACAGAATTGGTGGCAATAAAAATGTGGGAATGAAGATTAGCCTCTTTGCTGAAATGGTGATAGAGTTCTTCGGCTCTGGTAAGCAGGGTGGCCAGGATGACCCCTCGCTGCCTGAACAGGTTTTTGAACTGGGGAAGCGACGCGATGATATGGGGTGTGGTCAGGAAAGCTATCCGGAGCGACCGGTACAAAGGGGCAAATCCGTTGCGGTAGAGCAGGCTCTTAACAACGGGATTTCTCAACTCGGTGCTGATGGCAGAAAAACTGAATAGGACCACAAGGGCCCTGAATACCATCGCAAGTCCGGCCAGGAACCCCTCCCGCGGATCGGCAATCTCCGCCGAAAACCGGCTCCATAAAAACGTAGCCAGCAGGGTGACCACCGTAAACTGTATCCAGATGGCGGGCTTTTTAAGGGACCTGACCGGGGAGCGGTAACGCACCAGGATAAAGATAATCAGCAAACTTCCGGCAACCAGGGCCGGAATGGTATGATCCCGTTCAAGCAATATCAGCGAACCGATCATGGCCCCTGTCAGGAGAGGAAGAAGCAGGGCGGCGTGGGAGGTCGGCTCCGGGGAGAGTACGGAGGCAGGTTGTTGGTCTGCTTGCTTCCCGAACGAAGGGATAGTGCCTGGTTCAGGCTGGCGTTTCGTTCCGGCTGCAAAGCCTGAAAGGGCAGCAAGAAAACCGGCAATAAGATAGAAGGATGCAACTAAAACAGCCAGGTGAAGGGGCTGAAGCTCGCTCCACCCCGTGAGCTGAACCAGGTATTCATAGAAGGATTCGGCGATACGAACCAAATCGAAGCCGTAGATGATCAGCAGATGGACCACTTTCTGAACCAGCGCCCACAGCACCGCAAGTCCGCCTGCCAGTATATAAGCCACCAGGTGCCTTCCGGCAAGGAACACTACTGTTTCCAGCAACAGTGCTTCCATGAAGATACCCGCCATGGGACCCAGGATAATGGCACTTGGGGAGATTGACTTCATCAGGGCGCATACGAGTCCGGCCCGCAAAATGATGCCGCGCTCCTTCCACACCGTCATAAATGCCACCAGCAGGAAGACGCTGGCCATGGAGAGCAGCGTGCCCGCAAACGGGATGTGAAGGTTGTGGAGAAAACTACCGGCAATGATCTCCAGGGCGGCCCAGGTGCTCCCAATGACAGCGCCTTTGAGCCATTTTGTGCTACCCGTGCTCACCTCTCCCCCCACGCTTTTTCGGCATGTTAAACCTGGTATTTCCCTTCTCTCTTGCTGTTATTGCAAGGATCGGCTTTCTCCTGATAAGCATGCGCATGATTTTCATAACATTGCTGTTTAAATCTATACCCCGTGGAATCTGCCATGCAGATTGGGGAGCCCTGGCATGTAAATAGGTGGAAATTTACACTTTTCCGGTGAAATCCCATAACTCCCGCACAGCTTTCAGTGGCCTCCTCCGGGTGTCGGGGTTAATCATTCAGGATACCCCATATCTCCCTGATAGCTTGTGATGGAGGGGAGTCCGGGGCATACTCCATGATGGTTTCCCCATGGATCATTGATTCAACCATGCGCCTGTCGAAAGGGATCGTCGCCAGCAAAGGGATCGACTCCTTTTTCAAAAAACCCTGGATCTTATTGGCCAGTGTTTCGTTGATATCCGATTTATTTATTACCGCCCATACGGGGACCTCGAAACTGCGAACCAGGTCTACCACGCGACCGGCATCATGATACCCCGAAAGGGTGGGTTCAATAACCAGCAAAACGCCCTGTGTGCCGGTAATCGAGGCGATGACAGGACAACCGATACCGGGCGGACCGTCGTTGATGATCAGTCCGTATCCTGATTCCCGGGCAATATCCCGCGCCTTTTTGCGCACCTCGGTGACCAGCTTTCCCGAATTCTCTTCCCCGGCAGCCATGGTGGCATGAAGAAGCGGTCCAAACCGGGTGCGGGAAACAAACCAGTGGTTATTCATCTCCAGGTGCGAGGTGATGGCCTCTTCCGGACAAACCCGTTCACACAACCGGCACCCTTCGCACTGAAACGGATCGATGGTATAGGTTCCCTCCGGATTCGCCGAAATGGCATCAAACCGGCAATGATCCATGCATATTCCGCATCCTGTACATGCCTGCGGATCGATCTCGGCGGTGCGTCCCCCGGCAAAATCATGGGTCTCCTGCACTTCCGGGTGCATCAACAGGTGCATATCGGCTGCATCCACGTCACTGTCGCAAAACACAGCATTCGACGATATCGAAGCGAGCGCGGCGGAGATGCTGGTCTTTCCCGTACCTCCTTTGCCGCTCAGGATCGTGATCTCTTTAATCATGTTTTTTTAATTTCAACGTTTCGGGCTCCCGTTTCCAGGGTACCCTGAACGAACTCCCTGCTTATGTCCGGCTGCTTCCCGCTGAGCCAGGATCTTCCCGGCCAGTTCATGGTATCGCCCGGCTACGGATTCCGGGATGTCTGACAGCAGGGCGCCTTCAGCGTATTTCCTGGCATAGGCCTGTTCAAAGGGTATTTCTCCCAGCAATTCAATGTGTTCTTCTTCCAGGTACCGGTATACCCCGTCATCTCCCAGTCCGGATTTATTGACTATAACCCCGAAAGGCTTTCCCACTTCACGGATCATCGACACGGTGAGCTGAAGGTCGTACAACCCGAATGGTGTAGGCTCGGTTACAAGGATCACGTAATCGGCATCGGATACGGTGGTTACAACCGGACAACTGGTGCCGGGCGGACTGTCAAAGATGAGCAGGCTGGTTTTCCCCCGGGCTTTTTTCTTCAACGAGCGGATCAGCATTGTCTGCATGGCAGAACCTACTTTCAGCGTTCCTTCCATCAGCTCCGCTCCTTCCTGCGACCGGTAGGTGGCAATGCTTCCTATGGGCTCCGGCTTTTCAACGATTGCACCGTATTCACACGCCACACTGCAGGCCCCGCAGGAGTGACAGAGCTCTTTGTTCACCTCGGCAAACTCCACCGGTGGTATCACTACCAGCGCATTGAACTCGCAGTAATCGACACATTTCCTGCAGAAGGTGCACGCCTCTGTACGGATCTCCGGGACCAGCCGCGTCACCTCCTCCTGACCGGTCTTTTCTGCATCCGGGTAGAATAGTAGATCGTTGGGCTCCTCCACGTCACAATCCACCAGCATGATCGATTCCGGGATTTCTGCCGCCAGGAAATGGTGCAGGTTCACAGCCACTGTGGTCTTCCCGGTGCCTCCTTTACCACTGGCTATAGCTATTTTGAACGGTTGATTCTTCATAAGTTGGATTTGGTGATGACCAGGTCTCCCTTTTGAACACCCAGCAGGTTAGCCATAGGATCACATTTTGCCATTAGCAGGAAAAACAGGTTCGGTCGTTTCTCATGCATCAGCCCTTCGAAATTACCCTGACCTTTGCTGATTACCAGGTCAGCTTCATGAAAGGCGTCTTTCACCTCTTCGGAGCAGTAGGGCAGGAGCGTGGATGGGGCATCATATCCGTTATCAATCACCCGGCAAGCGCGGTGCATCCCGGCGCGATCTGCATCTTCCATGGTTACGTCATTTATGACCGGGGCCCCGCGAACCACGTAAATAACACCGGGGTGCCCCATGGTTTCAATAAATAACCGGTCAAATACAACCTCTCCTGCATTATCCCC
>CAYZMH010000008.1:8907-23406 GCA_964479445.1 uncultured Bacteroidaceae bacterium | reverse complement strand
TCGGTTGCCTGGTGCTTCTCCTCTTCATAGAGATTCTCCACCTTCATAACCTCTTTGGCCCTCCGGTGAAGAAGTGTTGCAAGATAAGGTGTCTCTGCATCGGGATTCCTGTCCAGTAATTCCCTGATCTCCCGTTCAAATCCCTCTGCCGTGGAAAGATCCGGCTGAAATTTATCAATCAGTGTTGAAACGGTCCTGATATGGCAGTCGTAACATTCATGTCGCATGCTAATGATCGCAATAATTGGCCGAGAACCGAAGGCTCTCACTCAGGAATCCCTCGACCAGCTCCCTGGGAGGCAGACTCGGCGCTCCCACAAATACATTTACCTGGTGGCGGTTAAAGATCTGGATGGCCCGCTGACCCATTCCGCCGGCAATAACATCTGTTACGCCCCGTTCCGCAAGCCATGGAGGCAGCAAACCGGGCTGATGCGGCGGAGCATCCAGGGTATCCTGTCCGGTGATCACCTGGTTTTCCACGTCGATTAATTCGAACTGCTGGCAATGCCCGAAATGGGGATCCAGTGCTCCGTTACTCACCGGTATGGCAAATCGTTGTTTCATACTTCTTCTCTGAATTAATGGTTTTGTATTTTTATCTCTTTCTCTATTGTATTTACTTGTCACACCTCATTCTCTATCGTACACCCTCTTTGCATCTCTTTCTCTAACGCAATTGCTTTTTTTAACTCTGCCTGCCGCAACCCTTCCTGCAAGTTTCACAGTTTTCTGAACCTCCTGGCAGGGCATTGATTTTTAAGCAGGCTGTTTGTTTCCGTGCTGCACTCAAACTCCTCACCCCTCTCTCCGGCCGGGGATGGAGTTTTTCCCGGTACTGGCCGTAATCATTCCATTCCGTCCCGTTTCTGGGGTGGAAAATATGATCATGATAGTGGGGAATGCCTGCAGTAATCAGCTTTTTCTGCCGCGTCCGGTGAACCGTAACCGGAAAGGCCGGTTCCCGGTCCCGTGACCCAGACCACGACCCAATCTGCGACCGGTTCCGCGGTCCGTTTTGGATTCGAAGTCCCGGGAGGCTTTCAAGTCTCTCTCCCGGTCAGCATCGTTGTCACCGGCAAATCCCGGACCGAAACCATCACCAAATCCGCGACCGCCGCCACCGAATCCACGTCCGCCGCCGTAAAATCCGCTACCGCCGCCGCCCGGACCCATTCCCCCGCCAAATCCGCGACCGAACCCGCGAACGCCGCCGCGAAGTCTGCGTCCGAATCCACGGCCGCCTCCCGGACCCATTCCACGGCCTAGCCCGCGGCTAGTGTCCGGATCTATCCCGCGTCCCGGTTCTACCTTGTCAAAATCAATCCCTCTGTTATCGGGATTGCAACGTCCCATCTGTCTTCCGGTCCGCGGACCTTCACCCTGCGGACCCCTTCTGTCAAATCCTGGCATAACATTTGGTTTTATATCGGTTTTCTATAGTTCCGCTACGTTTATATTCAATTGATGCACGCTTCAATGCATGGGGATGATCTGATTGCAAATAGATTGGTTCTATTCGTCTCCTTCCAGTTTTTTGATAATATCTTTTACTGTCTGGTGATCATTCTGCAATATCACCATCTGGATCTGGAACCGTTCCAGGAGATCTTTGGCTTTCGGACCAAAATCACCTGAGATCACTTTCCCTGCCTTCAACTCCACCATCTTTTCCACCGACCTGGTTCCGGCACCACCCTGACTGTTTACATTTTCGTTCTCAATGAACTCCGTTTTACCGGTCTTTTCATCGTATACACAAAACCATGCCGCTCTGCCAAAACGAAGGTCAAAACGGGCATTTACATTGTCTCCTGATGCGGTGATAACTGTCTTCATTTATAAATCTTTGTTTAATAATTCTACCGATTCACTTTTGCATACCGGGCACTCTTCCTCCTGTCCTGTCTGCCCGGCACTGAATCTTGCATGACAATCCTGGCAGATAAACCAGCTCTTATCCATTGTAGCATGACCATAAACAGCACGGATCTCCCTCGTCTCCACCAGTGCTTTTGCCATTTTTTGCCGTGCACTCTCATAGATACGTGCAAAGGTCGCCCGCGAAACACCCATCAGCGCAGAGGCTTCCTGGTGATTCATGCGGTCGTAATCAGCCAGTTTGATCGCTTCATACTCCTCGTACATCAACTCAACCGCATGTTGCTTCCTTCCGGCATGCCCATAGGGTTTATAACCCCGGAAACCCGGAGGCGCCACCACCTTACGTAACCTTCTTCGTCTGGGCATAAGTCAGTTTTGCACAAAAATAATGAGAATATTCTCAATAAACAACAACATGATTGATTTTTTGGATAGACAGAGCAATCTTTGGAAGCAGATCGGTATTACATCTGATCCGGATCTGGGTCTAATCTATTATCAGGTTCTTTCTGCAAACAGACTAAAGGTGGTAACCCTGTTGCTGCATCTCGTTGGCAGAGAAGAGATTGTAAGCATCAACATCCAGGGGGTAATCCCAGCATCCCATTCGGTGAAACATCTCCCCGCCGAATCCCGATTTAAACCGGTACAGTCCGTACATGGGATGGGAAGGATTCGGTTCAGGGGCAACACCAAACAGGTCATACTCTGAACAGCCATACTCTTTGGCCAGCGTAATAGCTTTCCATTGAAGGGCGTAGGTAGCCATGAGGTTACGTTTTTTCACCGAGGAAGCCCCATAAAGATAGGTGGCACGTTTTCCTGTAATGACCAGGAACATGGCAGCCAGGGGTTCCTGTTCGGCTTCTGCTACCAGCAATTCAACCATTGCGGGAGATTGAGAATGCCCCCCCCGGCTCTTCAATACACTGTCGAAAAAAGAGAAATCGTGCAGAACGATCCCGTTGCGTGAAGCAGTCTCTCTGTATAATTCATACCATACCGGCATCTGATCAAGACCACATCGCCTAACCTTCACTCCGCGCCGGCTCGACAGGCGAATATTGTAACGGGTTTTCGGCTTCATACGCATGAGTAACTCCTCTTCCGAATGCCGGAGATTGATAAAGATGGTATGCGAAGGCAGGTTGTCTGAATTGGCCTTGCGCAGGTTCCAGCGTTCGGTGCTGAAATTCAAACGGAACTCCTGGATATTCTTTTCCGGGATGGGGGCCGGGTCGCTATACTCCTCTTCTAACCGCTGCTCCCTGGCCCACGGAGATTCCCATAGCAGGTCATATCTCACCAGTGCACACTCGTCGGGCAATCGCTGACGAAACATCTCGGAAAGTTCCTCCAGGAACTGCCCCCGGGACTCCTCGGCAGGTTCCAGTTTGGGCCCATAGGGGACATAGGCCATGCAATGATCCTGGTCAATGGGATAGATTAAAACCAGGATATCATCTTGCAAATGCCCGGTCTTCATGTAACCGGGGTATACCTCGGGGAGCTCAGTAGTGATATCAAAGGCTTTGGGAGTCAGCCCCTGTTTCTGCTTCACTTCCGACCAGAATGCAGTTTGCTGGGGTACAGGATTTTCCTGTATCAACCGGGGAGTTTTCTGTTCCAGCTCTATATGCATAACGCGTTGCAAAGTAAACCATTATATTTTGCACCATGAAATTTTCAGCAGCCTGATACTGCAGGCTCATGGCAATGGGGGGTGTGATTGATCCCCGGGATAGATGATTTCATGGGACTGGAACCTTTTGCCTGAAAGGACATCACGTATAAAACCATATACAGGGTAGTGGTCCTGGTAGAAATGGCGACCGGCAATGTGGTGGCCCTGCTTTTTATAAGTCATCAGGCGCACGCTGCCTTCCAGTTGTTGAATATGATCGTAAACGGAACGGGCGCCGAAGAGCATAAGCCAGCCCGGATCGCAGGGATCACAGTAGTGGTGAGCTGCGGTGCCGTAGGGAACCAGGGGGTCTTCATCACCGTGTATGAGCATGACCGGGATTATCGTCTCCGTTGTAATGAGGTTCAGGTCCATGATCGCGCCAGCCCCGGAGATGACCCCGGAATAACGGAACAGGGAGTCAAGGGGCTCCCCGTAAAGATCCATTACACGACGCTCCCAGAAGGCTGCGTGCAGTGCGGTTTCGGCGCCGGCACTGCTCCCGGCAATAAACACCTTTCGGGGATCGATGCGAAACGTGTCGGCCCGGTTCACCAGGTATTCGGTGGCCAGCCAGAGCTGGTTGGCAGCGATCTGGATCGCTTTGATCTTCTCATGCAGGTAGCCGTCGCACCCGAAGGGTTTGTCCTTCATGTACAGCGTGTAGGTAATGGAGGCCGCGGCAACTCCGCGTTTGGAGAGAAAAGCGGCCAGCTTGTGCCCCCCGCCCCGGTCACCGCCGCCAAACCCTCCGCCATGTACAAAGATCAGCAGGGGGGAAGCGACGGTGTCTGCCCGGGGCAGGAAAAGGTCCAACTCCAGTTTCGTGGTATCATCCTGGTAATAGGTATGTGTGGTAAACTCCTGGCCACTGGCAATGGAAAAAAAGGCCAGTATCCATGCTACGAGGAGGGTTCGGTGTCCCATCATCGGTGTGATTTTGTATTAGTTCTCCGGTATATTTAGAAATAACGGCTTGTTAGAAAGGGATCCTCTCCAGGAATTTCGGCGGATTGCGGTGCAGGGTACCCTGTTCAAATGAATAGGCAATCTCCAGCAACAGTGGTTCGCTCCAGCCTTTTCCGAAAAATGAGATACCTACGGGCAATCCGTGGATAGTTCCCATCGGTACGGAGATGTTGGGGTACCCTGCCCATGCGGCCGGGGAGGAGCTGCCCAGGTGAAAACTGTCCCCGTTGACCAGGTCGGTTTTCCAGGCCGGACTCCCGGTTGGGGCAATAAATGCATCCAGGTTGTGCTCTTTCATCACCCGGTCAATACCCTTTTCCCGGCTTCCTTCCATGAGCCCTTTCAGCGCTTCCTGGTATTCAGGAGAGGACAGATCTTCTTTATCCCGGGCCATCTCCAGGTATTGCTGGTTGTAATAACGCAGCTCCAGGGTGTCTTCCCTGTTAAAAGCAATAAGCTCTTCCAGACTCTTTACCGGGGCATTCTGACCCAGGGAGCGGAAATATTCGTTCAAACCGTGCCTGTACTCATACAGCATTACCTGGAAAGAGTGTTGACCGGTACCCGTGGCAGCGATCTGGTCGATCTCCACCACTTCGGCTCCCTGCGATTTGATAAATTCCACTGCCTCGTCAAAAAGCGAGTCCACTTTATAATGATTGCCCAGGGGAGCAGTATATATCCCCAGGCGCTTTCCTTTCAACCCATCCTCTTTAAGGAATGGCGTATAATTCTCGTAGGCAAATTCACGGCTAACCAGGGTCTTTTCATCAAGGGAGTCCACCCCGGTGAGTGCGCCGAGACAGATGGCTGCATCCCTGACGCTCCTGGCTATGGGACCGGGCGTGTCCTGGGTATTAGAAATGGGAATGATGCCCGACCGGCTGACCAGTCCGACCGTGGGTTTGATGCCTACTACGCCATTGGCACTGGAAGGGCAGACTATGGATCCGTTGGTCTCTGTGCCAATGGCCAGCACGCTGAGATTTGCCGAGACTGCAACGGCCGAACCTGAACTGGAACCGCAGGGGTTGCGGTCCAGTACATAGGGATTTTTAGTCTGACCACCCAACCCGCTCCAGCCGCTGGAGGAGAGAGATCCCCTGAAATTGGCCCATTCACTCAGGTTGGCTTTTCCCAGGATGATGGCCCCTGACTCGCGTAATTTTTGGACTACGTAACTGTCTTTCAGGGGATGTGAACCTTTAAGCGCCCTGGATCCGGCGGTGGTTTCCATTTTATCGTGGGTGTCAAGGTTGTCCTTCAAAACCACTGGAATGCCGTGCATCGGACCTCGCTTCTTCCTCTCCCGGAGTTCGCGGTCACGTTCAGCTGCAATCGCAATGGCATCGGGATTGACCTGTATCATGGAGCGAAGGTGCGGACCATCCCGGTCAATAGCCTCAATGCGGGATAAATAGGCCCGGGTGACCTCTTCGATGGTGAAATCGCCCTCTTCATATCCCTTCTTTAACTGGTCAATGCTGTACTCCAGGTAGGCAAAATCGTTTAATGATTCTCTTGATGAGATGGATTGCTGTTGGCACGCAGTGGCGGCGACCAGGAAAATCATGGCAAGAATCAGGAGTCTTTGCTGCCTTGTAATTCGGTTGTTGGATGAATAGTTCATAGAGGTAGAATTGATTAATCGTGATTATAAAGAGTCAATGAATGCCATCCCGATTCGCTCTGAGGACGGAACAGGCAGACTTTCCGGGTGCCATTGTACACCGAGTACAAACACTCCCTTGTTCCTCCCGGAGTGCTCTGTGAAACCGGCCGGTTCAATGGATTCAATAATGCCGTCTTTTGCATGGGCACCCGCACGGTAAGAATTGGCGAGTTCATCCACGCATTGGTGATGCCTGCTGTTCACATAAAGCGTGTCCTTCAGAACGATCCCGTGCAGGAAGGACCCTTTCTTAACCACGATAATGTGCGCGCTGTCTGAAGCTGATTTGTGATCGATCGTGCGACCGATGTAGGTCGGAATATCGGGAGTAAGGGATCCGCCGGCAGTTACATTCATGATCTGATGTCCGCGGCAAATGCCGAGCAGGGGAAGCTGCTGCTCCATAGCGTACTCGATAAGCCGCGTTTCCAGGGTGTCGCGGTAGGGGTCCATTCCTGCACAGATACCGGCATATTCCGGTTTGCCATACAGGGCGGGGGATACGTCGCCCCCTCCGCCAATGATGATGCCCGAGGTGCGGCTCATAAACCAATTGAGGGAGTCGGGGGAAAGCGAATAGGCTTCAACCGGCCTTACACCCGGGTCCAGGTCCCGGATCCATTGTTGAATCGCACCGGAGGAGTCTTTGGAGATCAGTACCCACTCTTGTGGGCCGGACTGGCATCCGGCGAGAAGCAGGATAATGAGAAATGGGGTTATTAAGCGTTTCATGCATTTAAAGGTACAATTTTATTGTTAGAGGGAGGGTTATCCATTGCCTGAAACTGCTGTAACCGGTTGCTTGTTCTGCTCTTTTTCGTCACTATTTACCGGTGGCGTTTCCGGTAAGAGTTGACCGTCCCGGAGGCGGTACACCCGGTCAGCAATGGCCAGTGTCGAGCTCCTGTGGGAAATGATCAGGACGGTGGTTCCTGCACTCTTTAGTTGATGGATTACCTGTTGTACCCGTTGCTCTGTTTGATAGTCCAGGGCCGAGGTGGCTTCATCCAGGATCAGCAGCCGGGGCTCCCTGTACAGGGCCCTGGCAATGGCGATTCGCTGTCGCTGGCCTCCCGAAAGGTTGATCCCGTTTTCCCCGAGGAGCGCATGCAATCCTGCAGGCAGCTCATTGATCAGTTCATCCAGCCTGAGCTCCCTGCAGATCGACAGGATGCGGTTCATATCCGGTTCGGATTCTCCGGGAGCCATATTCCAGAGAAGGGTTTCACTAAAGAGCTCCACATCCTGGGGAACAATACCGATATGGGCGTTCAGACTCTGCCGCGTAAACTGGCGGATATCCTGGTTGCCAAACAGGATCTGCCCATTGTCAGGGTAATAGGTCCTGTTAAGCAGTGAAGCGATGGTTGATTTACCCGACCCGCTTTCGCCGGTGATAGCCGTCACCGATCCCGAAGGTATATCCAGGGAAAGCTCGTTGAATAGTTTACGGTGTGTTCCGTAAGAGAAAGAGACGTTCCGTATTTGGATATCCTGCACCATCCAGGCCTCCAAATCAATCGTTCCTCCTGTTTCGTCCTGGTCAAGATCAAGTATGTCGAACAGACGGTCGGCTGCGATCAGGGCATTTTGTATTACCTTGTTAAGACCGATGAGTCCGGATGCAGGCCCCGACAGGTATCCCAGGATGGCGTAAAACGACATTAGTTTGCCCGGACTCAGCTCCTGTCGGAAGATAAACAGGGTCCCTGCCCATAACAGGATTAGGGTAAACAAGCGGGTAACAAATTCGGAGGAGGTTGAAGAGAAGATGGAATTTCCGCCGGAGCGGTAAACAGACTTCAGGAGACTGATAAAGCGTACCTCCGTTTTTGTTCCCATCTCCTGCTCCATTCCCAGTTTTTTAATTGTTCGTATGTTCCGGAGGGATTCAAAAAGATGACTCTCCAGGTCAGCGGATCGCTCCATGAGGATCCGCTCTTGCTTTTTATTGAGGATATTGATGATGAAATAAATCAAAGCGTAACAGGGCATGATCAACATCACCAGCAGGGCGAGTTGCCAGTGAAAGACCAGCATGATTACTGCCGAAAAGACAATGATCAGGATATTCACGATCATGTTGATGATGGTATCATTGATAAACTGACGGATCTTACCGGCATCGTTGATGCGGGAAACGATCTCCCCGGTGCGCATGCTGTCGAAAAAGCGCTGGGGCAGCCTGAGAAGGTGCTCATAATACCCCAGGATCAACCGGGCATCGATCATCTGTCCGGAAGAGAGTACCATCCTGTTTTTAATGATTGAGATAATCAATTGGAATATGATCAGTACCAGCATGACCAGGCTAAGCAGGTGCAGCATGGGAACTGCCTGGTGAACGATCACATAATCGGTGAGTTTCTCCAGGTAGATGGAGGTGGAAAACCCCAGCAGGGTATAGATAACAGCACCCGCAATGGCCTGGAAAAGAAGGTAGCGGTGGGGGCGAAGCAGGTACAGGAATCGTTTCCAGTTGGCGTGTTGCTCTTTTACCGGTTGATAATTTTCTCCGGGTGCAGCGAGGATTACAATACCTGACCAGATTTGTTGAAAAGACTCCCGGGAGAAGCGGTGTGCTTTACCATCGGCGGGATCCATTACCAATACGTGGTTCCGGGTAACTCGGTAAATGACGACAAAATGCTGAAAACCGTTCTCCAGGTTTACATGGGCAATGGAAGGGTGGGGGACATGAGGCAGGGATTCTGCATCGCACCGGATACCTTTGGCGCGGAATCCGGTTTTTTCAAATGCCTGTATGAGTCCGAGTGCATTGGTCCCCCTCGAATCTGTACTGGCTATCTGCCGTATCCGGGAAATGGGTATACGGGAGCGGTAGTGCCTTAAGATGGAGGCAATGCATGCTGCTCCGCAATCTGACTGATCCCGTTGTCTGATCTTTATGCGCCTGTGGAAAATCATGTCCGTGAATAATCGGCAGGATACAACCATCGTTCCGTCTTTTCAACGATCAACTCAAGGATGCTTTTACGATTCAGAACAAAGTGCGCGGTGAAGGTCATGCCGCTTCTGAGTGGTTCCCGCCTTCCTGTATCCTGGTGGTAAATATGCTGTGGGATCCTGCATTTCACCCGGTAAATGGGGGTGCCCGACTCGATTACAGCGTCCTCGGGAACATCGGTCACGATGCCTTCCAGGTATCCGTTGGTACCGGCAGGATAGGCATCCAGGCGGAGCTTGACTAATTTTCCCGGCCGGATGTAAGCGATCTTGTCGGGCAGCAGGATGCAGTCTGCGATTAATTCATGATCGGGTACGATTCGGGCGATCACCTGGTTGGGAACCAGTTGGGTTCCGGGAAGCAATTGCCGGCAATCCACCAGGTATCCGCTTGCAGGAGCCGTGATATAATGTCTGTCGAGTTCTTCCTGCAACTGCTCTTCTCTTGCATGGAGGGCATACAGGCTTTCATGATACCGGTGCAGCTGCTCCTGCCAGCGCTGGTAGTATCCCTGTTGCTCCACGGCATAGGAAGCCTTGACCGATTCATACCTGCTTCGGATCTCCTCGTACTCCAGCCTTGGGATAACTCCCTCCAGGAACAGGTCCCTGTGCACCTCAAACTCCTCCTGCTGGTAATTCAGTTCGGTATACATACGGCTTTCAAAATGTTTGAATGTGATACGCTCCTGCCTGTAGCGTTCGGTGGTGATTTCACCTGACTGCCGGATCAGATGGTTAAGATCCCCGGTATATTGCTGCAGGGTCTTTTTCCTGGCCTTCAGGTCAGCCAGTTCTGCCAGCAATTCATCATGGTTTAATACCATCAGGGTGTCTCCTTTTTCCATCCGCCTGTTCTCTTCCAGCCTGGAGAATACCACCTGTGATCCAACAGCCGAAAGCACCGGGTTGGTGCCGCCCCTGACCTGCAGGATACCCCGGCTGGAACAGGTGACATCGACCCGGACCATGGGGAGGGATCCCAGGGCTAGTATCAGGAAAAGAAGAATGGATCGATACATCCAGCTTCCTTTCGGGAAAACACTGTGGAAATGATCCTCTGCACTGAATGCCAGGATCTCTTTCGGAAATAATCGTGGTTTTGAAGGCATGATATACCCCTGGAAAAAGGGTCCGGCTGAGATTTACAACCGGACCGCCTTTCAACGAGCTGCCGGTTTACCCGAAACTCATAATTCCGTCGGAAATGCCCCGGAAAAAGTCATCCCGGAACACGACCAGGAAAACCACAGCTACAACCACTAAAACAATGGGTAAAACTACCGTCAGGAGTTTTTTCCTTTTCATTGGGTTAGTTTTTTGATTAAAAGATGATACGTGGAGATTCCGCCGGTCAGAAAGTGAGCGGCGATCAATACTTGAGAGCGTCCGAACCAGTAAGCAGCATCACCGGGCGCAGATTCTCCCCCGGAAACAGTTCGTAATTCGCTGGCGGAAAGATCCGGCATCGAATTCCATGCATTCAATTTAGTCATGTTATTTTTCATTTTCAACTTTTTTTGGTTATTCAAATAAACTTTTCAAATCATCCACACCGTCCTCCACACCCTCCACAAGCCGGTCCCGGTTGTCAAACAGATAGGTAGCTGCACTAAAAGTCAGT
Organism: uncultured Bacteroidaceae bacterium; assembly: GCA_964479445.1. GTDB lineage: Bacteria > Bacteroidota > Bacteroidia > Bacteroidales > CAYZMH01. The sequence continues at coordinate 12,606 of CAYZMH010000008.1, read as the reverse complement.
CCTATCCACCAGGTTCCGCCATGGATATGGCGTAGTTCGGAGTGTTCAATCTCTGCGATGGGTATCGCATCGTTTGGCTTCGGATTCATAAATGATTGGATTTAATGGTACCTACTCTGTTAGGGCTTTTCGGTAACCGCCCTGGAGCTGATCAGCAACCTTCTTAAAATCTTCTTTACCCTCTCCCCGGTAACATCCCTGGATGAATGGGGACAGGCAGCTCCCTTTACTTTTTAATGTGGCGAAAGGATAAATATCAGCATGGGATAGCATATTTTTTTCAGCGGCGTGAGAAAGCCTGGTAGAAGCATTTATCGGGATGATCGGTTGCTTCAATGACCGGGGGAGTGCTGTCAGAATATATTGGAAAAAAAACTCCGGGGAGATTTGATCCCCCCGGAGTTGGTAAGAGTATTGGCTAACTGGTGTACTTGGTTTTGATCGAACTTTATTCGAACCAGCCGTCTACCAGCGCTTTGTTTTCATTGTACCACTGCTGGGCACCTGTAGCTTCGTCCATCTCGCGGATTTTTGCCATCAGGCCATAGAGTTGCTCTTCAGTGAGGTTGAAGTTCTTAAAGAATGCGGCTGCATCCGGACTATCCTCTTCAAAGTCACTCCTGGCTACAATAGCGCAAACATCCTTGGGATAGATTCCTTTTGGATCTTCCAGGTATTTAAGATCGTGGCTGGCCCACATGAAATGAGGCTTCCAACCGGTAACAACGACCCACTCCTGGTCATTGATTGCCTTTTCAAGGCTGGCTACCATGGCCGGACCACTGGAAGTGATCTGTTCAAAATCAAGGTCATAAGCTTCAATGGCTTTGATCGTGTTGGCATGGATACCGGCACCGCCGCCAATACCAATGATCTCTCCGTTGAACTTCTCCTTGTTCTCATTCAACTCCTCAATGGAATTGATAGGTACATAAGTGGGTACTACCAATCCGGTGGTGCCGCCGCTGAAAGATTCACCCAGCTTGACAAGTTTGTCACCGTAGTCAGCCCAGTAATCTTTGTGGGTATTTGGCAACCATGCATCAAGGAATACGTCTCCTTTTGCATCGTCCTTGGATAATTCGCCATAGATAATACCGGGTTCAAGGTTGGTGAGTGTTACGTCATAATCCTGGTTCTCGAGGGCTACTTTTGCCAGGTGGGTAAAGGCAATACCCTCTGCCCAGTTGGGATAGAGAATGGTTACTTCTTCCTGGCTTTCATCGGAACCCTGTTGCTGGTTTCCTCCGCAGGAGGTCATTCCGATTACTAAAGCTGCTGCGATAAAAATACGGAATACGTTGCTTGTGTTTAACTTCATAAAGATTTGGTTTTTGGTTTACAATTTATTTTCTGTTAGCAAATGATTGCGTTATTCTGTCTAATATAATAGCCAGCACCACAATACCAAGTCCGGATTCAAATCCCATGGCAATGTTGTTTTGCTGGATACTTTGGTATACCACACTTCCAAGTCCGCGGGCACCCACCATGGAGGCAATAACCACCATAGACAGAGCCAGCAGGATGACCTGGTTAACACCAGCCAGGATTGTTGGCATGGCAAGGGGTAATTGGATCTTGAAAAGAATCTGCCGTGCGTTGGCTCCAAAGGCATGACCTGCCTCGATTACATCCGCCTGTACATTTTTAATACCCAAACTGGTAAGACGCACCGACGGGGGAAGAGAGAAGATCACCGTGGCGAAAACGCCGGGTGTGTTTCCTACGCTGAAAAAGAAGATGGCAGGGATCAGGTATACAAATGCGGGCATAGTCTGCATGAAGTCCAGGATAGGCCGTATAATAGCATCGGCGGTTGAGTTCCTGGCTGTGAGAATGCCAACCGGAATGCCGATAATAAGGGCGATAATGGCTGAAACGATCACCAGGGTAGTGGTTTGTATTGCCTCATTCCAGTATCCCATTCCGTAAATCAGAAGCAAGCCGAGTATGACAAAAATGGTAAAACCACCTGCATTTTTGAGGCCTTCTTTTTTGAAAAGCTTTTTGCCTGCCTTGGCATAGTAAGATAAAGCGGTGATGATGATAATCATTACCAAGAAAGGTACCGATAGTAACAGGTCATTCATGTTCTCCACAGCCCATGAAATACCGGTGTCGATGCCGCTCCATACCCCTGATAAACTTTCCTCCAGGACGTTAATTGCCTTTTCTATATAGTAACCTACATTGATCTTTTTTTCCATACTATAAATCGTTTGCTATCTTTTTAACTTCATCTACTTCTTTGCCTCCAAACTTGGTGGCTTCAATGATAAGGGATGTTTGGGTGATCAGGCCGATCAACTTACCAGACTCCTCATCTACCACGGCAAGCGGATACCAGTGACCGGTGATTAAAGGCAGCATCTCTTCTACAGTGTAACTCTTATATATACTGGGGACATCGGTTTGAAGGGCTTTTTCGACGGTCTTTTCCTTTGTTTCCTCTAATTTGAGCAGATCCGGTAACCTTACGTAGCCCAAGAACTTCAGGTTTTCGTCTTCAACCGGCAGAATATCCACTCCGGCTTTTCGCATTTTTCGAATAGCACCCTGCGGACCGTCCTTTTTATATTGCACCAGTGTGAACTTTTCGAACATCAGCGTTTCTGCTGTGATAATGGTTTTTCGATCCACTTTTTCTACGAAAGCTTCCACATAATCGGTGGCCGGGTCAGTAAGGATCTCCTCGGCGGTTCCAATCTGATCCACTATTCCGTCTTTCATAATGGCGATACGATCCCCGACCTTGATGGCCTCATCGAGGTCGTGGGTGATAAAGACGATGGTTTTGTGTACTTTGTTCTGTATCTCAAGCAATTCGTTCTGCATATCGGTCTTGATGAGCGGATCCAACGCGGAGAACGCCTCATCCATGAGCAGCACATCGGTATCGTTTGCTAGGGCACGGGCCAGGCCGACACGTTGTTGCATACCACCTGACATCTCAGCAGGATATTGATCTTCGTAGCCTTTCAATCCAACAGTTTCCAGGGCTTTCATTGCTTTTTTTTCTCTCTCCTCCCTGGGCTCTTTCCGTATCTCCAGTCCAAAGGCTGCATTATCAAGGATGGTTTTATGTGGCAGCAAACCAAATTTCTGGAATACCATACTCATTTCTGTTCGACGCGTATGCAGGAGCTCTTTATCAGATTCACGGGTGATATCGTAGTCCTGGAAATACACTTTTCCTGCGGTGGGTTCATTCAGTCTGTTTAAACAGCGGATAAGAGTCGATTTTCCACTTCCGGATAACCCCATGATTACAAAGATCTCGCCTTTGTAAACATTGAAGTTCGCTTTATTAACGCCGACAGTGCATTTGGTTTTTTCAAGGATCTCGTCCTTGGATACCCCTTTCTCAAGTAGCTCTAACGCCTCCTTCTTTCTTTTACCGAAGATCAGAGTTAGATCTTCAACTCTGATTTTGACTTCTCGTTGTTCTGACATATAAATTTATTTATGATACACTAAATTATGTTATGCAACAGGGTTAATTTTTGAAACTTTGACGCAAAGTAACATAAAATGATAAGCTTATAAAAATTAATCAGGTCTTAAAACCTGGAAAACAAAAGATTAAAACCATGTAAATATTTGACTATTATTGTATTACAAGTATTTTTAAACAGAAGATTAAATATTTGTAAACCCGGATGATAGGTCATACATACATAAAAACCGGTAAATGTT
>CAYZMH010000008.1:7427-8807 GCA_964479445.1 uncultured Bacteroidaceae bacterium | reverse complement strand
TGCTGCTGGAACCGTAGCCCATTATACCCCGGTAGACTGTAATACCCGACAGGCCTCTTTCCCGGGCTGAATGGACGATGTATTCATATAAAAGCTTGCTTTCCAGTTTGTCGGTTGTACTTGCGTAGATCTTTAATACATTGTATGGATCATTTTTCATAATTACAACAGGTTTGATGAAACATATCCCAGGTATACAGCTGTAAAGCCGAGTATAATACTAAGAGATGTGTATAAAACCAGGGACAGGATCTGGCCGTTATGCAATAGTTCCAGGTTCTCGCTGGTGAATGAGGAAAACGTAGTAAAACCTCCGCACAATCCCACCATGAGTAATAACCTGAGGTCGGAGTTCAATATGACACTTTTTGCGGCGATCCCAGTAAGGAAACCAATGATAAAACTTCCTGTGACATTTACGGTAAGTGTTCCTATTGGAATGGAATAGAAATATAATTGCAGGTTCAATCTGGAAACGAAATACCGACCTACACTGCCGATGAATCCTCCAAAGCCAACGAGCAGGATATTTTTAATCATAGTTGTATTACATGTTTATTGCAGGTTGCCGGCCTGTGAATATGACGAGTTCGAAATCTACGAAAAATCCTGCAAACGTAAGCGATAAGCGGAGAACGAGTGTGAGATCTGAAGTATGAGGTATGAGAATAACGATTAAAAGCAAAGAGAAGAACAGTTTCCGAATGTCTAGAAAGATAACGTTATTCCCAGGTTAATATCATGAAATATTTTATCAATGGGAACAACCGGGTTTGAATCATAGATGTTTTGATAGACAACAGTAAATCCGAAATTCTGGTTAATATGATAGGTTAATTCTGAGCTGCTTGCCAAACGATGACTTATATTTTGAACGGCAAGAGCGGGTTGATAATATATGCTAACGTTTAAGTCGAACAAATCGCTGAATTGTTTTTTAACACTCAGGTAGGAGACACCCCTGAATTGGGTCACTTTAACAGGTTCTGAATCGGCGGGAACCGCTGATGGTTCGGAAACGGCGGAATAGCTCCACCATTCATACTCATATAGAGTGCCCAGACCGGCATACATTCCGACATCTTGCTTTACCAGCAGTCTCCAACGGATGTTCATACCACCAGCATATTTTTTCTTCATCCCTCTTATTTCCTGCCAATGCATTTGCAAAAAAGGCTCAAAGGCAAGTATCTTATGCTGTATGTTTCTGTACTCTAAATAAATGAACCCGCCACTCATTAGATTTTCTTTTCCATAGATTGAGTATTCGAGCTTATTGGCAATAGTTAAAGCGTGTTTATTAATACGAAAGGAAACATCGGCAGTATTCTCTATTTCAATAAATTCTTCCTTCACGTTTCTATACCTGAAACTGGGCAT
>CAYZMH010000008.1:0-7327 GCA_964479445.1 uncultured Bacteroidaceae bacterium | reverse complement strand
TTTTCATGATATAAGTTTTTAGTTTAAATTAACCTATATGTTTATGATCTCCGTGAATGCTCAAGGTATGATAGTCAAAATCGGATCTGTGCATAATTAGATTGAATCCTTATAATTCTTTTGCAATTCAATCAATTTGTCTTTCAAATCTTTTATGAATTTTTCATTTTCAGGTTCGTTGTATATATTATTCATTTCATTTGGATCTCTTACAAGATCATATAATTCCCATGAATCAACTCTATCGTAAAAGTGAATTAACTTATAGCGGTTTGTGCGGAGTCCATAATGAGGTGTAGCTCCAAAGCCTTTCTCGTAGTAATGATAATATATAGCATCTCGCCATTCAGAAGCATCATTTTGCCAGATTTTCCGCAAACTTACTCCTTGCATATTGCCTGGAACGGTAATACCTGCTACATCAAGTAATGTAGGAGCAATATCTAAATTCTGAGTTAGCTTTTCAGTCTGTGTATTTCCCTTTATCTCTTTGGGATATCTAATCAGAAGAGGTGTCCGCATTGCTTCTTCATACATAAACCGTTTATCAAATAATCCGTGTTCTCCAAGAAAAAATCCTTGGTCAGACGTATAAATAATAACCGTATTCTCTTCCAGGTCATTTTCTTTTAAAAAATCAAGTATCTGGCCAACGCTTTCATCAACCGAAACGATACAGCGCAGATAATCTTCCATATATCGCCTGAATTTCCAACGGTCTAATTTTGATGGTTCATCTTTTAGTTTGGAAAACGCTATCGCTTCTTTTTTATAGGTTTTATTCCATATTTGTCGTTCTTCGGGAAACAAACGATCAAGTCTCCGCCAATACGCTTTTGGAGCCCAGGCGTTGACCGAAACGGTATCGCAAGTATCACATGGGACTTTGAAATCCAGGCGTATATCCATGTGGTCTTTTACTGTTAGCTTTTGGACTTTAAGGGCCTCCCTGTCTATATATTCGTCATAGAAATTTTCAGGTAATGTAAAATCCACGTCATCAAATAACTCCAGCTTCTCTAATGCTGGCATCCAATTTCTATGGGGAGCTTTATGCTGCACCAGTAAACAAAATGGTTTGTTTTTATCCCTGCTTTTTAACCAGTCAATAGAAAGCTCTGTGATTATATCAGTCACGTATCCATCATAAACAGTATCATTTCCCATCTTAATGAAATCAGGATTGTAATAGTCTCCCTGGCCCGGTAAAACGTTCCAGTGATCAAATCCGGTTGGATAGCTTTTTAAATGCCATTTCCCGATAATTGCAGTCTGATACCCATTTTCTTGCAGAATCTTTGGGAAAGTTTGCTGATTTCCATCAAATACCTGACCGTTGCCGGGAACGCCGTTCAAGTGAGAGAATTTCCCGGTTAGAATAACTGCTCGACTTGGGGCACAGATCGAATTAGTAACAAAAGTTTTATTAAACTTAATACCCTGGTTCGCAATCTTATCAATGTTAGGTGTATTTGTTAAATCTGAATTGTATGCACTTATCGCCTGATATGCATGGTCGTCTGACATTATGAAGACTATATTGGGTTTTTCTGAGATTTTCTTCCGTTGATCGTTTACACAAGAAATAACCAATATACTCAAACAACTGATCAACAATTTGATTGTTATATTCATTCTTTTTTTGTTTAGTTAGAATATGATATTACGTTCGCATGGCATTGGTTTAGCCCCTTTTAATACGGAGAATTTACTTTTCTACGTTAATATTAGCCCTTTTTCTTTATAATGTGGCATCGGCAAGGTACAACTGGCGATGATTAGTAAACCGATGGTTTTAGAAATGAATCGGCGACGGTTATTTCGTGTTGAAACAGTATCTATTAGAAAAAAACTAATCTTTCTCATAGTTGATTATTAAATGGCTGAAACGTTTAGTATAAGAACAGCAGCCGACTGCACGACACGTTCGTGTCATGTTACAAGAAAGTGGGAGCAGGCTGGAGCCTTGATTTTACTGATCTCTCGGCTATTATTATTATACATTGTTATAGCTGGGCACTACTCATTATAAAGCATCTTTAATTTTATTGAGCAAAAGCAGGGTTGTTATTTTAGTTTATCTAATAGTTGATCATTGACGTCTAATGTTAAAGGATTTATTTTATCACCCCAATAAACTGTGGTATGCGGAAATGGTATTTCGATATTATGCTTATCGAAAGCATATTTTAGTCGTTTTCTGTATTCTCGACCTATTGTCCATTGCTGGATAGGTAAAGTTTTTAGACGGGCTTTAATAATAATTGCACTATCTGCAAACTTGTCCAAGCCAAATATCTCTATTGGCTCAATAATTTTATCCTTAAAGTCCGGATCATTCTGTAGTTCCTCTCCAACTTGTTTCATTATATCCATCACTGCTTGCGGATTTTCTTTATATGCAACACCAATATCAAATACCATTGCAGACCAATCTTTTGTCATATTTGATATAGTATTAATTTTTCCATTTTGAAAAGTATGGACAACACCGGAAAAATCACGAAGAGTGGTCGTTCTAAACTCAATATTTTCAACCAATCCACCTGTTCCATTTATTATTGCCACATCGCCGGAACGAATTTGATTTTCAAGAATAATAAAAAAACCGGAAATAAAATCTCTTACCAATTCCTGTGCGCCAAAGCCAACAGCCAATCCAATGATCCCGGCACCGGCCAATATTGGGGCAATATTTATTCCGAATTTTTGTAGTATAATCATTACAAATATTACCCAAAGAGTAATTTTTATTAAACCATGAATGATATTTGTTAGAGTGATAATCCTTTTCTCAGCTTCAATGGTGTCTACCTTATCATTTTTGGCAGCTCGGTTTATAAGAGTTCTTTTTAACTTTTTAAGAGAAAAACCAACTATTTTAAATGCTAGAAAAAATAACACTATTGCAATTAATAATCCAGGCAATTCGTTAATTAGCCAGTTTTGGCCATTTTTAAATAGTTCTGACCAAAAGCCGGATTCTAAAATTTGTCTCATAATTTTTTATTTTTGTTTTATTAACAGGTTATTTATTTAGCCTTGTCGATAACGGATAATGGTGTCCACAGTACAGGATTTCGAAGCCACTTCATTCTCGAGATGCAGAAAGAATGAAACGAGCCACATACGCTGAATTACAACGCATTCCCAGTATTTCGTATAACTGCATGTTTGCGGCTTTTTTTAATCAGTACTTTTCTTTGAGATTATTGCTACCCAACCCCCTCCAGATGACATTTTTGCATTAATTTTTGAATTTTTATTTACTTCTATCGTCTCCCTTCTATAGTCTTCTGCATATCGTTCAGCATTGATACCATCTTTATAAATATCCATTTTGTATACTCCTTCTTTCAAGAAAAACAGTTCAAGACCTAATTCTCTGGGTGTCCAATCAGTCATGGCTCCAATATACCATGTGTCCCCTTTCCTTCGGGCTATAGCCAGGTAATCTCCAATTTTACCATGAAGTACAATGGTCTCGTCCCAGGTAGTAGGAATTTGAGTAATGAAATCAACAGTTTCCTGTTCTTTTTTATACTTGGATGGCGACTCACAAAGCATCTGCAAAGGAGCCTCATATATTACATACATGGCAACTTGATGGGCACGTGTGCCAAGACTATTGGGATTTTCAAAACTGATGGAAAAATTCTCTTCCTGTCTATTGTTCATTGAACCGGGTGTATAGTCCATTGGTCCGGCAACCATTCTTATGAAAGGAATTGTGAGGTTATGGTCTGGTGTGATATCGGCACTCCACTTATTATTTTCAGCTCCTTTTACGCCTTCGTAATTGATCACATTCGGGTATATCCTTCTCAAGCCTGAAGGCTTAAATGATCCATGATAATCAACTAGTAATTCCAGCCTGGCACATTCCTTTGCAATTCGCTCATAAGAGTTTACCATGTATTGATCATTTCTTTGCATGAAGTCAACTTTAATCCCTTTTACCCCCCAACTTTTATATGTTTCAAGAATATTCACAAGGTTTTCATCAAGAGGCTTCCAGAGCACCCACAGAATTATTTCAACACCATTTTCTTTTCCGTATTTTATCAATTCCGGGACATCTATATCTGGATTGAAATCAAGAATTTCAGTGGTTGATTTTGTCCATCCTTCGTCGAGTATTATATACTCAATATTGTTTGATGCAGCAAAATCGATGTAATATTTGTAAGTAGCTGTGTTTAGACCAGCTTTAAAGTCAACTCCAAAAATGTTGTTGGCATTATACCAATCCCAGGCGACTTTTCCTGGTTTTATCCATGATGTTTCTTTAATGGTTTTGGGCTTAGCTAATTGGTAAGTCAAATTGCTTTCAATAAAAGTTCTGTCATCATTACTAATTATAAATACTCTCCATGGATAGGCTCTGTTTCCGGTTACTTCAGCAATGTAGTCAGCTTCCTTTGTAATAATCTGATTGCGATCGGGGGATGACTTTTCATTGTCAATGGATTCCAGTACAAATGTTGGAAAAATGGCATCCATGGTTAATGTTCCATTACCTTTCATAAACATGCCCGGATAATCATGAAGTGCAGTCTCCGTAAACAAAACCTTTGCATCTTTTGTAATAACCATCATAGGTAAGCTACAAAAATCTTCAGGTGAAATCTCTTCTAATGATTTGTTCAGGTATAATCTTTCATTATGCGAGTACATTGATTCTTCCTTGGGAAAAAGCGAATGTGAATCCTCTGGAAAAGTCAAACTAACTTGCTCGGAGATCACATTTCTATTGGCTTTGCCTTCATCAATAAATTGATAAGCAACCCCTTCATTGTATGCTCGAAAGTTTAGTTTGTAATTCCCTTTGAATGAAAGTGAGAGTTCTGTGAAATTATCTCTGATTTCAGCGTCTTTATGTGGAACTACCGGATAAATCATTGAAGAAATTGCGGTTATTTTACTACCTGAAACCTTTGTATTGACTCCAAAATCCTGGCCGGTTGAGAAATCCATTCCTGCTTTGGCTGTTTTTATAATAATATCTTCATGAAGAGATGCTGACCATGAAATACCTTCATCAACCTTAATTGTAAGTTTAATACTTTTGTCCGGAGATTTAATCTCAAAACTTTGAGCATGGGTTTGCCACCCAAAAAAAATTAAAAAATACACAATTAAAATTTTTAATTTCATCATGATGAATTATATTTTTTATATTTAGTTTTGTGTAATTGCCGCTAACGGTCTCGAATGCCCGTTTTGCGGGATTACGAAGCAATTTACTATCAGGTTACACCGACCTTTTTTACGAACCACTAAATTTCGAAAACCTCTGAAACCCGCATGAACTATATCATGCGTTACAAACTGTTTAATTATCTAGTTTTCAGCATCTTTTTGAAAGATTCGACAACATCTTTTCCATTAGTTGTCTCAAGTAATTCTAATAATTCCGAATTTGAACTAATGTTGTTAGTAATGAGTTTGTTACAGAATTTAACAAAATCTTTACGACCAATAATATTTTCCATCTCATATAATATAATGGGGCCTTTGTCATAAAGTACCTGATGCACAATTTCAGTGTCTTCACCCATACGATCAAGGCCCCAGATAGGCGGAGTATCTTCTATGGTTTCTCTTTTACGTTCAATAATGTTATAAAAGGCTTCATATCCGTGTTTTTTGCGAATAATCATAAGAGCACTGTATTCTGCAAAACTCTCATTCAACCAGTCTTCCCATGTGTTTACGTTGGCCTTATACCACCATAAATGTGCAAACTCATGGGCGAAATATTTTTCATAGCTGATAATATCTTTATAATATTTTTCCCTTTCCAAATCGGATAAAACAACGCCCCCTGTTCTGGCATAGCCGCCTCCGACCTTCCTGCGGGATTCAATCAGTGAAACATCATTGTTTTTCTTGCCGAACCACTCATTGTATTGGCCTGTCATCATGGTAATACTTTCTGAAATGTCTTGCACCATGGTGGAATCAAAACTATGATAAAATATTTTTATTTTATTTTTTCCGATTTGAGATGAGTTAACGTTAATTTCTTTGGATAGACACACAACTATATCCGAAGTAGGTGTGCTGTTGCTGATTTCGGTAAAACCATCCATATTTTTCAAACTACCTAATCCAATAACCTCATATTGGTCAGGGGCCTCAATAGCCAGGTTGTAGGTAAATGATCTCAGTTGATTAATGCTGAATGGAAACCATGGGTAATATAATCCCATTTCGGTCCATTGAGCCCCCATTCTGTTGGGGTATATTTCTGGTAGTTTGCTTAGCTTTCCATGGTAAGCAAACGCTAACGTAGAAATTTTGTCGTCTTGTGAAAGAGCACTCATATCTATAAATATTTTTCTTGCCATGGGCATAAACCTATTATCAGAGCGGGTTGTATCAATTATAGCAATATCTTTCCCATTTAGTGTAAAAGAAGTAACATCCATGCCCCCGTCCAGATAAAAAATTAATGTATCATCACTAACATAACTCAGATTAAGTTCTATACTTCCGTTGACCTTAATTTCATGTGCTTGAGGGTCTATACTAAGCCGAATGTCGTAGTTCGGGTAAATACTTTTTTCCGGTTCCTTTTTATTATAGCTATCAATACAACCGCTAAATATAATGGCTGTGAAAATCAGAAAAGTAAAAAATTTCATATTAATTGCGTCTCTTTTTTATAAATAATTTGTAACGTTCCGGCGGTATGAAACGTTGCGCATTTTTAAACGCGAACTTATAAGGTGGTTAAGTCGTGATAGTGTTCCATCGAGTGTGTCTGGAACAGGATTCTTCTCAAGTTAGTTTTTCATCCTAAAGTTATATTTTTTCCTTTTTCCTGATCTGATAATTTCTTTTTTTGATTAGAGAGGTTTTGTAGCCTTCCCTGAAAATCGGCCAGTTTAGGTTTAGACAAATTAGTAACTTTAAACTGTAATAATAAATGAAGATGACACGATTTTCATAGATACAGATTATCAAGATCTTAAAAGAACATCAGGCCGGTAAAGAGACGAAGGATATGTGCCGCGAACATGGTATTTAAAGAGCAACCTTATACAACTGGAAGAAGAGGTTCGGAGGGATGGATGCCTCTCAACTTAAACGGTTAAGGGAACTGGAAGAAGAGAACAAGCGATTGAAGGGTATGTATGCCGGTATAAGCCTTTTCGACCATCAGCTACTTAAAGAAGTTCCTTCAATGTTTTGTTCTCTTTCTCCAAACGCTTGATCTCTTTCAATTGGGCCAGGGTCATACCGTGCTGAAAACCCGCCTCTCCCATAGTATCGAATTTCTTCCGCCAGCTGTAATAGGTGGCAGGATAGATTCCGTACT
>CAYZMH010000007.1:34784-55618 GCA_964479445.1 uncultured Bacteroidaceae bacterium | reverse complement strand
GATCACTGGTAACGGCTATATTCGAAGGACAATCTGATATAACCACTTCACATGCCGCCCCGGAACTGACCCCGAACTGGTAGATATTTCCGGAAACATTATCACGCTGTATCAATGTATCCTGTGCATTCACATGGTCACCAACCAGTTGCCAGTCAGTAGAAACACCGGTTCGTACAATGACCCTGTTGGACGTATCAATGCTGAAAGTGGAAAATCCGTCGGCTACCAGGCTAACATCATATCCCCCGCTGAAAGAAAATCCATTGGCACGGGTAACGGGCCAGTATCCTTCAGGAAATGCATCATTCAGCTTTTCTCCATCCTCCTCAAGGGGCATTCCGGAAGAGCCCGGATCCGATACCTCAAAATGGGCTGTCAGTGTTCCGCTATTGGTCAGATTATCAAACTGCAGTGTGATCGGGCGAAAATAACCGGAAGTACCAACAGGAAATAGTACCTCCCTGCCATTATCTGCAGCAGGATCAACCCAGCGGCGCATTTTTCCGACCAGACTTCCCGATACATGCTCAAGGGTACCTGTTTGAGATCCATTGGCACCAAGGGTCAGGATGCGGGATCCAAGAGACAGGTCACCACCATGCATGCGCAGGGTGCCTGCGACACTGATATCATGGTTTACCGTAAGTGAAGTCCCCGTCTCAACCTCCAGGGTGTAAAAATTCTCCAGGGCTCCGTCGTCACGGTAAATCTGCTGGGAAGTGGCCCCGTCAAATATCACCGCACCTTCTCGGGGAATAAATGTACCCCGGGTTCTCCAGTCCCCTGCAATCTGTATGGTGTAATTGTTGGCGGCATCTGCATCGAGGAAAAGGGATCCCGGAAATCCCAGAAGATCCAGGTTGTTATCAATCCGGATATCACCGCAGAGTGTTTTCGTCCCGGTCCCTGATACCTGCAAGTTATAGTAGGTAAGGGGGGCGATGCATTGCGGGCCGGATGCACTATAGTCCACGGTTCCCGTTTGAGCCTGGAAAACACCCTGGTTGTCAAGGCCATCACCGTTTACATGGAGGGTGTTCGAACCAAGCCTTAATTCACCGCCGGGTGAAACCGACAGATAACCAATCTCTGCATCCCCAGTTAGCTCCACGGTATGGGTTGGCAGTATAACCGCGCTGTTATGACTTTCGGGGACACCCAGCAACCAGGTACCCGGATCATTCCAGTTACCCGACCTGAGGGTTATGTTTCGCGCCACACCAAGAGTAAACACATCGCCCTCTTCCATATCCAGAGAACTGATCCGTGCAAACTCCCCAAATCGTTCATCGAGCTTCAGTGTCCGGATAGTCCCGGTAGTAAAGTCACTGTCACCGTCCTGGTCAATCAGCAGCAGATACTGATCGTAATACGCCGGTAGAGCGGGAAGCCGGGTTGTATCCGCTGCAAGCCTTACAGAACCTATATCACCGTTACCTCCCACACGCCATTCCCGTGAAACCCGGCGAACGGAATCATATGTTATCTCGGCTGTCTGCCAGCTGTCGATGTTTCCATTGTCATGTCCTGCAAACAGGTAATCACCATCATCTGCATCGGTCGGATTATCCATCTTTATGATGCCCGAACCCTGTGAAATAATATGTGAACTACCGCTATTCTCCCTGCCTATCCCGAAGAGTTCATAACTGAACCCGCTTTCAAAAGCAAAGATATCCTGGTTTATGCTAATATCATATTTCGCTCCCAGGTAATTCTCTATGATAAGTTTCTGAGCATCGTTTAACGTGCGGTTAAAACTCAGGAATTCTGTTATTTTCCCTTCAAAATACCAGCCATCGCCGCTGGCACTTCCATCATTGAAATAGGACCCGTTGTTCATACCCCCCAGTCCGATATTACCACCATGGTCAAAGAGGCTACCCGGTCCTGGTATGGAGCCTTCCAGGACGCCGTCAACATAACCCTTCAGCCAACTGCTGTCTGCGCGAAATTCCAGGATCGCATAATGTGTCTCGTTGGTACCCACAGGGGTAGTAATCTCGTAATACCCCCATGGAGTGGAGGCTCCTCCGTCATCATTAGCCAGATTCCAGGCTCCGAGACGCAACAATCCGGCTTCCACATAGACGTTTAGTCCCCTGGTTCCTCCTCCCTGCTCATAGATCACCTGGCGTGATGTGACATCGGCCCCTGTCTGAAATGCAACAATAAGCGTCTTCTGCGTATAGGGTCCGCCCTCATTAAAATCATCGTCGTTGGCAATCTCCAGGTACTGATTGCCGGTGGCATAACTAACCACGGGGCGTTCGTTGATATTCTCCCCTGCATTGTCATAATAGACAGGACGAAGTCCTCCTCCGGCTGTGGCATCGTTACCATGGGTTGTTACATCCTGCCAGGTATCCATAAAATCCCCATCGGAAACACCGGTAATCTCATCTGACTTCAGCCATACCTGGTAGCCACCGTCGTCGGATACTCCGCCAGGACCCAGCCATCCGACGCCATCATCATCATAAATGGTGTATGTATGGTTCAGATCAGCTCCCAGCTGCGCATTCCACGCACTATCCAGGGAGATCTCAATGCTCTCATCCGGTTCTTCAATAATGTCGTTGAAAACACTGAACAGTGCACTGTCCAGATCGGTCCCGGGTGACAACACAAAACTTGTGGGAGCCACCAGTGTATAGTCAATCCCCCCGTTCTGTGCACTGCCTCCCGTAGCAGAATAAAACACGGTTACATCCTGTCCGCTTGGAGCACTTAATTCAAAATGAAGTTTTACCGGTGAAAAGCTTTCGGCTCCCTCCGAACTTTGTTTTGCAAATTGCACAACTGGTTCCGTATCGTCATTGAGTATCGTGTAAGTGTACTGTACCGTATCACCCAGGTTGGCATTTTCCGGTCCCGACAGGGTGATAATGATCGATTCGTCAGGCTCATCCAATGCGTCATCGGTAATGGCAAGGGGAATATATCCCAGGCTGTCTCCTGCAGCAATGGTGAGGGTATCATCCGCCAGGGTGTAGTCATCACCGGCACCTGTTGCCGATCCGCCTGCTACTGCATACGCTACCCTCGTGTCATTGGTTATATCCCTGGATGAAAGATGCACCCCAACCTGTACAGCAGTGACCGCCTCATCTCCGGAGTCGCTTTGCCGGGTGAACTGCACCTTGCGTAAGTCATCATCGTCATTTATGGTGTAGGTATGCAAACTGTCTTCCCCGATCTCATATCCACTTTCAGGATTTTGCAAGGAAACAACAACCGTTTCATCACTCTCTACATCGGTATCATTGATAATGGGAATACCAATTGTATCGATACGCTGACCTGCAGGAATGACCAGGGTTTCCGAAGTATATGCATAGTCATCTCCTGCTGTTGCCGTACCTCCCGTGGTGATATAATCCACCGAAACATCAGAGCTGTTCTGATAATTCAGTCCCACGGCTATTCGTGCTTCATTTTCGCTCTCGAAACCACCGGAACTTATTTCTGTAAATTCAACCGAGGGTCTGATCACCCCTATTGTAAAGTAGCGGTCGTTGGAAAGGTCTACGTTATTGGCTGTATACAATCCCAGCGAAGCATTCCAGGATAGTTCAAGGACCTCCTCCGGTTCCCCTGAAAAATCATTGGTTGAGTGAACCAATAATACGAAGGTATTGAATCCAAATGGAGTCGCCGGCAACCCTGATGCATCAACACCTACACGTACGCTGCCGATTCCGTTGTTCCGGTCATCGGCCCGCCACTCCCTGGAAATCCGCCTGAAATTGGGATCGCTGCCGGGAACTTCCGCATCCGTCCAGCTGTCAGCATCCCCGTTATCATGCCCTATCAGAAGGTAATCCCCGTCATCCAGGCTACTCGGATTATCAATCCGGACAAACCCCGCACCCCGGGCTATCGGATGGGTATTATCCAGATCATCCCGGCCTATACCGATTATATCCCAGCTATAATCAACTTCGTGATCATAATAATCGTTGCTAATGGGAACATTGAATTTGGCCCCCAGGTAATTATTGATAATCGTGGTTTGGGCCGTATTGTAAACAATATTGCTTACTATAAATTCAGAAATATTCCCCCGGTAAAAATGATCATATCCCCCATCCGGTCCGTCATGGTAAACACTTCCATTGTTCATGCCTCCCAGGCCAATCTGACCACCATGATTGAACAGCCGGCCGGCACCGGGAAGCACATCAATGCTATCCCCGTTGATCCAACCGGTCACATCCCCATCCGTACCGGTAAAATTAAATTGCAGTGCTGCAAAATAGGGGGTGTTTGCCACCAGCGGGGTAGTTACAGCCGTGAAAAACCATGGGGTGGTGGCCCCTCCGTCGTCATTGGTTTCATTCCATCCGGATACATACAATTCCCCATTGTCGATATAGATATTTAATCCGCGTACCGTTCCTCCCTCCTCATAGAGAACCTGCCGTGAAGTAATGTCGACTCCCGTCCGGAATGCGACCAGGATGGTTCGCTTATCATAAGGTCCGCCCGTATTAAGATCATCCGTATTGTCTATTCCCAGGTATTGGGAGAATCCATTATCAAACTGCACCACGGGCTTGTCGTTCCAGTTATCTGCCGGATTATCCAGGAAAACCGGACGTGCCGTACCGGTCTGCTTCCCGTCATTTCCGTTCCCGGAAAGATCTTCCCAGCGCTCCACCGGATCTCCATCAGTTAATCCGGGTGCATGCGTACTGTTTAACCATACTTTATTCTGGGTGGAATTGGCTACCCCACCGGGTCCTTCCCAACCCAGCCCGTCATCATCCAGGATAGTATAACTATGCAGCTGGTTGGCTCCCGGCAATGCATCAGTTAAACCGGAAATGGAGATGTCGATATTCTCTCCCGACTCTTCATCGGTGTCGTCTATTATCGTGAACTGCACGGTGCGGATTAACGAACCGGCAGGAATTGTGATTGTTCCCGGCGGTAAAATATAATCGGCTCCGGCAGAGGCTGATCCCCCGGAAACGGCATAATCAGCGGTGATATTCTTACCTGAAACGGCAGACAGCTCAAAAACGAGATTGACCGTCTGGAAACTCTCCGCACCACTTGATCCGGATTCTGTAAATTGCAGCTCCGGCGGATCATCATTATCAAGAATCGTATAGGTATGAATCACATCCGAGCCCAGGTTCAGGTTCAGAGATCCCGTACCCACCAGTTCCACCTCTACCGTTTCGTCAAACTCATCCAGTGCATCATTATTTATGGACAGGTTTATAAATCCGCTTGTGGTACCAGCCGGGAAGGTAAGTGTATCCGGAACCAGGGTATAATCAGTGCCCGATCCTGTAGCGGTACCTCCCGTTACCCTGTAAGCAACTTTAAGGTCTTTGGAGGGATGTGCATCGCTGAGGACCACTTCAATCGAAACCGGTGTAGCTGCCTCATCCCCGCTGCCACTGGTAAGGTCAACACTGGCAGTACGCGGATTGTCATTGTCATTGATAGTAAAGGTATGAAGCGTATCACTTCCAATGTATCCGAATGAAGGATCGGATAGTGCCAGTACCAGGGTCTCATCGGCCTCCACGATAAAATCATCGGTTATCTCGAAATCGATCTGCGCCTCGGTCTCTCCTGCCTCAATAATCAGTGTGCCGTCATTCAGGGTGTAATCCACCCCGCCACTGCTTGCCGTTCCTCCTGTTATGGTGTAATCAACCGACAGATCCTCCCCGGAAATATAATTCAATGCAACCGGTATGCTCACATTGGTTTGATCTTCTGATTGGTTGGAAGCCGGTGTGGTGAAGGAAACTTCAGACCGGATAATACCGAACGTCAGGTAATCTCCATTGTTCATTGAAACGTTCTCTGCCAGGTACTCACTGCCAGAACGCTCCATGGGAAGAATCCGGGCTCCTGTTTCAAAGTCCCCGTCGCTATCCAGGAGCAATACATAATCTTCATAGCCCGCAGGCAAATCATCCAACAGGGTGGTATCCACGGCCACGTTCATTGTACCGGGATCACCGGTAATATTCACCCGCCATTCCCGTTCAATCCTTCGCATTCCTTCACCGGGGATCTCCGTATCAACCCATGGGGAGGTTTCCCTGCCATCATGACCTGTCAGTACAAAGTCCCCGTCGCTCAATGCATCTGCATTATAGATCCTCAGCAGGTCAGCCGACTGCGCCGCCACGTGGAAATGATCACTATCCACCATGCCAATCCCTGCCACGCCGTATCCATGATCCAGGTCATAGGAATAATAATCAGCGGAAACGGGAAGGTCATATTTCGATGAGAGGTAGTTTTCAATAATAATACGCTGGGCTTCATTCACAGTCGTATTGAAAACGATCACCTCGGCCATGTCCCCTTCATAGAACCGACTGTCCCGGAAATCAGCACTCACCCTCCCTGCACCAACGTAATAAAGATCGTCAATGGTGGAAGGAATATTAGCCGGACTGGAGCTGGAGCTCTGCCCCAGGGCTGTGCCATTCAGGAACCCCTCGTATTCACCATAGGAAGCCCCGGACTGGTTTCGGATCACCCCGATATTCCAGTCGCCCACAGCATATCCGTCATCAAAGATCCGGTTCCCGTTGTTAAACCGGACGGTGGCTTCATATTCCACGCCATAATGACGTATATATCCCCCGTCGGCCTCCATATCCCCGATGAAGAATCCTGTGTTATCCTCATCGGTGGCGGTGCTGTTGTTCGCTACCATAAATACGGTGGCCGGACCCGCCCCGGAGATGCCAAGCGAAAGGTTTGCGCCGAGATAGTCCCCGTTGGTGCCGCCATGGTCATCAAATCGCAGAACCGGTTTATCATTCAACACTCCCTCCACCCATTCGGGTTCCTGTCCGAAGGATAGGTTAATGGCATCATGACTGTTTCCGGAAAAATCGCCCCAGGTTATTACATCGGATGCGTTCAGGGTAACCAGGGAATCTGCGCGCAGCCATAGCCTGTTATTCTGGTAATTGCCGACTCCGCCCGGACCGGTATATCCTGCGAAATCGTTGTTGTTGATGGTGAAAACAAGCGTATCTGTACTGCCCGGGATTGCATTGGAGTTCACGTTCGTCAGGGCAATCTCGATGGTCTCTTCCGTTTCAACGATCGGATCATCAATTACATTAATTGAAATATCTGCCAGGGAATCGCCGGGATCAAATACCAGGGTTCCTGCTGGCAGCGTATAATCAATTCCGCCCCCATCAGCCGAACCGCCGGCCACAGCGTAGTCCACCGATACAGGCAAACCGGAAGAATTGGAGAGGAGGACGCTGACCAGGGCCGGGGTCACATCCTCCGAGGCATTGGCACGACCGATCCGGAAAGATACCTCCGGCAGCGGGTCGTTGTCTTCAATAGTATACGTATGCATTGAGTAAGTGCCCAGGTTAGCATTGACCGGATTGGAAAGAGTAATTTCAACACTCTCATCATTTTCATTGGCCAGATCATCTGAAATATCCAGCGGAATGGTAGCAGAGGCCTGGTTGGCCGGAATGGTTACCGTACCGTCAGCAAGCTGATAATCCACCCCCCTGGCAGCCGACCCACCTGTTACCGTGTAATCTGCGCGGGTGGGATTAAGCGGATCCACTGAACTTACGCGAACGGTCAGGAAAACCGGACTGCTGCCTTCAGCACCTGAAGATGCAGATGCCGTAAAATCGATATCCCGCGCATTGTCGTTGTCCTGGATGGTGTAAACATGCAGCGAATCAGGGCCCAGTGTTACACCATTACCCGGGTTTTCAAGCAATACCTCCACGGTCTCATCTGTTTCCGGATCAATATCATCGGTGATTTGCAGATCAATGGCCGATGCAAGATCCCCTGAAGGAATAGTTAAAGTTCCCGATGGCAGGGTATAATCATCCCCTGCTCCTGTAGCCGTGCTGCTGAGACGCACAGAATAATCCACCTCTGCATCAAACGAAACGGGATAGTTAAGCCTTACTTCCAGGGAGACAGAAAGTTCGGATTCATCCCCCTGGGAGGATTCCATGGCAAATCCAATCAGCGGTTTACGGACTGAAATAGCCAGGTATTGTCCGTCGGTAAGATCCAGTCCGGTAGCCTCATAAACATCCCCGTTCCGTTCCAGGGGAACCCGCACTGCCCCGCTTGTAAAATCCCCGTCATCGTCCAGCCAGAGTGAGTATGCTACATATCCAGCGGGCTTTGGCGGCAAAAGAGCAGTATCCAGCTGCACAATACAGGTGCCCGGATCACCGGTCTCATCCAGGCGCCATCTCCTGGGCAATACCTTTACTGAATCGTCAGGTGCCCCGGTAGTGCTCCAGGTTGACATGGAGCCGTCATCGTGACCAAAAAACAGGAATTCATCATCATCCAGTCCGGATGCATTGCTAAACCGTATCACACCCCCCGATTGGGCAGTGGTGTGGAAATTGGCCAGGTCCAGGCGGCCAATACCGGCAACCTCATGTCCGAAATTTTCATCGAAACGGTAATGATCGGCTGCGATGGGAAAGAGAGGGTGGAATTTGGAAGCAAGATAATTCTCAACGATCACCCGCTGCGCATCGTTTAATTCATAGTGATAAGCAATTACCTCTGCCATCTCCCCGTTAAAAAACCGGTCTTCCAGAAAGTCTGAATCAGTACCCAGTCCGGCTCCTATAAAGAACAGATCATCGGAAGTACCCGGAATGTCCCCTGAATTATTACTTGAAACCTGGGACTGACTGACCCCGTCCACGAAAAACTCATATTCTCCGTAAGAGGCCCCTGCCGTATTTCGCCATGTTCCTAATTTCCAGTCGCCCTGGGTAAACCCGTCCGCAAAAATCCTGTTTCCGTTGTTGAAACGAACCGTTCCTTCATATTCAAGGCCATAATGACGAACAGAACCACCCGTCCCGGGGGATTGTCCGATAAACAGGCCGGTGTTGTCCTCATCAGAGCCGGTGGTATTCCTGGCCACGATAAAGACCGTAGCATTGTCGGAGCTGTTAATGTCCAGCGAAAGGTTATTTCCAAGGTACTCCTGGTTTACATCATCAAATTGAACCACCGGGAGTCCGTTGATCCCATCCTGGATATAATCAGGCTCCCGTCCGGGTGCAAGGTTAATGGCATCATGACTGTTACCTGAAGTGTCGGGCCATGTAATAACAGGATCCCCGTCTGATGCTGAAATAGCTTCCCCAGTGAGCCATAAGGAATTGATCAGGGAATCTCCCACACCGCCCGGACCTGTAAAGCCGTCATTATCATTGTCACTGATCGTAAAGATATGTTGCAGTGAAGTACCGGTTGAAGCTTCTGCCGATACCCCGGTAATATCCAGTACCACGGTCTCCTCGGTTTCCATTACCCCATCGTCATGAATCGTGAGAAGGATGGTGTCCTGCCCTGTACCGGCTGTAATGGTTATGGGCGAAGAAGCCGCTGTAAAATCATTTCCGGCACCCTCCGTGGCAGTTCCCCCCGAAATGGCAAAATCCACGGTGATATCCACCGGGAGCACCTCCGACAAGGTAACGATTATTTCGGCTGTGCCCGCTGCTTCGGAAGCCGCTGACACCTCCCGTTCAAATGATATAAACGGGGCCCTGATCCCGAGTGTAAGATAAGTCCCCTCCGAAACATCCACCCTTGCTTCATAGGAATCATCCGCAAGCGTGAGTGGTACAAGGGTGGCACCTGCTGTGAAATCACCGTCATCATCCAGGATCAACCAGTACCCCTGGTGCCCGTCGGGAATCACTCCCAGGCGGCTTGTATCAATACTGACCAGTACGTCACCGGTCTCCCCCGTTTCATCAAAAACCCATTCCCGCTCCAGTCGCTTCAGGGTATCCGAAGGCAACTCTGCATCGGTCCAGTTGTCAACCAATCCGCTATCATGGCCAAAGAGAACAAAATCTCCATCTGAGAGCGATGCGGCATCGCTCACTTTCAGAATTCGAGATGATTGTGCAGCGAGGTGATAGTCATCAGCACTTACCCTGCCAATCCCCGCCACATCATGATGGTTTCCCCCTTCAAAATCGTACCGGTCCACTCCCCCTGCCAGCGCAAGGTCGTATTTGGCCGCCAGGTAGTTTTCAACCAGGATGCGCTGTGTGCTATTAAGCGTTGTATTGTAAACGATAAGCTCGGCCAGGTCCCCGCCAAAGTGATGTTCTCCCAGGCTGAATGCCGGAACCAGCGATCCGATTACCTGCCGGGTAATTTCCCGGGTCGTTTCGAACTCGACAGTCACCAGCTGAAAATCGTCATAACTCCACTGACTCGTATTATCATCTTCCACATAGGAACCATAGGTGTCACCAAAAAGCGCATACCTGCCTTGGGTGTTTTCATCACCATCCCCATCAAAACTCCATCCCTGCTCATCAGTCCCGCTCCGCGGATCAAGAGCCACATGCACCCCTTCATCATAATTCCCCCATAGCTGTCCCAGCTCCCCGCCGTCCTGCAATGAGGCATCCACCCGGTAAACTGCCAGCACCGTCCGTGCATTATACCCATGGGGATCATCCAGGTAATCATCCTCGGCCGATCCGTCAAACCGTACCACCGGCATTCCGTTAATAACCGACTCATAATAGGAAGGACGGTTCGCAGCATTCGACTGTGATGCATCAAATTCGTTCCCGCTTGTATCAGGCCAGGCCACCGACAGGTCAGATCCGTCGCTTAACCCGGTAATATGATCAGCGGCAAGCCATAGTTTATTGATAAGACTGTCACCCACACCACCCGGACCGGTAAAGCCCATACCGGCATCATTGTCGTCTATGGTGAGCGTGTAGGTATCCGGACTGCCCACGCTCCCGTTAACGGGGGGATCCTGTAAAGTAAGCACCAGGGTTTCCGCTGGCTCTACTTCCGCGTCATCTGCCAGGTTACCATCAATAGATGCAGAAAGCACACCAGCAGGAATCACCAGGCTGCCATCGGCCAGGTCATGATCGGCTCCATCGGCAGTGCCGGAAATCACATAATCAACGGTTATATCCTGCGACGAAGCAGCACTCAACTCCACGGGGATAGTAAAACTTCCGGACGACTCATCCTTGTCGCTTCCCGATTCGCCAAAACGAACCAGGGGAGGATCATCGTTATCTTCAATAGTGAACAGGTGTTCTATCGGCTCCGTGGATGAAAGACTGCTGTTCGTGGGATTGGAAAGTGTGATCAGGATGGTCTCATCAGGTTCATCCAGGGCATCATCAACAACAGTCAAAGTAAATGTTTCGGATACATGAAAGGGAGGAATGCTTACCGTCCCGGCAGACAGGGTATAATCCTCACCGCCTCCTGAGGCAATGCCCCCGGTCACTTCATAATCAACTGTAGTGGTATTCACTTCATCAAATTCAGAAGGCGTGATCTGAACCACCACATCCACCAGGGAAATACCTTCAGGGGAAAGTGTAGCCGCGCTTTCGAAATAGATCTTCCGCGGGTTGTCATCATCGTGTATGGTGAATGTCAGGCGGTCATTGCTGCCCAGGTTCACACCTGCCGGCAGATCTGACAACACTGCTTCAAATGAACGACTGGCCTCCACCACTGTGTTATTAACCAATCCAATGGTCAGCTGCCCACTCTGAGTGCCTGCCGGGATCGTAACCTCCACCGCCGGAGATACTCCTGCATAATCACCCGGTGAAACCGCACTTCCGTCAACTGTTTCATACCGGAATGTAACATCCCCCAATGGAATGTAATTCAGGTAATAATCCAGGATGGCATCCCCGGTCTCAAATCCATAGGAAGTGCCACTGCTAAACTGGAGCTCGGGCTGAACAACTCCTACTGTGATATAATCACCGCTCTCCAGGTCAATTCCGGGTACCTCGTATATGGAATCCCCCTGCACTGATTCCATCTCGTACACCGCTGCACCACTGGTGAAATCTCCATCTTCATCCACCATCAAAACAAAACGGTCATACCCGGCCGGACGTGCCGCAAACAGGCTGGTATCCACCGACAGGGTCACTCCTCCAAGATCACCAGTCTCATCGACCCTCCACTCCCTCTCGATGCGTTGCAGGTGCACCGCCGTATCCGCCAGTTCCTGGTCTGACCATCCACTGACCGCCTCCCCGTCATGGGCAACCAGCAGGTATTCGCCGTCATCCATATCATCCGGACCAGATAATCCGAGAATATTCCCCGAGAAGGAGCGTGCATGATAATTGGACAGATCCTCCCGGCCAATCCCTGCAAGATCATGATCATGAGTGGATTCAAAACTAAAATAATCGCGGCCGTTGGACGCAATATCTATGGAAAAACGACTCGACAGGTAATTCTCCACGATCACCCTCTGAGCCCTGTTTAATGCAGCATTGTAAACAATAACCTCCCCGATCTCTCCTCCAAACTGGTGCTCTCCGACTGTCCATTCAGGAACCAGGGAGCCCAACACCTGCTCCGTAACTGTCTGACCGGATGCGAATTCAGTAGCAACAATCTGGACCGAGTCGTAACTCCATGGGTCATAATTGGCATTGCTCTCCAATGTCCCGTAATCTGCACCATTAAGCCCATACCGGGCCTGTGTACCTGCCGTGCCGTCAAAACTGAATCCGTTTATATTTCCCGACCTGGGATCAACCGCCACATGCACTGCATCTCCGTAATTTCCCCAGAGTTGTCCCAGCTTTGAAGCATCCTGCAACAGGGAGTTAACCCGGTACACAACAAATACCGTTCGTACATCGTAGCTATGGGCATCCCTCAAAAAGGTGGTTACCCCGTCAAACTGCACCGCCGGCTCCCCGTTTAATGCAGCAGACTCGTAAACCGGTTGATATGCCGGAACTGTCTGGGAAGCATCAAACCCGTTACCGGAGGTATCGGGCCAGGCGGCCGTCAGCTTTGCCCCATCATTCAATCCATTGATATCACTGGCTCTCAGCCATACCCGGTTACTGGAAGAATCCCCCACACCGCCGGGTCCCCGGTCCCCCAGGTCCATGCAATACTCCCCGCTGATCACCACGGAATCCAGGGCAAATGAATCCAGGCCTGACTTAAATGTAACATGGTAATACCCGTTCTCGCTGGCATAATAGGTTTGCGTACCGGCACCCGGTATAGGAATGTCGTTGCGGTACCATTGATAATCGGTCATCGTATCCACCACCGATAACATAACCGAATCACCATAGCAGAATGTTGCGGCTTCCGAAGGAGAGATGGTAAAAGAACCGCTGAGGAAAAAATCACCGATGTCACTGGCAAGCAACTCTGCTTCCCCATATTGACTGCAACTATCCACCGGTTCGGTACAGGTAAAATCCCCATACCCGGAACCTGTCTTTAAATCCGGATCAGGATCCAGAATAAATAACTTCCCATCATTGTCAAAAGAACCCTGGTTATCGGATCCTCCCATCTCCCACTCTCCCGTAACAACGAAATATCCCTCATTACTCACAATCACCTGGTTCCCCGAAGTATAGTTTCCCCTGACAATAAGCACCGCACCCGGTGCAATGTTCAGGTCGGCATTGTTACCGAAACTCAGGTCACCATAAATGACCAGGGTATCGTAAACAAATAATGGTCCGGTGTTAAAATCCAGGTTCCCGTATCGTGAAACCGTACCATAAATGGAGACATTATAGGAAATCCCGCTTACATCTGCGGCTGTCCCGTCAGACCATATGGCATCCTGGGTCCAGGCTCCTGTGATATTATCCAATGTGGACTCCTGAGAGAAGGAAGGCAGAAAAAACCACAGTGACAGAAATACCAAAAAGCCATGCATGAGCTTGCATAACTTACAACCCACACCTGCTTCCTCCGGTGCAAAATCTTTTGGGGTTTTAGTGGTCTCTGTCAATAGTTATCACTTTCACATTAAGAATATAGGCCAGTTCATTTGCTCATGGCCTTGCTTGCATGCCCTTGCAATTCCCGGTTTTCTTACGAAAACATCTACATATTTGTTTCAAAAATAACATTATCAGGCTTATATACACCATTTAACCACGCCTTTTGCTGTTAATAACTTTTTTTGCACCCTTTCATTTTGACAAAACAAAGGTATTGCCTGACAGAGTGCTAAATTTTTTCGACCAGTTTTTGAGTGGACCTGCCTTTTATGTTGAAAATAAATAACAGGAATGAAAGTACCAGGTACCTGTAAAACCGGCGGAATGGGGTGCTGACCTGAAAAGCTGGTAAAACGTTTGAATATAACAGGGATTGTTCTTTTTTCGCTGATATCCTCATCTTAGCTCCTTCACAATGAGAGTTCTCACCCACCTTTTAATTTATTGTATCTAACTATTTAAATAGTTACATTTTTATCGAATTTAGCTTACGGAAGTTTGTTTTCGAAGTTTCAAAAAAAGAGGAATTTCCATTTTATATTGACGAACGTCTCATTTTGTTTGATGTAAGAACTGATTGTTTAGATGAAATCTTAAATGGGTAATGGTTTTATGAAAAAAGCAGTATATCTATGCATTGAATGGAAATACTGCTTTTTATCATGGGATCAGACCGAAGATTATCTTCCTTGCTGACATGCGATCATACCGCAGGGCTAGAGGCTCTTGATCTCGTTCACAAGCTTCTGAAGGGAGTCCTTGGCGTTCCCGAACAGCATTCGGGTCTTATCATCGTAGAAAAGATAGTTCTCGATTGCAGCGTACCCTTTACCCATACCCCGCTTCATTACAATAATGTTTTTAGCCTGGTGGGTTTTAATAATGGGCATCCCGTAGATCGGACTTCCCGGGTCATCCTCTGCAGCCGGATTGACCACATCGTTGGCACCAATCACAACAACCACATCAGTGTTGGGCATATCGGGATTGATTTCATCCATCTCAACCAGCTTGTCGTAAGACACATCTGCTTCTGCCAGCAGTACATTCATATGACCGGGCATCCGTCCGGCCACAGGGTGTATAGCATATTTAACTTCCACACCGTTTGCCTCCAGCAACTTCTCCATCTCGTTACATACATGCTGCGCCTGGGCCACGGCAAGTCCGTAGCCGGGAACGATCACCACCTTGCCTGAATAACTCAACAAAACAGCCGCATCTGAAACCGTAATCTCTTTCACGGTTCCTTTCTCTTTGTCTGCCGAGACACCACCTCCACCAAAAGCTCCGATAATCACGTTGATCAGGGAACGGTTCATGGCACGGCACATGAGGATAGTCAGGATCATCCCTGCCGCTCCTACAAAAATCCCACCCAGGATCATCGCCTGGTTCTGGTATATAAAACCAGCCATGGCTGCAGCAATCCCGGTAAAACTGTTCAACAGGGAGATCACCACCGGCATGTCAGCACCGCCAATGGGCATTACAAAGGTGATACCATAGACCAGTGCCACGGCAAGCAGGACATAGACAAGCAGCTGGCGTGTCTCCATGGGAGCCCCGGTTACCATCACAACAACAATCAATGCAATCACAGCCGCCATGAAGAGCAGGTTGACGTAAGACATCCATTTGGCAAAAATATCCTTGATCTTTCCGTCAAGTTTGCCATAGGCAATCATACTACCACTGAATGCAATGGCACCGATAGCCAGTCCCAGCAGCGTTACCAGGGTGGATTGATTCTCAGGATTGGAAAACTCAATGAGGGCTACAAGAGCCGAAGCTGCACCTCCGCTGGCATTGAAGAATGAGACAAGCTGGGGCATGGCCGTCATTTTTATCTTCCGGGCGATGACCGCACCAATAACAGCCCCGAAAGCAATGGCAACCAGTATGATAATCAGGTTCGCTGTTTTGATTCCCTCACCGGTCTCACCATCCCGGTGGAGGATCATGGTAGTGACCATGGCCAGCAACATCCCGGAGGCAGCCCAGAGATTCCCCCTTCGGGCTGATTCGGGGTGACTTAGCAGTTTAAGTCCGACAACAAAAAATATAGCAGCAAGGAGATAACTGAATTCCAGTATGATCTCTCCGTTGGTTACAGTAATGCTTAGGGTATTCATAACTATTCCGGATTACTTTTTTTTCTTTTTAAACATTTCCAACATACGGTCGGTAACCACAAAGCCCCCGATCACATTGAGGGTTCCAAAAAGGAGGGCAAAAATCCCTAGAACCAGGTTTAACAGGTTGGATCCCTCCTGGAGATTGGCCAGGTCCGCATGTCCTACCAGGATAATACCACCAATAATGATCACACCACTGATAGCATTTGCACCGGACATGAGCGGGGTATGCAGGACGGAAGGAACATTGGAAATCACCTCCAGCCCCAGGAAAATGGTCAGGGCAATGATAAAGATCGCCTCCTTGTTGCTATAGAAAAACAGAAGTACAGATTCCATTTCGGCTTGGTTTTACAGGTTCATAAATTCTTTAACTCGGGTATGTCTTATATCCTTCTCATGGGTTACCAGGGTTCCTTCCACCAGGTCGTCCTCCCAGTTCAGGTTGAGAGCCCCTTCCTCTCCAATGATCAGCTTCAGGAAATTGATCATATTCTTTCCATACATCTGGCTGGCATCCTGCGGAGTCGTCGAGGGATAGTTGGATTGTCCCACAATGGTAACCTCATGTTCCACCACCACCTCGTTATTCCGGGTGAGTTCGCAATTACCGCCGCTTACCGCAGCCAGGTCAATAATAACCGACCCGGGGCGCATCGCCTCTACAGCCTCTTTTGTGACAAGAACCGGCGCTTCACGGCCGGGAATCTGGGCTGTACAGATAATGATATCAGCTTTGGAGCAGTGATCATAAATCACCTTGCGCTGCCGCTCCTTGAACTCGTCTGTCTGTTCCACGGCATACCCACCGGCAGTAGCTTCATCCCGCGCACCTTCCACTTCCACGAATTTGGCTCCCAGGCTCAGGACTTCCTCTTTGACGGCTGATCGTACATCAAAGGCTTGAACTACCGCTCCAAGTTTCCGGGCTGTGGCAATAGCCTGGAGTCCGGCCACACCGGCTCCCAATACAAGAAGCTTGGACGGCTTGATCGTTCCGGCCGCAGACATAAACATAGGCAGAAAGCCGGGCAATCGCCATGCTGCATCCAGTACCGCTTTGTAACCGGCCACGGTGGCCTGGCTTGACAGGACATCCATGGCCTGGGCCCTGGTGGTTCGCGGGATGACGTCCATGCTGAACATACTAATGCCCGCTTCTGCACAAGCTTTCACCAGGTCATGGTTGGTTAAGGGATTGATGGCCCCGATCACCACCTTGCCTTCCGGAATAGATGAAATTTCATCTTTTGACAGGGCATCGATCATCAGCAATACATCTGATTGCTTTATGACCTCATTCCGGGACAGGATCTCTGCCCCTGCCTCTTTGTAAAGCTCATCGCTGATCCAGGACCCTTTACCCGCTCCGCTTTCAAGGAGTACGGAAACCTTCAGGTCAACAAGAGCGGAAACACCATCGGGGAGCATGGACACCCTGTTTTCATGCGAGGACTCTTTCAAAATACCAATTTTCATACCTGATTATCTGTTTGATTTCGAATATAATATGTTCTATTGATTTTAATTTCCGACATGCCTGTTTTCCTATACACAATTTCAATGATACTACAATCTTCTGAAAAGTGACGATTATAAGAAAAAAAAATTAAACAAAACAGCGATGAAGAATGTTTAAAAACCTATAATAGTCAGAATTTCAGAGTTCTTCTTTGCGGACTGAACCTTTGACTTAATTTTTTAAAAAACAGCCTAAAGTATCCAGGAGAGGGGTTATGGATAAATTTTCGTTTCTCGGCAATAGCGAGATCGGTGCTGTGGAGAATCTTTACCAGCAATACCTGAAAGATCCGGAATCGGTGGACCCTGGTTGGCAGAGATTCTTCGAGGGATTTGAATTTGCCCGGACCCAGTTTAACGGGGAGTTTTCAGAATATTTCGATAAAGAATTCAAAGTAATCAATCTGATCAACGGATACCGCAAAAGAGGTCATCTTTTTACTACTACCAATCCCGTTCGAACACGCAGGAAATACTTTCCCACCCTTGACCTTGAAAATTACGATCTGACAGAAGAGGACCTGGACCGAGAATTCTTTGCAGGAAAAGAGATTGGGATCGGGAAAGCCATGTTATCCGACATTGTTGACTACCTGAAACAAACCTATTGTTCCGAGATCGGGTCGGAGTACATGTTCATCCGCAGCCCGGAAAAGACCAGGTGGCTTCAGGAGAAGATAGAGAACACCAAAAATTCCACGCAATTTACCGGCGAAGAGAAAATAAGCATCTTTCACCACCTCGGGCGTGCTGTTGGCTTCGAAAAATATATCCACAAAAAATTTGTGGGTCAGAAACGTTTCTCCATCGAAGGGGCAGAGATCCTTGTCCCCGCAATGAATTACCTCATCGACAAGGGAGCAAACATGGGGGTCAGGGAATTTACCATTGCCATGGCGCACCGGGGCCGGCTGAACATACTTGCAAATGTACTGCAAAAACCCATCAAGAACATATTCAAGGAATTTGAAGGAGAATCATATGAAGACAGGATTGCCCTTGGCGACGTGAAATACCATCTTGGATACGGGAATACCGTCTCCTCCATTTCAGGAAAAACGGTCCAGTTGCATCTTACGCCCAATCCCTCCCACCTTGAATCTTCCACCCCGGTAATCGAAGGGGTATCGCGGGCACGCATCGATCACAACTACGGGGAAGACCACAACAAACTGATACCGGTGGTCATCCATGGTGATGCAGCGATTGCAGGCCAGGGAGTGGTCTATGAGGTTGTCCAGATGTCAGAATTGAACGGATACTCCACAGGGGGTACCATTCACATTGTGATCAATAACCAGGTTGGCTTTACCACCAATTACCTGGATGGACGCACCAGTACCTATTGTACCGACATCGGCAAAGTGATCAAAGCACCCATCTTCCATGTTAACGGAGACGATGTTGAATCCCTGGTGCATGTGGTCAGACTGGCGGTTGAATATCGCCAGGCATTCCACACGGACGTGTTCATCGATATTCTCGCCTACCGAAAGTATGGACATAATGAAGGGGATGAACCCCGCTTTACCCAACCCCTTCTCTACAAGACCATCGCCAATCATCCCAACCCGAGGGACATCTACAGCCAGAAACTGATCGAGCAGAGTATCCTCTCCCGCGAAGAGGTAAAATCCGCACAGCAGGAATTCGATCGCCACATGGATAAAGAACTGGAGAATTCCCGCAAACTTAAAAAAGTAAGCATCCCGCAGTTCCTGGAATCCGAGTGGAAGACGTTCTCCTATGCCGAAAAAAACGATTTTACCCGTAAGATATCCACCGGTGTTTCAAAAAATAGATTGAAGAAACTCTCCGAAAAGTTCAATTCACTTCCCGGTGATCTCTCTTTCATCAAAAAAACCATCAAGCTGTTTGAGGAGCGAAAAAAAATGGTCCGCGAAAACCGGCTCGACTGGGCACTGGGGGAGCTGCTGGCTTATGCCACACTGCTCACAGAAGGATACCCGGTACGAATCAGTGGTCAGGACAGCATGAGGGGTACTTTTTCACACCGGCATGCTGGTCTGGTAATCGAAGATACGCGTGAAAATTACATTCCATTGCACCACCTCAGTAATGACCAGGCACGCTTCGATATCTACAATTCGCCGCTCAATGAATATGGTGTGATGGGATTTGAATACGGGTATGCCATGGCTGCCCCCAATACACTTACGATATGGGAAGCCCAGTTCGGTGATTTCTTCAATGTGGCCCAGGTCATCGTCGATCAGTTTTTAAGCAGTGCTGAAGAAAAATGGGGGGTGATGAACGGACTGGTACTATACCTGCCCCATGGGTTTGAAGGACAAGGGCCCGAGCACTCCAGTGCCCGGATCGAACGGTTTCTCTCAATGGCCGCTCAGAATAATATGCACATTGTAAATGCCACCACCCCTGCCAACCTGTTCCACCTTCTGCGCCGCCATATGAAAAAAACCTCCCGGGTTCCGCTGGTCCTCTTTACCCCTAAGAGCCTGTTGCGGCATCCCAAATGCGTCTCCTCCCTGGATGATTTTTCCAGTGGCTCCTTCCTCCCGGTTATTGATGACCCGGAAACCGACCGTGAAGAGGTTCGCAGGGTTGTTTTCTGCAGCGGCAAGGTATACTACGATCTGCTTGAACGTAAAGAGGACCTGGAAGCAAGGGACATTGCCCTGGTCAGGCTGGAGCAGCTTCACCCCTTCCCCGAAGAGGAAGTGGAACGGGTGATCGGGAATTACCCCAACAATCTGCTGACGCTCTGGGTACAGGAAGAACCCGAAAACATGGGTGCCTGGTATTATATCCAGAACCTGATGAAAAAACATAAGATCATTTCCGTTACCCGGAAACCCTCGGGATCTCCGGCAACCGGACTCCATAAGATTCATGAAATCAGTCAGCAGGAGATCATCGATAAAGTATTCAGAAAGTGCACCTGTGAACTGAAGAATAAATACTGCGGGCTGCAATGTGTAATTGGAAGCTCCAGGAAAGAGATCCTGAAACAACATTTCTATTTTGATAAAGAAAAATAAAGCGAAAGCTAAAAGAGCCCGATATGATCATCGAAGTTAAAATACCCTCCCCGGGAGAGTCCATATCCGAAGTAGAGATTGCCAACTGGATGGTGGAAAATGGAGAATACGTGGAAAAGGACCAGGAGATCGCCGAAGTGGAATCAGAAAAGGCAACCCTTCCGCTTATTGCCGAAGAATCGGGAACAATCGAAATCCTGTCTGAAAGCGGTACTACGGTAAAAGTAGGAGATACCGTGGCGAAAATTGACACCGAAGCGGAAAAGAGTTCCACTTCACAGGAAGAACAGCAAACAAATAAAGGCGGGGAACAGGAGCCTTCCCGAAGCGAACAG
>CAYZMH010000007.1:0-34684 GCA_964479445.1 uncultured Bacteroidaceae bacterium | reverse complement strand
TCCCAGTTGCGTAAAAAAGTGAGCCAGCGACTGGTGGCCGTGAAAAACGAAACGGCTATGCTGACCACCTTCAACGAAACCGACATGAGTGCCGTGATGGCACTGCGAAAAAAGCATCAGAAGGCATTTACAGAAACCCATGGAGTAAAACTGGGATTCATGTCCTTTTTTACCATGGCAGTAACCGAATCCCTCCGGAAATACCCCATGGTGAATTCGCGCCTGGAGAAGGAGGAGATAGTTTCGCCACGATACGCTGATATCGGCATTGCCGTACAGACCGACAAAGGACTTATGGTTCCCGTATTGCGAAACACAGAGACCATGGCACTGGCCGATATCGAACTGGCCATCCAGAAACTTGCCGGTAAAGCCCGCAAAAACCGGATATCACTGGAGGAGATGAGCGGTGGTACATTTACCATCACCAACGGGGGAATCTTCGGATCCATGCTCAGCACTCCCATCCTGAACCCACCCCAGGCGGCTATTCTGGGTATGCATAACATCCTGGAGCGCCCGGTGGCAAGGAACGGCCAGGTGGTGATCAGGCCCATGATGTACCTGGCCCTGAGCTATGACCACCGCATCATCGATGGCCGTGATTCGGTTGGATTCCTGAAAAGCATCAAGGAATATATTGAGAATCCGGCCTCCATGCTGCTTGGTCCGGGTGATCCCGAAAAACAACTGCTGGGATTGTAACCCTGAAATCTGCTGCATAAACCGCCGGCGGGTACAAAAAATACTACCCTGTGGCACAGGGTCGGTCAGATAGAATCCGGTTCGAAAGACGCTTTCCTGTAGGGCAGTGTCAACATAAATAGTGTTCCGCGGCCAGGTTCCGAACTCACCACGATCTTACCGCCCATCGATTCAACAATACCCCTGGCAATGGCCAGTCCGAGCCCGGCTCCCTCTTTTTTACCGGCAACATCCGGGTTGCCCTGCTTGAACCGCTCAAAGATACTTTCCTGTAAATCCTTCGAAATACCGGTCCCGGTATCCTCCACCTTGAATACAAGTTTCCTTTTCTCAATGGCATACCCCAGGCGAATGCTCCCCTCATCGGTGAATTTAAATGCATTGGACAACAAATTGGACAGCACCTGGTATAATCGCATCCTGTCGGAAACCACCCGGTCTTCCCCGTCTTTCAGACCATAATGAGTCTCCACACTGACCGGCTTCCCGGAATCCTTTACTCTATCTCGGAACAGCACTTCCATATCCCTGATCAATTCATTGAGGGAGAATGGCTCCGCCTCTATCTTGAGCTGTCCTGTTTCAATGTGCGAGAGATCCATAATATCATTGATCATCCTTAGCAACTGATCGCCGCTTCGGTGTATAATCTCGCTATATCTTACACGCTCTTCGGCAGAAAGGTCAGTCCTTACCAGTAACCGCGAAAAACCCAGCAATCCGTTCATGGGAGTGCGTATCTCATGGCTGATATTCTGAAGAAAGGCCGATTTCAGCCGGTCGCTCTCTTCCGCCCTTACCTTCTCTGTATTTAACTCCCGGTTGATGGCTTCCAGTTTTTGCGTTAACGCCTCCAGGTCCTCTTTTTGCCGATTCAGCGAGCGATTGGCCTCCTCCACTCTGTGGATCTGCCGGTTAATCAGGAAAAGGATCAGCAATCCGGATACAACTATAAATCCAATCCCCTTGATATTCTGTACACGCAGGAATCGATCCGGATCGGGATAAAAAATATTCGATAAGGTATCTGAAAAATAAATATATAACGCCCCTATAATGAGGTAAATAACGAATATTCTTATGGCAGGTTTTGCAATCATTGCAAGAGGTTGTACAATTAAGGAATCATGGAATCATCCCGGTGGCGTTCGTTCAGTTCTGCCTGCACCTCTTCGAGCAATCCATCGATCATCTGGCGCTCTTCCCTGCTGACAACCATCGCCTCAGCCTTCCGGAAGCTTTCCAGCGATTCCGCAGCTTTCCCGGAGTAATACTGACTCAGTCCAAGATACATATAATAATCAAACTTCTCAACCTCCTCCAGGCACCAACGGAACCATTCGACCCCCTTGGCAGCCATCTCCCTGATGGATGGATCCAGGAATACCGCATTGGAAGCTGCATTGAAAAGCCATTGATGATCCCCCGCCTTTTCTCCCCGGTAAGCATCATCAATATAGCTCTTCAGGTCTTCCAGCCGACCCGTGTAATGGTAAAAATAGACATGAGAGATCGCCTTCATATCCTCAACATTCAGTTCCGTACCCCCGGCCAGCTCCGGGAGCACATCAAGGAAATTATAGAGGTACGCCATGCTGTCCTGCTCCACCGCGGCCATGATAGACGCCTCATGCGACGCATTCAAAAAAAGCATTAATTCATCGCCTAGCGCATCCCGCAACATAGGGGGCCGGGCCACCATCTCGTGCCATAATTCCGAATCCGGGTTGACATAAAAAGCGATCACTTCCAGGTCCCTCCTGTCCAGGGAATCCTCCACCATGTGCTGATTCATGTAGGTGCCGGCAATCCGGGCAGCCTTCTGTTCCTGGCCCATCTTTCGCAAAACACGCACATACTCCCCGTATTCCTCCTTTTTCAGCAAACCGGCTTCAAATTTGCTTCCCAGCATCTCCAGCGTGGGGTAAAACTCCTGTGTCTTTTGCATCTCTGCAAGAAAACGGTCGTAGGGCAATGCCCCCTCCACTCGCTTCATTACCTTTTCCTCCGGCGATAACACCAGCAACGTGGGGTAGGCCGTAACCCGGTACTGACCTGTGAACTCCTTTCCATAATCCCGGTCTGCATCAATCCGTACATTGATAAAGGCATCGTTCATATAAGACCCCACCTGATTAACCTGGAAAACATTCTCATCCATCCATTTACACGGACCACACCATGCTGCGAACACATCTACAAAGACCGGTACGTTTTCGGCCTTTGCCTCACTCCATACCGCTTCCATCTCTGATGCATGGTTCACCTCGGTGAAATCGATCTGCGCGTGGGCAGTGCCCGCGATTAGCACACCCACTATCCAAATTATCAACCGTTTATTCATCATTACTCCTGCTTATTAACGCTTAACCCGTGTATATTGTTGATCCCAATCTTCACCATTTTTATTCCGGTTACCCGGAACGACCTCCCTGAGAACCACAGCCACTGCAGGCCTCAACCACCGCTTCCCTGAAAAGCTGCTCTTCCTTCTCCCAACATAAATCTCCCGCCGCCACATCCAATCCCTGTTTCCATTTCAACCTGCAGTCCCGGTCGTTCAGCATACCCCGCATCTGACTGGCCAACTCCCTGGCATCACGGCTCCGCACCACCTCACCCACTTCGTATTTCTCAACCACCCTTCGCATTTCGGGAAGATCTGAACAGAGTACCGGAATACGCGCCTGGATGTAATCAAACAGTTTATTGGGAAGCGCCATCCGGTAGTTCAATCCCAGGTCCTCCTCGAGCGAAACCCCCAGGTGACACTGGGAGGTCAGCCGGTGAAGTGCCCCGGGGGGATACCGCCCGGTAAACACCACCCTGGAATTAAGCTCCTTTTCCATCACACGCAAACGCAACGTTTCCCTGATATCTCCGTCTCCGGCAATAAACAAAATCGTATCTGAAATCCACTCCATGGAGTCGATCAGGATTTCCAGTCCCCTTCCCATGTTCAGTGCTCCCTGGTAGATGATCCTGTTCCTTGCGGGATACCGGTCTGCAAATTCAGGATCATAAACCGGGTCCTTCCGGAAAGGCACGTTCCGGATAACCGAAAAAGAGATACCATACCGGGATGCATACGCAGAGGCGATGGACGGACTTACCGTGATGGCATGTTGCAACCGGGGGACAATTTTTCGTTCCAGGAATTCCCAGAATTTTTTAATGGCCGGACGATGAACCAGCTCCGGTAACCCGGTAAAAAATTCATGACTGTCGTAAAGGATCGGGATGCGCCTTACCCCGCCCGCCAGGTAATTGGCAGGAAGTGTATCCAGGTCCACCGGAATGAGAAGATCCGGCCTTCGGGAGAAAAGCAGGGCCAGGAATACCCGGACGTTGAAAAATGCATAGAAGAGGAACCCGCGGCTAAAAAGCATGCGGTAGCGGCGATATGAATAGGAGGTGGAAGGCATGGGCGGACTCTGGCGAAGCTTTCTTCCACGGAGGACCACCTCGATCCCGTCTTTGCGGAGTGTATGGATCATCCGTTGAACGCGCTGATCGGTAACCAGGTCATTGGTGGCGGAGATGGAAACTCGTTTCACGAATCGGCAGGTTTGCAAGCGAAGATAGAAATATTCTCCGATCTTCGTTATCTTTGAACCCTAAATAGAAACCATGCCCACGATTCTACCATCTTTTCAGCTGTTTGATCATAATACCTTTCATGTCAGGGCCCTGACAGATTACTATACAGAACCTGCCTCGGTGGAGGAGCTGACCAATGCCCTCTCCTATGCCGCCGAACGTGAACTGGAGATCCTCATCCTGGGCGAAGGAAGCAACCTGCTGTTTGTGAATCACTATCCGGGTTTAATCATCCATCCGACCATCAAAGGAATGGAGTGCGTCGATGAATCGGGTTCCGAAGTGCTGGTAAGCGCGGGAGGGGGTGAAAACTGGGACCGTTTTGTGGCATTTTGTGTGGAGCGGGGGTGGTACGGACCGGAAAACCTGTCGCTTATTCCGGGTTCGGTTGGGGCTGCCCCGGTTCAGAACATCGGTGCCTACGGAAGAGAGGTCGGTGAACTGGTCGATGCCGTGGAAGTAATGGATCGCGAATCGGGGAAGACCCTGTTACTCTCCCCCGGTGAATGCGCCTTCGGCTATCGCGACAGCATATTCAAGCACGCAGAGGAGACCCGCTATATTGTTACTCGGGTACTATTCAAACTTTTGAAAAAAGGTTCACTGCTACTGGATTATGGCAGGGTCCGTTCGGTTTTTGAACAACAGTCGGAACAAACCCTGGCCTCCCTGCGGCAGACGATCATCGAGATCCGCCAAAGCAAGCTCCCGGAGTACGAAGAGAACGGCAATGCAGGTAGTTTCTTCAAAAACCCGGTCATCTCCGAAGCCCGTTTTCGAAATCTTCAGGAGGATTTCCCCGAAGTCCCGGGCTATCAGGTTGATGGAAAAAAAAGGAAAATTCCGGCTGCATGGCTGATTGAGCAATGCGGATGGAAAGGGTTCCGGGAAGGGGATGTGGGCACCTGGCCCCACCAACCCCTGGTCATCGTAAATTACGGGCAGGCCACAGGCAAAGAGATTTTCATCTTTTCAGAGAAAATCCGCTCCTCGGTCTTTGAAAAATTCGGCATCAGCCTGGAACGGGAGGTCACTGTCATTTAAGAAAGATCCTGACTATCCCGCTTCTCAACCCAGAATCAATCAGCTTTTATCCGGCAATCCCGTGTGTTTTCACCCTGCAACATTTTTTCACCGGGGCCTGTAACGCTGTACCTGTTAATCCCGGGATCTTCGATGCATGCCCGGTTGTTCATAATTCATCAATCCGTTTGCTAATTCCTTAACCCCGGTAGCTTCGTTGTTAGTGATAACCGCCAACCGTCGGGCAGGTTGAAAATCTACTCGTAGATCCTGTTCCGGTTCAGGGCCTGCTGGTAGGCCCTTGCGTTGCGGTTATGCTGCCTGAGCGTTCGCGCAAAGGCGTGATAGCCTGAAAAATCCGGTTTGGCACAAAAGAAAATGTAATTATGTTTTTCATAGTTCAGCACCCCATCAATAGCCGAGACGGAGGGAATGGAGATGGGTCCGGGCGGCAGTCCCCTGTTTTTATAGGTGTTGTAAGGCGAATCAATGGCTTTGTCGGCATGCAGGATTCGCTTCCGGGTAAAATCATTCATGGCAAATTTCAGGGTGGGATCGGCCTGGAGGGGAATTCCCTGCTCGAGCCGGTTGATGTATACGCCTGCTATGGCTTCGTTCTCCTCGTCATGGAGGGTCTCTTCATCCACGATGGAAGCCAGGGTAATGACTTCCTCGCGGGTCATATCCAGGTTGCTCCTCTTCCTGTCACGTTTATCCCAGAACTTTTTATACTCGCTGGCCATCCGGTCGGTAAAATCCTCCGGTGATGCGGTCCAATAAAACTCATACGTATTGGGAACGAACATGCAGGTAAATGTTTCTGGTTTGAAACCATACTCACCCGGCAAGTCCCTGCGGGTAAGATATTCCAGGAATTCCAGGGAGTCGGGTTCAAGGTAAAGCGATACTTTTCCAGATAACTCTGCCAGGTTCCTCACGTTGTGAAATACGACCATCACCGGATCCTGGGTTCCCGACCTGAACATGTTGACGAGCTGGTTATTACTCATACCATTCTCAATGCGATACCTGCCGGGCTTAACAACTCCGGGGTAATCCTTCTTCTTTGCCACCCAGTGAAACGAAGCGGGATCGGCCAGGATACCTGACTGCTCCAGCCTCGACTTGACTTCATCGTAATTTTCATCCTGGGATATGTAAAAATGAGTGTAGGGCTCATCCAGTGCCACATTGGTTGCGAAAACATCCTGGTATTTACGGAATACAAGAATTACCATAACCATCAATCCTACAAAAACAGTCAGTATCGATATACGCACCCAGCGGTGCACCCCTTTTGATCGTGTTCTTTTTAACATACAGCCTCCTTTTCTCCGGGTGTTAATCTGATGGTCATCCGGAACCGCATCGGTATTCCGGGATGCCAACAGGTTCTATGCAAATCCCGGTGCTTTTCGACAGGTAAAAATAGCATTTATTCCTGCTTCCCCGAGGTTGATTCGTGAAAAGCAGCTACTTTTGTGGCATAAATTAGGATCGTTATGAACCAGATTAAAAAAATAGGCCTGGTAGCCCATGACAACAGGAAACAGGACCTTATTGAATGGGTACGCTACAACTGGTCCAAACTGCATCACCACCACCTTGTATGCACAGGAACAACCGGTCGGGTTGTGGAAGAGGCTCTCACCAGCAAAACAGATATGCCCCTGACGATCACAAAGCTGAAATCGGGACCCCTTGGAGGTGACCAGCAACTGGGGGCGATGATCGCAGACGGTGAGATTGATATCATGATTTTCTTCTGGGATCCCATGCAACCCCAACCCCACGATGTGGATGTGAAAGCTTTACTGCGTATCACGGTGCTCTATAATCTCCCCACAGCCAGCAATCGTTCAACCGCTGATTTCATGATCGATTCGGTTCATTTTCAGCAAGAATACACCCCCCTGAAGAAAGATTACAGGTCGTATATCCATCGCGACCTCTGACACTCCTTTTTGAGCAGGAAACGCAGGTTCGGGATCATCTTCCACTTCGGTCCGGAACATCTTTACAACCCGGTCATTTAATGGCAGCAAGAGAGTCCTTTAGCCGCTCCATGGCTTTTTCCAGGTTTTCATCGGAATTGGCATAAGAAATTCTGACACATCCTTCCACGCCGAAGGCGGAACCGGGAACCGTTGCAATATGTCCCTCCTCCAAAAGGTAGAGGCACAGGTCCATGGAGTTATTAATCGTTCGGGTCCCGGCTTTTTTCCCGAAAAAAGCACTGAAATCGGGAAATACATAAAAAGCTCCTCCCGGGATTGGACAACGAACACTGTCGATTTCAGAGATGTGTTTCAATACCAGGTCGCGACGCCTGAAAAAAGCCTTCTTCATCTCATCTATACACCCCTGGTCGCCGGTAAGTGCTTCTATTGCTGCCTGTTGGGCTACCGAAGTGGCTCCTGAAGTCATCTGGCCCTGGAGCTTGGTGCATGCACCTGCCAGCCATTCAGGTCCGGCCATATAACCAATCCTCCAACCGGTCATTGCATATCCTTTGGAAACCCCGTTGATGATCACCACACGGTCGCGTATATCGTCAAATTGCGCAATGCTTTCATGCCCCCCGGTGAAATTAATATGTTCATATATCTCATCGGCAACCACGAAAAGCTGCTCATGCTCCCGGATCACTTCAGCGAGGGCGGCCAGCTCCTTCCTGGAATAAACAGCCCCTGACGGATTGGAAGGGGAACAGAGCAGAAGAACTTTGGTTTCGGGGGTTATGACTTTCCTCAATTGATCGGGTTGCAGCTTGAACTCATCCTCCACCGTGGTCTCCACAATCACATTTTTCCCTTCAGCGATTTTCACCTGCTCCACGTAACTTACCCAGTAAGGGGTGGGAACAATTACCTCATCCCCTTTATCCACCAGGCACATAAGCGTGTTGGCCAGGGCATGTTTGGCACCGGTACTTACCACAATCTGTCCGGGAGAATAATGAAGTTGATTCTGCTCCAGGAGCTTATCAGAAATCGCTTTGCGCAGTTCCGGATACCCGGCAACAGGTGCATAAAACGAAAAATTATCATCGATGGCCTTCTTGGCCGCCTGTTTGATGTGATCCGGCGTAAAAAAATCGGGTTCACCCACGCTCAGGTTAATAACATCCACTCCCTGCTCACGAAGATCTCTCC
Source organism: uncultured Bacteroidaceae bacterium (assembly GCA_964479445.1). Taxonomy (GTDB): domain Bacteria; phylum Bacteroidota; class Bacteroidia; order Bacteroidales; genus CAYZMH01. The sequence continues at coordinate 26,201 of CAYZMH010000007.1, read as the reverse complement.
CTTTCTGATTCATTGCGATAGTGGCTGAAGGAGAGAGTGATTGAATACGCGCTGATAAAGGCTCCATAATCTATCCGTTTTTAATGTTCAGACACATTTTCATTCAAGGGCCTAAAAATACGGTTTTAATTAGATTTTCGTTAATATTGTAAAGGCCAACTCTCAAAAAAGATCCTGATGGAGGTACTATTCGAACTATTGAAATATACACTGCCGGCTCTCATTGTGTTTTTCACCACTTACCTGTTCCTGAGAAACTGGAGAAAAGTAGAGCAGCAGCGAATGGATGAACAGCGCACCCTGCAGATGAAAGACGACCTTCTTCCTATCCGTCTCCAGGCATATGAACGCCTGATCCTTTTTCTCGAGCGCATATCCCCGGAATCCATACTCATGCGCATGAATCGATCGGCTATGACGGCAGATCAGTTGAAAAACGAGCTGCTTACTTCGATCCGGCAGGAATATGAACACAACATTGCCCAGCAAACCTATATCAGCGCCGAGGCCTGGCAGAAGGTCCAGGGAGCCAAAAATCAGAACATCCAGTTTATTACCAGTGCAGCATCCGAATTAAAGCCCGATGCCAGTGGAAGCACCCTGGGTAAACTCATCCTCGAGAAGGTCATGGAAGTAAAAACACCTCCCTCCCAGGCAGCTATAGCTATCCTGAAAGAGGAGGTGAATAAGTTATTTTTCTCCTGATGAGTCTATTTTTCAATCAATTCTACGCTGCGTTTCACAAACCGGGCCAGCGACTCTCCTTTCAGCATATTATTGGACAGTAATGCCAGGTCGGTCAGTTGCCTGACCAGATCGTTCTCTTTTCCATAGGAGCGAATAGTGCTGATCCGCTCATTGTCCACCTCTTCTATCTTTCTCTTGAGCTCCTCGAGTTTGTCTTTATCAGCCTGCGGGATCTCCTCCTCCTTCTTATCCTTTTTCGCCTCTTCCAGTGCCTGCTCCTCCTCGTGGAGTTTATTCTTCTTCTCGCGTACCTGGGTAACCTCTTCGCCGAGCTCTTTTTCCATATCACCTATTACCTTCTCAATGAGCGGATGATCGGTATTCACGATCATATTATAGGAATCGGGCATGGCTCCATACATAGCTGCACCACCTCCCATTTCCGACATATCCTTCATCCGCCGCATGAACTCACTCTGGGTGATCATAACTGGTTGGGCATTATGACCCAATGACTCAAAGCTCACCAGGTAATGGTCTTCACTCTCCAGCGGCGCCTTGAACAGCGGAGTCAGGTCTGATTTTTGCTCCGGCTTCAGATGATCCTCTTTGGAATCCTCCCTGGGGATCAGCTTGTCCATCGTATCAGAATCTACCCGGGCAAATCGGCTATTGTCAAATTTGGTTTCCAGGTGATTGAGAAAATGCGTATCAAGCTGTCCGTCCATGAGCAACACATCGTATCCCTTAGATTGAGCTGCTTCGATATAGCTGAACTGTTTCTCCTTGTCGGTGGCATAGAGGTAGACCAGGTTTTTGTCTTTATCGGTCTGCTCTCCTTTGATGAGCTCTTTATATTCATCAAAGGTGTAATACTTACCTTCTGTATTCTTCAACAACGCAAATTTTGCTGCACGATCGTAGAACTTCTCTTCGCTGATCATCCCGTACTCGATGAATAGTTTCAGGTCGTCCCACTTCTGTTCAAACTGCTCACGCTCGTTTTTGAAGATCTCTTCCAGGCGGTCAGCCACCTTCTTCATAATGTGGTTGGAGATCTTTTTAACGTTGGAATCACTCTGCAAATAGCTTCGTGAAACATTCAGGGGTATATCCGGTGAATCCAGTACCCCGTGAAGCAGGGTGAGAAATTCCGGGACAATTCCCTCCACCGAATCGGTTACGAATACCTGGTTGCTGTAAAGCTGTATTTTATTGCGCTGAACTTCAATATTGCTCTTGATCCTTGGGAAATAGAGGATACCGGTAAGATTAAACGGGTAATCCACATTGAGGTGAATATTGAACAGCGGCTCCTCGGCCATCGGATAGAGTTTCTGATAGAACTCCTTGTACTGCTCCTCCTTCACCTCTGCTGGAGGTATGGTCCATAACGGATTGGTATCATTGATGATATGATCCTTATCGGTCTCAATCTCCTTCCCGTCCTTCCACTCTTTCTCTTTCCCAAACGCGATCTCTACGGGTAGAAACTTGCAGTATTTATCCAGGAGTTCGCTGATCTTTTGTTCTTCCAGGAACTCTTTGGAGTCATCATCCATATGCAGGATGATGTCGGTACCCCGCTCTTTGCGGTCCGATTCTTCAATGGTGTATTCCGGACTCCCATCGCAGGTCCACCTGACTGCATCGGCATCCTCTTTCCAGGACCGGGTGTTGATCTCTACTTTGTCAGCTACCATAAACGAGGAATAGAATCCAAGGCCAAAATGCCCGATAATAGCACTGGTGTCATCTTTATACTTCTCCAGGAACTCCTCTGCGCTCGAAAAAGCAATCTGGTTAATATACTTTTCAATCTCCTCCCGGGTCATCCCGACACCGGCATCACTGACCGTGATGGTCTTCTTTTTCTTATCTACATTCACCCGGATGATGAGATCACCCATCTCTTCCTTGTATTCACCGATGGATGCCAGTGTCTTCAGTTTCTGGGTAGCGTCCACTGCATTGGATATCAATTCCCTCAGAAAGATTTCATGATCGGAATAGAGGAATTTCTTGATAATCGGGAAGATGTTCTCCGTGGTAACGTCTATTTTTCCTTTGTGCATCTTTTAAGCTTTTAATTATACATACAACCGCCGGGGGAAGGACAAACAACATGCCATCATTCCAATTCTGCCATTCCGTCAGCGAAAGGGTGAAAAACTAAAAAAATGACAGGTGATCAATCATTCCTGGCATCCACATCCGTGCGCAGCACCCATACTCCATCCTCAAATGCCAGACCGTCATAGGAACCATCAGGTCCGTAAAACTGGTAATTACCCGTATAGATGGGATGCAACGGTACCAGGTGGTCAAAAACGATCTGGTTGAGTCGTTTATTGTATCGAAGTGACATGGCAAGTTTGCCCGAGTATTGAAAGATCACCCGGTTTTTGGAGCCATCCGCAAGCATGAAACCGTTTTTCTCGAATACGGGCGTGCCATTGCGCCGGATGGTGATCATCTCCACTGCCTTGAGGGTGGACTGGCTGTTGTTGAAATCTATACCCAGAAGGGTATAGTAGTTTTCTCGCCGGTATCGCTTGGTAATCAATTGATAGTATAACTTCCCATGCCAGTTTTCAAGATCCTGTTCCAGCTCCCGGGAGTCGTTCAGATCCGAGTCGGTATCCTCCAACATAAAAACATGAATCCGGTCCCTGCGGTCTTTTACCTGTAAAAGGGTGACATAATGGTATTTTTCCCGGTTGACCATGTGGTACCAGGAATAGACGTTCAGGGCCTGATCATCCGACTTCATTTTTCCAATCATATCCAGCTCATGCCAGGGAAAGTCAAAGGAGGCAGGATCTTTCAAAACTTCATAAAACATCCATTTGATAGAGTCATAAACCGGGGTTTTATCACCGATATTCTCCGGGTTATATAGCTTTGTAAACAGACCGGCAAGCTTGTGTTCCGTTTTTACAATATCAAGGTAAGAAGTCTCTTCCTGCGCCCTTACAGGGGTCAGTCCAAGAACCACCAGAAGTAATATGCCCGCATTTCTTGTCATGGATCCGCCTGAATGAATATTGGTTCCTGTGATATAACGTTTTTCACTGCATATTCTTATGCCACCGTTCGATCAATAGCCTCCAGCAGCCGCTCTGCGGAGTATGATACGGTTGACTCGTCAATAATAAGCGGAGGAGAGATCCGGAACGCATTATCGCAAAAAAGAAACTGGTCGAGTACCACCCCGCAATCCAGCGCATTGCGGATAAAAGTGCCCATTGGAAATCCCGGCTTTAATACCACCGCCTGGTACAATCCCCTGCCCCGCATATGATCGATAACCGGATGCTTCATCAACCGGCGATAAACTTTCCCCATGGCCTCTGCATGCTCAATCAGATGGTGCTCTTCCATGTATCGCTGCGCAGCCAGTCCGGCAGCACAACTCACCGGGTGTCCGCCGAAAGTAGTGATGTGCCCCAGCGGTGGGTCAAAGGTCAGCTTCTTCATAAATTCAGCTGATGCCACAAAGGCTCCCAGGGGCATTCCACCCCCAAAACTTTTGGCAAAGCACACAATATCGGGCACTACATCATAGTGCTCAAATGCAAAAAGCGAACCGGTACGGCCAAACCCTGTCTGAATCTCATCAAGCACAAACAATGCACCGGTCTCTTCACAACGCTTTTTAAGCTTTTTCAGAAACCCGTTTTCCGGCTCAATAATACCTGCCTCCGCCTGGATAGGCTCCACAAATACCGCGGCCGTGTCCCGGTCGATACGTTCCAGGTCCTCTTCCCGGTTATACCGGATATGCCGGATCCCGGGCAGAAGCGGCAGGAAACCCGAATGGTAAAGCGGATCGCCCAGGATGCTGAGTGCTCCCTGGGTACCACCATGATAGGCATTCCTGAAGGCTGCAATGAAATGTCGTCCTGTCACCCGCTTGGCAAGTTTCATGGCCCCCTCGATGGCTTCGCTTCCGGAATTCACGAAAAAGACCTGGTCCAGCCCTCGCGGAAGATGATTCGTAAGCCAATCTGCATATTGCACCTGGGGCGATTGAATATACTCCCCGTAAACCATCAGGTGCATGTAGTCTGAGGCCTGGTTTTTAACAGCCTCAACGATGGCAGGATGACGGTGACCCAGGTTGGACACCGACACACCGGAAACCATATCCACATACCGCCTTTTATCCCGGGTATATAAAAAAACCCCCTCGGCAGATTCAATATCCAACAAAAGGGGGGCAGATGAAGTCTGTCCCACATGGCGCAGAAACAAATCACGGTTCGTCACCATACCTGAAAAAAACCTTTATTATCCTATTTGATGATCAGGTTGATATCCTTCATCAACTTCTCCTTGTAAGATTTTCCGATGGGAATGGATTTTTTACCCTCTTCGGTATTGATGACCACGGAATTATCTTCAATGATATCAATACACCCTGTGTTGACAATATAGGAACGATGAACCCGGGTGAATTTCAACGCAGGAAGCTTCTGCTCGATCGCCTTCATTGTAAAGTGGATGGTATACTTGTCACTGAACGTATTGAAGATCACATAGTTTTCAAGCGCCTCAATCCACAGGATATCCTCGTATTTTAACTTGACCAGCGAGGAGTTCTTTTTAATAAAAATCTCATTGCTCCCTATCTGGTCAGCTTCCCTGATCTCCTGCCGGGAAAAAGCTTTCTGAACAGCCTTATAGAACCTGCTGTAGTTTACAGGTTTTAACAGGTAATCTGTTACGTCATACTCATACGAATCGACCGCATATTTTCCTTTACAGGATACGATAATTACCTGGGGGGGATTCCGCAGCGAGTTCATAAAATCGATACCGGACATTTCCGGCATCTCAATATCCAGAAAAATCAGGTCAACACCTCCACTCTTCTTCAACTGATTGATCCCGTCCACGGGATCAGCATAGGAGTGTAACAATGTAAGACCATCCGTCTTCCGGATAAACTCCTCCAGTATTCTTCGAGACATCGTCTCGTCGTCAATGATCATGCAATTCATTGGTCTTCTTGTTAGTCAATTAAAAAACGATGCTAAACCCCGAATCTTATCTGTTAATCAAAGATACTGATTTATACGCAATATACATTCAGGGTTACTAAAAAATCAGGATTTTAACTTTTTTCTCAACTCTTTTTCAATAATCTCCAGGTTTTTAACCGAATTCCTCACCCATGCGTAACGAATCGGAATCTTCTCATTTTCGGTCAGCTGCCACTCCAGGTCAGACTTCTCAAGGGCTGTCCGGAGATAGTGAAGCACAACCGCCACCGAAACGGAGATGTTAAAACTCTCGGTAAACCCTCTCATGGGAATGCGGAGGTATTCATCGGCCAGTGAGAGTGCGGTTTCTGATAACCCTTTCATCTCCGTTCCGAATAACAGCGCCGCTTTTCCATTTGAAAGATCGAATTCATCCAGAGATCTTTCATCGGTGTGAGGCGTGGTTGCCACGATGCGGTATCCCCGGCTTTTAAGTTTATTCAGTGTGTCGCGGGTATTGTTCACCTCCCCTTTGTAAGAGTGTATACTGAGCCATTGCGCCGAACCCAGTTCCACATCGGGGATCGTCTCCAGCGAATTCCGGTTTTCAATTACATGGATATCCTGGATGCCAAAACCATCACATGAGCGAAACACGGCACTGGCATTATGCGGCTGATAGATATCCTCCAGCACCACGGTGATATACCGGGTTCGTTGCTCAAGTATCCGTTCGATCAGGGATAACCGGTTTTCATTCACCATATCCCGCAGCGCCCGGTAGATGTATTGATCCTCCTGGTCCATCACCCGAAACATCGTTATGGAGCAAAATCATACAGGACAAAAAAAGGGGGAGCTACACTCCCCCTTCCTATTAAAGTTCAAATATCTTTACTTTACAGCATCTGATAATTCGCTACCTGCTTTGAACTTAACAACTTTTTTAGCAGAGATCTTGATTTCAGCGCCGGTTTGTGGATTACGACCAGTCCTTGCACCTCTTTCAGCTACAGAAAAGGAACCAAAACCTACTAAAGCAACACGATCACCTTTTTTAAGAGCATGTGTGGTGGTGGAAATAAAAGCATCAAGGGCTCTTTTAGCATCGGCCTTTGTCAAGTTGGCTTCTGCAGCGATAGCATCTATTAACTCAGCTTTGTTCATAATAATGAAATTTTAGGGTTAGTAATTTTATTCTTTAATAATGCCTATTGTCTATACAAATATAGACTATTTCTTTCCCGAAGCAAATAATAGCACCAAAAAATCCCGTATTTGTTGATAAAAGCGCGGGTTTTTGAAATAAACGCCCCCTTTTCGGATGCCTTAAATCCCCTGAAAAATGGATGGACCCCCCTGCTTTCAATGGTTCTGAGATCTATCTTGCTGTTCTGACAGGCTTTTGAGAACCCCCGGGCAATATTTATATAGTGCTGATTATCTATCATTTAACACAAATCGCAAAGAGCTCTTTTCCATTGCCATTTTTTTACTAATTTTGCGCCCGGAGGAATGGCAGAGTGGTCGAATGCGGCGGTCTTGAAAACCGTTGTCCGTTTACGCGGACCGGGGGTTCGAATCCCTCTTCCTCCGCACGGTATATCCCAACCGGACAGACACTGTCCGGTTTTTTTATTTGTATTACCTCCGTTATAAGCACACGAAGCGAGCTTCTATAAGGGGGCATGGAAATACAAAAAGGGAAGCGACTAGGGGGAACTTCCCGGGGGCAGAGGTGGCAGGATATCACCCCAACGGGATCACGACAAGTAGTAATCCCTGAAAAATTGTTTATAACTGAATGACTGCCTCTTACAAGATCAACTTCTTTGTAATATACATATTTTAATACGTATTAAAATATGTATATTTTGGAACCGAAGGGAGAAGACAAAAGCCGAAGGCCGAAATCGAAGATTGAAACTGAAAACCGTTGCCCGCCAGATCGGGGGGGGACAACTTATGAGATCCATCTGTGTTCCGTGAAATCCTTCAGGCGAGGTTAACAATTTAACCGTTTCTTTCTATATTCAGGGCATGAAATACTTGACCCGAAAAAACCGGTTTCTGCGCCACCTGCCGGCCATGCCACTGATTACACTGGCAATTTTCCCCATCGCGGTAATGGACCTCTACGTGGAATTGTACCACCGGATCAGTTTCCCGCTGTACCGGATACCACTGGTCAACAGGAGATCGTATATACGAATTGACCGGCACAGGCTGCCCTACCTGAACCTACTTCAGAAATACTATTGTGTGTACTGCGGCTATGCAAACGGTGTGGTGAGGTACTGGGTAAAGATCTTTTCCGAAACAGAACGGTTCTGGTGCGGTATCCGGCATGAAGAAAAAGAGGGGTTCCGGCAACAGGAACACCAGGAAGATTTTTTACCGTATGGAGACGAAGAAGGGTTTAAGAGAGCTTACCTGGATCATAAAACCAGGCCGCTATAAGAACAAGCGAAGGGGTGTGGGTGATACGCAATAATGATTCCCGGACCGGGCATCCATAATCAGGAGATGCTTAATCAGGAAATACTTAACCGGATCATCCTGCACAAGCCCCGCTGCAGCTTATCACCTTCTCAGTTTCTTATAATTCCTGAATTCCCCCAGGCGCAAACCAAAAAGTAAATTCTTCTCGATCCACGAAATCATGCGGTATTTCCGTTTATCATGCTTGTTCTTGACCGGATTCAGACTGCGTGCAGCTCCTTTGTAGCGTAACTGATCAGACCAGTCAAACCCGTTTATCCACTCCTTCATCACCGCAGGATGAGTACCCCTGAAACGGGTAAGACGTGAAAGATTGCCATAGTCAAAAATGCGGTCAAACTTCTTTTCGCTGATCTGTTTCTCCACCGAAGCCCTTCCACGATGATTCATGCTGAAGGCTTTGATCTTGTTTTGCATCACAGCCGGGGGCCGCACCCAGCCATAATGATAGATAAAGGCATCCACATCGGCAACGTTAAGCTTGTAGGTTCCCTCCTGCTGCCGGTAATTCTTCCCATTAAAACCCGGGATGCGGCGAAACGATTGAGCCGACTCCCAGGAATGTATTTCCGGATCATTCCGGATAATCCGGATCTCCTTCCTGTACCAGCAATGGGAATCCTGTATGTGCTGATAATCACCCCAGAAATGACGGTATTTGAACAACAATCCTTCCACCTCCCGGTCATCCAGCAATTCCCGGCAACGATCCTCTATGGTCTTAAGGTATTTCTCATGCACCACTTCGTCCGATTGCAGGTAAAAAAGCCAGTCCCCGGTGCATTGCTCCCTGGCCAGATCGGTCTGATGAGCATGTTCCATCCCCCGCGGATACTTCTCAATGTCCCACTCGGTATCAATGATGCGAATCTTGTCACTTCCCAACCGCTCAATCTCCCTGCGGGTAGTGTCATCCTCATCACTGTCTCCCAGGGCCACCACAAATTCATCCACGACAGGTAAAATCGATGCGATGGCAGGAGCCATAGGATAATAGAGCTTATGGGCATTTTTGCCCATGGAAAAACCGCTGATTCGCATAGATTAAAACATTTGCATATCGTGCAACTTCTTGTACAATCCCCCCGGTTTTTTCAGTAACTCCTCGTGCCGCCCCCGTTCCACAATCCTGCCTTCATCCATTACAAGAATCATATCCGCATGTTTGATGGTGGATAACCGGTGTGCGATGACAATGGAGGTGCGATTTTTCATCAATTGCAATATGGCCTCCTGGACAAGCCGTTCCGACTCAGTATCCAGGGAAGAGGTGGCCTCATCCAGGATCAGGATGGGAGGATTGGCCATCACAGCGCGTGCGATGCTGACCCTCTGCTTCTGTCCTCCGGATAATTTGTTACCCCCGTCTCCAACCCCGCTGCTGTAAGCATCCGGTGCTTCCCGGATAAACTCATCGGCATTGGCTACCCTGGCAGCCTCTCTGACCAGTTCTTCATCCACATCCTCCATTCCGAAGGCGATATTGTTATGGTAACTGTCATTGAACAGGATCGATTGCTGCGACACGATGCCCATTTGTTTGCGCAGATCTTTAATCCGGTAATCCCTGACCGGTTTCCCGTCGATCAGAATCTCCCCTCTGGTGACATCCATAAACCGCGGCAGAAGATCCACCAGGGTAGATTTCCCGCTTCCCGATTTACCGACCAGGGCAACGGTCTGACCCTTTTTGATCGTCAGGTTGATATCCTTCAGTACATCCTCCTGGTAATACCTGAAATAGACATTCCGGTACTCTATGGAATCCCTGAAATCATCCAGGGGCAGGGCATCCGGCTTTTCATCGATACGTTCCTCGGCATTGAGCAGCTCATCAACCCGGTCCACCGAAGCCATTCCCTTCTGAATATTAAAATACGCAGAGGAGAAGTTTTTGGCCGGGGTGATCACCTGACTGAAAACAATTAAAAAGAAAATCAGGTTTTCCGGTGTGAGATTATTCTGCCCGGTCAGGACCAGCCATCCTCCAAAAGCCATCATCATCATCAGAACCACGGTTCCCAGGAACTCACTGATCGGACTGGCCAGGTAGCGTCTTCGCATAACACTCCGGAGAAGGCGGGCAAACCGGTTGTTGGCCCTGTAAAACTTCTGCTTCATGGAGTGCTCGCCATTGAATGCCTTTATGATCCGGAGTCCTGACAGGGTCTCCTCCAGCAATGCAAGCACTTCACCCAGCCGTTGCTGCCCTTTGAAAGTGGTTTTCCGGAGCGATTTTGCGATTCGGCCGATAAAAATACCGGCCAACGGCAAGACCACCACCATGAAAAGCGATAACTTGAAGGAGACGGTAAACAGGATCGTCATGTAAACAATAATGGTGATGGGATCCCTGAACAACATCTGAAGGGAGCTCATGATGGAGGTTTCAATCTCCTGGACATCGTTGGAGATCCGGGCCATTACATCCCCTTTCCGGGCTTCTGAATAATACGATAACGGGAGTTTCAGTACTTTCCGGTAGATCTCATCACGTATATCGCGTACGGTGTAGGCACGGACCGGCGCCAGGTTGTAATTGGCAAGAAAAATAAAACCGTTCTTGAGCAGACTGAAGACAATCACACTTGAGCTCACAAGGATCAGGGAGGCGTGCTTGCCATATTCCAGCATGAGGTTGCTCAGGAAATAGTTGTACATATGAGCCGCATACCCGGTGCTCAGTTCAAAGTCCATCGGTTCGGTGATGATATCCTGTTTATCAAACAGCACCTGCAGAAACGGGATAATCATGGCAAACGAGAAAAGTGCAAAGAAAGCTCCGAGGATATTGAACACAATGTTCCGTATCGCATACCACTTATAAGGAATCAGGTACCTGAGTAATCGTAAAAACCTTCTCATAGATGTGTAATTAGCTCACCACCAGTTTCTACAGCCCGGTATAATTCCGGGGCGTAATGGCTTTCAACTCCTCTTTCACTTCATCTGCTATTTCCAACGTGTCAATAAACCGGTGAATTGCCTCGCGGGTTATCTTTTCATTCGTACGCGTCAGCTTCAGCAGGACCTCATATGGATTGGGAAACCCTTCGCGGCGAAGCACCGTCTGAATCGCTTCGGCAACCACACTCCACTGCTTTTCCAGGTCGTCCCGGATAGCAGGGCCATGCACGATCAGCTTACCGAGCCCTTTGATCAGCGACTGAAGGGCGATCAGTGAGTGCGCCACCGGTACCCCTACATTGCGCAGCACCGTTGAATCGGTCAGATCCCTTTGAAGACGCGATACAGGTAACTTGGAAGCCAGGTGACTGTAAAGCGCATTGGCAACCCCCAGGTTCCCCTCGGCGTTTTCAAAATCAATGGGATTGACCTTGTGCGGCATAGCCGAGGAACCTACCTCTCCCTTCCGAAGCTTCTGCTTGAAGTAATCCATGGAGATATAGCTCCATATGTCGCGCGAAAAATCGATCAGTACCGTATTGATCCGCTCCAGTCCGTGAAAAATCGCTGCCAGGTTATCATAATGCTCAATCTGCGTGGTCGGCCAGCTCCGTTTCAGTCCCAGCTTATCTTCGACAAAACGCTGTCCGAATGCTTTCCAGTCTGTGGCGGGAAAAGCAACCACGTGTGCATTCATATTCCCGGTAGCCCCTCCGAATTTTGCAGGCATCGCAATGCCCTGTAAAAGGTTCCGCTGAACCCTCAGTCGCTCGGCAAAGACTTCCATCTCCTTTCCGAGTCTTGTGGGAGAAGCAGGCTGACCATGCGTCCTGGCAAGCATCGGAATATCTTTCCACTCCTCCCCCAGTCCTTCAATCTTTTCAATAAGATCCTGCAATGCCGGGTAGTAAACTTTATCAAGGGCTTCTTTTAGCGAAAGCGGAACGGCAGTATTGTTAATATCCTGCGAAGTGAGTCCGAAATGAATATACTCCTTGAAAGCTTCCAGGCCCAGCTCATCAAAGGCGTTCTTGAGGAAATACTCCACCGCCTTCACATCATGATTGGTGGTCTCCTCGATCTGCTTGACCTTTCGGGCATCATCAGGGGTCATCTTTTCGTAAATAGTCCGTAATTCGGGGTATTTGTCCTCCGGAAAAGTGCCCGAACGGCAAATACTCTCTTCGCATAACGCTATGAAATACTCCACTTCCACAAGAACCCGGTAACGGATCAGGGCATACTCCGAGAAATAATCACCGAGCGACTGCACCTTATTCCGGTACCGACCATCCACCGGGGAAATCGCGGTTAGTGTATTTATGTCCATGATGTTTGACATTGGTTGAGCAAAGTTAGCAGTTTTTTCGTGGTTGGGAAATACCCGCTCACCCCCGATCGGTTGCCCGAACCATCTTCATGCCATGCACCGGAACAAATCATGAAAAATATTGTATTTTTATAGATGTATTACACCAGACCGGTGCACAGCCTGTCTGACTGCAAACCATTTTATAATGAAAAGTTTAAGCGCAACCATAGCAGTGATCCTGATCACCGCCCTTACAAATACAAATGCTCAACCTGCCTTTCCTGCAGGCCAGACCGCGGATACCCTCACCCCGGATACTATCTCCGGGGAACCGGCCAGCAGTCCGGAACGACTCGGCAAGCCGCTGATCTATACATTCGAAATACGGGAACAGATTGCAGCCCCGGTATGGCGCACCACCCAGCTCGCCCTCAAAGAAGCAGAATCGATGAATGCCGATGCGGTACTGATTCATATGAATACCTATGGAGGCGAAGTTTCCGCCGCCGATTCCATCCGTACCCGTATCCTGAACGCCACCGTCCCTGTTTACTGTTTTATCGATGATAACGCAGCCTCGGCAGGCGCCCTGATCTCGCTGGCCTGCGACAGCATTTATATGAAACCAAGTGCCAAGATCGGGGCAGCCACCGTGGTAAACCAGAGCGGCGAACAGGTCCCCGATAAATACCAGTCGTACATGCGTGCCACCATGCGTGCCACTGCCGAATCTCATGGAAAAGATACGGTTGTAACCGGAACGGACACTACGCTGGTATGGAAACGCAATCCCGATATTGCCGAAGCCATGGTAGATCCAAGGATCTATGTGGAGGGAGTCAGTGACTCCGGCGAAGTAATCACCTTCACCGCCTCAGAAGCCATGGATAACGGGTTTTGTGAGGCCATTGTCAATAACCGGGAGGAGATATTTCAGCGACTCGAAATAGAGACCTATGAATTGAAGCAATACAACCCCTCCACCATGGATAAGATCATCGGACTCCTTATCAGTCCGGTGGTGAGCGGACTCCTTATCATGGTGATCATCGGGGGTATCTATTTTGAACTTCAATCACCCGGGATCGGATTTCCCCTGGCCGCCGCCGCTGTGGCAGCCATGCTCTATTTCTTCCCGCTCTATGCAGAAGGACTTGCCGAATACTGGGAACTGCTGATCTTTGTGGCAGGAGTGATTCTCCTCCTGGTGGAGATCTTTGCCATCCCGGGCTTCGGGGTGGCCGGGGTGGCCGGGGTAATTGCGTTAGTAACCGGACTCGCATTGAGCCTGGTGGATAACGTCGTATTTGAAGGCGACGAGTTTACCGGTGAAGGATTGAACGTTCTGATGAAGTCTTTCGGACTGGTGCTGCTATCTGCCTTTCTCGGACTGATCAGTTCCATATGGGCGGCCAACAGACTCCTGACCACCCAATCATTCTCGCGCCTGGTGCTGGGAGAATACCAGGATACCAACCAGGGATACCTTGGTGTTGATTCAACCCAGAAAACACTCGTGGGAAAAACAGGCACAGCTCAAACCGTACTGAGACCTTCGGGAAGAGTAACGGTGGAGGGGAAAATCTACGATGCCAAAGCAGAATACGGATTCATTGAAAAAGGGGACAACGTGAAGGTGATTCGGTATGAAACCGGACAGGTGTACGTTGTGAAAGTATAAGCCATGATCATTCGCGATTATCAGCGGGAAGATTTCGATGAGCTGCAACAACTGTGGCAAAATCTCGATATGGGAGGCCTCGAACGCGGAGACACCCCTGAGATCATCGAACAGTGCAACCAGATAGGAGGCAGACTGCTGATCCTGGAAGATCATGCAACCGGCGATATTGCAGGTTCCTCCTGGCTTACATTTGACGGGAGACGGGTATTTCTCCACCATTTCGGGATCAAACGATCCTACCAGGGAAAAGGATACGGTAAAATGCTTGCCGATGCTTCCCTGGACTTCGTTAAACAAAAAGGATACCAGGTGAAACTGGAAGTGCACGAAGACAACCGGACTGCCAGGGCCCTGTATGAAAAATTCGGGTTCAGTGCACTTTCAGGCTACGATGTCTACATAATCCGGAAGGTTAACGAAATAGGCTGGGGCACGGAGTGAATGCCAGATGTGGGCAGCCATGCACTTCTGGTCAGAATAAACCGGCAGAAACATAGCGTAAATACGAGGTGCAGAGATTCCCCCGCTCCCATTCGAAATAAAACCGCATGTGAACCTCCCGCCATCCCGGTTGTTGTATGCTAAAAGGATCCGGTTATGAAAACATTCCTGGCAGCTATAATCATCATGGCCCTGTTCGGGGCTTCCGCCGACAGCATGGCCCAGAACCCGGTATGGGACCAGTGGGATCCGGCCGCGATCGATCGCGCCAATACGGCCGCTGACCTGGAATATCTCACCGAGGAGGAGAAGAAAGTGATCCTTTTTATGAACCTGGCCCGCCTGGATGGAAAACTATTCGGTGAAACATTTCTCACCGAGTACATTGAATCAACCAATACAGACAAAACATCGTATGTACGGTCCCTTTACCGCGACCTGAGAAGGCTGGATCCGCTCCATCCGCTTATCCCTGAAAAAGACCTGACCGCCATAGCCCAGGGACACGCTAATCAATCAGGCAAAACAGGACACATGGGCCATAAAAACTTCCGGAAGCGATTCAAACCGGTAATGGGTAATCCTTACAACCATGTGGGTGAAAACTGCTCCTACGGATTTGACCGTGCCATCGATATCGTGATCACCCTGCTGATCGATGAGGGGGTGAAAAACCTGGGACACAGGGAAAACATCCTGAGCAAAGATTTCAACTCCGTCGGCGTCGCTATTCGTCCGCATAAACGACTGCGATACAACTGCGTCATTGACTTTGGAACCCAAAACCGGTCCGGACTGAACGAAATTCCCGGGTAACCGCTAAGCCTTTTCCTCTTCCTCTTCCATATCTCCCAGGTGCATATCAAGCGCCCTGGTGGAAATCCGGATCTCCCAGATCAACAGGGCTAACGATCCGATCAGCAACACCAGTGCCACTCCAAAGACCAGTTCGGCAAATCCTTTTGCACCGACATACACCAGGAACATGGTGGCCACACAAAGCAGCAGGCTTGAAATACCCAGCACCTGCATGGAACGGGTCAGAATCAGTCGTTTCCGTAAATTGTCAATCTGCCACAGGAATATGCGTTTTTTGCTCTTCAGAAACTTGGTATGCAAATCCCTTACCAGGGCTGCATAGGCCAGGAAACGGTTGGTATAGGCAAGCATGATCAGCGAAATGGCTGAAAACAAAAGAGCCGGGGTGGTCAGTGTAAGTTCATTCATGATCGTTCGACAGGTCTTTTAAAGGTTCAGCTGGATAGGGAAGCTGCCTCCGGTATGCGATGGTACAGAAAACGATAAGTCCCAGTACGATTGCATAGAAGTACCAGGGCAGGGTAAAAGGAGATCCCCCTGCATAGGAGTGAATTCCGCCAAGGAAATAGTTCACCCCGAAGTAGGTCATCAATACCGAGGAAAACCCCGCAAACGCAGCAACATTGAAGGCAAAACTCCCTCTCATCCCGGGAAACCGGTGCATATGAACAATGAATGCGTAAACCAGTGTGGTAATCAGGGCCCAGGTCTCTTTCGGATCCCATCCCCAGTAACGCCCCCATGATTCATTGGCCCAGACACCTCCCAGGAACACACCGGCAGTGAGGAAGTAAAGCCCTGCGATCATCGAGAGATGATTCACCCGGGTAACATCGCTGATGATGGCATGAATATGTTTCCGGTTTCTCGCACGAAGCGAAGCGAAAAACCCAATGTTGACAAGCCCCAGCAGTGCACTTAGTCCCAGGAATCCGTACCCGGCCATGATCACCGTCACGTGGATGGTCAGCCATGGGGATTTCAGCACCGGTACCAGGTTGGTGATATCGGGATTCATCCAGCTCATGTGAGCCACCAGCAGGGAGAGGGTGGAAAGAATCGCTGTCAATCCAATGGCAAACCCCGAGCGGCGCACAAAGATGAGTCCGGCCAGCAACGAAACCCATGAAACAAAGATCATCGACTCATAGCCGTTGCTCAGGGGGGCGTGACCACTGATATACCAGCGCAGACCCAGGGCCGCTGTGTGCAGCACAAAACCCACAGCCAGGTGGATTACCCCCACGTTGAACATATACGTCACCCACCGCCTGGCCCGGAAAAGTCTCAGAAATTGAAGGATAACCAGGATCACTCCAAAAATTCCGTAAAATCGTATCAGCCGTGGAAAGAGTTTCACCCGGTTATAGAGGATCTCGGCATTTTTACGTCCGGCTGCCGGCAGAATATCTGCGTCCTTTTGCTGGTAATCATCCAGGAATGACACAATATCCCCTGTGATCCCACGTTTCCCGTTCTGCAATGCTTCGATGTAGAGCATGAACACCTTGCCCAGGGTATCATTTTGGGGGTCTGCTTCAGACCGCATCACATCTGCCACCGATAACCACTGCCGGTTTTCTGACCCGGGATCGGGATAGATCCTCAACAGCTCCCCCGATTGCACCATGTAGAGCACGTTAATGCGCTCATCCAGTTTAATAACCTCCTTGTCCAGGTCAGACCGTTCCTGAACCTTCTTGCTATAAGCTTCATTGACCAGGTCTCTTAGCAGGTAACCCGAACGACCCACGAAATCCTTAAAACTCACCCTCGAACCCCGGTAATCCAGCATCCGGTGCAACCTGGGATGCTCCACTTCAAACAGGGGAGCCTCCTGCCACGCCTCGGGGTAGATCACCATACCCAGCAACACCTGATCGGCGGTAAGCCCTTCATAGCGCGCGTCATGGGTAATCTTGCGCAACACTTCATTGGAAAGGGTATTCACCGGTTTGAAACGGCCCTCCTTGCCCTGGACCCATAGCCGGCCAAACTCGCTGGCCTGGTCCCGCTCGGGTGCCGGCATATCCCTGGCCTCTGCCAGGCTGTGCCCCATGATCAACATCCATCCGATCAGCATGACTTTTGAGACACGGGATGTTCGCTTTGCCATGCGGGCAAACCGGGTTCCGGGCACCAGCAGGGCAGCCAGCATACCCGCCAGGAGAAAGAAATACCCCGTGTAGGTCACCGTTGTACCCAGCCAGTCACGATTCACCGATAAAATCGTACCCTTCTCATCCTGGTCATAGGAAGACTGGTAAAACCGGTACCTCCTGTGCTTTAATACATTGTTCATATAAATCCTCCGGTCCTCCCGGATATTCTGTTCCCGGTCAATCAGGGTCACCTCCGAAGCAAAGGAAGAGGGACTGTTGGAACCCGGATACCGTTCAATCTGGAAATCATTCAGGTGCAGGGAGAAAGGCAGCTCGATCTCCCGTGATCCGTACGATGCGGTGATATGCAGGTCCCCCATCGATTGCTCCACGGATTCACCCGGTACGGTAGCTATGCCCGGAACTGCTATCTGTGAAACCATTCCTTCATACCGAATCTCCAGTTTCACCAGGTTCATTCTCCCTCCGGCTCCGCTACCGCCGCTCTCCACGTAACGGGCCTCTGCCTCGGGCAGAAAACGCCGGAGAGCAAACCGGGTCTCTCCCATCCTGTAAAGCCTTTTAGGTTCAAGAAGCAACGTATCGCCGGCACCGACCTCCCTCGTTACACCACCACTCATATCGCTTACAATAAGTGACTTACGCGGAACGGCCGCCAGGACATCATCCCGGCTCAGCAGCTCGATCGTCGCTTCCGGATCCGGATGATTCAGGGAAAAAGTAACACCGGGATATTGCACCGACTCCCCGGAACCAATGCCCACCTGGTACTGGTGGTCACTGAGTAAAATCAACTGCGCATAGGGAATGCCGCCAGGGGATGCTACATAGCGGCGGGTTGCATTGGTCACAAAATCGACCGATCGTACTTTTACCCGCTTTCTATCTATTTTTCCGCTCCAGCGAAACTTACGGGGAGTCAGGGGAGAAAGCCGCACCTCCTGAACAGCCTGCCGGGTTTCTCCACCTGCATTCATTTCCAGGCGGATATAGGTATCATCGCTCACCATGGTGGATGCCGTATCTCCTTCCCTGATCCGCATCATCCCATCGGTACTGAAATACCGTGTAATACCTGCTCCGAGTATAATGAGCAGGAAAGCAGCATGAAAAATGAATACCACGATCTTCTTTCGCCGGTAAAGCTTTTCACGAATAATGGCACCGAGCAGATTTATTGCGATCAGTATAAAAATGAGGTCAAACCAGCGTGCTCCATAGATAACGGCCCAGGCCGTCTCCGTTCCGTAACTGCTTTCGATGAATGTAGCCAGGGCCAGGGCAACCACGAGAATTACCAATAACACCCCGGTAAAAGGCATGCTCACCAAAAACGACAGTCTTTTCCACATAAATAGCAGGAATTAAATGATCGTACCCTGTTTTAAATCGAACCCCTAAAATAGAGAACCGATCTGATATACGCAAAAACTAACCGTCCATGCAATGGCTGTTGTGTAAAAAAGTACGAGTGCTGACCACTTCCAGTGGCCGGCTTCCCTTCCCACCGCAACCACCACCGCAATACAGGGCAAATAGAGGAGCACAAAAAGCAGGAAGCTTATCCCTGCAAGGGGGGTATAGACCTTTTGTCCGGAACGCGGGCCGGTATGATACTCCTGGGAACGGATCTTCTCCTGGAGCGACACCGTGCTTTCCCCCTGTTCGGTCTCCTGGTACAATACCCCCATGGTACTTACCACAACCTCTTTCGCGGCAAATCCTGTCACCAGGCTGATGCCCATTTTCCAGTCGAATCCAAGCGGTTGAATTACGGGCTCAATGGTCTTTCCGATCCGGCCGATAAACGATTGCTCCTGATGTTCTGTCCTTTTTTGAACGTTCAGACTGGTAATTCTTTCACGACTCTCTTCCATCTGCTCTTCCATGTATGACTGATCAATCTGCTCTTCATAGGACTCCAGGTAGTTCAAATGCAACTCCTCGGTCTGTATCAGCGCTTCATAATCTTTGGAGTAGTCCACCTGTCTCGGGAAATACCCCAGTGCCCAAATAATAATGGAGGCCACAAGAATCACTCCACCCATTTTCCTGAGATAGTGCATCCCCTTCATCCACATATGCCGCAGGATCATCCGGATCCCGGGCGACCGGTAAATGGGTAATTCCATGACAAAGGGAGCTTCTTTGTTCTTAAAAAGGGTCTTCTTCAGGATAATTGCCATAAGCAGGGAGACTACCACACCAACCAGGTAGAGTCCGAATATCACATTTCCTGCATGCCCCGGGAATACAGCACCGGCAATGAGCACATATACCGGCAGCCGCGCTGAACATGACATAAAAGGTATGATCAGCATGGTCAGGATACGATCCTGCTTATTCTCAAGTGTGCGGGTGGCCATAATAGCCGGAACATTGCAACCAAATCCCATGATCAGGGGGATAAAGGATTTTCCATGCAAACCGAACAGGTGCATGACCTTATCCATTATAAATGCGGTACGAGCCATGTATCCCGTATCCTCCATCAGGGAAATAAAGAAGAACAGGATCAGGATGTTGGGCAGGAATACAATGACTCCTCCCACTCCGCCGATCACCCCGTCCACGAGGAGATCGCGCACAATACCTGCCGGTAATAGTTGATTCAGACCGGCACTCATGGTATCAATACCCATCCCGATCCACTCCATGGGGTAATTCCCCAGGCTGAAGGTAGCCTGGAACATGATGTATAGAAAGAGCATGAAGATCGGAAAACCCAGGTACTTGTGAGTCAGGATCCTGTCAATCTTCTGGGTTCGTGTGAGCACCGGGTCCCGGTCTCCCTTTTTACGCGTCTCCCGCAGGGCACCGGAAATGAATGCATACCGGGCATTGGTGATGATCGTCTCAGTGTCCTCCTGGTACAGGCTTTTCAGACGGTTGATTTCATGGCTGACCGTCTCCTGAATCGTTTCATACCCGGGAACAGCCGCTAATATGCTTATGCAGTGTTCATCTTTTTCCAGCAGCTTGATCGCCAGGTAACGGGTGGAATAGTGACGAAACCGGTCCAGCTCATCTTCAATGATCTTTTGTACCCTGTCAATGGATTGCTCCATCTCCAGTCCGTAATTGATCTGTGTATGCCGCTCAGCGGCAGGCTCCCTCTCCTCCAGTACTCCTATGATCTTATTCAGTAAGCGGTGGATCCCTTTGCCCCGTTTACCAATGGTTGGTATGATCGGAATCCCGATCATCCTGCCAAGCTGCTCAAAATCAATAGCATCCCCGCGCACCTCCAGCTCATCATACATATTCAGGGCCAGTACCACCTGGATACCCATATCAATGAGCTGGGTGGTGAGATAGAGGTTTCGATCCAGATTGTTGGCATCCACCACATTGACAACCACATCGGGTTGCTCATTCATAATGTGTTTCCTTACAATGACCTCTTCCTGGGAATAGGCAGACAGGGAATAGGTTCCGGGAAGATCGGTAAACTCAAATCCGTACCCCCGGTAATGAAACGAAGCCATCTTGGAACCTACCGTTACCCCGGAATAGTTTCCCACGTGCTCACGACTGCGGGATACCCGGTTAAAAATGGTTGTTTTTCCGCTGTTGGGATTGCCCACCAGGGCAACTTTGACCTGTTTGTCGGGCTGAACGGCCCGCAGCGTCTGCGCTGAACCATTTTCGAGCGGTTGAAAGACGTGTACCGGGGAAGTCTGGGCATCAATGCCCAGCGATGCCACTTCAATCTGGGTGGCCTCGCTTCGCCTCAGGGAAACATTGCCAGACATAATCCGGTACTCTACAGGATCCTTCAGGGGAGCCGATCTGATCACCGTTACGGGTTGTCCGCTGACAAATCCCATTTCGGTTATTCGCTTCCGAAATGCACCTCTGCCACGAATTCTCGTGATAACAGCTGATTCACCCGTTTTCAGATCGTTCAGTGTCATCGATCTTCACCCTTATACACGTAACCCAGTTCTTCCACTTTTTGTTGTACCTGTTTATCATCATATGCTCCACCGGTGATCTGCACCCTGTTTTTATCAGGATCGGCAAAAACCCCCTCCACGTCATGGAGCGAATGAAGTCCTTTCTCGACTGTTGCTTTGCAATGATTGCAGGTCATTCCCTCCACCCTGTATATTTTCTGATCTGATGTTGACTCGTAGTTGTTTTCCTTTTTCATTGTTCTCCTCCTCTGTAATACCTGTTGAATGTATCCGTTGATCATCAGCGCAATCAACAGCACTGCAGAAGCAATTTTCCACCACCCCAGCTGCTCATGATGGGGCCCGGTATGCAGGGTTTCCGGCAGACTGTTCATGATCCACCCCGTGGGAATAAACTCGTTGATAACGGTGCCAAAGAAAAGCGCCCCTCCAATAATGCTTACCAGGTAGAGCCAGAGGGTTTTCCTCCCCATGCTGTTGCTGATTACGGCCATGGTCGCTGCATTGGTGGCCGGACCTGCCATGAGAAATACCAGCGCAGCCCCTGGCGATAATCCCTTCATCAACAAAACAGCGGCAATGGGTATGGAACCGGTGGCACAAACATAGAGGGGAACCGATGCCAGCAATATAAGGATCATGGACAAATAGGTATTGCTCACCTGTTCGGTGAAAAATCCCTCCGGGATGATCACAGACAGGAACGCAGCCACCAGCAAACCAATGACCAGCCACTTTGTAATGTCCTGCATCATCTCCACGAAACCATACCGCAACATCTCCTTCATGTTGCGCGGACCCTGTTCTTCCTCTTCCCGGTTAACAACCTGTTTGCTATGCCTTCCGCTGCCGAACCGGTTTGTGAGCACTCCTCCGAACACTCCCGATATCAAGGCTACTATGGGTCTGATAATTGCCAGCGGCAGTCCAAGCAGTGCATAGGTTGCGATGATGGAATCCACCCCGGTCTGTGGCGTGGATACAAGAAAAGAGACTGTTGATCCGCGGGATGCCCCACTCTTATAAAAACTGATCCCTGCGGGTAACACCCCGCAGGAACAGAGTGGCATCGGTACTCCCAGCAGGGAAGCATTCAACGCGGAACGAAACGAA
The DNA here is from genome assembly GCA_964479445.1 of uncultured Bacteroidaceae bacterium. GTDB lineage: Bacteria > Bacteroidota > Bacteroidia > Bacteroidales > CAYZMH01. The sequence continues at coordinate 3,705 of CAYZMH010000007.1, read as the reverse complement.
CTTCTGCCTGCAAACCTCCTGATCAAATGACCGGGAAAGAATACCTTCAACATCCCGGCAAAAAGAAAGCCGATCAGCAGATATGGAGCCATCTCCCCCATTAAAACCCATAATTCTGTCAGAAACTGACCTGCAATGGTTATAACCTTTTCCACAACTCCTCCTTTTTAATTGCTGCCGGGGTGTTATACAGAATGATTCCAAATTAGAGGGCAAAAATACAAGAAAAAAACGGGATCCCTATACCCTGAAGTGGGTATTTATGAATTGGCCGGGGCCGGGGGTGGGTTTTTCCCCAACTTTTATCACCTTTGTTAAAAAGAGATTCTTCCCATGAAAAAGTTTTTACTGACCTGCTTGGGCATTGTATTTATAGCTACTTCAGGATCGGGCCAGGAAGCGCCTTACCTGCTCCATGAGCTATCCTTCAAGACCCCCGTAAATGCTGTCAATATATCTCCCGACGGTGAGCAAGTAATCATTGGACGGGACGATGGAACAATCGAAATTCGCAGGGTGGATAACCTGGCGCCCCTGGCGGTTTTTGAATCGGCCTGTGACAACCCGGTACTCGATGTGGAGATGACTCCCCTGATGGATATTATTATCGCCGCCAATGGAAACCTGCTCAGTCTTTTCGATACGGAAGGAAACCACATCCTTAACTGGAACCAGCATGCCACAACGGTATGGAGCATGGATATTCACCCATCCGGTTCCCACCTGGTAAGCGCCGAGATGAACCGCACTTTCCAGCTCTGGGATGTATATGACGGGGTGGTGGAGATGAGCCTCCGGGCTCATGAAGAACCTACCCTTGCCGTAGCGTTCAGTAACGACGGTTCCTGGTTTGCCAGCGGCTCAAACGACCGGACTATTCGTCTGTGGGATTTCCCGTCCCGGGAGGTGAAAAAAATCTTGCAGGGCATATCCGGCGATATCTATGATATTGCCTTCAGTCCGGACGACAGCCTCATCGCGGCAGCCTGCAAAGATAACACGGTTCGAATGTGGAATATAGCAGAGGAGAAGATGGTTCACCTATTCAAAGGGCACCAGGACTTCGTTATGGAAGTGGAATTCAGTCCGGATGGCCGCTACCTCCTCTCGGCTTCTGCTGATTTCGGGATCAAATTATGGGATGTGAAATCGGGTGAATCCATTCACACCTACCTGGACCATGATGGTCCCGTACTGGACATTGAGTTCCTGCCGGATGGAAAATCTTTTATCAGCGCTTCCATGGATCAGCACCTGAAAAAATGGGAGCTTCATCCGGAGATCTTTGTGCTGAGCTATAAAAAGGATCGCTATGAGAGAATGACGGAAGAGAATCCCCTTTTTGACCCGCGGCGAAAGGGGGAAAGGCGTTCGGAATATAAAGAGCGCCGGGAGAAGGCGGAAAAAGAAAAGGAGCGGATTATCCAATTGCTCTACCGGGAGTACCTGGAATCACTCACCCCCTGATCCGCCAGGTGTACTCCCCGCCGTATCATTACCCCTTGATACAGGGAGTACCTGGAATCTCCCCATCTGATCTGCCCCTGAACCGGGTTCTCCAGTCAGGCACCACCTGCCAAAAAACATCGTGTAAGCCTTATGTTCCACGTAAATTATTGGGTATTTTTGCGGAAGCATGCGCTATGACGAAGGTACATACCTGGCCAGGTTCCGTTTTATAAATATAAAGCGGCGGGATGCTTATCCCTGCAACTGATCTGCATGGTGCCAGCCGGCACCCGGCATGCCACACTCCTTATTATTTCCCAACCATTTAAAAAACTACCTTCTCATGGATATTCCCTATGCAGAACCGTACAAGATAAAGATGATCGAACCCATCCATCCCAGTACCCGGCAGGAACGGGAAGCATGGATCAGAGATGCACACTACAACGTATTTAACCTGAAGAGCGACCAGGTTTACATTGATCTGCTTACAGACTCCGGGACCGGGGCTATGAGCCAGGAGCAATGGGCCGCATTGATGAGGGGCGATGAATCTTATGCCGGAAGCGCCTCCTATTATGAAATGTTACATACGGTGAACGAACTTACGGGGTTTCCCTATATGCTCCCCACCCACCAGGGAAGGGCTGCCGAAAATGTGCTCTTCTCGGTACTGGTAAGCGAGGGGGATATTGTACCGGGAAATGCCCATTTTGACACCACCAAAGGTCATATCGAATACCGCAGGGCTAATGCCTACGACTGCACCATTGATGAAGCATCCGATACTACCCTGGAACACCCTTTCAAGGGAAACCTGGACCTCCGGAAACTGGAAAATGTGATGGAAGTATATGGCCGGGAGCGGATTCCCTTTCTCATTGTCACCATTACCTGTAATTCAACGGGCGGTCAGCCGGTAAGCATGAAAAACCTGCAGGAAGTGAGAGCCTTTGCAGACCGCTACAATGTGCCGGTCCTCTTCGATGCTGCCAGGTTTGCTGAAAATGCCTACTTCATAAAGACCAGGGAACCCGGGTATGCCGGAAAATCAATCCGGGAGATCGTCCGGGAGATGTTCCGGTATGCGGATGCCATGACCATGAGCAGCAAAAAAGACGGTATTGTTAATATTGGCGGGTTCCTGGCCATGAACGATGAAGAACTCTTTCAGAAAGCCTCCACGTATAACATCATGTTTGAGGGTTTTAATACATACGGGGGTATGTCGGGCAGGGATATGGCCGCCCTGGCACAGGGACTCAGGGAGAGTACTGAATTTACCTACCTCGAGTCGCGCATCGGACAGGTACATTATCTCGGTCATGCCCTGGACAACGCAGGTGTCCCGGTACAAAAGCCGTTCGGGGGACATGCTGTTTTTGTGGACGCCAAAAAATTCCTGCCCCATATTCCCGGGGAGGAGTTTATCGGGCAGACCCTGGCCCTGGAGCTTTACCTTGAGTCGGGTGTTCGTGCCGTGGAGATCGGGACACTGCTTGCCGATCGTGATCCCGATACAAGGGAAAACCGGTATCCCGACCTCGAGCTGGTGCGATTAACCATTCCTCGCAGGGTCTACACCCGCAATCACATGGATTACGTAGCGGCGGCGCTGATCAACCTTTACCAGCGCCGCGATAAGATTCGCACCGGTTTCCGCATTACATGGGAAGCACCCATTATGCGGCATTTTACTGTCAGACTGAAACCGGCCGTTCCGGGAGATTCCAAAACCACCTGAATATAAGACCCGGCCTGTGGAAACATTTGTCCGAATCATCTGTTCTAAGGAGGTATCAACAGCTTTTTTTTCCGACCTTTGTCGATCTATCGGAACATATGAAAGATTTAACCACAGGCAGCGTAGGTAAAAATATCCTGGTATTTGCCACACCCATGCTGATCGGGCAGGTGTTTCAGCAATTATACACCTTTGTCGACCAGATCATCGTGGGTAATTACCTGGGAAAAGAGGCGCTTGCCGCCGTGGGTGCTTCCTTCCCGATCATCTTTACCCTGATCGCCCTGATCATTGGAATTGCATCGGGCGGGACCATTGTTATCTCCCAGTATTTCGGAGCCAAAAACTTTTTCAAGGTTAAGAGTGCCATTGATACCCTCTTCATCATGCTGGCCGGTGCTGCCGTCATTCTCACTGTGGTCGGACTGACCTTTCTTGAAGATATTCTTCGTTTGATCCGCCTTCCCGAAGAGCTGATGTCGCTCACAAAGAACTATTTATCAATCTACATC
>CAYZMH010000006.1:0-57862 GCA_964479445.1 uncultured Bacteroidaceae bacterium | reverse complement strand
TTTTCATAATATTATTTTTTAAAATCCCTGTCAAAGAAAGCATTGTGAATGGTCTTGTTATCCTCGAGTACCACAATACGTAAATATTTATCTGCTTCTTTAATGTAACCCCACATTCTTTTTCTTCCATCGGACTGCATCACCTGATGCTCGGGGAACCGCTACACCTGTTCAATCCACTCCATCTTAATATTCTTTCTGTCGGTCCGTTGGCTGGTATGCAGGAAATAGTTTGTGAATTTCAATTTCTGCATACTGTGATATCTTCAAATTAACAATAGGAACACCTTCAACAAAGATACAGGAAAATTACTATATTGGAAGTGCTTACGTTCTATGAGAAAGAAGTTGGATCCTGGTCATTGAACAGTCGTTAGAAAACCCTTGAAACCGGGTTTACCGGTATACTTATTGCCTCAATAATCCTCTCATCTACACTGATCCAGATGGGGAGTGGTTTTGGATCGCAGTAGGAGTCGGAGCCTTAATTGGATCCTACCTTGGAGGATCCGCAGCTGAGGGTTGGGAGTTTAATCCGGGTAATTGGGCCTGGGATGGAGATACTTGGGCTGGGATTGGGTTAGGTGCAGTGATAGGTGCTGCTGGAGGGGCTGGCTTTGCTGTTGGAGCCCCAGCGCTTGCTAACACCGCATTCTTTGCGAATTTCGGAGTCAGTGGAACAATAGGTGCCTATACAATCACGGGGGCAGCTGCTGGTGGAGCTGTTGGTTATGGGTCTGGATTTACTGGGGTATGTTTTATAGTGATGGCGATTGGGGGTATTCTCATCAGTCTGGTTTGTTTGGAGCACAGATTGGGGTAACTGTAGGATCTTTGATTGGAGCAGGTGCTGGGATATTAGATCCAGAATCTATTGAATATTTTAAGACTAAAATTCAATCTTTACTTCCTGAGGAATCAAACACTGAGTTGTATTCATTTATTTCTTACTCAGAACAAAATGATTTGCCTCGCCCAGACACTGACGGATATTTGGATTTCGGTGAGGCTGTTCATTGGTGGCAATACGGTAAAGGACAAGAACTGTATGTTGATTTGAGTTTATTAGACTTGAGCTCGGTTAGTGTGTCAGACTTCAATAATCCAGATTTTTATAAATGGGGTAAGCCAGGTAGGTACATCAACTTTCAATCAAATAAATATCGTACAGAAACAGAGCAGGCTCTGGTATATGGCAATATTGGATTAGTTTATTTTGGGGGTAGAAATGTAATGGCTTTACCAGATAAATATGATTTTGATTTGCATTTAACAAAAGGATCCTTTAAACGAGATTTATTGACTATGCTGGGTTTATATTATCATGGTCGGGGGACTTCCTATTGGATACATTTTTATAACTGGGGTAAAATAGGAAGATAATGAATTATAAAATATATATAGTTGTTATTTTGACAATTGTTATTCTGGGCTGTGCAAAAAAACAGCAACCTGGAGAAGTTTTCTTGGATAGTTTTTATTCCCATACTGGAATAAAGGTTTTATCAGAAGATATTAAGGTTGTTGATTATGAGAAAAATTATTCTAAAGGGGATTATGTTGAATCTATTAAAGTAGAGATAGATAGTGTTAAATTAGAGATTATTCTCTCTGAATTGATAAATGAATCAGTTGTAGAAAAGGTTAATGATAGTGTATATCAATTTGTTTCATCTGAAAATCAAGCTCAAAATACAATAATCCTGTTTTACCCAAAAAGAAGAACAATTAAACTAACAGAAGTTAATTTATAGGTTAATTTTTCTTGAAATAATCATCATCTCTATTAATAATGACCTCTTAGAGAATGTACAATAATTTTATCCTCAAACACCTCATAGACAAAACGGTGTTCTTTATTGATCCTGCGGGACCAGCAACCGGAAAGATCATATTTTAAAGCCTCTGGTTTACCGATTCCCTGGTAAGGATTTTGAGTGATGCCTTCAATGAGCTTCCGTATTTTCTTTAAAACGGGAATGTTATTGGATTTTTTCCAGTAGTCGAGATCTTCTTTGGCCTGAAGGGTGTATTCTATTTCCATATATCGTCCGGATCGATTTTAACAGTTTTGCCTTCGGCAGCCTGCTTACGGCTGTTTTTTATTTTTGCTACAAACTCCGGATCGTATGGTGAATCCTGAGCAACTTCAAATTTGATCTTAAGGGCTTTAAAAAAAGCCTTGATTATATTAACTTGTTGCTTATCTTCTGGATGAACTATAATAATGTCCTGTTTTTTCATAATTCTCTGGTTTTTGAATTCCTGATTATCTATTTGCCTCTCTTACATTATTTTCACCTGCTTGTGACTGCCTCCCATTTATTGCATGAAGTAAGGGATGGCTCCGGCCGTACCCTTCAATTTTCTACCAAATTTAATCAATATATACATTAATTTCCAAAATCACGAGCAAAAACCGTGCCTGCCCTCATTGGCTTTTGAGGTTGCCTAAGCGGTTGAAAATGTGGGGGTATGTCAAAACAAGCCGGTGTTTTTTCTTTTTCAATTGAACCCCGAAGGACTCACTGCCTGCCTCGATCCATCGGGGAACTCAAATGAAAATATAAAAATGTGTTAGTAAAAAAGAAAATTACTATCTTAGATGTAAGGTCTTTGAATGAAAGCAGGTTCCTGGTAATTGAAAAGTTGGAGCAGGGAGGTTAAAACCGGGTTTACCGGTATACTTATTGCCTGAATAATCCCCTGATCTATACAGATCCCGATGGGGAGAGCTTAGTAGCTTTTGCAATAGGCTTTGTAGTTGGTGTTTATTTGACTGGAAGCCTGTACAACAACGATTTTTCTCCTTGGTCTACAGGAAAGAGCGGAGATGAATTCTGGGCATGGGATGATCAGGGAATGTATATTACAATGGGAATTGGTGGATTAGCTGGTGGATTTGGAGCGGCCATGGGGTGGGGAGTCATCGCTGAGGGTTACACCTTTAACATGACCCTTGGGACAGGAATTGGTGAAGCAGTGCAAACTGGAGCACAATTTCTTGTAAGCAATAGCGGCGTAGTATTTGAGGGATTAGGTTATGCAACTGCTGCTGGCGGCGGTGGTTTCTTAACGTATGAGGCTATAAAGGGAATTGACAATTCGTTTACCCAACCTAAAACTTCTTATTGAAAAGGCTCATATTTCCAAGGTGCTGATGAAGAAGCAAAAGAGATGCTTCTTTTGTCAAGCAAAGAACTAGGAATGGAAACTCGTTATTGGTTTACGAATAAAGGCTATTATTTTTCACCAATACAAGGGAATGCATATGTCATAGAATATGATACAATTGATTGGAGTGTAAAAGATTACAATGGAGAGTTAGGTTCCAAAAGGGATTAAGATTTTAAGAAAAGATTGATTTCTTAGTACAATTCTTCCGCTGCTTATTATTCATGTTTATTCCAGGGCTCAATAGAATCATTAAGCTCAAGTTGCAGGTCTTCCCGAATTATTTTTCGAAGCAAGCCTTTTGGCAGATCCTGGTTTTTATGGACAGGAACAGTAGCCACCCTGCCATCAGGATGTTTTAGCCTATGGTGGGAACCATTTATGAGAACAATGACAAATCCGATATTTTGCAGGAATTTTAAAAATGCTTTTCCGGAGATAAAGGGTAATTGAGGCATATGCAGGAAATTTAAACTGCAGCATTTTTAATTGACACCTGCATCTCCCTGAAACCGACAAAGCGGTTGATATGTGTAGCTTTTTGCTTTTCCTCCTCAATACACATATCAATGACTTCTTTAATATTATTCAAGGCTTCATCTATAGTAGCTCCGTAAGAATGACATCCTTAAAAAACAGGGCAGCTAACGATATAGAAATTATCCTCGTCCTGTTCCAACAGTATGGGAAGATGCAATGTTTTGGTATTTTCTGTTTTCATAATGTAAAGGTATTAAATCTGCCTGAGTAACCCATTGCGCCATGCAGATCCAACAGGATATACCCGGGGTCCGATACACTGCGCCTCGGATCGTCCGGATCACCACTGCTCCATCAAGAGCCGGGTGGGGTGCACGCCATGGGAGGCGGCACTGGCAGCAATGGCCGCTGCACGCGGATCGCAATCCGGAGGTTTAACCGGGGTGCCGGTCAACCGGGTAATAGAAAGAGGCTGTCGCACCGGCGGTCTGTATACCCGGGGTGCCGGTCAACCGGGTAATAGAAAGAGGCTGTCGCACCGGCGGTCTGTATAACCGGGGTGCCGGTCAACCGGGTAATAAAAAAAGGCTGTCGCACCGACAGCCTCTTTTTTTTGCCTGTATATAGAGGTGTGTCTAATCCTCGGCCTGCTCGGCTTCGTAGGCTTTGAGCAGCTCTTCCTGGATCTCGCCGGGGACCTGTGCGTACTCGTCGAACTTCATGGAGTACATGGCGCGTCCGTTGGTCAGGGAGCTCAGTGCCGTGGAGTACTTGTTCATCTCGGCCAGGGGCACCTTGGCGGTGATCTTCTCAAACCCTTTCTCGCTGGCCATTCCCTGCACGATGGCGCGGCGGCCCTGCAGGTCGCTCATCACATCGCCCATGCGGTCGGAGGGAACCAGTACCTCGACCAGGTAGACGGGTTCCATGATTTTCGGACCGGCATTTTTGAAGGCGGTGCTGAAGGCGTTCCGTCCGGCCAGCTTGAAGGAGATCTCGTTGGAGTCTACCGGGTGCATCTTCCCGTCATAGACGTATACCCGGATGTCGCGGGCATAGGACCCGGTGAGCGGACCCTCTTCCATCTTCTCCATGATCCCTTTCAGGATGGCGGGCATGAAACGCGCATCGATGGAACCTCCCACGATGCAGTTCAGGAAGATGAGCTTGCCACCCCAGTCCAGGGCGTGCTCCTCGCGGTTGCGGATTGACAGCTTGAACTCTTTCCCGTTGATCTTGAACAGGCTCTTCTCCTCGGTCCCTTCCTCGTGGGGCTCAATGATCATGTGGACTTCGCCGAACTGACCGGCCCCGCCCGACTGCTTCTTGTGGCGGTAATCGGATTGTGCCGACTTGGTGATGGTCTCCCGGTAAGGGATACGCGGCGGCAGGAACTCGGTCTCCACCTTGTAAATATTGTCCAGTAACCACTTGGCCGTGTTCAGGTGATGCTCTCCCTGACCGTGCACGATGATCTGCTTCAGCTCCTTGGAGTACTCGATCCGGATGGTGGGATCCTCGTCGTGGATCCGGTTCAGCGCTTCCCCGAGCTTCTCTTCATCCCCTTCGCTCAGCGGCTTGATCGCGGCGCGGAATTTCGGTTCGGGGAACGGAATACTTTCAAATTTGTAATCAGCACCGGGTCCGCACAACGTATCATTGGTATTGGTGTTTTTCAGCTTCACGGTGCAGCCGATATCGCCGGCCACCATTTTGCTCACCTTGGTGCGGTTCTTCCCGTAGGCCGCGAACAGTTGCGAAAAACGCTCCTTGTTCCGCGTGGTGGCATTGGTAAGGTCCATTCCCTCTTCCACGGCACCCGACATCACCTTGAAGAAGTTGATCTCGCCGATGTGCGACTCCAGGGTCGATTTGAACACAAACACGGATGCCGGTGCCGAAGCATCGCAGGGCACTTCATTTCCGTCGATGGTCCTGGGAGCCGGGAACTGGTTGGTGGAGGGAACGGCATTGGTGATAAATTCCATCAGCCGGCCCACCCCCATGTTTTTCTCTGCCGAGATCACGAACACGGGAAACATCCCCCGGTTGAGGAGTCCGGATGTAATCCCCGCACGCATCTCCTCCTCGGTGAGGGTGTCGTTCTCAAAAAAGGTCTCCATCAGCGACTCGTCATTCTCGGCCGCCTTCTCGATCAGCTCCCCGCGCAGCTCTTCGGCTCGGTCCTTTTCGCTTTCGGGGATATCACTCACCTCGGGCTTCCCGCCGTCGGCCGGGTACTTGTAAAGTTTCATCTGAACGATATCCACGATGGAGTCGAAGCCCGGACCCGCATTGACCGGGTACTGGGCCAGTACTGCACTGTTGCCCAGGCGGTCACGGATCGATTCAACCGTCTTTTCAAAATTGGCCTTGTCGTGGTCGCAATGGTTCACCGCGATCAGCGACGGCTTGTTGAGACGGTCCAGCCATCGGCTGTGGATCTCGGTACCCACCTCCACGCCGTTCTGGACGTTGATCAGGATCAGACCGGCATCGGCAACGTGCAGACTGGAAACGGCACCCCCGACGAAATCATCGGCGCCGGGTACATCCAGGATGTTGATTTTCTTGTCATTATACTCTGTGTACAGGATGCTGGGGTAGACCGACGATTCATTGTCGTGCTCGATCGACAGGTGGTCGGAAACGGTGTTCTTGTTCTCCACTGATCCGCGCCGTTCAATAATGCCCCCTTCATACAGCATTGTTTCAGCCAGGGTGGTCTTCCCCGATCCCTGGTTACCCAGTAACGCAATATTCTTGATTTGCTCGGTTTGATAGTTTTTCATGATCCAACTATGGTATATTTAAGGTATTAATGATTTCAGTGTATGTTCGTTATGGAACATTTTGGCTCAGCCCTGCAAAAGTAATAAAATTTTGAATGAAACCAACGTACCGCATATTTTTGCAAATCCGTTTAAAAGGGATTCCCTAACTGTAAGGGGTCTTCTGCCCGGCGCGTTGCCGTGCGGCATCCATTTTTCGTTTACACGGAACGGAAACCCGCCGGATGCACGGTCTGTAAGGCAGGGAAGTGCCGGTTAACAGCCTGGCAGGTTGGGGGTTGCGGTGGATTTTGTTCCGGGTACACCGGCCCATCCGTTCCTTATTATACAGCACGGGGGACTATACGGAGTATAGTTCCGGGTACACCCGGACGGATTCCAAAAACTGCGGCAGACGGGCTGCGGGGGATTTCCAAATAAAGCCCTAAAAAATATTGTATTTTAAAAAATAAAGAATATCTTTGCGGTCCGATTTTAGAGAAAACAATCAAAACTAAAGAGTTAAGCTTGTTATGCCTACAATTCAACAATTAGTGCGCAAGGGGCGAAGAGCGATGGAGGAGAAAAGTAAAGCTCCCGCCCTGGATTCAAGTCCGCAACGCCGCGGTGTTTGTGTGCGGGTATATACCACTACGCCCAAGAAGCCTAATTCGGCCATGCGGAAAGTAGCAAGGGTACGGCTGACCAATAACAAGGAGGTGAACGCCTATATTCCCGGGGAAGGGCATAACCTGCAGGAGCACTCCATTGTACTGATCCGCGGGGGCCGGGTAAAGGACCTTCCGGGTGTGCGTTATCACCTGGTACGCGGGGCACTGGACACCTCCGGGGTGGAAGGAAGGTCGCAAAGGCGCTCCAAGTACGGAACGAAAAAACCGAAGAAATAAACGCATTGAATTGCACCGACCATGAGAAAGACGAAACCGAAGAAGCGCATTATTTTGCCGGATCCCAAGTATAAGGATCCGTTCGTTACACGTTTTGTGAACAACATGATGCTGGACGGAAAGAAGAGCATCACCTATGATATTTTTTACGGCGCCATGGATATCGTGGAGCAGAAGATGAAGGATGAGGAGAAGTCTGCGCTGGAGATCTTCAAGCTGGCCATGGAGAATATTGCGCCCCAGGTGGAGGTGAAGAGCCGCCGCGTGGGAGGTGCCACCTTCCAGGTTCCCATGGAGATCAGGCCCGACCGGAAGATGGCGGTTGCCATGAAGAACATGATCATGTTTGCCAGGAAGCGGCCGGGACGGTCCATGAGCGAACGGCTGGCAGCAGAGATTGTCGCCGGGTACAACGGAGAAGGCGGTGCATTTAAACGGAAAGAAGACACACACAGGATGGCAGAGGCGAACAAGGCCTTTGCGCATTTCAGGTTCTAATACAGAGACGAGGAAATATATTTAGGAATTAAGGTAAGTGTGCAGCACTTATGAACCCAGGACTTGCGAATACAAGAAATATTGGGATCATGGCGCACATCGATGCCGGGAAGACTACCACCACAGAACGCATACTGTTCTATACGGGTATTACCCATCGCATCGGTGAGGTTCATGACGGATCAGCTCAGATGGACTGGATGGTACAGGAACAGGAGCGGGGAATTACCATTACATCTGCAGCCACCACCACTTTCTGGCGATACAATGACCAGGAGTACAAGGTAAATATTATTGATACCCCGGGGCACGTAGACTTCACTGTGGAAGTGGAGCGGTCGCTCAGGGTGCTCGATGGTACGATTGCCGTTTTCTGTGCCGTGGGTGGTGTGGAGCCACAGTCGGAGACCGTCTGGCGCCAGGCCGATAAATACGAAGTACCGCGCATTGCTTTTGTCAACAAGATGGACAGGGTAGGCGCGGATTTTTTTGGTGTGGTATCAGAGATCAAAGATAAGCTGAAAGCCAATCCCATGCCGTTCCAGTTGCCCATCGGATCGGAAGATAATTTTATCGGGGTGGTGGACCTGATCGAACGCCGGGCGATCGTCTGGAAAGAGGACGAAACGCTGGGTATGAATTACGAGTACACCGAGATCCCCGAGGATATGTTGGAGAGTGTGGAAGAGTGGCGCGAAAAGCTGGTCGAGGCGGTATGTGTATCGGACGACTCCCTGCTGGAGAGGTTCCTGGAGGACCGTGACAGCATTTCCGTGGAGGAGTTTATGGAGTATGCCCGCAGGGCCACCATCAACCGGGATATCGTTCCCGTTTTTTGCGGATCGGCCTTTAAGAACAAGGGGATCCAGCGCCTGCTAGACGGTGTGGCATCCCTTCTTCCGAGTCCGAAAGATGTGGGATCGGTGATCGGGATCAACCCGAAGACGGAAAAAGAGGAGGAGCGCCATGCACTGAATGATGATCCGATGACCGGACTGGTTTTCAAGATCGCCACCGATCCGTACGTGGGAAGACTGGCCTATATGCGGGTCTATTCCGGCGAACTGAAGGAAGGCGTGATGGTGCTGAATAACCGCACCGGGAAAAAGGAGCGTATTTCCCGCATTTACCAGATGCATGCCAATAAACAGAATCCCAAGAAGAGCATTTTTGCCGGTGATATCTGCGCGGTGGTTGGTTTGAAGGACCTTCGCACCGGGGATACCATCACGGCAGTCAATAAACCCCTGATACTTGAATCGATCGAGTTCCCCGAGCCTGTGATTGGTGTGGCCATTGAGCCCAAAACACAGGCCGATGTGGATAAGCTGGGGATGGCACTCAATAAGCTGGCCGAAGAGGATCCCACCTTCCAGGTACGGACCGATGAAGATTCGGGTCAGACTATCATCAGCGGAATGGGGGAATTGCACCTGGAGATCCTGATGGACCGCCTCAAGCGGGAGTTCAAAGTGGAGTGTTCCGTGGGGAATCCGCAGGTGAATTACAAGGAGGCGCTTACCAAAGAGGTACATCACCGGGAGATTTTCAAGAAGCAGACCGGCGGGAGAGGAAAATTTGCCGACGTGGAAGTCTATATCGGTCCGGCCGACGAGAACGAGAAAGGATTTCAATTCATCGACGAGATCAAGGGCGGCAATATTCCCAGGGAATTTATTCCCTCGGTGGAGAAAGGATTCACCAGTGCCATGCTCAATGGTCCGCTCGCCGGATTTGCCGTTGATAACCTGAAGGTGAAGCTGGTGGACGGTTCTTACCACAATGTGGATTCCGACCAGCTGTCGTTTGAGATTGCTGCCCGCGGTGCGTTCCGTGAGGCATCCAGGAAAGCCGGACCCGTTCTCATGGAGCCGATCATGGCCGTGGAGGTCGTTACCCCGGAAGAGTACATGGGGGATGTGATCTCCGATCTGAATAAGCGGCGCGGCCAGGTGGAAGGGATGGATTCCAAGGCAGGAGCCCGGGTGATCAAGGCGAAGGTCCCCCTGGCCGAGCAGTTCGGGTATGTGACCGTGCTGCGTACACTCTCTTCGGGAAGGGCGAGCTCCACCATGGAGTTCAGTCATTACGAAGAGGTGCCCGAGAATATCGCCAACGAGATCCTGGAGAAGATTGCAGGTAAAACATTGACTTAATAAACGAGAATAATGAGCCAGAAGATCAGAATCAAATTGAAGTCGTACGACCACAACCTGGTAGACAAATCGGCAGAGAAGATCGTCAAAACGGTCAAGTCCACCGGTGCAGTGGTTAGCGGACCGGTGCCGCTCCCGACGCATAAGAGGGTGTATACGGTGCTTCGTTCTCCCTTTGTGAACAAGAAGGCGAGGGAACAGTTCCAGTTGAGCTCTTTTAAGCGGTTGCTGGACATTTACAGTTCAACGCCCAAAACCATTGATGCACTGATGAAACTCGAGTTGCCCAGTGGTGTTGAGGTAGAAATTAAAGTTTAACCAAGGAAAATTACAATACGATGCCAGGATTAATTGGTAAAAAGATCGGAATGACCTCCATCTACGATGACAACGGGAAGAATATTCCCTGTACCGTCGTACAGGCAGGTCCCTGCGTGGTGACCCAGATCAAGACGGTAGATGACGACGGGTATGCCGCTGTTCAGTTATCGTTCGACGATAAGAAGGAAAAAAATACCCCCAGGGCCATGAACGGTCATTTCGCTAAAGCGAATACCCTCCCCAAGCGGAAGGTGATTGAACTGAAAGGCTTTGTAAAAGACTGGAAACCGGGTGACGTGATCACCGTGGACTACTTCAACGATGACACCTGGCTTGATGTTTCCGGCATGTCCAAAGGTAAAGGATTCCAGGGCGTCATGAAACGCCACAATTTTCACGGCGTAAACGATGCCACCCATGGTCAGCATAACCGCGACCGTGCACCGGGTGCCCTGGGCGCCTCTTCATACCCCTCCCGTGTATTCAAGGGAATGCGTATGGCCGGAAGGGCCGGCGGGAAAAAGGTGAAGATTCTCAACCTGCGCGTAATGAAAATAATTCCTGAGAACAACCTTCTGCTGTTGAAAGGTTCGGTTCCAGGTTCGAATGGATCATACTTAATAATTGAGAAGTAATGGAGCTAGAAGTACATAACATATCTGGAAAGAGCACGGGCAAAAAAGTGACACTGGATAAGTCGATCTTCGGTATTGAACCGAACGACCACGCGATCTACCTGGACGTGAAACATCACCTGGCCAATCGTCGCCAGGGTACCCACAAGTCCAAAGAGCGTGGGGAGATAGTCGGTAGCCGGGCCAAGATCAAGCGTCAGAAAGGAACCGGTACCGCCCGCTTCGGGGATATCAAGAACCCGATCTTCAGGGGGGGAGGCCGCACTTTTGGTCCGCGCCCACGTGCCTACACCAGCAAACTCAACCGGAAGGTGAAGGAACTTGCTCGTCGTTCGGCCCTTAGCTACAAGGTAAAAAATAACCAGGTAATGGTACTCGAAGATTTTACCCTCGAGCAACCCAAAACCAGGGAGTTTAGTAACATCCAGAAAAACTTGAAGATAGACGACAAAAAAGCGGTTTTCGTTTTAAATGAACCAAATAAAAATGTATATTTGTCGTCGCGAAATTTGCAGAACTTAAATGTTGTAACTCTCTCTGAATTAAGCACATATCAGATAATGAATGCAACAGCACTACTGTTCGTCGAGAGTGCACTTGATGTTTTGCAGGAGAAAGTGAAAGCGTAACTAACATTGAACAGAACAGGTCATGGATATTTTGATTAAACCGATCGTAACCGAGAAGATGACAGACCAGGGGGAGACCCTGAACCGGTACGGCTTCATGGTAGACCGCCGGGCCAACAAGCTTCAGATTAAGCAGGCCGTGGAGGAGCTCTATAATGTTTCTGTTGCTTCCGTGAACACGATGCGCTACGGGGGCAAGAGCAAGGTGCGATACACCCGTTCCGGGGTTCTTTCCGGGAAAACCAATGCCTATAAAAAGGCGGTAGTTACGCTCGAAGAAGGTGAAGCAATTGATTTTTATAGCAATATTTAAGAGACATGGCAGTAAAGAAGTATAAACCTGTTACACCAGGACAACGGACGAAATTGATCGCATCCTTCAGCGAGGTTACCTCGCCCAGGCCGGAGAAGTCCCTCCTGAAGCCCATGAAGAAGAGCGGTGGGCGCAACAACCAGGGGCGCATGACCAACCGCTACCGGGGAGGCGGCCACAAGCGCCGGTACCGGCTGATCGATTTCAAACGGGATAAGGACAACGTGGAAGGGCGTGTTAAAAGCATTGAGTATGATCCCAATCGCTCGGCACGTATTGCGCTGGTGGTGTATGCCGATGGTGAGAAACGCTATATCCTGGCGCCCGACAAGCTGAAGTTGGGTGACCGGGTGCTCTCCGGGGAGTCGGTAGCCCCCGAGATCGGAAATGCGCTGCCGCTGGGGAAGATACCCCTGGGAACCGATATCCACAACATCGAGCTGCGGCCGGGAGCAGGTGGCATGCTGGCAAGGAGTGCAGGAACCACGGCGACGCTCACATCGCGTGACGGAAAGTATGCCATTGTCAAGCTGCCCAGCGGCGAATCCCGCATGGTCCTGGTCACCTGCCGTGCTACCGTGGGCGAGGTGTCCAACGAGGAGTGGGGCCTTGAAAAGTCGGGGAAAGCCGGCCGTTCAAGGTGGAAAGGCCGCCGTCCGCGTACCCGTGGGGTTGCCATGAACCCGATCGATCACCCCATGGGTGGTGGTGAAGGACGTGCATCGGGTGGTCACCCGCGTTCACGTAACGGTAAGATTGCCAAGGGGTATAAGACCCGGGAAAAGAAAAATCCCTCCAATAAATATATTGTAGAGCGAAGAAAAACTAAAAAACGATAGCACATGAGCCGTTCACTGAGAAAAGGTCCCTTTATTGATTTCAAGCTGGAGAAGCGTGTCGTTGATATGAACGATTCAGGCAAGAAATCCGTGATCAAGACCTGGTCAAGACGTTCCATGATCTCCCCCGATTTTGTGGGACACACCATAGCCGTCCATAACGGGAATAAATTCATCCCCGTGTATATCACCGAGAACATGGTCGGACATAAATTGGGAGAGTTTGCACCGACCCGGATCTTCAGGGGCCATGGTGGAAAACAGAAATAACCTTTAAAAACAACCTGACAAATGGGTGCCAGAAAAAGAAACAGAGCAAACCGACTTAAGGAGGAAAGGCAGAAAAAATACTTCGCCACATTGAGGAATTGCCCGACGTCACCCCGCAAGATGCGGCTGGTTACGGATATGATCGCCGGCATGGAGGTTAACAGGGCCCTGGATGTGCTGCGCTACAGTCCGAAAGAAGCCTCACGCGCCGTGGAGAAGCTGCTCCTTTCGGCCATCGCCAACTGGCAGGCCAAAAACGAGGGAGCCCGGCTGGAAGAGAGTGACCTTTTCGTGAAGGAGGCGTATGTGGACCAGTCACGGACCCTCAAGAGGATCCAGCCTGCACCGCAGGGTCGGGCACACCGGATACGCAAGCGGTCCAACCACGTGACCATTGTGCTGGACAGCCGGACTGTTACGGAAGAAGTTGAATCTCAAGAAAATTAATACAATAGATGGGACAAAAAGTAAATCCAATAGGTAATCGTCTGGGAATCATTAAGGGCTGGGATTCCAACTGGTTTGGCGGTAATGATTACACCTCCAAGCTTGTGGAAGATAACAAGATCAGGGAGTACCTGAATGCCCGCCTCGCGAAAGCCAGCATTTCCAAGATCATCATTGAGCGCACCCTGAAGCTGATTACCGTGACTGTAAATACAGCAAGGCCCGGAATCATTATCGGGAAAGGCGGTCAGGAAGTTGACAAGCTGAAGGAGGAGCTGAAGAAGATCACCAGGAAAGAGGTTCAGATCAATATTTACGAGGTGAAGCGTCCGGAGCTGGATGCCACCATCGTTGCCAGCAACATCGCCCGCCAGGTGGAAGGGAAGATCTCTTACCGCCGTGCCATCAAAATGGCGCTGGCTTCCACCATGCGGATGGGTTCCGAAGGGATCAAGGTTCTGATCAGCGGACGCCTGGGCGGTGCAGAAATGGCCCGGACGGAGACCTTTAAGGATGGCCGGATACCACTGCATACCCTGCGTGCCGATATCGACTATGCGCTGGCCGAAGCTCATACCAAGGTAGGTGTAATCGGGATCAAGGTGTGGATCTGCAACGGCGAGATCTACGGTAAACGGGATCTCTCCCCCAATGTCGGTGCCAAGAATGTGAAGCCCAAGAGCGGCGGATTCAGAAAAAAAAGACGTTAATACGATAATCACAGGTAATAGATACTGCCATGTTACAACCGAAGAAGACCAAATACAGGAGAATGCAGAAGGGGCGTATGAAAGGAAACGCCTCGCGGGGAACCAAGCTTGCTTTCGGATCCTTTGGTATCAAAGCACTGGATAGCTCATGGATCACCGGTCGCCAGATCGAGGCTGCCCGCCAGGCTATCACCCGGTATATGAAGCGGGAAGGCCAGTTGTGGATCCGGATTTTTCCCGATAAGCCCATTACCAAAAAGCCGGCTGAAGTAAGGATGGGAAAAGGAAAAGGAGCCCCCGAGGGATTTGTTTACCCCATCACCCCCGGCCGCATTTTGTTCGAGGTGGAAGGTGTCCCCATGGAGGTGGCCAGGGAAGCATTGCGCCTGGGAGCCCAGAAGTTTCCCGTACGTACCAAATTCGTGGTGCGGAGGGATTACGAAGAGGAACGTGCTAAAAACTTAATCAATAAATAGGAAGAACGATGAGAAGTTCTGAAATCAGGGAATTATCCAACAAAGAACTCCTGGAGAGGATCGACACGGAACAAAACCTGCTGGTACGGCTGCGGATGAATCATGCCGTGTCCCCGCTGGACAATCCGAACAAGATCAGCGAGACCCGGAGAACAGTTGCACGGTTGAAGACCGAATGGAAAGCAAGGCAAACAAAGGAACAGTCAGAAAGTAATTCATAACCATGGAAAAACCCAGGAATACCAGAAGAGAACGCGTTGGTGTGGTTGTCAGCAACGGGATGGAGAAATCCATCGTTATCGCTGTGAAGCGGAAGATGAAGCACCCTATCTACGGAAAGTTCGTAAACAAAACCTCGAAGTTTACGGCGCATGACGACGACAACGCCTGCAACGTGGGGGATCTCGTTAAGATCATGGAGACCCGTCCGTTGAGCAAAAACAAACGATGGAGATTAGTAGAAATTATTGAAAGAGCTAAGTAACCATGATACAACAAGAGAGCAAATTAGCGGTCGCGGACAATAGCGGTGCCAAGGAGGTGCTTTGTGTCAGGGTGCTGGGAGGTACCCGGAAGCGATACGCCAGCATCGGCGACAAGGTGGTCGTTAGCGTCAAGAGCGCCATCCCTTCCGGTGAGATCAAAAAGGGAACCATCAGCAAAGCGGTGGTGGTGCGTACCAACAAGGAGGTTCGTCGCAATGATGGTACCTACATCCGCTTCGACGACAACGCGGTTGTGTTGCTGAACAACCTGGACGAGATGCGCGGAACCCGTATTTTTGGTCCGGTAGCCAGGGAATTGCGGGATAAACACATGCGAATTGTTTCGCTGGCACCCGAGGTGTTGTAATACGAAAAAAACAGACCATGCAGAAAAAGTACCATATCAAGAAAGGCGACATCGTCATCGTAAACACAGGCGAATACAAAGGTCAGCAGGGACGTGTCCTGGATATCGACCGCAAGAGTTCGCGTGCCATCGTGGAAGGCGTGAACATGGTGTCCAAGCATGCCAAGCCCGATGCACAGAATCCGCAGGGCGGGATCATAAAGAAAGAGGCACCGGTTCACATATCCAACCTCAACCCGGTGGATCCCTCCAGTGGCGAAGCCACGCGTATTGGCAGGCAACCGGATAAAAATGAAAAATTAGTGAGATACTCAAAAAAATCAGGTGAGGAGATCAAGTAATGGAATACACACCGACATTCAAAAAGCATTATTCAGAAGAGGTCGTGCCGGCACTGACCAAGCAGTTTGGTTACACCACCATTATGGATGTTCCGCGGCTTCAGAAGATTACCCTGAACCAGGGAGTCGGACAGGCCATCGCCGATAAGAAACTCATTGAGATCGCCCAGGAGGAGCTCTCCGCCATCGCAGGTCAGCATGCCGTTCAGACCTATTCTAAGAAGGACATCTCCAACTTCAAGCTGCGCCGCGGTATGCCCATCGGGGTCAAGGTTACCCTGCGCCGCGAGCGGATGTACGAATTCCTGGAACGGTTGATCAAGGTGGCTCTGCCGCGTATCCGCGACTTTAACGGGGTCGCCACCAAAATGGATGGGCGCGGGAACTATACCCTCGGTATCCCGGAGCAGATCATTTTCCCGGAGATCGATATTGACAAGATCAACAAGATCATGGGACTGGAGATCACGTTTGTGACCACAGCAAAAACCGATGAGGAGGCTTTTGCCCTGTTAAAAGAATTTGGTTTACCGTTTAAAAACGTTAAAAAATAGAATTATGGCCAAAGAATCAATGAAAGCCCGCGAGGTGAAACGCCAGAAAATGGTGGAGAAATATGCCGAGAAGAGAGCCAGGCTGAAAGCGGAAGGAGATTACGTGGGATTGAGCCGGCTTCCCCGCAACTCCAACCCCATCAGGCTGCACAACCGGTGCAAACTTACCGGTAGGCCCAAGGGGTATATGAGACAGTTTGGCATCAGCAGGATCACCTTCAGGGAGATGGCTTCTTCCGGATTGATCCCGGGTGTTAAAAAGGCCAGTTGGTAGTATCGTTTAACCGGATTATTAAAGGAAGATAGAAATGACAGATCCTATTGCAGATTATCTTACCCGAGTCAGGAATGCCGTGATGGGCAGCCACAAAGTGGTGGAGATTCCTGGTTCCAACATAAAGAAAGATATCACCCGCATCCTTTTTGAAAAAGGGTATATCCTCAACTATAAGTTTGAGGAGGAGGGACCCCAGGGCAATATTAAAATAGCCCTGAAGTATCACCCGGAGACTAAGTTGCCCGCAATTAAGAAACTGGAGCGCATCAGCCGGCCCGGTCTCAGGAAGTATTCCGATAAGGACAGTATCCCGAGGGTGCTGAACGGACTGGGGATCGCGATCCTCTCTACCTCGCAGGGTGTAATGACCGATAAAGAAGCGCGGAAGCTCAATATCGGCGGCGAGGTACTGTGTTACGTCTATTAATAAAAAGAGAATACGACCATGTCAAGGATAGGAATTTTACCGATAGAGATACCTGAAGGCGTCACGGTGAACGTGGATAATAACCTGGTGACCGTCAAGGGAACCAGGGGCGAGCTGGAACAGAAGGTGGATCCCGTTATCAAGGTGAACGTGGAGGATAACCAGATAGTGCTCGAGCGCTCCAACGAAGAGAAACGCAGCAAGTCGATGCACGGACTCTACCGTGCGTTGATATACAATATGGTATACGGGGTTTCGGAAGGATACTCCGTGAACCTGGAGTTGGTAGGGGTTGGTTTCCGTGCCGAGGCCAAAGGACAGATGCTGGAGCTGGGGCTTGGTTACTCCCACGATATCGTGATCCAGTTACCCGATCAGATCCAGGTGGAGGCCAAAACCGAGCGGCGGAGCAATCCGAAGGTTAGCCTGTCCAGCTGCGATAAGCAGTTGTTGGGCCAGGTAACCGCCAAGATCCGCTCCCTCCGTCCGCCGGAGCCCTATAAAGGAAAAGGGATCAAGTTTGCGGGCGAGCAGCTTCGCAGGAAAGCCGGGAAGTCGGCAGCTGTTTAGTAAACACCTCTTCGCGGCAGTTCCGTGAAAAGAGGTATAGGAGAATCAATAAAAAAAAACGAGAATAAGATGGCTTTAAGTAAGCTTCAAAGAAGACACCGGATTAAACTCAGGATAAGAAAGAACCTGGCCGGTACACCCGAAAGACCCAGGATGTCTGTGTATCGCAGCAACAAGCAGATCTATGCCCAGCTGGTGGATGACGTGACAGGGAAGACTATCCTGTCTGCCTCATCACGGGAGAAGGAGATCGCCGGACAAAAGGTTACCAAGATCGAGCAGGCGAAACTAGTGGGAAAGAACATCGCTGATAAGGCCAAAGATAAGGGCATTGATAATGTGGTATTCGACAGGAACGGGTATTTATATCATGGCAGGGTTAAGAGTTTAGCGGATGCTGCCAGGGAAAACGGACTTAAATTTTAATAAGTGCTATGTCAACAAGTATCAGGAAAGTAAAAACGAGTGATCTTGAGTTGAAAGACCGGTTGGTCGGTATACAACGAGTTACCAAGGTGACCAAAGGTGGCCGGACCTTCAGCTTCTCCGCCATTGTCGTGGTGGGAAACGAAGACGGGATCGTCGGATACGGCCTGGGTAAGGCCAATGAAGTGACCACCGCCATTGCGAAAGGAGTGGAGGATGCCAAGAAAAACCTCATCAAGGTACCGGTTATCAACGGGACCATTCCCCATGAGCAGCTTTCGAAATTCGGCGGTGCAACGGTATTCCTCAAGCCGGCTTCCAGTGGTACCGGTGTGAAAGCAGGAGGTGCCATGCGTGCCGTACTGGAGAGCGTGGGAGTGAAGGATGTGCTGGCCAAGTCCAAAGGCTCATCCAACCCGCATAACCTGGTGAAGGCAACCTTCAGGGCACTGCTGGAGCTCAGGGATGCCAGCTCCGTGGCACAGCAGCGGGGAATTGAAATGGAAAAAGTATTTAACGGATAATAGCATACACGATGGGAAAAATTAAAATCACCCAGGTCAGAAGCAAGATTGGTCAGACCATGCCGCAAAAGCGGACCCTGGAAGCGTTGGGCCTGAAACGGATCAACCACACGGTGGAACTGGAATCCACACCGCAGATCCTTGGCATGGTCGGGAAAGTATCTCATCTGGTAAAAGTGGAAAAGCGTAAGTAGTAATTCACGATATAGGATATTGAATCATGGATTTGAGTAAACTAACACCCGCGAAGGGATCGACAAAAACCAAAAAGAGGATAGGACGCGGAGAAGGATCCGGGTACGGTGATACCGCAACCCGCGGTCATAAAGGCGCAAAGTCCCGTTCCGGGTACTCCCGGAAAACCGGTTTTGAAGGCGGTCAGATGCCGTTGCAGCGGAGAGTGCCCAAGTATGGGTTCAGAAATATCAACCGCAAGGAGTACAAAGGGATCAATATCGGTGTATTGCAGGAGCTGGCCGAACAAAAGGGGCTCTCCGAGATCACCGTGCAGACCCTGATGGATGCCGGGTTGGTGCAAAAGAACACCCTGGTGAAGATCCTGGGGAAAGGCGAATTGAAAACCAAACTGACCGTAAAAGCACACAGTTTCTCCAAATCTGCCGTAGCAGCTATTGAGAAGATGGAAGGAACTGCCGAAAAAATCTAGCACCGGATGAAAAAACTTGTTGAAACACTCAAGAATATCTGGAAAATTGAGGACCTGAGAGCCCGGATTCTCTACACCCTGGGTATTTTGCTGGTCTACCGGCTTGGAACCCACGTGGTACTGCCGGGGATCGATCCCACCAAATTGTCTGCCCTGCAGCAACCCTCCGGTAATATCCTGGATATTATCAACCTGTTTACCGGTGGAGCATTTGCGAGGGCGTCGATATTCGGACTCGGGATTATGCCCTATATCTCGGCCAGCATTGTGATCCAGCTGATGGGGATCGCCGTTCCTTACTTCCAGCGTCTGCAGCGGGAAGGAGAGAGCGGACGGAGAAAGATTAACCAGATTACAAGATACCTTACCGTTGCAATCCTGTTGCTCCAGGCTCCTACCTATATCGCCAGCCTGTCGTACCAGTTGCCTCCGGATGCTTTTTCGGCCAACTTCTCCAAGGTGGGCGCGGTGATCATCCTCACGGCCGGGACCATGTTTATCATGTGGCTGGGAGAACGAATTACCGATAAAGGGATCGGGAACGGGATCTCACTGATCATTATGATCGGGATTATCGCCCGGTTGCCGCAGTCGCTCGGACTGGAGTTTATGGCACGGATTGAGCAGCAGGGAGGTGGATTGGTAGCCTTCCTGGTGGAGATCCTTATCATGTATATCGTATTTATGCTGACCATCCTGCTGGTTCAGGGTACCCGCAGAATCCCCGTTCAGTATGCCAAACGGATCGTGGGTAACAAACAGTACGGAGGGGTCAGACAGTATATTCCGCTGAAGGTGAATGCAGCCGGTGTGATGCCGATCATTTTTGCCCAGGCGCTGATGTTTATCCCTATCACCATCGCCGGGTTTGCCAGTTCGGATTCAGCCACCGGGCTCGCCGCCACCTTCTCCAATATCACCGGCTTCTGGTATAACTTTACCAATGCCGTGCTAATCATTCTGTTTACCTATTTCTATACCGCGGTGACCATCAATCCGACCCAGATGGCGGAGGATATGAAAAAGAACGGCGGGTTTATTCCAGGGGTGAAACCCGGGCGAAAGACGTCAGAGTTCCTCGACTCCATTATGTCGAAGATCACCCTTCCGGGATCGATCTTCCTGGCCCTGGTGGCCATTATGCCGGCATTTGCCATGCTGGCCGGGGTGAACAGGAGCTTTGCGCAATTCTTTGGAGGAACCTCCCTGCTGATTATGGTGGGAGTGATCCTGGATACGCTTCAGCAAATCGAGAGTCACCTGCTGATGCGCCATTACGACGGTTTAATGAAATCGGGTAAGATCAAAGGCCGTACAGGCAGTGCGGCAGTGATCTAGACCCGGGAGAGTTCTTTGATGATCTATATAAAGACAGCGGAAGAGATTGAGTTATTGAGGGAGAGCAACCAGCTGGTGTCCAAAACCCTGGCGGAAGTGGGAAAACATATTCGTCCGGGTGTGACCACCGAAGAGCTGGACAAAATCGCTGAGGAGTTTATCCGCGACCACGGGGCGGTGCCGGGTTTCAAAGGGTACCAGGGATTTCCCAAAACACTCTGTACCTCGGTGAATCACCAGGTGGTCCACGGAATCCCCTCCCCGGACGTGGTGCTCAAAGAGGGCGACATGGTCTCGGTGGATTGCGGGGTGATCATGGATGGTTTTTACGGCGATACCGCTTTCAGTTTTTCCGTGGGTGAGATGGATGAGAATGTGCGGCGGTTGATGATTACAACCCGGGAAAGCCTTATGAAAGGGATCGAACAGGCTGTTGAAGGAAAACGGGTCGGAGACATCGGGTTTGCAGTGCAACAGCATGCCGAAGGAGCAGGCTACTCGGTGGTGCGAGAGATGGTGGGACACGGCTTGGGCAAGCATATGCACGAAGAGCCTGAGGTTCCCAACTACGGGCGAAGGGGAAGCGGACCAAAGCTGAAAGAGGGTGTGGTGATCTGTATTGAACCGATGATCAATCTCGGAAGACGGCAGATCAGGCAGGAGCCCGACGGCTGGACGATACGGACCGCAGATAAATTGCCCTCGGCCCATTATGAACTGGCTGTGGCCGTAGGAAAAGAGGGGGCAGATATCCTGTCGACGTTCGACTATATTGATGAAATTGTAAAAATATAAGGATAGCACCATGGCAAAACAACCATCCATCGAACAAGACGGTGTTATTACAGAAGCACTGTCCAACGCAATGTTCCGGGTAGAGCTGGAAAATGGCCACGTCATTACCGCTCATATCTCCGGGAAAATGAGAATGCATTATATTAAACTCCTTCCGGGTGATAAGGTCAAAGTGGAGATGTCGCCCTATGACCTGACGAAAGGGAGGATCTCATACAGGTACAAATAAAGAAACAGGATAATGAAAGTAAAAGCATCTGTAAAAAAGCGTAGTTCGGAATGTAAGATTGTCCGGAGAAAAGGACGCTTGTACGTAATTAACAAAAAGAATCCCAAGTTTAAACAGCGCCAGGGATAAGATTTTTGTAACCGAATAAAATCAAATAAGGAATATGGCTAGAATAGTTGGCGTAGATTTGCCAAAAAACAAGCGGGGCGAGGTAGGGTTAACCTATATTTACGGGATCGGCCGTAGCTCAGCCCAGAAAATTCTTGATGCAGCCGGTATCGACCGTCACATGAAGGTCAAGGACTGGAACGACGATCACGTTTCCAAGATCCGTAAGATCGTCAACGAAGACTATACGGTAGAGGGAGAGCTGCGTTCAGACACGCAACTCAATATCAAGCGATTGATGGATATCGGAAGCTATCGGGGGATCCGTCACCGCATCGGACTGCCCGTGCGGGGCCAGAGCACCAAGAACAATGCCCGGACACGCAAGGGAAGGAAGAAGACTGTAGCGAATAAAAAGAAAGCAACTAAATAAGTTTACAAGGTTATGGCTAAAAAGACAGGATCGTCAAGAAAGCGTACCGTTAAGGTCGAACCGACAGGACAGGCACATATACATGCCTCTTTTAACAATATCATCATTACATTGACCAATAACCAGGGACAGGTGATCTCCTGGGGTTCCGCCGGTAAAATGGGATTCAGGGGTTCCAAGAAGAACACTCCCTACGCGGCTCAGATGGCTGCACAGTCATGCGCCAAGACCGCCCATGACATGGGTCTGAGGAAAGTGAAGGCATATGTTAAAGGTCCGGGATCAGGAAGGGAATCGGCTATGCGTACCCTCCATACGGAAGGTATCGAGGTGACGGAGATCATAGATGTGACCCCGCTGCCGCATAACGGCTGCCGTCCGGCCAAACGAAGAAGAGTGTAAATCCAGAAAAATAAATTGAGTTAGATGGCAAGATACAGAGGTCCAAAAACGAAAATCGCCAGGAAATTTGCAGATCCCATCTTTGGAACGGATAAATCGTTCGAAAAGAAGAATTACCCCCCGGGACAACATGGCATGAACAAGAGAAGGCGTAAGTCTTCGGAGTATGGCATTCAGCTTAAAGAGAAGCAGAAGGCCAAGTATACCTACGGAGTGCTCGAAAAGCAGTTCCGGAATCTTTTTGAAAAAGCTTCCAGGAGTAAAGGGGTAACCGGTGAAGTGTTGCTTCAGCTGCTAGAGTCGCGGCTCGACAATGTCGTCTACCGGCTGGGGGTTGCTTCAACACGGGACGGCGCACGCCAGCTTGTAAGCCATCGTCATATCACTGTAAACGGCGAGGTGGTTAATATCCCCTCATACACCGTGAGAGCAGGTGATATCATAGGCGTTCGCGAGCGTTCCAAATCACTTGAAGTGATCACCGAATCTCTTACCAGCAACCGTGCTGGTTCATCCAGCTGGCTGGAATGGGACGAGAAGTCCATGCAGGGCAAATTTCTCAATCGTCCCGACCGTGACGAGATTCCAGAAACCATCAAGGAACAGTTGATCGTCGAACTATATTCAAAATAAAATAATTGCACATTTCATTATGTCCATTTTAGCATTTCAAAAACCAGATAAGGTTATCATGCTCGAAGCCGACGATCGGTACGGCAAATTTGAGTTCAGACCATTGGAGCCGGGATACGGGATCACCATCGGGAATGCCCTGAGAAGGATCCTCCTCTCCTCGCTTGAAGGGTTTGCCATTACAACTGTCAAGATCGAAGGGGTCGAACATGAGTTCTCCACCCTGACCGGGGTGATCGAGGATGTCACCGACGTGATCCTGAACCTGAAACAGGTTCGGTTCAAGCAACAGATTGAAGACGTCAACGATGAAAAGGTGGTGGTTACCATCTCCGGGCAGGAAGAGTTAAAAGCCGGGGACCTCTCCAGGTTCCTTAACGGGTTCAAGGTTCTGAATGATGATCTGACCATCTGCAGGATGGAACCCGATGTCAAACTCCAGATGGAGCTGACTATTACCAAGGGACGGGGATATGTGACGGCTGAAGAGAACAAACCCGCTGAGTCGGAGTTCGGACTGATTGCCATCGATTCCATCTTCACACCTATCAAGAATGTACGGTATGAAGTGGAGAACTACCGCGTGGAGCAGAAGACCGACTATGAAAAGCTGATCATGGAACTGGATACCGACGGATCGGTTCATCCCAAGGATGCCCTCAAAGAGGCGGCCAAGATCCTCATCTACCATTTCATGCTCTTCTCCGATGAGAAGATCACCCTGGATACGGATGACAAATTCTCCAACGAGGAGTTCGACGAGGAGGCCCTTCATATGCGCCAGCTGCTGAAAGCCAAGCTGGTGGACCTGGACCTGTCGGTAAGGGCACTTAACTGTCTGAAAGCCGCCGAGGTGGAGACCCTGGGCGACCTGGTGAAATTCAACAAAAATGACCTGTTGAAGTTCCGGAACTTCGGTAAGAAATCGCTTACCGAGCTGGAGGAGCTGCTCTCTTCCATGAATCTCAGCTTTGGGCTGGATACCAGTAAATACAAACTTGACAAGGATTAAAAGAGATGAGACATCAGAAGAAACTGAATCACTTAAGCAGGAAACGCGGACACCGGAGAGCCATGCTGGCCAATATGGCCTCATCCCTGATCCTCCACAAGCGGATCCGGACTACCACGGCAAAAGCCAAAGCGCTTCGTGTGTACGTGGAACCTTTGATTACCAAGGCAAAGACCGATAATACATCTTCCCGCAGGGAAGTATTCAGCTACCTGCAGGATAAAGAGGCAACTGCCGAACTGTTCCGCGAAGTGGCAGCCAAAGTGGCTGACCGTCCGGGCGGTTACACCCGAATCATCAAGCTGGGTGCCCGGCTGGGTGACAGCGCCGAGATGGCCATTATTGAGCTGGTTGACTATAACGAAAACCTGCTGGCTGAAAAGGCCGCCACAAAGAAATCTTCGCGCCGCAGGAGAGGTGGTAAGAAAAAATCTCAGGCCCAGGCCGGAGAGGATACCGCAACGGAATCCGCTGTAGCTGAAGAAGCTTCTGCAGAGGAGCAGGGTTCTGACGAGGAGGCAACCAACCAGGCTGCAACCGGAGAGAATGCCGCTGATACCACCACCGAGGCCGGTTCAGGGGACACGCCGGAAGCCATCCAAGAGGCGAAACCCGAGGCGGCTGCCGAACAGGCGGAAACAGCCCCGGAACCCCCATCCGGTGAGAAGACGGAGACAGAAGAGCAAACCGGGGAGAAAAAGAGCGAAGCACCTGCCGCAGATGCCGGTGAGGATAAAAAACCGGATGATGACCAGGAGAAATCTGACGATGCCGGTGACGATGAGAAGAAGGATGCATAAAACAATTTGAAAAAACAATCTATTATGGGACAAATAGTTGATGTTCATGCACGCGAGATTCTCGATTCCCGCGGTAACCCAACCATCGAGGTTGAAGTGACCCTGGCCAGCGGTTTTGTAGGCCGTGCTGCCGTGCCCTCAGGGGCCTCCACCGGGGAGAATGAAGCCCTGGAACTGCGCGACGGAGATAAGAACCGGTACCTGGGCAAAGGGGTGCTGAAAGCCGTGGAGAATGTGAATAAGGTGATCGCTCCCGAACTGGTGGGGATGGATGCCCTTGACCAGGTGGGCGTCGACCATAAAATGCTGGATATGGACGGCACCAAAACCAAGAGTAAACTGGGCGCCAACGCCATGCTGGGTGTATCCCTGGCAGTGGCCAAAGCGGCTGCACAGTACCACGATATGCCTCTCTACCGGTACATTGGCGGAACCAATGCCAGGCACCTGCCCGTGCCTATGATGAATATCATTAACGGCGGTTCCCACTCCGATGCCCCCATTGCATTCCAGGAGTTCATGATACGACCCGTGGGCGCCAAATCATTCAGCGAAGGTCTCCGCATGGGTGCCGAAGTATTCCATAATCTGAAAAAGGTGCTGAAGGAGCGCGGACTGAGCACTGCCGTGGGTGACGAAGGTGGTTTTGCCCCCGAACTGAAGGGGACCGAAGATGCCCTCGACAGCATCATCAAGGCGGTGGAGAAAGCAGGTTACAAGCCCGGATCCGATATCACCATCGCACTGGATTGCGCCGCTTCTGAATTCTTCAGGGACGGGATCTATGACTATACCCTGTTTGAAGGCGAAAATGGTGCCAAACGTAACCGCGAAGAGCAGGCAGACTATATCGCTGAACTGGCTTCCAGGTATCCCATCGACTCGGTGGAAGACGGCATGGATGAAGGAGACTGGGACGGATGGAAAGTGCTGACCGATAAGCTGGGTGATAAAATCCAGCTGGTGGGCGACGACCTGCTGGTAACCAACGTGGAGTTCCTCAGTAAAGCCATAGAACTGGGCTCTGCTAACTCCATCCTGATCAAGGTGAACCAGATCGGTACGCTGACCGAAACGCTCAATGCCATCGAGATGGCACACCGGGCCGGTTGGACCAGCGTTACTTCGCATCGCTCCGGTGAGACCGAGGATGCCACTATCGCCGATATCGCCGTGGCCACTAATTCCGGTCAGATTAAAACCGGCTCACTGAGCCGCTCCGACCGCATGTCCAAGTATAACCAGCTGCTTCGGATCGAAGAAGAGCTGGGCGACCTGGCCATTTACGGTTACTAGAGAGATCCCATACCATACTTTCCAAACCTCCGCCCACACTGCGGAGGTTTTTTGTTGATTAAGACCGGTTGGTCCCCGCCGGACGATTCCACCGGATGACTCCATCAAAAGCGGAGTCCCCTGACGGTCCCTTGACGGTCCCCGCCGGGCATTCAAGCCGGGCATTCCCACCGGGTCTGTCCACCCGGTGCTGCCATTCCGGATCCCCACATTAAACAACAACCCGGTTTTGTTGTTTTATATATGCCCTTTTTGCCGGCCAGGAGTTGTACAGCTGACGGATAAATTCTATATTGTAAAAATATCCTGTCCGAGCATTTAAAATTGAAAATAAAACTTTAAAACATATGTCAATTTTAAAGCAGAAACTCCATGAGAAAATTGAGATCTGGAGACCCCGTACCCAAAAACTGTTGAATGAATATGCCGATGTGGAGGTGGACAAGGTGACCATCGGCCAGGTGATCGGCGGAATGCGCGGATTAAAAAGCCTGGTGACCGATATATCCTACCTTGATCCGTATGAAGGGATCCGGTACAGGGGGTACACACTGCCTGAACTTTTTAAGAAACTTCCCAAACCCGAAGGTGCTGAAATGCCCTTTGTGGAAGGGGTCTATTACCTGTTGCTTACCGGGGACATTCCCACCGATAAGGAGGTGAGTGATGTGGCCGATGAGTTTGCCCGCCGCAGGATCCTGCCCCGCTATGTATACGAGGTGATCGATGCATTCCCCTGCTGTTCCCATCCCATGGCGATCTTTTCCACGGCCATTCTCACCATGCACCGGGAATCGTTCTTCTTTAAAAAATACCACGGGGGCATTCCCAAAACCGATTACTGGGATCCTATGTACGAGGATTCCCTCAACCTGCTGGCAAAACTCCCGGAAATCGCCTCCTACATCTACGCCAAATTGTACCGTGACGGTAACCGGATCCAGTCCAACCCCAACCTGGACTTCGGAGGGAACTTTGCCCATATGATGGACATACCGGCACCTTACGACGATGTTGCCCGGATGCACTTTATTATTCACTCCGACCATGAGAGCGGTAATGTAAGCGCCCATACCGGACACCTGGTTGCCAGCACGCTGTCAGATGTTTACCTGTCGATCTCGGCGATGATAAACGGACTGGCCGGACCGTTGCACGGACTGGCCAACCAGGAGGTGCTCCGCTGGTTGCAGGACCTGGTGCACCGGATGGACGGAAAACTGCCGACCGAGGCGGAGTTGGAACAGTTTGTCTGGGATACCCTCAACTCGGGCCAGGTTATTCCCGGGTACGGCCACGCCGTGCTGCGGAAAACCGATCCGCGCTATACCCTGCAGCGGGAGTTCTGCCAGAGGCACCTCAAAGATGACCTCCTGTTCCAGTACACCGATATGCTCTATAAAGTGGTGCCGCCGATCCTCAGGGAACACGGGAAAGCCAGGAACCCCTGGCCCAACGTCGATGCGCAGTCAGGTATCATCCAGTGGCACTACGGAGTTACCGAGTATGACTTCTACACCGTCCTGTTCGGTATCGGCCGCGCCATCGGGATCACTGCCAACATCATCTGGGACAGGGCCCTGGGATACCCGCTGGAGCGCCCCAAATCGGTCACCACCGAAATGCTCGAGCGAATCGCCATGGATAGTAAAATGAAATAACTATCCCCCCCCCGATTGTTACCGGTATGTAATTTTTATTCAGTGTTTTTATTTAATCCTATAATTTAATACGTTTATCCCTTATATTTGTGGTTTGGTGTAAAAAATGAACCAGCCGGTCAATGGTCTCACATAAGGTGAATATCGTATACGTACTGCTTGGCGTCCTCCTTACTCTGAATCATTTGGAGGCACAAACAGTGGATGCCCGGAAATTCACTTCGCTGGACGGACTCTCCAACAACAAGGTGAACGCAGTTTTCCAGGATTCCAGGGGCTTTTTGTGGCTGGGTACCAACGACGGTCTGAACCGGTACGATGGGTATGAATTTGTGATTTACCGGCATATTCCCGCCGATTCCACCTCCATTATTTCCAATTATATTTACTGCATCTCGGAGGATACACTCACCGGGAACCTCTGGATCGGCACCAACAACGGCGTGAGCCGCTTCGATCCGGTCACCTGCCAGTTTAAAAACTACAAGATCAACCGGGAGCGGCCCGACCGCTCTTCCAACAGGGTTTACGGTATCCTGCCCGGACCGGCAGGGAGGGTCTGGCTGCTCATGGAACGTGAGCTGCTCCTTTTCCATCCCGGTCGCGGTGAGGTAAAAAGCTTCGGGTTTGGTGCACCCGGCAGGGAGCAACCGGGGATCATCACGCGGAATGTTACACTGCACCGCGATCGCCTGGGTACGGTGTGGGCTGGAATGGAGAACGGACTTTTCAGGGTGGACACTGCAGCGGGCGTGCTGCATCCCACTTCGGTCGACAATCCGGTGAACACGATTGTTGAAATGGAAACCCAGGTACTCTGGCTTGGCACAGACGAGGGACTCTGCCGGTATGATCCGGTGACCGACCATCATGTGAACCATCACCGGAAACGATCGTCACATGCTCCCATCTTCAGTATGGTAAATTTCCGCGGGAACCTCTGGATGATCGGGCGGGAGGGTGTCCGCGTATTCGATACCCGGCAGCAGGAATACATCTCCCATCGCAGGGTGCATTACCAGGGAAAGCCGCTTCAGCTAGGACAACCCCGCTGCATGATCAAAGACCACAACCAGGTGGTCTGGATCGGCAGCTACGAGGGACTCTTCATGCTTGACCTCAATCCATCGTTTTTCAGATCCATGGATGCCCGTTCAGGGGCGGAGAGCCTGCCCGGCAACCTGGTCTCCTGCATCCTTTCCGACTCCCGGGATCGCCTCTGGGTGGGTACCTGGGGTGGCGGCATCCGCGTCTTTCAGCAGGGGGAGGATCCGCTTACGCTGAACGTACACCCCGGATTGCGTGATCCCGGTTACCCGGAACGGTACGCCAATGTGATCTACGAGGATCCGGAAGGCCGGATCTGGGCAGCAGGACGAAATGTCTACATCTTTGATGAAGCAAAGCAACGGATGGTGGATATGATCACCTATTTCAGGGAACCGGGGGGGGACCGGTTTTACGGTCGCCGCATTTATGATATTCTCCAGGCGGGGGAGGGACACATGATGATTGCACACCACGACGGGATCTTCCACCTCTATGAGCAGGAGAACCGGCTGGAATCTGACACCGCGGCCATCACCGGCAGCGGGAGGATTCCCCTCCACATGGTCACCTGCCTGGCCCGCGATACCGGCGCTATAACCTGGTCGGGCTGCTTCTCGGGGGTCTATTCTTACAACCTGGAAGAACAGGACTACACCCACTACCCAAACGATGGGTCGTGCGGACTCTACGGGAGGGTTTACAGCATGCTGGTGGCTTCCGATCATACCCTCTGGGTGGGGACCGGGAACGGACTCTACCGGTTCGTAAGGGGAGAGGGGCGTTTTGTCGCCTATACGGTGGAGGACGGACTCAACAATGATTTTATTTACACCATCGAAGAGGATAACCGGGGATATATCTGGGTGAGCACCAACATGGGCATCTCCCGGTTGAACCCCGCTAAAGGGGTTTTCAGGAATTTCAGTACCGATGACGGACTCCTGAGTATGGAGTTCAACCTGAATGCCTCG
Organism: uncultured Bacteroidaceae bacterium; assembly: GCA_964479445.1. Lineage (GTDB taxonomy): Bacteria > Bacteroidota > Bacteroidia > Bacteroidales > CAYZMH01. The sequence goes on along the minus strand of CAYZMH010000006.1, from coordinate 27,869 downwards.
GATTTTTCCGGCCGCGAAGTGATGTACTTCGGCGGGATTGCCGGGATGAACTATTTTATTCCCGACAGCGTCCGGATCAAAGACAAGCAGCCTGCCGTGGCCATCACCGGGATCAAGTATTTCAATCGTGACGACGGGGATCACCACCGGTACCTGAACGATCAGCAGATCACCATCGGGGATGACGAGGCGGTGCACCTCCGCTTCTCATTGCTCGATTTCACCAATCCGCGCCAGAATACCTACCGCTATTCTCTGGGAAAAAATGCCGGCGGAGGTACGGAAAACAATATTGGCAAGGAGAATTCGGTGATCCTGTCCGGACTTGAGCACGGGGAGTACACCTTCAGGGTGTGGGGAACCAACAGCAACGGAATCTGGAGCAACAATCCTGCTGAACTCAGGATCAACGTGGAGGCCCCCTTTTACCGGCAGCGCTTCTTTCTCTTTGTAGTGCTCGGACTGGTGCTGGTGCTTACCGGGCTCTTCTTTGAATTCCGCACCCGCACCCTGCGCAGGAGTAACCGGATCCTCCGTGAAAAGGAGGTGGCGGCCAAAGAGGTGCTGCGCCAGAGAAACCTGCTGGGCAGGCGGAATAAAAACATAGAGGACAGCCTGAAATACGCCCAGCGTATCCAGCGGGCCATGTTTACTACCACCAGGGAGGTCTCTTCCCTGTTCAGGGAAAACTTCGTTTTGCAGCTGCCCAAGGATATCGTGAGCGGTGATTTTTACTGGGCGAAAAAGATCAGGAACCGGATCTACCTTGCTGCAGTGGACTGCACAGGTCACGGGGTGCCGGGGGCATTTATGTCGCTGATCGGAACCGAACTCTTCCGGCAGATCGTTGCAGGCAATGAGGTGCAGGATCCTGCCCGGGTGCTCAATGAGCTTAACCACAACTTCAACGCGATTTTCGGAGAGATAGGCGATATCGCCCTGCGTGACGGGATGGATCTCTCCCTCTGCGTGTTTAACACGGAGACCCGCTCCCTCGATTTTGCCGGGGCTTTCAATCCGGTCTATATCGTGCGCAACAGCGAGATCATTGAGATCAAAGGGGACCGGATCATGGTGGGTCCCAGTGCAGGATTCAGGCAGCCCGACTTTACCAGTCACCATATCGAACTGGAAGAAGATGATATGATATACCTCTTTTCCGACGGCTATGCCGATCAGTTCGGGGGGCCGGAGGGAAAAAAATTCAAGTACCGGCGATTCCGCCACCTGTTGCTTTCCCTCCACCAAATGCCCATGCAGCAGCAACAGAAAGCACTGCATGATAGCATCCGGGAGTGGCGGGGTGAGCTGGACCAGGTGGATGATATCCTGGTTATCGGGGTGAAACCGCCATGGTAACAGGATCCTGTAAATGACAGCAGAAGGAGTCGGACAGCTTTAGATCCTTTTTCTGACTGGTGAAGCTTCCGGGGAAGCTGTTACCCGTTAAGCAGATCAGACATCTTCTGAATCAGGCTGTCAACCTGGAAAGGTTTGCTGATGTAGTCATCGGCCCCTGCCGCCATACAGATATCCCGGTCGCCGGTAAGGGCATTGGCGGTAATGGCGATGATCGGAATCCGGTTTTCGGAAGTGGTTTCTATCTCGCGGATCTTCTTGGTGGCAACGACCCCGTCCATTACCGGCATCTGGATATCCATCAGGATTACATCATATCGCTTGGTTCCGAACATATCCAGTGCCTCTTTTCCGTTTACGGCCACATCGATCTTTTTTACCCTTTTGCTCAGACTGAGAAGGACAATCTTCTGGTTGATCTCGTTGTCTTCTACCAGCAGGACGTTGGCATCGGCGAGATCCTTGCCCGTTTTCTGCTTCTTCGGCGGTTTCTCTTCAATCACCGCTTTCTCTTTTTCATTTACAACACGCGCCAGGTCGATGGAAAAGCGCTGCACAAAGCTCAGGGTGGCAATGGACTGTTCCTGCTTGAACTCCAGGGTGATCCCGCTGAGCGAAAGCAGGTGGTATGCATTGGCCAGGTAAGAGTTACGCTGATCTTTGTTCTTCCTGAGGTGGGTGAAATAGGTTTCCAGCTCCTTCAACTTCGTACACTGAAAGGCCACGGCAAATTCCATCACCACCTGTTGGTTGTCCGACCGCACCTTTTCCACCATCAGTGAGATGGGAGTTCCGTGCTCCTTGTAAAAGGTGATCCCCTTCACCAGGTTGATCAGGGAAGATCGCAGGAGGCTGGGATCGCCGATTAAATTGTTGTTTTCCGGTTCACGGGTAAACCGCGGGATCACCCGTTCGTTGAAGTCGTAATCCGAATCCAGGATATTGACCGTACCTTCCATCACCTCCCTTATATCGAAGCTCAGGATGGATTGCCTGAATTCGGTAATCCCCGGTGTGGCGATCTCCACCAGGTCGTTCACATCATCGATCAGCTCCTGGGTGGAAGATTTCAGGGTGTCGATCAGTTCCTTCTGGTTGCTGTTCAGCCGTGAATCGTGTACCAGGTTGTTGATCAGGGTGATGTTGGACAACGAGGTGCGCAGTTTATGAGATAACCGGGCGATGAATTCATCTTTATGGGAGAGTTCCGATTCATAATAACGCCCGGTCTGTTGCAAATTGAACAACAGCTCCCGCTGGTACCGCTCGATAAAGTAGGAGACAATGATCATAAGGAAATAGCCCAGGTTAAAGATCACCAGGCTGAGGAGATCCATCGGTTTTAGTTCCGGGTGCACCGGGAACACATTGACAAAGATAGTGACAGCACCTAGCAATGCTGCGATCCAGTAGCCGCGGACCGGACTGATAATGGCGATGGCGATGGGGAAGATCAGGTAGAGTGCCAGTACAATCTCGCGGGAAAGTTCCTTTACCAGCAGGTAATGAAAAAGGAGCGCCGCGGCAGTGATGACCATCACCATCAGCGCGTTCAACGGTAGGTGACGCGCCGGGGGTGCCGCCACATAGGCAAGGATGAGGATACCAAGGAGGATTATAGTACTGATCGCCAGCAGGGTATTGCTCAAAACCAGGGACATGGCGATTGATATTACCATCAGGCTTACCAGGATCAGGTAATATGCGTTTAATGACCTTATTTTCCTTGCCAGGGACTCATCGGTGTTTTCCGTGATGCCCAACGAAAGAATCTTGCGGATGGGATTCATGAAGGTTACAGCTCTCTTTCAAATTGCCGGTTGAACATTGGCCGTAAAGATAAAAATTTATCGTTCACACCCGGTATGATTTTTGAAGTTCCATGGAAAGATGCATGAAGGATATAGTTTTTTCCGGTTGATCGTTTTATTACCGGGAGGAGTTCTGTAAATTTAGGGAAATCAAAATGGATGGTACGTATGAGGAGTTTCATTTTTGCAATCGGCTGGGTGTTGTTGAGCTCATACTGCATGGCACAGGAGCAGGTGCCGGAGGGAATGGTGAAATACACACCTGATTTTGATTTTAAGGAGGGGATCTACGCCAATTTCAACATGGTGAAACAGAACAATCCCATCCCTAAAACGCGCATCGTTACGGATGTTGAGCTTTTCAGCCGCGATTTTTTCGAGAAGGTCACCAACCGCAAACGCATTCTCTATTATGACGATAACGGGGTGCAACAGGAGCTTCGCACGGAGAATGTATGGGGCTATGGCCGGAACGGAGTACTCTACATCAACCTGGGAAGCCGGTTCCACAGGATCAGCTTTGTGGGAAATATATCCCATTTCGTGGCAACCATCACCACCTACAACCAGCGGTATTACGATCCCTATTATTATAACAGCTATTACTACCGTCATTACGGGAGTCCGAGTTCCCATGCCTCCACGGAGGTGCGGCAGTACCTGCTGGATTTCGAGACGGGTGAGGTGATGGAGTACGATATCAACAGCGTGGAGATCCTGCTGATGAAGGACCCCGAACTGCATGATGAATACACATCGCTGCGCCGGCGCAAAAAGAAGCAGATGAAGTTTGTCTTTATCCGCAGGTTTAACGAGAAACACCCGCTTTACTTTCCGAAGCGGGAGTAGGGGGGAACTGTCTGGGTGAACGGGAGCAGACAGGATCCTCCGTACCCCGCACATGCCGCTCCGGTGGTTCATTGCGGTATCATTGCCCGGTGAATACTTCCGGATTCCCCGGACGCGGTAAGAGAACAGATCCGGCCACGCTGTGCGGGGAATTGATTAACGGTGGCGAGAAGAGCCAGGGAACATACCCGGCAGGAGAAAATTCCGGTTTTAAGGGGAAGCACCCCCCGGGAGAAGGGAATCCTGACGCAGGGATGGCGATCAGGTTATAGGTGATGTATGTAAAGAGAAAGAGAAAAGGTGCAACCTAAAACGTAAAATCGAGTATAAACCATAAAAAAGACGGACATGAAAAAATGGATCATCATCTTTATCGCATTGTTGCCTGCGGCCAACCTCCTGGCTCAGCGTGAATATCTGCCAACCGAGGAGGACCTGGAACAGTTTCACAAAACCAAAACTTACGTGGTATTGCAGGACAATCCCCTCTCGGAGTACAATTTCGAGATCACCGATGCGGTGGAGAACTACTGGGATGTTACCGAATACGAGTTCATTGAATTTGACGAGTTCGAGGAGAAGTCCTCCGATCCCTCCGCCTCGTTTCTCTATACCGCCACGGTGAGTTTTGAGAAGGACCGGTCCCAGACCCGCTATGTCTTTCTTTGCCTCTCCCTGGGGGGTGATTATCCCTCCCTGGACGAGATGAAGGACATTGTCAATGTGCCGCTCAGCTATTTCGGGGTGGACGAGGACAGCTACGCCTATAAGCTCGGTACGCTGGTGAATTTCATGCAGAAACATGTAAGCCTGATCACCGAACAGCCCGAGATCATCAGTCAGAATGTCTTCAAACACTACAACGACAACATGGCCAACGTGCAGGAAAAGACGCTCTACCTGCTTGAAGATGAGCTGGAGCGCGATATCGCCACCGAAGCACGGATCCGCGATGTCTATCCCTACGAATTCAAACTTGTCAGCCGCGACGAGATCCGCCAGGCCATCATGGATAAGGATGAGGATGTGGTATTCATGCACAAGGTGGGTCCCGAGGGTAAAAAACTCAATGCCAGGGTCTACAAAGTACTCATCGGGGCAGGGGATTCCCAGTTTTACTACTTCGATTACCACAAGGTAAACCGGCGTAATCCCGATGCATTCCTGGAAAAGGACCTGAAAAAGATCGCCCGCGCCCGCGAAGGCGGCCTTTTTTAGCATTGTCCCCGAAAAGTGTAAATTTGCAGGGAATTTTACCGACCTGTAAATAAATGTTGATCCATGGCTGCAAACAAACCATCCACCCCGAAAGGGATGCGCGATTTCTCCCCGGAAGAGATGATCCGGCGGAATTACATCTTTGATACCATTCGCAATGTGTACCGCAAATACGGGTTCCTGCCCATAGAGACCCCGGCCATGGAGAACCTGGGTACCCTGCTGGGGAAATACGGTGAGGAGGGGGATAAACTGCTCTTCAAAATCCTCCGTTCGGGAAACTACCTGGATAAGACCGATACCTCGGCCCTGGATCGTATGGAACTGCACCGGCTTACTTCGCAGATCTCGCGGATGGGACTGCGGTACGATCTAACGGTGCCTTTTGCCCGCTACGTGGTGCAGCATCGCAGCGAGATCGCTTTTCCCTTTCGCCGCTATCAGATCCAGCCGGTATGGCGGGCCGACAATCCGCAGAAAGGACGCTACCGCGAGTTCTACCAGTGCGATGCCGATATGATCGGGAGTGATTCGCTGGTGAATGAATACGAGTTGATCCGGATCATCGATGAAGTGTTTTCGAAACTGGATATGAAGGTGGTGATCAAGATCAACAACCGGAAGGTGCTGGCCGGGATCTCGGAGATCATCGGGGAGAAGGAGCGGATCACCGATATCACGGTTGCCATCGACAAGCTGGATAAGATCGGGCGCGAACAAGTGGAGGCGGAGCTCAGGGAGCGGGGTGTTTCAAACACCTCCCTGGACCGGCTGGGTCCGGTTTTCGACATGCAGGGCAGCACCCCGGAAAAACTGAATTTCCTGGAAGAGTACCTGGCCGGCAGCGAGACCGGGATCCAGGGAGTGAAAGAGATCCGAACCCTGCTGGATTACCTTGCCACCGGGCGCCAGGGGGCGGAGGTGGAACTGGATATTACCCTGGCACGCGGACTGAATTACTATACCGGTGCGATCATCGAGGTGAAGTCAATGGATATGGAGATCGGAAGCATCTGCGGGGGCGGCCGCTACGACGATCTCACGGGAATTTTCGGTCTGCCCGGTGTATCGGGTGTGGGAATCTCCTTCGGCGCCGACCGGATCTATGATGTGTTAACGCAGACCGGCAAATTCCCCGATCAGCAGCAGGAAGATACCCGGTTGCTCTTTGTCAACTTCGGCGAACGGGAGGTCCGTTACATCCTTCCCCTCCTTGCCCGCCTGCGCGACAAGGGCATCCGTGCCGAACTCTACCCCGACACCGCCAAAATGAAGAAACAGATGACCTACGCCAACAAACGCAACATCCCCTATGTTGCCCTCATCGGCGAAAACGAAATGAAAGACCGGGTCATCACCCTAAAAGATATGGCCACCGGCGAACAGCGGCAGGTGGAATTGGAAACACTGGTAGTTAATCTTTCGCAGGAGTGACGATCTTATTGAGGATCTTATCTGTCTGTTGTATTACTTTCAGGCAGGCTCTGCCATTATGATAGGGTCCTTTCCACAATCCTGCCTTGTAAGTGGTATTTACCGGAACCAGCTGGTTATTAATTTTGAAGAACCATTCACCATTTTCACCGTCCAGGAAATGGTCCCGGATAAAAGATAATATTCGAACAGCAGAATTCAGATAGATTTTCTTTCCTCTTGTAAAATAGGTATTCATAAAACCTGTAAGTGCTTCTGCCTGAGGCCACCACTCATAATAGTTTTCAATATCAGACCTAAGTCTGTCGCGTTCATGAACTAATCCTCCATGCTGATCGATTCCTTCCATACCGGCAATAGTCATATCGGTTATTCTTGTTTCAACCCGTTTTATGATATGGTTATTCCCGAGTGTAAGGGCTGCTTCATGCAGCAACCAGGTTGCTTCGATATCGTGACCGTATGAGATGAGGGAAGATTTCAGGTTCCAGGTATCGTCAAAGAAAAGATGCAGATGATTATCAGTATAAGAGATAAATGTATAGAGAAACAGATTGATCAGGTTTTGAATTTTTTTATTGAGAAATGGTTCTTTCCATACCCGGTAAAGATTTGTGTAGCCTTCCAGCAGGTGCAGATGGGTATTCATGGTCTTTCTCTCATTCATGTCTTTGTTGCTCAACCTCTGGTCATCGAGTTCTGTCCAGTTATCCTGAAACGCCTCAAAATATCCATTATTTACCTTATCTGCACATTTTTCCTCAATGAGAAGAAAAAGAGCAATAGCCTTTCCGAGTGCATCCTCATTGTTTGACGCCAGGTAGTATTCACTCATCCCATATATCACAAAAGCAAGTGCATAGACCTGCTTTTTGGTATTATCAGGATTCCCCCTGTAATCAAGACTCCAGAAATATCCATGATGGACGTGATCGAAGAAATGATCACATATGTAGAGAAAAGCACGATTGGCTAACTGAAGATCGACCGGATTTTTTGTATGTGAATACATTGCCGAGAAAAAGTATAATATCCTGGCATTCAATATTAAGCTTTTAGAGGCTTCTGGAAGAGGAGTTCCTGAAAACGAAGTTTCCCCGAAAAATCCACCATGTTCTTTATCAGGCATTTTGTTTCGCCAGAAAGGGAGAATAGATTCTGTTAACTGGCTTTTTGCAAATATTCGCAACTCTTTTAATTTTTCCAGTGTGTTTCTGTTCATATAGGAGACCCTTGTTTTTTGTTTCTGCCGGACAGGAATGGTTGTCGGATTCTTTTCAGTTAAAGGAGCTGACCAGGTGTTATCCTGTCGCTCATTTACTCTGATTCTGTATTTTTAAGCATCACCGATTACTCATTCTTATATAAAATAGGAATAACACTTCAGTGATACATGGGAGGTAGTTCATCTTCAAACAAAATCAGTTTGCTTTGCCTGAAATCAATAAAATCTTCAACAGCCGGATGACCGGGATATGGAACGTAAAAATGAGATTTCCATGCATTTCGCCATACTTGCAGGTACGCGATCTTTCCTGCCAGGGTATCTTTTTCAAGGGGATCCAGTAACCTGTCGGTAAACCATTTTGGTTCAGGTACCCGGTCTAACCCTGTTTCAGTCAATGCAGCAATCTTATTCTTTTCTTCAGCAATAGCTACGATCGTGCGTAAGCTTTGTAAGAAAAGACTGTCATCCCTGTGTCTTGAGTGGTTTTCATTTAAGCCGGCAGCTTTTCCCACATCCCAGTAATTGTCAAGACCTATGACATCCACAAAATTGTCTCCCGGGTACCCGTACAGAAACTCAGCACGATCCGAGGCGGTTTTCATGCTGCTCCTGTCGGGCGAATACACATAGAGTAGATGATGTATATCCAGGGAGTCTCTCAGGAACTCCACCGTATAGCGCCATAAGTTTTTGTACTCCTGCTCGGTGGCATTGTGAACACCCCACCAGAACCAGTCTCCGTTGTGCTCATGAAAAGGTCTGAAAAGAACAGGTATTGGACGGTTGTTTTTATCCTTGAGCTGGTTAAAAAAATGTGCCGCATGTTTCAGCTTATTTCGATATGATTCATTCATATCACCACCGGGTACGAGTCTTTGTGGAGCAGGGTCAGATTCCCAGACCGGAATCCCGGGTTTTGGGTGTAACTCGTGCCAGCTTATTGTTATAACTCCCCCTCTCCTGTAATGGGCTTTTATCAACCGGATTATTTTCTTAAACGGAATGCTGTCAATGTTGGACTCTTCTTCTATATGACCGATGTCCCAGCCGGTTAGGGCCGGATAAGAACCTGTCACGTCATATACGTCACAAAAAGATGTGTCTGCTCGTCTCCTTCCTACCCCGTATGCAAGTGCGTCTTGCTGACCGAAAATAATATGATCAGAGGCAAGAGCATGTAAGTTCCTGTATAACGCTATCGTTTCAGATGTGGCATTTTTATCACAAAGTTTGTAACGGACATAATTATTTTCCCGGATGTTGGGTGAATTACAGCTTTGCAGAATTAACGCTAAAAAAAAGCTGCATAAAGCGATGATGGTTCTACAGTTCATTTGATCATGTATTGGGAGGTTGTCTTTATAAAAGTACACGTAACTAAAAAAATACCCTGTGTCGGCCTGACTCTTTCCGATAGCCCCGTGCTGTGATGTAAGGGTGTAATTGCCATATTACCAATCAGTAGTGTGTTATTTCAACAATCAGAAAGGGATCAGATCTGTTTCTTTTCTAAAAACAGGTGGGATTTTTTACGGACAGACATAATTGCTATGATACATAGATCAGGCTTCGTCACGTGTATTGATAGTAGACGGACTGTTTTCTTCAGGATATGAAAAGGTATACTTACCAATCGTACAAATCGGGGCAATGTAAATTCGAGATAATATATGATTGATGTTGAGAAAAGAATTCTTTAACTTGGTTAGGATCCGCAAATTTTAAACTGACTTGAAACATCCTGCTAAAAAACCCGCATTTGGTCAGAACGATACTTTCCTGATTCGGGAACTACGAAAAGGTAATGAGCAAGCCTTTGAGCAGTTATTCAGGATATATCACCAGCCCCTGTATGGATTTCTTATGCAATTTGCAGGTTCTCAATCCGACGTGGAAGATATCCTGCAGGAAGTCTTTATCAGGATTTGGGAAAGACGGGGTGATCTTAATGAAAACTTATCATTCAGCGGATTGATGTTTACAATAGGCAGAAATCTATGCCTGAATATGTTAAGGAATGAACGTTGCAGAAGGCACATTCGGGACTACCTGAAATCGGTCATTGATCACTCGCTGGATGATGTGGAACAGATCATTTATTTCAATGAATTAGATCAAATGGTCCACCAGGTACTGGATCAGCTGCCGGATAGACAAAAGCAGATTTACAAACTGAACCGGGTGGAAGGACTATCGCGGAAAGAGATTGCAGAAGAGCTGCAGATTTCCCTGGCCACTGTGGATATGCATATGAGCCGTGCACTTGGTGTTTTACGCAGGCATTTATACAAAGTGCGTGACTCAGGTTAATAGGACTGGAACAACAAAGTTATGCAGGGCAGTATACATTTTTCACCTGGCAATATACAAGATTTTAAGAGTAGCGTGTACTTGATATAAGAGCAGCAGCTGATTTATAAAGATCCGGGGAAAAAAGGGTCTTTTTGGTTGCCCATAATTGTGAGATATGATGCGTAGAAGCTGGAAGAAAAATAATTGGATCTGCCTGGAGGAGGTTATGAAGGATTCAGATGACGAAAAAAAGGTCGATGATCTTCTCATGGCCAGCTGGTTTGAACAGTCGGATGCCCGGTTGAAAAGGCGGTCTTCAGATCGTATATATAGACGGATTCAAAGCAGGATTTCAACTGAGGGAGCTAAAGGCAACGTTAAGATTAATCGCATGGAGGTCCTGAAAAAATGGTTGCTCCGGTCAGCGGCGGTTCTGGTTATTCCTCTTGCTATAGGCACCTGGTATTTCTGGACACAGGCGCAGCTGTCTGCAGGTAACTCCATGACCCATACCGTTTCATTTTCTTCCGGGGAGTCCGGAAAAGTGCAACTGGCAGATGGCACGGTAATTTGGTTAAATGCATGTTCTTCTTTGCAGTATCCGGCCGTATTCAGCAATGAAAAACGCGAGGTCTATCTGGAGGGGGAGGCATATTTTGATGTAGAGCATTCAAAAAGGAGACCTTTTATAGTAAATACCGGGGATGCATCGATTCACGTACTTGGAACATCCTTCAATGCTTCTGCATATCAAGATGAGGATATTGTGGTATCCCTGGATGAGGGCCTTATACATTTTGTGGTAAGTTCTCCTGTTTCCCATAAGAATATTGCAATGAGTCCGGGTGAACAACTGGTTTATGATCCCGACCACTCAAGTTATTTATTGGGCCGGAAAGATACCGGAAAAGCGAGCCTGTGGCGTTCCGGGATACTTGTTTTTGAAGACAAAACCTTGCAATCAATTGTTCGCAGGCTTGAAAGAAGATATGGAGTTGATATCAAAGTAGCCAATAAAAAGCTATTATCTATCCGGTACTCCGGTACATTTGAGAATGAAGATATGGAGACTATCCTGCAGGTGCTTTCGGAGGTGACGCCGATGGGTTATAAAGAGACCTCCAGGGGATTTGTTATATATTGATTATTAATAGAATAAGAGAATTGCCCTTCTATTCCTTATTCACTGAATTATAATAATGATAGCTACCAGGCAACGTAATACCTTCGGGTTGATTCTAATACTCCTGTTAATCAGCGGCACCTGTAATCTCCGTGCCCAGGAAGAACGGGTCAGTATTGTAATGAAGAAGGTACCTCTGAAGGTCGTTCTTGATGAACTGTCAGAACAAACAGGGTATCGTTTCTTCTACAGGCATGATCAGGTGAATGATCAGCAAATCATCACCCTGGAGACAGAAGATCGGTCACTGAACAACGTTCTGGACATAATTTCCCGGGATATGAATATATCCTATAAGTACCAGGATGAGATTATCATTTTGCAGGAGAAAACGGGTGAGGAACCGGTCCAAAAACCTACTGACGATCCTCCTCCCATAGAAATATCGGGAGTAGTATATGACGAAACGGGCAGTCCTTTACCCGGGGTTACCGTGGCAGTAGAGGGGTCACAGAAGGGTACCATTACCGGGACTGATGGTGTTTTTCGTTTATCTTTAGATCATCCATCCAACCTGATCGTCTCCTTTATTGGGTATACCAATCAACGGTTTGAAATCTCAGAATCCTCGGAATTACAGATCAGGCTGGAAAAAGATCGTGTTCAAATTGATGAGGTAGTGGTGGTGGGGTACGGTGTTATGAAAAAGAGCGATATTACCGGTGCTATTTCAAAAATTGAATCGGATGATCTGAACCAACTCGGAACGGTTAACCTTGCAACTGCTATGCAGGGAAGGTTATCGGGAGTTCAGGTTACTGCTCAGTCAGGTGAACCCGGGGAGAAGATCAACATACGGATCCGCGGCACCGGCACCATCAACAACAGCGATCCAATTTATGTGGTTGATGGAATGCCAACAGACGACATAAGTTATCTTTCTCCTGGTGATATAGCAAGCATAGAGGTATTAAAGGATGCATCCGCTACAGCGGTCTATGGTTCAAGAGGTGCAAACGGAGTTATATTGATCTCCACAGTTAAAGGACGGCGAAGTCAGGAAGAGGCCCGGATCAACTTACACTCATACATTGGTGTACAGGAGTCCTGGAACTTGCTTGATATGTGTAATGCAACGGAGTATTCCCGTTTACGACTGCGGGCGTATGCAAATGACGGGTTTGATATCGAGAACCCTGAAACGTTAAGTGCAAGTCTCTATAAAGAGATCAACCAGTTAAATTACATTATAGACCAGGAATATGAGGGCACCAACTGGCAGGATGTGGTTTTGAGAGAGGCCCTTACCCATAGCCATAACTTCAGCATTAACGGAGGAGACACAAAGTCAAGTTACAACATTGCTGCCCTGTATTTCATGCAGGAGGGAATTGTGAAAAACAGTGCATTGGATAAATACTCAGTCCGCGCAAACGCACAATATGATTTCAAACCCTGGTTTAATGGCGGCCTGAGCTTTACCTATTTGAATTCCGGACAAACTTTTATTAATAAGGATCTCTACACCGGCGTACTGACAACGGCCCTGAGGGCTGATCCGGTTACCCCTGCATGGAATCCGGAAACGGGTAACTGGGGGGAAGACCGGTTTAGCCAGATACACAATAATCCGGCGCGAAATGTATACGAGGCACAGTTCAACCGGGGTAATACCCATCGTATTGTGACAAATGTGTGGGGACAAATCATTGTATCCGATAATCTCACTTTCAAATCGCAATATAGTTTCGAGCGAAGTTTTTTCCAGCACAAAAGGTATTATCCGGAATTCAATATATCGACCAAAGAGCAGCGTTCTCCAAGCGAATTGTACGATCAGCGTATAAATAGTCACAATTATGTATGGACCAATTTCATGAGCTACAAGCGGGATTTTGACGAACATGGAATAGATCTTATGGTAGGGGCTGAGGCTCAGGAAATGAGCAGCAATAATATTCAGGCAGGAGCACTGGATGTTCCCCTTGACCTGGCTTCACAATATTTTTCTTCCTCAAAGAACAAAGTTGATTTTTCTGTGATGACCGATCCGGATTTGCTATGGGAACAATCCATTATGTCTGGATTTGGCAGGTTTAATTACAGTTATAATGACAAATACCTTTTTACGGCAACCATTCGGACTGATGGCTCTTCCAAATTTAAAGGGGATAATAAATGGGGACTGTTCCCCTCGTTTTCTTTCGGGTGGTATGTGAGCAGAGAACCTTTTATGGAGAGCAACCAGCTGATCAACCGGTTAAAACTGCGGTCAGGATGGGGAGAGGTTGGAAATGAAGGAAGCGTGTCGAACTATCAATACCTCTCCACGATGGCACCCAACCAGATTTATGTTTTTGGCAACCAGTTAGTAGAGGGTAGAATGCCCCTGATGATAAGTAACTCGAATCTGCGATGGGAGACGAGCCAGATGACCAATGTGGGAGCTGATATCGGACTGTGGAACAATAGGCTTGATATAACGGTGGATGGGTTTTATAAAATCACAAAAGATATCCTGGTCATAACACCGGTTCCCTATTACTTTGGGAATGGAGCCCCTTTCAGCAATGCAGCAAGCATGTCCAACAAGGGATTGGAGGTGACTACTACCTACAAATCCGGTTTCATTGAAGAGTCCGGTTTTTCATACGATGCAGGATTCAACATCTCCTTTATAAGGAACAAAATTGTTGACCTGAGCAGTTCTGATATTATCGAGGGGGGGAAAGTGGGTAAACTTGAAGCTTTTACAACGCGAACCGAAGAGGGGGAGGAGATGGCTTATTTCTATGGATATAAAACCGATGGCATATTCAATGATGAAGAGGAACTGAATGCCCATGTGAACAATGAAGGTGAACCCCTGCAACCCAATGCCCGGGTTGGGGATGTCAAATTTCTCAATGTGAACGGTGATGACGAACTAAGTGCTGATGACAAAGTAAAACTGGGTAGTGCGAATCCCGACTTCACCTTTGGTCTCAATCTGAATGCATATTACAGGGGATTTGATCTGAAGCTTTTTTTCCAGGGATCCTATGGAAATGAAGGGGTTAATGCGATGAATTATAACAATCTGAATCCTGATGGAATAGAGAACTCAAGAAGGGAGCGCATGAACAGCTGGACCCCCGAAAATAATTCGGATACGTACCGGATGACTTTTATGGATAACAATAAAAATATCGGGAGATTCAGTGATATCTGGGTGGAAGATGCGTCATACCTGCGCCTGAAGAACTTCCAGATTGGTTATTCACCTCCGGAGAAATGGATTGAGAGGCTGATGCTGGATTCTTTACGCATTTATATTTCGGTCAACAATTTCTTCACCCTCACAAGCTATTCGGGATGGGACCCGGAAATCGGTCAACTCTTTGATAATCCGTTTAACCGGGGCATCGATATGGGAACCTATCCCCATGCGAGGTCATTTATGGCAGGGTTAATGGTTACCCTTTAGAAGCAGTCAGTAAGAATGGTCAAACAGAACAAAAAGAATATTAAAATATGCAAAGTACATGCTTTGCAGAGCAGATTCAAAAGCCAACAAATATGGTAAAACGATATGTACATATCCTGTTTTTTCTACTGGGATTGGCTTTGATTTCTTGCGAGGACTTCCTGGAAAAAGAGCCAATCGGGAGGGATACGGAAAATGTTTTTTATAACGATCCTGATAATGCCGTACTTGCTGTCAATGCGTGCTATGATGTATTAACCTGGGGGCAGGGTCCCATTCCCACCAATCCCACCAGCGCCTCTTACATGGGGCATTATGAGGATTTTATGATTGGAGATATACTCACCGATGATGCCAGGAAGGGAGGATCGGGGCCCTCGGATGAAAAAGTGATTCAGCAGATGAAAGATTGGAGGGTAACCCCCCAGGCAGACAAAGTTACAACGATCTGGAGTAACTGTTATGCAGGCATTTTCCGGTGCAATTCTGCGTTGGAAAACCTGCAGGATGCTGCAATCGGGGATGAATTGAAAATGAGGTTGACAGGAGAAGTGTTATTTCTGCGAAGTTACTACTACTTCTATCTTGTCCGGATTTTTGGAGGAGTACCACTTCTGCTGGAGCCGCCCGAAAAATCGCAGGCCGGAACCTATACCCGTTCATCCGCCCCGGAAATCTATCTTCAGATCGAGGATGATCTGAAAAATGCGATTGCATCCCTGCCGGTGAAAAGTGAATATGATACCCGGGATATGGGCCGGGCTACCCGCGGAGCTGCCATGGCCTACCTGGCCCGCGTAATTATGTACCAGCTGGGCACCGACAATACCAACCAGCATTCATGGGACAGGGTGCTGGCTTATACCGATACCATAATTCGTTCAGGTGAATATTACCTGGCTCCCAATTTTGCCACCATATTTGAGATAGAGGGAGAGAACGGACCGGGTTCTGTATTTGAAATTCAATGTAAAGAAAATCCTGCAGGAGAAGATTGGGGAGGTATTATGGGAGGATCGATGCATAGTGTCTTCCAGGGTAACAGGGAGCACTGGGGCTGGGGATTTAATAATCCGACGGAAGACCTGGTCAGGGAATTTGGTGATAAAGATCCAAGGCTGGCATGTACCGTTTATCAGGAGGGAGATGTGGTGCACGGGGTACAGCAAAAGGGTTATGCTTCTGCGG
The DNA here is from genome assembly GCA_964479445.1 of uncultured Bacteroidaceae bacterium. GTDB lineage: Bacteria > Bacteroidota > Bacteroidia > Bacteroidales > CAYZMH01. The sequence goes on along the minus strand of CAYZMH010000006.1, from coordinate 11,901 downwards.
AGACACCCTATCTCAGCCGGAAAGCTGCACTTGAACCCGAATACAGGCCGGCAGGGGACGGCAAAGACAGTCCGGCCAATCTGAGAAAATTTCGCTATTCGGATATACTCCTGATGAATGCTGAAGCTGCTTATTACATGGATAATGAAGCACTTGCCATTCAACGTGTGGAGGAAGTAAGGGAAAGAGCCCGCCAGGCAACCCAACCCAAGGGAAGTGTGATAGGTGAATATGGATACGAGCCATGGCAGGAAGGGGAGGTTGTTATCCCTGAAGTAAATCCGTCACTGAACGGTCGTGACCTGCTTGAGGTGATCTGGCGGGAGCGACGCGTAGAATTGGCAATGGAAGGACTCAGGTACTGGGATCTGGTTCGCACAGGAAGATATCTGGATGCATTACCTGATGAAACGATAAAAAACCGGTGCAGATCCCTGTGTAAAGAAGGGTATAACCATGAAGGAGTTCTTACATACGTGCCACTGCTTCCCATACCCGCGACAGAGGTCGAGAGTTGGGGATTGGAACAAAATCCGGGGTATTATTAAACAGCCGATGAATGACAAGGTGAACCATTGACAGAATAATGAACGACATGAATCCAGTTGGAACAAACATAAGATCTTATCTGAACAGTATGAGTGCGGGGCATCACATCACGGGGATACCCGGATTATGTCTATTGCTTTTATTATTTGTGCTACTCAGTTCATGTAAAAAAGAGGAGTTACTGGATCCCGACAGATTATTTAATACTGATGCTCCCGTATTGAATTATCCGAAAGTCAGGCTGAACGGGGTTTCCCGTGACACCGTGGAGGTGGGAGATACACTTACCCTGTACGGGACAGGATTTGAGCATATTCTCAATGTCAAAATGAGCGACCAGGAAGTAGAAACCTACAACATCAAACTGGATACCATTGGATCTGAAGATCCTGAAACAGGAGAGGTTTCATATAGTGATACACTTATCCTGAGTGTTCCCAGGCGCTCTGTTGAAGGACAGCTTTCTGTTGAGGATAAGTACGGACAAACCACTGATCTGGGCAAGGAGATCATTTTTACCTATCCCTTTGTTGCGGTTTTTACTTATCCGGAATTCATTGAGCGTGAGAGACGGTTTAAATTAGGTGGGAAATCCGTTGATCTGCTGAAGGAAGTTATTCTTGTGGGAGAACACTCCCGGGTGACCCTGCCGGTGAAACCGGACAATGTGGTAAGTCAGGATGAAATAACTGTCCTCACTATCGGGGTTATGATACCGGATTCCCTGGTGAGCATGGAATTTGTAACACTGACAGAACAGGTCGAGATTCTCATTCCGGCAAATGGGGTAAGTGATCGCCTGATCCCCGTGATAGATCCGCAGCCGTACGATCCCGTTGATCCATTGATATTATGGAGGTTTGACACAGATCCGCTTTTTAATGATTCCGAAGCGCAGTTCGGAGCAGTAGCAGAAACGGGTCTCAATCTTGCCGAGGGAGTTGAACCCGTCAGGGGGGATTTCTTTACGGTATCCCTGAATAAGGTTCCCGAGACCCCTGAGACTCCGAGGGGAGCTTCCTGGGCTTACCTGGGAAGGATACAGCGTGAGGAGATGCCCGATGGAAGCACTCCCATTGACCTTGGAAGTTTCAATGAACCCCATCTGACCTTTCTTGTGAATACAAATAATCACTATGGGTATTTCCAGTTTGTGGTGAGCACAGAAGATGGTGTTAAGTATGGAACGCATGGATTATTTAATTTCATTTTTCAGAACCAGGGGTGGCAATGGAAATCTTATAAGTTTGAAGATCTGCGATGGGAACTCTGGAGCGGAGAAGGACCCAAAGCTCCTGATCCCAACGGCACTTATGAATATATGAGATTGGGGTATACCACCGGTGATATTCCGACCGGAAGCTATTTCGAGATCAGTGTGGATGAAGTGATGATCACCGACGGCCCACTCATGATCACCGATACACTGTTCCTTTTTGAGGATGGGGAGGATGCTTTTACAGGTGCTCCATCAACGGCATCATCCTATACTTCTTCCGTCAATGGCTCTTCCGTAGACGCTCATGAAGGCCAGTATTATCAAACCATTACTATCGATGCTGCGGCTGGTCAGAATGAAACCATTGGTGAAATAAGGTATTCTGGCGGATATCGGGAAGCACTGCAGTATTATAATGCACCCCACATCTCTTTCTGGGTTAATACCGGGGAAAAAAGGGGCTTTTTGAAAGTGATCGCTTACGAGGGAGAGACCCGGTTCATCTGTAACCTCGGGGAGTTCGATACCAACGGGGAGTGGGAATTGGTTACCGTTAATATACGGGCGCAAACGGTGCATGAGGATGGAACCGAAGAGGAGATTGATTTTAAAAAGATGACTGATCTGGCGGTGGAAGTTTATACCGGGTCAGCAGAGAATGGGGAGGAATTGGAAATAAACCTGGATTATATAGTAGTTTCAGAAGGACCACTGTTTTAAATATAGCCTCTTAACAGCTTATTACAGCATACACAATACCTACTAAAAACTAAATCTACTATTATGAGTAAACATTTTACATCCAAACTGTTATTCGCTTCAGTGATACTACTTATTAGTAGCATGATGGCGAACGGACAAATGATCTCGCGTTATGGTTTTCTGGATGAATTCGATAACGAAGAGATATACTCTGTGTGGGATTTCACCTGGAATACTAAGTATGAAGCAACGGAGGAGGAAGACTCATTGAAGTTGAATGTTGTTTCAACGGGAGAATGGGACGGTTTTGGTATTAAACCATTGAATGCCGGTAAATCATGGGTTCTCAGCGGAGCATCCCTGGAGATTAGCGTAAATTCAGAAATCTCCTTTACACTCACCATTCAACCCAATTTTAATTGGGACAGCCGTGTGGATATTGATGTGGTTCCCGGGGACCATGTTTATACGGCAACTTTCCCGGAGACGGATCAAACGGAAGATGTGGGTGAATTATCCGTTAATTTCAGGAATAATACATCAGGAGAGACCGGGAATGTGAATATTGACTATTTCGCCGTCGGCACAGGTGTTGAGGAGGTCCATAAAAGGCGGGGTGGTATATGTGATGATTTCGAGGATGGTATTCTTTCTGAAATATGGGATTTTACCTGGAACGATCCGGCGAAGTACAGCCCGATGGAAGAGGATGGAAGACTTAAGATTGATGTGCAGGGAACCAATGATTGGGAAGGATTCGGATTGAAACCAATCAACATGGGTAAAAGCATTGATCTTGCTGAAAAGAAAATGCAGGTTCGGGTAAAATCAGATATTGCGTTTACCCTGATTGTGCAACCCGACTATGTTTACAACGACCGCGTGGAAATTCCCATTACCCCGTCCGGTACTTTTATTACAAAGGAAGCTGCATTTAAGGCTGCCGGAGCAGCTGAAGGAGATATTGAAAAGGTTAAAGAGCTCTCTTTCAACTTTAACGGATTAACCGAAACGGGTCATGTGGAATTCGAATACATTGGTCTGGGAGACTGCCTGGAAGATGTAACCCAACAATCACAGGTCTTTTATGACGATTTTTCGGATGGTGTGCTTGTCAATGATGAACCCTGGAGTGATTATGACGAAGGAAACTATACCCTTACCGAAACTGACGGAGTATTGACCGTTGCCGATAACAAGGCAAATACCTGGGCCGGGTTCGGACTGAAATTTGGAGATTCACCCAAAGATTTTTCCCAGAATGCGGTGGTCTCCTTCAGTGCACGGACGACCAGCGTGGATAATATGGTCATAAAATTCGGCGATGCAGAGGGGAACTGGGATCAATGGGGTACCGAGGGGCATCCATCGATCGCAATGCAACAAACAGACTATTTCACTACTTACCAGATTGATATTGCCGAAACCATGGAAAGCGGGGTGGATGAATACGATCTCTCCCGGATCAGTGAAATTTCCATCTATTTTGATGTCGATGAAACGAACCAGAACGATACCGTCGAGTTTAAATGGTTTTCTATCGGCAGTCCGCCTGTGCAAAACAGGTTACAGTCGGTAAGCGGTCAGAACTATTTTGCCAATGGAATGAACCTGGCCTGGTTACAATATGGTGGCGTCGAACTATTGAATTGGAGTGCAGATGAAGCCAGGTATATCGAATCCCTGGATGAGATGGCTAACTATGGGGTCAACTCCGTGCGATGGTGGTTACATACACACACGGTCAATACGCCTGAATTTGATGCAAGCGGAATGTGCACCGGAATCCAGCCGGAGGCGCTGGATGCCATTAAAAAAGCGTTGGACCTGGCCCTGGAGAGGGGTATTGTAGTGGATCTCGTTCTGTTTACCCATAACCTTTTTAAAACAAATGCAGGGGAGAATAACTACCAGCGGAATTATGATCTTGTCACGGATCCTGTCTATACGCAGGCCTATATTGACAATGCCCTTATCCCGATGGTGGAGCATGTGAAAGGACACCCCGCCATTATGTCGTGGGAGATTATGAATGAACCTGAGTATGCCACATTCCCCAGCGGGGTTGCATTGGATGATCCCACCAAGGAGGAGTTAATGCAGTTTTTCAACCTCCTTTCAGGAGCTATTCACAGGACAGATCGTTCTGCCAGGGTTACTGTTGGTATGGGACAATTTCAGAACATCGCTACCTGGTGTACCGACGAGGATCTTATCGCCAGTGGAGGTGACCCGGACGGAATACTCGATTTCTACCAGGGTCACTATTATGGACATGGCACCAATCCGTTTACGAATACACCTGCAGATATGGGGATCGCAGATAAACCAGTTTTAATTGGAGAGTTTTCCGGATTGAATGAAGGAGGGAATCCCGTGGCAGGGGTACCGGATGATCCCTATACGGTGGCCTACAATAATGATTATGCCGGTATTATGGCATGGAAGTATTTTGAGACGCCGGGAGATAACACAGGCTCTTTTAACGATCACAAAACAGATGTGGAAAGCTTCATGCTTACCCAGCCGGAAGATCTTGTGATTGACTTCGGAGAAGTGAACAGCATGCCCTATGCGAAGAAACAAATTCCACTTTTTCTTGCATGGCCTGAAGAGCAGGATTGGGACTCTGTCCTGGTACAACTCGATACTATCTTTTATGATAAGGAGGATGGAACCAATCTTACTTTTATGGCAGGAGAATCCACTGATCCAACCGTGGCAACAGCATCCATCGTGGAGTCCAATAAGCTGCAAATCAATGTAAAGGCCAATGCTGCCGGAGAAACCTTTATCACAGTCCTGGCTACCGATACCGAAGGAAAGGAAGGTTCCACAGAAGTCAGGGTTTATGGAGTGGATCCCAACAATATTGCATTGGGTAAAGATGCAAAAGTATCCAGTTCTGAAAGTCAGTCTAAATCGGCCAGCAATGCACTTGATGGAGATCCTACTACACGCTGGGCTTCTGATCTGGGTGGAGCGAACGGTGATGCAACCGATCAGGAGTGGTTTGTTGTTGACCTGGGAGCCGACTACTATATAGGCAACATACGTATCCTGTGGGAGAATGCATACGGCAAACAGTATAACCTGGTCTATGCACCGGAAAGTGAAAAGGCTTCCACCTGGGATATTCTCACCAATGATGCCCTGGAATCCTTCTCTGATGATGTCTGGCATACAGCCAAAGCAGTAACAGACGGCGATGGGGAAACAGATGAGTATAGCTTCAGCGGAGAGGACCTGTTCCTGGCCCGATATGTGGGATTCAGGGGTGTAGAGCGCTTTAACAGTGAGTGGGGGTACTCTATATATGAGTTTTCTGTAAATGCCGGGGAAACACCTGCTTATGATGTGACTATCCATGTTATAGATGAGCAAGATAATGCAATTAACGGAGCTACAGTGAATTTCAATGGCCAGCAGGAAGTGACGGCGGCTGACGGCCTCGCTCTATTCGAGCAGGTCGAGATCTCAGATACCCCCTATGATTATTCAGTTACCCATGACGATTATGAGGAGGCTACAGGTACAATTTTAGTCGATCAGGATAAAACGGTTGATGTCCGGATGACAATCCTGGAAAGCGTGGGGCAGATAACGGCTGATAATTGCAGGGTATATCCCAATCCATGTGATGATTTTGTCACAATTGAGCTGCCTGTTCGTGCCGATATCTCTGTTTATGATCAGAGCGGCAGGAGCGTGGCTGAGTTGAAAGATTGTGAATCCAACCAGGTCGTTAACATGAGCACCCTGGAAAGCGGATTCTATTATCTCAGGATAGAAACAATTAATGGCACTATTAGTAAAAAGCTGATCCGTAAATAATTAATCATGTAAAATGCTGAGCATCCAATACAGCAAAAAAGGATGACTCAGCAAACCATTGCACTTTTTTAAACGGGATTACCTGATCCGGGCAATCCCGTTTTTATGGGTTTCCCCGGCATGGGCAATCCCGTTTTTATTGTCCTCTCCTGACCGCAACAGGGTGAACCTTAATTTACCAGCTCCTCCAGGTCGTTTACACGGGCTGCGCTCTGTCTGATCGGGTTACCCCTTTATACCGATTTTACAAGGCCCCGGTCTGTTATTTTTACAGGTAGAGTTTGGTATAGAGGATATACGTATTTTAATACATATTAAAATACGTATTTAAATATGTATATTTTTAAGATGAAGCCCAGGTTAACGTTGAAGCCAAAACCGGAATCTAAATCAAAGCCTTCCCCGGGGCCTTCCCCAAAGCCTTCCCCGGGGCCTTCCCCGGGGCCTTCCCCGGAGCCTTCCCCGGAGCCTTCCCCAAAGCCTTCTCCAAAGCCTTCCCCGGAGCCTTCCCTGAAGTCCAAGCCCGGATCCGTGCTGGATCCGGGGCTTCAATCTGTCCAATAACATTTCGGTTTTCCGGTTTTTTTCAGTAATTCGCAGGGGAAAACCTCATACCATGTCTTACATACACACCATTACCAGCAAGTTTATCGAGTGGGATACCATGGAACATATCCTGCTGTCCGGAACGCGTATCGAGCTCGCAGCCAGTCAGGAGGATAAGATCCGGAAATGCCGTACATACCTCGACCGGCGGATGGCCGGAAGCGATGAGTTGTTGTACGGGATAAACACAGGATTCGGATCGTTGCAGAATAAGGTGATCTCGCCTGATGACCTGGGATTGTTGCAGGAGAACCTGGTGAAATCCCACGCCTGTGGAGTGGGAGAGGAGGTACCAAAGGCAATCGTAAGGCTGATGCTTTTTCTGAAGGCCCAGTCGCTCTCCTATGGCAATTCGGGTGTTCAGCTGGAGACGGTGCAGAGGTTGCTCGACTTCTACAACCACGGGGTAATTCCGGTAGTCTACCAGTATGGCTCCCTGGGTGCATCGGGGGACCTGGCACCGCTGGCACACCTGAGTCTGCCCCTACTTGGATTGGGGGAGGTGACGCTGCAGGGGAAGCGTATGCCTGCGCGGGAGATGCTGAACCGGTTGGGCTGGGAGCCAATCCAGTTGCAATCGAAGGAAGGACTGGCCCTGCTCAACGGAACCCAGTTTATGAGTGCCTACGGAATTCACCTGTGCCTTAGAGTGTTCAAGCTTTCCAGGCTGGCGGATATTATCAGTGCCCTTTCGCTGGATGCATTTGATGGGCGCATTGAACCGTTTCATGAGCTGATCCAGCGGATCAGGCCCCACCAGGGGCAGATCCGTACCGCCGAGCGGATGAGGATCCTGCTGGAGGGAAGTGAACTGATCAGCCGGAAGAAAGCCCATGTTCAGGATCCGTATTCATTCCGCTGTATACCCCAGGTGCACGGGGCTTCAAAGGATTCCATCAACTACGTGGCGTATGTATTTCAAAACGAGATCAACTCGGTTACCGACAATCCCACCATCTTTCCCGACGAAGACCTGATCATCTCTGCAGGGAACTTTCACGGTCAGCCCCTGGCCCTGGCCCTGGATAACCTCTCCATCGCCCTCTCCGAACTGGGCAACATCTCGGAGCGGCGCACCTACCAGCTTCTCTCGGGGAGCCGAGATCTGCCGCCGTTCCTGGTGGCCAATCCCGGACTCAATTCCGGTTTCATGATCCCCCAGTACACCGCCGCCTCCATGGTGAGTCACAACAAGCAGCTCTCCACACCCTCCTCGGTGGATTCCATTGAATCCTCTCAGGGACAGGAGGATCATGTGAGCATGGGAGCCAATGCAGCGGTGAAGGCCTATAAGGTGATGGAGAACCTGGAGCGGATCCTGGCGATAGAACTGTACAATGCCGCACAGGCACTGGATTTCAGGAGACCGGCCAACACATCACCATTCCTGGAAAATTTCGTTGCCCGGTACCGGGAACGGGTCTTGTTTGTGAAAAACGACAAGGTGATGTACGACGACATCAATGCCACAGTGGATTTCCTCCGGGAGGTGGAAGTGGATATCGAACCCGACAAAGAGCTGCTCTAGCAAGCAGGCTGATCCCTCCGCTGTTTCATAAGACTTTAAGCCGGGGGTATTGTATAAGGGAAGATGCAGGCGGCAGGGTAAACCACCTTTTTGAAAATCACCGCCGTCCCCTTCCTTCCCGGTTCTGATGCCGGAACTTGCGCAACAGGTAGAACCGAAACTCCCTTTCCAGGGAATAGAGAGTCATCACTTTCCGTTCGCCCAGCACACCGACCAGTTTATCGTGGTATTCCGACTCCAGGGTGCGCCTCTGTTCCTGCAGGTCCAGGTACTTCTGCATGGTTTCGCTCACCTCTTCGTCCGACATGTATTGTGCATTGGTGCTGTAATAATCCAGCAGGCTCTTCTCATCCTGGTTGATTTTCATTCGCCGGTTGTGAAGATCGTTAAAGAGCGGCCAGAACGCTTTCGTTTCTGCTTCGGAAAGGTCCAGTTTTTCGGTGAAAAAGGCGATCTTTTCCTCCTCGAAACGCTGCGACTGGGGATTATTCCACTGTTGTCCTGCCAGGCTTACCGGCAAAGCCGCCATGATCGAGCAGGCAAGAAAAATGATCAATTGTTGGTGTAAAGTTTTCATGGTTCTGTGGTTTCATTTTCTTCGAGTAAGAATTCCAGCTCCACTTCATTGCTGGCCAGGTAGTTCATGGCTTCACGATCCCACTCCGAAAACGCCTCTTCATCCGTTTCCACCTCCAGGGTTTCCATCAATACCAAATCATCCTCCGCGATCCCGGCCTGTTCCAGCATGGCCAGGTCATATGCCTCGGTGGAGGGTTCCCGGTTGACCCCGGTTATTTGCAGAATGAAGTAGCTGAGCATGGCAAATCCCAGGATCGCTGCCGCGAGTGACACATAGGGACGAACCCGCATCCATACTGTACGGGGCTCGCCTCCCGAATCACCGGTTGGTTCACTATCGGTTACCGCAACGGAGAGAACAGGTTCTTTATCGGCTGAACGTACGTTACCATTCTCCTGCTCATATCGTTCCCCGTGTTCCCCGGCGGCCATCTCCTCGCGGATGCGTGCCGCAATACGGCCGGGAAGCTCCTCGAAATACCCGTCGGGTACCGAGAAGGGTTCCTTCTTTGTCTTCCCGGACAGGTGTTTCAGCGAATGTTTTTTCCTACTCATGGTTCACGTTTTCTGATTGTTAGACAATACCGGTTGCACAAGGTTTAATCCGTTCCCAAAAAGCGCTCTATTTTTTTCATCGCATGATGGTATGAGGCTTTCAGGGCACCCTTTGAAGTGGAGAGGATTTCTGCCATCTCCTCGTATTTCATCTCATCGAAATAGCGCATATTGAACACCACCCGCTGCTTCTCCGGCAATGTAAGGATCGCCTGCTGCAGTTTCAGCTGGATCTCATCACCGTTGAAATACACATCGGCCTCCAGGTTATCTGCCAGCTGTTCTGTGAGGTCCTCCGATCTGTGAATCCTCCTTCGCTGCTTCTGCTTCAGGAAGGTCAGTGCCTCGTTGGTGGCAATCCGGTAGATCCAGGTGAAGAGTCCCGATTCCTGCCTGAATGATTCCAGGTTTTTCCACACCTTTACAAAAGTATTTTGCAGCACATCATCGGTATCTTCGTGATCCAGCACAATCTTCCGTATGTGCCAGTAGAGTCTTTCCTGGTATTTCCTTACCAGGATGCCGAAGGTCTCCTCCCGGTTTTCCGGGTTCCTGAACCGTTGTATGATTTCACCGTCCGTTATCACTGGTCATTTGCAACTGACTTCCGGGGGTTAGATACCCCGTGATCAAAAAGGTTTAATCCTCCTTCGCGTTCGCTTCGGCAACGGTCCATTCCCCGGGTACCCCGGCACTGAACCGCAAGACCTTCTTTCAATAAGAACTCTGGTTCCGGGTATCCGGGCACTGAACAGCTAACCCTGCTATCGTCATAAACAGCCCGTTCCGGGCATCCCGGCGACAACCAATAAATCCGGCCATCTTCCACAGCGCCCGTTCCGGGCATCCCGGCACCCCCCTGAGTGTCATCAATTGAATTCAATGGATTCGGTGATCCCCGATTCGATCTCGAACTCACGAACCAGCGTGAAATCGGTTGATTTACGGTCGGCATGCCGAAAAATGATCCGGTAACTCCCCGGTTGCAGGTAGTATTGCTGCTTGGATACGCCGGTCTGGAGGTTCATCACCCACTCCTGGCTGCCATCGGGAAGCACCTGGTAGATTGATCCGTAGCCCGGACTCCGCGATTTGAGGTGGACCATCCCCGGTTCGGGGATATCCACCGTTGTCGTATAGCTCTGCCTGATCTCCACGTCTTCCAGCTTGATGAACGGGAAAACCGGTATCTCCAGGTCATACAGCCCGGTGATGTATTTCTCCACCGTACCCATCAGCTGTACATTGATGGTTTCCGTCTCATCTGCCTGTTTCACCAGTATTTTCTCGAAATCGTAGGCCCTGCTTCCCCCGCGTGTCCGTACCAGCAGAAACCCCTGCGGCGCATCGATGCCAATGTGGTTATGCTTGGCCACCGTCAGCTTCACCGAATCGGTGCTCACCGGCGGGATGGTCTGAGCCACCACCCGGTATGTATTAAGGTGGTCCAGCGAAAGGGTATCCGGATTTCCCTTGCTGTTCAGGGTATGGATCATGTTGTAGCGGATGCGGCCCGACAACTGGTCGTAGAAGGTGATATTCACATCGGTCTCCGTGGGATTCTGATCGGAGTCCAGCAGGTTCACCTGCGCACTGGTGGTATTCAGCGCCTGCGTGATCACGACCCTCATGGCCTCCCTGAACTGTTTCTTACTGGGTGCATCGTAATAATGCCCCATGCAGTCGAATGTCTCTTTAAACCCCGGATCGCTTCCGATCCCGATCACAAAAGGCTTCAGGACGATCCCTTGCTTCTGCAGCTCCATGGATACTTCACAGGGATCCCCGTCGCACGCCTCAATCCCGTCTGTGATCAGAATGATGATGTTACGGCACCGGTTGCAGGGCGGAAAATCACTGGCAGCCATCTCCAGCGAGTGGGCGATCGGGGTGGTTCCCTTCGGCGAAATGAACCGCAACTTCTGGCGGATCCGCGACGCGTTGTTCTTCCCGAACGGCACCTCCAGCTTCGTGTCGCTGCAATCCTGCGGGGGGACCGGACTCTGATGGCCATATACCCGCAGGGCCATCTCCACGTTCTCCACATTCTCCAGGCTGTCCACCATCTCCACCAGGATCCGCCTGGCAATGTCAATCTTCACTTCCCCTTCCCACTTTCCTGCCATGCTGTTGGAACCGTCAAAAATGAACAGGATCCTCGAATTGGGTTCATATCCGCTCTCCACCGCCTGTCCGTGCAACACCCCGGGAGCGAGCATCAACCCGACCAGCATCAGCCAACTGTATATACCATGGTTTTTCATACCACTCCTCCAATAAAAATCCCACTCTGCTTGCACTCTGCACCTTCAATCGTCCTCCCTCTGCG
>CAYZMH010000005.1:5491-71581 GCA_964479445.1 uncultured Bacteroidaceae bacterium | reverse complement strand
CCAGAGCCTCTTCTTGTGCCGTTTTGGCACCGCGCCAGATCCGCGCCCCCTTGATGTCGATCCCGATAAAGTTGCGCTCCGGGAAGCGCCTGGCCAGGCTGATGGTATATTCGCCCTTGCCACACCCCAGTTCCAGGGTGATCGGGTGTGCATTGTCAAATACCTCACGGCTCCAGGCTCCTTTTAATCTGTAATCCTTTTTATAAACATCCTCAAAATCCGGTTGATAAACCCGGTGAAATGACTGCATCTCCCTGAATTTCTGAAGCTTATTTTTTCCCACGGCTTACCTGTTTTGTGGTGTCGTTTCCACCCTGATTCCCACATCCGTCACGGGCAACCCGGGAACACGCATCCCCTGTTCCAGTCGCACGGTATAGGTGCCCGGTTCAGGGAAACGGGTGTTTTTCCGGTACAGGTACCGGAGCTCACGAAGATTCCCGACCCCTTTACCGATCCAGCTGCCATCGGGTTCGGCCAGTATGTAATTGATCGTATCGGTCAGGGTTTGCCCGGAGGGCCCTTCCAGGTGCACGAACAGGTAGAGATTGCGCATCGGGTAGTCGGTGGTGTGGCGTATCTGGATAAGTACATTGTAGAGGTTGGAGGTGTCGTTCAAATCAAAGTCAAACTCTCTAACCTCGTCCCATTCCCATTTCTCTCCCTCGATTGTGACAAACCGGTCATACACCGCACTGCGGTCGCACGCTGATGAAGCAAGGAGAATGATAAGCAGGGAAATAAAAACAGGGGAGGCTCGCATCATGATTTACGGCGTTGTTGCTTGTTATTGGAATTTTTCCGCTTTTTCTTCTTTTTCTTCCCTTTTCCCTGGTTGTTTTTATCCTCAAAGCGCGTCAGGCTCTCCTGTCCGACCACATTCTGATAATCATTTTGCTTCCCTTCGGGAGCCAGTACCTGCGTCACGCTCAAGGTATCCGGGATCTCCTCGTTCCGGTTTAACCGGATGATCTCAATGACACGCTCCACCGTTACCGGGAGAAGACTGGTGGAATTTTCTCCCTCCAGGGAGTACCACATAACACCCCGGTATACATCGGTTTTCTGATGATGGGCATTGCCCTGGCAAGTCTTCAGCACAATATTTTTATCGGGAAAGTCCTTTCGCGCATCGAGATAGCCCGGCAATTCATAATTGAGACAACACTTGAGTTTTCCGCACTGTCCGGCCAGTTTCTGCGGATTGAGGGAAACCTCCTGCACGCGTGCCGATTGGGTGGTCACCGATACGAAATTGGTGATGAAAGATGCGCAGCACAACTCCCGGCCGCAGGTACCGATTCCGCCGATGCGCCCTGCCTCCTGGCGGGCTCCTATCTGCCTCATCTCGATCCGTATGCGAAACTCCTCGGCAAGCACCTTGATTAACTGCCTGAAATCCACCCGCTCATCGGCAATGTAATAGAAGATCGCTTTGGTCTTATCCCCCTGGTATTCCACATCCCCGATCTTCATGTTCAGTTCCAGGTCATCCGCAATTTTCCGGGCTTTGAGCATGGTATTATGCTCCAGTTCAATGGCCTCTTTCCACTTGTCCAGGTCTGCCGGCTTGGCCTTTCGGTACAATTTCTTCAGGTCCTCCGGCCGGATGGTGTGCCTGGTCTTGTCGATCTGCTTATGCACGATCTCACCGGCCAGGGTGATCTGTCCGATATCATGACCGGGTGAAGCCTCAACGGCCACAAAGTCGCCCCGTTTAAGACGAAGTCCGTTCACATTCCGGTAGTAATCTTTGCGGGTATTTTTAAACCGGACCTCGACCACGTCGGGTATATCAAAACCATCACTCAGCTCCCGGAGCCAGTTAAAGGCTTCCAGCTTGCCGCAATGATTAAAATAGAAACTAATCCGGTCTTTATTGTCGTTATCGTGTGTAAGGTCTCTTCGGGCGCAACAACCTCTCGCTATTAAGCTTTCCATAGTCTGCCATATATATATGGTGCCGGCTGATCACCGGCCTGACAAAGTTAATCAAAGGAGCAGGGAAAACAAAACGAACATAAAACCAGCATTCAACCTTTCAGGCAGGACGTTTAAGTAACAGGATTGTTTTCACGGAAAGGTCCATAAGAACGAGCCGGGGATACCCGTTTGATTCGATATGCCGGATCGCCTCCTGGAACTCAGCAGCAATCTCAAATGCATTCCCCGGGTGAATAAAGGCAGAAAATTTCTGAGAAAAATCAGCCTCTTTGCGGGTCAGGTAGGTGATCTGAGGCTGTTTCAGATAGAGCATGAAGTTCTCACGAACCATCCGGAGTCCGTATTCCAGGTACAATTTGATCCGCTCCCGCCCCAATCCGGCAATGGATTCCACCCAGTCGCTCAGTGCAATGATCTCCCGCTGGTAGCACTTCCGCATAAAATCGGTGAACTGATCAAAATGAAGACGGTCCATCTCCTCGTTCTGCAACAATTGCAGGGCGGTGGAGAAATTTCCGCTGGAACGGCGTACCACGTCATCAACCAGGCCCGGGTTTTCCGGGAACAGGTTCAGCAATCCCTCCCGGACACTCTCTGCATCCAATGGTGGTACCTGGATTTTCTGTGCCCGGCTGAGGATGGTGGGCAGGATCATCTCCGTGTTCTCTGCTACCATCAGGAAAAGGGTTTTGGATGGCGGCTCTTCGATCATTTTCAGGAGCGTGTTGGCCGACGATCTGTTCATCTTTTCCGGCAGCCAGATGATCATGATCTTGTATTCCGATTCATACGATTTAAGGCTGAGCTTACCCAGGATGCTGGAGCTCTCCCTTCGGCTGATATAGCCTTGCTTGTTTTCGGCCCCGATAGCTTCGTACCACTGGTTTTCCGATATGTAAGGATTTTGCCCGATCTTCTCCCGCCAGGTCTCTATAAAGTCGTCGCTCACCGGGTTTTTCGTAACCCTTTTATTGGTCATCACCGGGAATACAAAATGGAGGTCGGGATGCGCCAGCTTGCTGTATTTCACGCAGGAGGGACAACTTCCGCAGGCATCTGATTCCGTAGGTTGCTTACATGAAATATAGCGGGCATAGGCAAGAGCAAGGGCAAGTTTTCCCGAACCGGGAGGCCCCACAAACATCTGTGCGTGGTGGATACGCTCTTCACTAACGGTTCGGATCAACCGCTCTTTCAATGCTTTATGTCCTAATACTTCACTGAATAGCATGGGTAAAGGGAACTCTATCGAATGTCAATGCTGACAAAGGTAACGAAAAATGTACATGGTGAATGAAAAAATAATTGCGCTCCACGCCAATCAGAAACCCATATTCTGTCACCCGCAACGTCTTTGAATACAGGCTTGCAAATGGGTATAGCCTGACCGGTCAGTTCATACAGGGAATTTGATCCGCCTATTACATCAACCAGGGGCAGATCATACGGTTGTGAGTAAAATAAAATTATAACCAGATGAAAATTCTTTTATACCTTTGGGGTGCTAAAGAACATTTTTAACGTTTCACCTTAAAATCATCGAATATGCAAACAATTGACAATTATAACTTTGCCGGAAAGAAAGTGATTGTGCGGGTAGATTTCAATGTCCCGCTGAATGCCAGTTTCGAAGTAACCGACGACAACCGTGTCAGGGGAGCTCTCCCTTCCATCAAAAAGATCCTGGATGACGGTGGTGCGGCCATACTCATGTCCCACCTGGGACGCCCCAAATCGGGACCGGAGGAGAAATTCTCCCTGAAACATGTGATACCGGTGTTATCCGATCACCTGGGGAAAAAAGTTCAGTTTGCCGATGACTGCATCGGGGAAGAGGCGGTAACGAAGTCAGCAGCCCTGAAGCCCGGTGAGGTCCTGTTACTGGAAAATCTTCGTTTCTACAGCGCCGAGAATAAGGTGAAAACGCCCGAGCAACAGGCTGAAACCCGTAAATTCGCCGAAAAACTCTCCACCTATGCCGATGTCTATGTCAATGACGCCTTTGGTACTGCACACAGGGCTCACGCTTCAACAGCCGTGATCGCCGATTTCTTCCCCGAAGAGAAGAAGATGTTTGGATTCCTGATCAACAATGAACTGAAGGCCATGGACAAAGTGTTGTATGAACCCTCCAGGCCTTTTACCGCCATCATGGGTGGCGCCAAAGTCTCCGACAAGATCCAGGTGATCGAGAACCTGCTTGATAAAGTGAACAACCTGATCATCGGGGGTGGTATGACCTATACCTTTATCAGGGCCCGTGGCGGTGAGATCGGGGACTCCCTGTGCGAAGAAGATAAACTGGATGTGGCCAGGGGCCTGGTTCAGAAAGCAGAAGAGAAAGGGGTCAACCTGATCCTTCCCGTCGACCAGGTACTGGCCGACAAGTTTGACAACGATGCAGCAACCGAAAATGCTGCCATTGACGACGGTAAAGAGGGGTATATGGGGCTCGACATCGGGAAGCAAACCATCGAACACTTCAGCGAAGTGATCAGGAATTCCGGTACCATTCTCTGGAACGGACCCATGGGGGTGTTCGAGATGTCCAATTTCCGGGAAGGAACCGTCAGTATAGCCAAAGCAATTGCTGAAGCTACTTCGGAAGGTGCCTACAGCCTGGTGGGCGGTGGCGACTCGGTGGCGGCCGTGAATACATTCGGACTTGCCGACAGGGTGAGCTACGTCTCCACGGGTGGCGGTGCCATGCTGGAGTATATCGAGGGCAAAAATCTTCCCGGTATCAAAGCCATTCGCGGGTAACATAACGCTTAGTTAATAAGAACTGTGAAGGGGTCCCTGCTTAATGGGACCCTTTCTTTATCTTTGCACCATGCATGGAATTGCTGACAGGATCTTCTCCCTGTCCGACCGGGAGGATTTTAAGCAGACTGCCCTGGACATATTCCGGGTTCAGGCGGAAAGTAACCCGGTATACAGTTCCTTTGTCCGAAACCTGGGTATCGATCCCCGATCGGTCTCAACGGTTGAGCAGATCCCCTTCCTCCCCATCGGGTTCTTTAAATCCCATAAGGTGGTAACCGGAGGCGGAACTCCGGAACTGGTATTTGAAAGCAGCGGTACCACCGGGGTGAATACCAGCCGCCACTATGTAAAGGATCCCGGGTTGTATGAGCGGAGTTTCCTCACCACCTTCCGGAATCAATACGGGATCCCTGAAGAATACTGCATTCTTGCCCTGCTCCCCTCATACCTGGAACAACAGCACTCTTCGCTGGTGTATATGACCCACCGGCTGATTGAAAAAAGCGGTCATCCCGACAGCGGTTTCTACCTGGATAACCTGGATGCACTGGTAAAAATGTTGAAACAGCGGATTGCCGACCGTCATCCTACCCTGCTATTCGGGGTAAGCTTTGCCCTGCTGGACCTGGCAGAGCAATCTCCCATGCAACTGCCGCCCGAAGTCATCCTTATGGAAACAGGCGGTATGAAAGGAAGGAGAAAAGAGCTGGTAAGAGAGGAACTGCATGAAATACTGTGCAGCTCATTGGGTAAACCTGTTATTCACTCGGAATACGGAATGACCGAGCTTCTCTCCCAGGCATACTCCCATGGCCACAACCGGTTTACCGCTCCACCCTGGATGAAGATCGCGATCCGCGATCCGCATGATCCACTGGAACCTGCGGGGCCGGGCAGAACCGGCGGGATCAATGTGATCGACCTGGTGAACATCCATTCATGTGCCTTTATTGCCACCGCCGACCTGGGCAGGGTGTATGAAGACGGCTCGTTTGAAGTAATGGGCCGGTTTGACCATGCAGACATCCGGGGGTGTAACCTACTGGCTACTTAGAGGTTGACCACACCACCCGATACGATAAACTTCATAACATCCCCCGGGGGTAGATCCAGGGGGCGTACATGAACAGCCGGAACAATAAACAGTTCCCCGGAGAAATTATAGGAATGGGGGAAGTAGACTGCCACCTTCTCCTTCTCTCCCAGCTTTTTGAGATCTGACTGGGTAAGGAAACCCAGTTTTTCGAGTTCGGAGACCGCGTTTACTTTCACCAGCACAGGGTGGGTAAACTTTTTCTCTTTCCCCACAAGAGCCGAGAAAAGGTCCCGGATGATGTTATAAACATCCCTTACAAGGGGAGCCCGGCTGATGATCTTGTTGATCAGAATGCGGAACGGCCGGGCAATGATCGACTGCCCGACCCATCCCAGCAACACCAGGAAAAGCACAATGATCAATATCCCCAGTCCGGGTACCTTGATATGGAGATAAGCTTCCAGGTATTCCTGCAACAATCCGTCGGTAAACCGGAATAACATGTAAATAATATACCCTGTGATCGCCAGGGGTGCCAGGTAGAGAATCCCCTGGAGGAAATAACGAATGATTCTTTTCATGAGTCTGTAAGATTTAGATGCACCACCTGAGCGGTGATGGTTCTGCAAATATACCGCTATTCGGCTTCGGGGTAAAATGCATCCTCAATATGTTCGATAGAAAACCCTTTTTCCCGGAAATTCACGATGATCACATCAAAACGGATATGCAGGTCCAACCGGGGATGCAGCCGCAGATAGGCCTCGGCGGTATCCACCAGGAAACGTTGCTGCCTGCGTGAAACCACCTCATCGATAAAGGTGATCCTGTGGTGGTGAAACGCTTTTACTTCGGCCAGTACCAGGAAGGTATCCCGGGTACAGATAATATCTGCTTCCCGTTTCCCGGAATACCAGTTTCGCTCCAGGATGCGGTAACCCAGGGAAACCAGGTGCCGCTCCGCCAGCTCTTCTGCGGTTCGCCCCACTTCATGGGAATGTGCCATAGGTATCAGATACGGTACAACCGAAGGAGGTTTTTCCCCTCCCCACAGGTTAATGTGCCGTCCCTGCCAAATATCAGCGCCCGGTTCCGCGTTCCATGTCCGCCCGGAAACCCAAACAGCGCCGGTACATTATACCGGTGGGCCCTTTCAGCAATCATCTCCAGGGCATCGGCCCCAAACGGGGTGGGATTGTCGTTTAACCGGGTAAAATCGCCTATCACCAGGCCGGCGATTTTCCGGAATACCTCCCGCAGCTCAAAATTCATCAGCATACGATCGATATGATACAGGTATTCATCCACCTCTTCCAAAAAGAGGATCGCCCCCTCGTAATCCGGTTCTATGGGGGTACCTGCCAGGGAGTAGAGAACCGAAAGATTACCACCTGCGATCGTGCCGGCCGCTTTCCCGGGATTGTTAAAGGGATGGTGCTCCATGGCATAGCTCACCGGGTTACCCTCCAGAATATTGAAGAGGGATTGAAACGAATCTTCATCCACCGGGGGATTCGTGGAAAAGGAGTACGGCATGGGTCCGTGCACCGATTCCACTCCAACCCTGTAGTTCAGCCATGCGTGCAACGCTGAAATATCGCTGTACCCCACCACCCATTTGGGATGCTCCCGGAACAGCTCCGGATCCAGTTTGGAAAGAATGCGAACAGTTCCATAGCCCCCGCGGGCAGCAATGACGGCACTGACTTGTGGATCCCTGATCATCTCTTCCAGGTCATCCCTCCGCTCTTTGTCACTTCCCGAAAACTGGTCCTCTTTCCCAAAAAGATGCCTGCCGAAACGAACCGCATAGTCCCTGCCGGCAATCATTGCGATGAATGCGCGTAACTCTTTCATCTCAATGGAACGGGCCGGTGCGACTATTCCGATGGTATTTCCGGATTCCAGGGGAAGAGGTGTTACCATGGGCTTTTTTTTGCAAGGTACAAAGCTTTACCGAGAGGACCAATCAATGTCCTGTGAATTGGTTTACTTACAGACAGTTAATTTCATACACAGCTGGTAACGCCCCCTGTTGACCATTCAGCCAACTCCAGCCTCCCGGGAACCCACCGGGGAAGTGCGGGACGTATTAAAGAAGATTTTCAAAAAAGGATTAATGTGTATCTTTGCACCTGTTCCATCATGAAACCCACAACGCATGAAGAAAGAGTACAAACGCTACCTGATCACCTCTGCCCTGCCCTATGCCAACGGTCCGATCCACCTGGGTCACCTGGCAGGCGTTTATGTTCCCTCCGATATTTACACCCGTTATCTCCGCCTGCAGGAGAAGGAGGTCCTCGCTATATGCGGATCCGATGAGCATGGTGTTCCCATCACCCTGAAAGCCCGTAAGGAAGGGGTCTCTCCCCAGGATATCGTTGACCGTTATCACGAAATGAATAAACGATCGTTCGAATCATTCGGGATCACCTTCGATATTTACTCCCGCACCTCCAACAAAGCACACTATGAAACGGCATCCGGGTTCTTCAGGAAGTTGTACGACGAGGGAAAATTCATTGAAAAGACATCGGAACAATACTACGACCAGGAGGCCCGGGCATTCCTGGCCGACCGCTACATCACCGGTGCCTGTCCGCATTGCAGCAATCCCGGAGCCTACGGCGACCAGTGCGAACAGTGCGGCTCATCACTCAGTCCGAATGAACTGGGTAATCCCACCTCCACGATCAGCGGCAGTAAACCGGTTCTGAAGGAGACCAGGCACTGGTACCTGCCCCTGGATCAGTATGAGCCCTGGCTGCGCCAGTGGATCCTGGAAGAACACAGGGAGTGGAAGCCCAATGTATACGGACAATGCAAGTCGTGGCTCGACCAGGGGCTTCAGCCAAGGGCAGTCAGCCGTGACCTGGACTGGGGAGTGCCGGTACCCCTTGAAAATGCAGAAGGTAAAGTACTCTATGTATGGTTTGACGCCCCGATCGGCTACATCTCCGCAACCCGGGAACTTACGCCCGATTGGGAGAAATACTGGAAAAGTGACGACACCCGGTTGATCCACTTCATCGGGAAAGATAACATCGTATTTCACTGCATTATTTTTCCCGCCATGCTGAAAGCGGAGGGATCCTACATACTGCCCGATAACGTACCGGCCAATGAGTTCCTGAACCTGGAAAATGATAAGATCTCCACCTCCCGTAACTGGGCAGTCTGGCTCCATGAATACCTGGAGGATTTTCCCGGTAAGCAGGATGTCCTGCGATATGTTCTCTGCGCCAACGCCCCGGAAAACAAAGACAACGACTTTACCTGGAAAGATTTCCAGAACCGCAATAACCATGAACTGGTGGCTATTTTGGGTAATTTTGTGAACCGGGCTATTGTATTGACCAACAAGTATTTTGATGGCAAAATTCCTGCCCGTCAGGAGCTGACCAATTTTGACCGGGAAACCCTCTCCTCCATTGAAACCATCGCCCGGTCGGTGGAGAAAAGCCTGGATGCCTTCCGGTTCCGGGAGGCGGTAAAATATGCCATGGATCTGGCCAGGCTCGGCAACAAGTACCTGGCCGACACCGAACCATGGAAACTGATCAAAACCGATGAAGAACGCGTAAAAACCATTCTCAACATCGCCATGCAGATCACGGCCAACCTCACCATTCTGCTTGATCCCTTCCTACCCTTCTCCATGCAGCGCCTCAGGGAGTTTATCAACTTCGGAGAGACACGCTGGAAACAGGTGGGGGAAAGCGACCTGCTGGAGAGCGGGCACCAGGTAAATAAAGCAGCGCTCCTTTTTGAAAAGGTAGAAGATGAGCAGGTGCAGCAACAATTGGATAAACTGCAAAACACCCGGGTTTCGGTGGAAGAAGAAAAGCCTGTCGCTGATCAGAAAGAGGAGATTTCCTTCGAGGATTTCACCGGGATGGATATTCGCGTCGGCACTATCCTGGAGGCTGAAAAAGTGGCCAAAACCAAAAAGCTGATCAGGATGCGGGTG
Organism: uncultured Bacteroidaceae bacterium; assembly: GCA_964479445.1. GTDB lineage: Bacteria > Bacteroidota > Bacteroidia > Bacteroidales > CAYZMH01. The sequence continues at coordinate 61,862 of CAYZMH010000005.1, read as the reverse complement.
GATACCGGACTGGATCAGCGAACCATCATTTCAGGCATTGCTGAATATTATGAACCCAATGCGCTCCCGGGCAAGAAGGTATGCGTTCTGGTTAACCTGGCACCCCGTAAGATCCGGGGCATTGAGTCACGCGGCATGTTACTGCTGTCGGAGAACCCGGACGGTAAACTCCGTTTCGTAGAGCCTTCCCCCGAAGCAGAAAACGGGGCCCAGGTAAATTAGCGTATGGCTATAAACGCCATTTTATAGCCCTTCAAAAGGAAATGTACAATCAGGATATACAAAATAACTAGCGCGAGAGTACCCAGCAACCCTCCATTCCGGTATATTTTTTCACATAGGCCAGGTCATCGATCGCCTGTTTTTTGGAGCGGTATGATTTAACAGCCACCCGGTACATACGGTTCTCGGTTCGGATCAACTCTGCGGGAAATCCCTGGGATTTCAAATCGTCCATCAGACTGGTGGCATTGTCCAGGTCACCGAAGCTGCCTGCAATAATATAATAGCGGGGAGCGGTAACCGGCTTATCCGCATCTTGTTCCCCTTCCTCCCCGGGGGCGGAGACACCCTGCGCAGCAGATTCCCCGCTTCCGTTCCCCTCCATTCCGGGCTCATCTGTTCCGGTCCCGTTTAATCCTGTCGCTCCGGGAGCTGATGTTTCTCCCGTTTCTTCACCGGGGGAATCATCCCGGTTCTGCCCGTCTCTGATCAGAATCCCATCCTTCCCGAACTCCAGTCCGAACCCACCCTGGTTGTTCACCGGGATCAGCAGAAAAAGAACCAGTACGGCAATCAGTGATCCGGTCACGATCCAGATGATCTTCCATTTGTTTACCGGGGCACGGCTCTTTTTTGCGGCAGGTCTGGATGGGGTCATAGGTGTCTCTTTTTGCTTTGACGGGGTATGTTTTTCAGATATCGGTTGGCGAGCTTCTCCCGGTGGAGCTTCCTGCTCCTCTTCAGGGGTCCCGGGCGATGCTTTATCCTGCAGACCGGCCCCGGTCCCGGCCTCATCCTTCTCCTCTTCCAGTTCAAGAAGATCCAGGGATTCCAGTCCGAAAAGATCTGGATCGATCACCCATTCGGGATTTTTTGTAAAAAAGATTTTGTGGTCTTCGTTCCTCCTGAATACTCCTACCGGCTCAAGAGTATATTCCAGTCCGCGATCCAGCGCAAACCTGATTGCATCGACCAGTTCGAGCACCTGCTGCTGCGCCTCTTCCCGGTCTATCCCCTCTCCGGCGGCATACGCTTCAGCCAGTTTCCCGTCGTCCCGTGAATAGGCAGCGTCAAACCTGACCACGGGCCCGGGCGGATCCAGCCTCCCTTCTTCCTTCCGCGAGGTTCCTTCCCCGATCTCCAGGTTCCCGAATCCTGGCAGAATAACACGCTCTCTCTTTAAAAGGAGTTGCTTAACATAGGTGCCAATGGTTGCCATATCTCAATGTAGGTTTAAAGGAACATTCCCCCGGCAATCGTCATTCCCTGTTATAACAAAAGTAATATAAATAGACGGACGAATATCCAACCCGGGTATGATTTCTGAACAGAGTTATCAACGCAATAAAGTGATCATGATTCCATAAATCGACCATATTTTATTATTATCTTCGTACTTCATTTAAAGCGCACAGGTCATGAGAGAAATACGCATGGTGGACCTGCATACCCAGTACCTGAAGATCCGGGAAGAGATCAATGAAGCGATCGGACGGGTCCTGGAGTCAACAGCTTTCATCAAAGGCCCCGAGGTAAAAGCATTCCAGGAGGAGTTAGCTGATTACATGGATGTTCCGTACTGCATTGCCTGCGGTAATGGCACCGATGCCCTGCAGGTGGCCATGATGGCGCTGGACCTGGAACCCGGCGATGAGGTGATCACCACCCCCTTTACCTTCATCGCTACCATTGAAGTGATCAGGCTCCTGGGATTGAAGCCGGTCCTGGTGGACATTGATCCGCATACCTTCAACATGAATCCCGGCCTTATTGAGAAAGCCATCACTCCAAAAACCCGTGCCATTGTGCCAATCCACCTCTTTGGACAGTCTGCCCACATGGAACCGATACGCTCCCTGGCCCGCGAAAACCAGCTCTATGTAATCGAAGATGCAGCCCAGGCCCTGGGTACCGGTTACCGGTTTGAAAACGGACAGGTACAGAAAGCCGGGACGCTGGGTGAAATCGGATGCACCTCTTTCTTCCCCAGTAAAAACCTGGGGGCTTACGGGGACGGTGGCGCACTGTTCACTTCGGACGAGAAGCTGGCAGAAAAAATCGGGGCCCTGGTAAACCATGGTATGAAAAAGCGGTACCATTACGACTATGTGGGGGTCAACTCGAGGCTGGACACACTCCAGGCGGCCATCCTTCGGGTCAAGCTGCAGTATCTCGATGCCTATAATGAAGCCCGGCAGAAGGTAGCCGCCTTCTATGACCGGGCACTGGGGGATCTGCCTGAACTTTCCGTTCCGGCTAAAAGCCCCTTCTCCACCCATATATATCATCAATATACCCTCCAGGTGGCTCATGGGAAGCGGGACGCCTTGAAATCCCACCTGCAGGAACACAATATTCCCGCGATGATCTATTACCCTGTGCCGTTGCACGTGCAAAAGGCGTATGCCGATCTGGGGTACCGGGAAGGAGATTTTCCGGTGACCGAGGCCATGTGTGAACGGGTGCTCAGTCTGCCCGTGCATACCGAGATGGAACAGGATCAGCTGGAGGCTGTTACGGATGCTGTTAAAGGATTTTTTAAATGACCGGTTATGGAAAAAGCCTATTTTGCACACGAAACCGCCGTAATTGATGAGGGTTGTTCCATTGGTGCAGGAACCAAAATATGGCACTTCACCCACATTATGAAAAACGCCGTCCTTGGAAAGAACTGCAACCTGGGGCAAAACGTGGTGGTATCCCCCGAAGTGGTCCTGGGAAACAATGTGAAGGTACAGAACAATGTTTCGATCTACACCGGTGTTACCTGCGAAGATGATGTCTTCCTTGGTCCCTCCATGGTATTTACCAATGTGACCAATCCGCGAAGCGCTGTGGTCAGGCGCGGACAATACGAGCAAACCCTGGTGGGAAAAGGAGCCTCCATCGGGGCCAACGCCACGATCGTATGCGGGAACAATATCGGTCCCTATGCGTTCATTGGTGCAGGCGCGGTAGTCACCAGGGAGGTAAAACCCTATTCACTGGTTGTGGGGAATCCCGCACGGCACGCCGGCTGGATGAGCGAATACGGCCACCGTCTTACTTTCAATGAAAGCGGCCTGGCCGCGTGTCCGGAAAGCGGGGAGCAATACAAACTGGAAAACAACCAAGTACGAAAGTTAACCTGAACAAATGGAGAAAAAGAATTTTGCCCTGATAGGGATTGCCGGTTATATCGCCGTACGTCACGTGAAAGCAATCAAAGATACCGGTAACCTTCTGGTTGCTTCGCTGGACCGGTTTGACAGTGTGGGTTTCGTTGATTCCTACTTCCCCGAAATGGATTTTTTCGTGGAATTTGAGCGGTTCGACCGGCACATAGCCAAGCTGAACCGGGAAGGAACAAGGGTTGATTATGTGTCGATCTGCTCCCCCAATTACCTGCATGATTCGCATATCCGCTTTGCCCTCAGGAACGGGGCCGATGCCATATGCGAGAAACCCCTTGTGCTCAATCCATGGAATATTGACGCCCTCATCGACTACGAGAAGGAGACCGGTCACAGGGTGTTCAACATCCTGCAGCTTCGTCACCACCCCTCCATCCTGGAGCTGAAGAAAAAGATCGATGAGCAACCGAATGACGCCATGCATGATATCGACCTGACCTATATCACCAGCCGGGGAAACTGGTACCACTTTTCATGGAAGGGTGACGTACATAAATCGGGCGGGATCGCCACCAATATCGGGGTGCACTTCTTCGACATGCTCACCTGGATCTTCGGGGATGCAAAAGAGAACGTGGTGCAGGTACTGGATGAGGACAAAGCGGCAGGAACACTCGAACTGGAAAAGGCGCGGGTTCGCTGGTTCCTCAGCATTGATTCGCAAGACCTGCCCCGGGAGGTCAGGGAAAAGGGTCAGCGCACCTACCGGTCGATCAGGGTTGACAGAGAGGAGATTGAATTCAGCGGAGGCTTTACCGATCTTCACACCATATCCTACCAGGAAATACTATCCGGAAAGGGATTTGGAGTGGAAGCTGCCCGGAAGTCGATACAAACGGTATACACCATACGAAATTCGACCCCGGTCGGACTCAAAGGGGATTATCACCCCCTTGCCAGGCAAGTTCCTTAACAAATCAAACAGAATAGCAGGCACCCTGTGAAGGTTGAAGATGTTCCTGTGAATCCCTTGAAAAACTTTAGATAATAGCTATATACGAAATAAAAATTGCCCATGTATCAGGAGTTAGTTGATAAGAAAGCGACTATGGCGGTGATCGGACTGGGATATGTCGGTTTGCCGATTGCACTGGAGTTTGCACGAAAAGTCAAAGTGATCGGGTTCGATATCAAATCAGACCGCGTGGAGAAGATGAAAAGGGGAGAAGATCCCAGCCAGGAGCTTCCTCCGGAAGCTTTCGAGGGGTGTGACATCACCTTCACCTCTTCGATCGAGGACATTGCAGGGGCGTCATTCTATGTGGTGGCCGTCCCCACCCCCATCGATGAGCATAAAAAACCCGACCTGCATCCGCTTTTAAGCGCCACCGAAATGGTGGGAAAGGTGCTTGGGAAAGGGGATTATGTGGTATATGAATCCACGGTTTACCCGGGATGTACCGAGGAGGATTGTATTCCCTTGCTGGAAAAGACCTCGGGATTGGATATCATCGGTGATTTCAAAGTGGGGTTTTCCCCGGAACGGATCAATCCCGGTGATAAAAAGCACACGCTGACAAAGATCACCAAGGTGACATCCGGGTGCGATGCCGAATCGGCGGAGGAGATTGCCCGCACCTACGAACTGGTGATCAAGGCGGGAGTCCACCGGGCCAGTTCCATCAAGGTTGCGGAGGCGGCCAAGATCATTGAGAATACCCAGCGGGATATCAATATCGCCTTTATGAACGAACTCTCCATGATCTTCGATAAAATGAACATCAATACCTTCGAGGTGCTTGAAGCTGCAGGAACAAAATGGAACTTCCTGAATTTCTTTCCCGGACTGGTAGGAGGGCATTGCATCGGTGTGGATCCCTATTACCTCACCTTTAAATCTGCCATGTACGGTCATCATGCACAGATCATCAACTCGGGGCGAAGCATCAATGACGGCATGTCGGCTTACGTAGCCAAGAGGATGGCAGTGAAGATCTCCAACCTGTTTGGCAACCTCACCGAAAGCCGGGTGCTGGTCATGGGTGCCACCTTCAAGGAGAATGTGAGTGATATACGGAATTCCAAGGTCGCTGAACTGGTCTACGAGCTGAGTGAATTTGGAATCGGTGTGGATGTGGTGGATCCCTACGCATCCCCGGTTGAGGTCAGGGAAGAGTATGGATTCGAACTGAAGGAATCCATCGAAGGTCCCTACCAGGCGGTGATCCTGGCGGTCAACCATGATAAGTATGTCTCCCTGGATGAATCGTATTTCAAGTCGATCACCTCGGGAGATGCACTGATCGTGGACCTGAAAGGGGTATTCAGAAACAAGATTCAGGAATTACACTATTGGAGTTTATAAAACAGGTCTATGAGTAAAATTCTGGTTACAGGCGGAACGGGTTATATCGGGTCACACACCGTTGTAGAACTTCAGCAGGCAGGCCATGAAGTGGTGATCGTTGACAACCTCTCCAACTCCTCGATCGAGGTGCTGGACCAGGTTGCTGCCATCACCGGCAAAAAGCCCAAATTTGAAAAGACCGATCTCAGGGACCGGGAAGCTACCCTGGGCATCTTCAGGAAACATCTTAACCTGGACGCGGTGATCCATTTTGCGGCGCTCAAAGCGGTGGGGGAAAGCGTGGATCTGCCCCTGGAGTATTACAGGAACAACCTCAATGCCCTGATCAACCTGCTGGAAGGAATGCAGGTTTACTGTGTGAAAAGCATGGTCTTCTCTTCTTCCTGCACGGTATACGGGGAACCCGATCAATTGCCGGTTACAGAAAAGGCCCCGGTTAAAAAGGCCAACTCACCCTACGGCAATACCAAGCAGATTGCCGAGCAGATCATGCAGGATTTCAGGGTGCCTCACCCGGAGATCCGTTACATTTCACTTCGATATTTCAATCCCATCGGGGCCCACCCTTCAGCCCTGATCGGGGAACTGCCGTCGGGGGTTCCCAATAACCTCGTTCCGTTTATCACCCAGACCGCTGCAGGAATGAGGGAAGAGCTGAAAGTGTTCGGGGACGATTACAATACACCGGATGGTTCGGCCATTCGCGATTACATCAACGTGGTGGATCTCTCCCGGGCCCACGTGGTTGCCATAGAACGCATGATCGGGGGAGAGAACGATTCGGGTTTCGAGGTCTTTAACCTGGGAACCGGCAGGGGGGTATCGGTATTCGAGATGATCCATGCCTTTGAGAAAGCAACGGGTCAGTCTCTGAACTATAAGGTTACCGGACGCAGGGAGGGAGACGTGGAACAGGTGTATGCCGATACATCGCTGGCCAATAAGGTATTGGGATGGAAAGCAGAGGCCTCCCTGGAGGATTCCCTGCGATCGGCCTGGAACTGGGAGAAACATTACCGCGGATTATAAAAACAGTACCCATGAAAACCATTGTCATTACCGGAGGAGCCGGTTTTATCGGATCACACGTGGTTCGCCGTTTTGTGACAAATCATCCCGAATACCGGATCATCAACCTGGATGCCCTCACCTATGCGGGTAACCTGGAGAATTTAAAGGACCTGGAGGATGCGGAAAACTACCGCTTTATCCGGGGCGACATCACCGATGCTGCGTTCGTGGATCAATTTTTTGAAGAACATTCCGTTGACGGGGTGATCCACCTGGCCGCGGAATCTCATGTTGACCGGTCCATAAGCGATCCGCTGGCATTTATCAAAACGAACATCGAGGGGACAGTGAACCTTCTGAATGCCTGCCGGACCAGCTGGAACGATGGCGAACACCTCTTCTACCATATCTCCACCGATGAGGTCTACGGCAGCCTGGGAGAGACCGGCTACTTCACAGAGGATACACCGTATGATCCGAGAAGTCCCTACTCAGCCTCCAAGGCCAGCTCCGATCACCTGGTAAGGGCCTATCGCAATACATACGGACTCCCGGTGGTAATCTCCAATTGCTCCAACAATTACGGACCTCACCAGTTCCCCGAGAAATTGATACCCCTGGCCATCAACAATATCAAACACCGGAAAAGCATTCCCATTTACGGAAAAGGGGAGAATATCCGGGACTGGCTCTACGTGGAGGATCATGCTGCTGCCATCGATGTGGTTTATCATCGTGGGAAACCCGGTGAAACCTACAACATCGGGGGTAATAATGAATGGAGGAACATTGAACTGATCCGGCTGCTGTGTTCCATCATGGACCAAAAACTGGAGAGGGATCCCGGAAGCTGCGCCTCCCTGATCACCTTTGTGAAAGACCGGGCAGGGCACGACAGGCGGTATGCGATAGACAGTTCCAAAATCTTACGGGAACTGGGCTGGCAGCCCTCGGTCACCTTTGAAGAGGGGTTGGAAAAGACGGTGGAGTGGTACCTGGAGCACGAAACCTGGCTCGACCATGTCACCTCCGGTGCCTATGTCTCTTACTATGAAAAACAGTATGGGAAGTAACTGATGCTAATAAAAATGCACCTGTTCATGCTTCTACAGAATGGGATCTTTAAATGATTCCTTCCTATTCTACGGTCACTGATTTGGCCAGATTGCGGGGCTGGTCCACGTTGCACCCGCGCATCACCGCAATATGGTAAGCAATAAGTTGCAGTGGAATTACCGAGAGCAGCGAGATCAGGGTCGGATCGGTGGGGGGGATCTCAATCACGTGATCGGCCATTCTCTCAATGGCATCGTCCCCTTCTGTTACAATAGCGATCACAATCCCGTTCCTTGCTTTCACCTCCTGTATGTTGCTGACGATCTTTTCGTAGGAGTTGTCTTTGGTGGCAATAAATACCACCGGCATGTTCTCATCGATCAGGGCAATCGGACCGTGCTTCATCTCTGCGGCGGGGTATCCCTCCGCATGTATGTAGGAGATCTCTTTCAACTTCAGAGCCCCTTCCAGGGCAACCGGGTAGGATACTCCCCTTCCCAGGTAGAGGGCATTGGATACACTCTTGTAGATATCAGCGATCTTATGGAAATGATCGTTCTGTTCCAGGATCGTTTCTATTTTTGACGGAATCTCCTCCAGTTCATTCAGCAATGTGGCAAATCGTTCCCGGCTGATGAGCTCTTTTTTCCTCCCGATCATCAGGGCCATCATGGATAGCACGGTCACCTGCGCGGTAAACGCCTTGGTGGAAGCCACACCGATCTCCGGACCTGCATGGGTGTAAACTCCTGCGTGAGTCTCCCTGGAGATAGACGAACCCACCACGTTGCATATCCCCAGCACAGTAGCTCCAGCCTCTTTGGCAAGATGAATGGCGGCCAGGGTATCGGCGGTCTCGCCACTCTGACTGATGGCAATAACGATATCATCCGGATTGATCACGGGGTTACGGTACCTGAATTCAGAGGCATAATCCACCTCCACCTGCACCCTTGCCAGGTCCTCAAAAAGGTACTCCCCTACCAGTCCGGCATGCCAGGAAGTACCGCAGGCAACAATAATGATCCGTTTGGCCTCAAGCAATTTATCGGTTACCTCATGCAGCCCACCCAGCTTGATCTGGTTCTGATCGGGTTGCAGCCGCCCGCGGAATGTGTCCTTAATGGAACGGGGCTGCTCAAAAATCTCCTTGAGCATGAAATGATCGTACCCGTTTTTTTCAATTTCCGAGATACCCAGGTCCAGTTTCTGAACATGGGGTTCCAAAATGTCGTTCTTGAGGTTTTTTAAAATGAGCTCGTCGCGCTTTATGATCGCTACATCATCGTTGTTCAGGTAGATCACCCGGTCGGTATATTCGATGATCGGGGTAGCATCGGAAGCCAGGAAATACTCGTTATCGCCCAGTCCGATTACAAGCGGACTGCTGTTGCGGGCAGCAATGATCTTATCCGGCTCTTCTCTGCAAAGAATCACCAGTCCGTACGCCCCCACCACCTTGGATAGTGCCAGGCGAACCGCAATCTCTGCAGTTACCTTCTGGGCCTGGTAAATGTACTCAATTAGATTGACCAGCACTTCGGTATCGGTATCACTGTAAAAACGCACTCCCTGTTCCTCCAGGCTGTTCTTAAGGTAGGTGTAGTTTTCTATAATCCCATTGTGAATAAGGGTGAAGAGTCCGTTCTGGGAGTGATGAGGATGAGCGTTGATGTCATTGGGTTCGCCATGGGTTGCCCAGCGGGTATGACCGATTCCGATGGAACCCGTAATATTCTTTCCCGTTACATAATCTTCAAGATCCGATACTTTTCCCTTCTTTTTATAGATTTGAGTCGTATCGTTCTGCAACGCGACCCCCGCCGAGTCGTATCCGCGATATTCCAATCTTTGAAGTCCTTTAAGAAGAATGGGGTACGCATTCTTCGCACCGATATAACCAACTATTCCACACATACACTTAAAGTCTCGAATAAATGAGTTCCAGTCTAAGACGCTGCTCCTCCCCGGAATGGTTGCTCCATACTTTGATAAATTTTCCTGTACTGGCGGGATTGTATATCCGGAGGATGAAACTGTCATTTTCCAGGTCGCTGGATAATACCGACTGGAAATGACGCATAAGCCTGAAAGGATATTCATAACCGGCATCGAGAAATGCACTGGAACCGATGACCCTTGTTAATTTTCCAAAGGAGGAGGCGGTGGAATTGATCATGTAATCGTAGATCACCTGCTCTTTCCCTTCAGCGATCTCCCTGACCAGCATGGTCCGTTCCGGGTAATCTTCCACCGCGATCCCTGAAACAGAATCGGGAACCACCTGGAATACCAGTCGGGCCTGGTTGATGGTCACCAGGCTGTCCAGCATATCTTTGAGTCCGGGCACAGTAACCCGCATGTTGACCCCTCCCATTCCCTGGATATAACCAATCGGGGAATCGGCATCCGGATTATTGATTAGATTTGCCAGCGGTGTCCCGGTGTAATCGTGGGTGAACATGTTTACCTTCTGTGCACTGGATTCATCAAACCGCATGCTGTACCAGTCATAGTCGATATACTCCGCCGTATCGATACCCACGCTATCGGGCAGATACCGGAATCCCAGCCGTGATGTGGGAGCTGCCATCTGCAGACCGGCAAATGCACCTCCACCGGTTACCTGTTCAACCGTGATGTAAAGGCCCCGGAAAACCGATTTCATCAGGGAGTCACTTACAAACACCGAATCGGTGGCTGCCGCGACAATTTTATCATAAAAATCTTCATCCTCGATGACAAACTCATAGGTGCTGTCAGCAATCAGCTCCACCTGCTCCTGCACAAGGGGAACCGGATTAAAATTCCCGTCCGGCGTATAGGTGTGGTAGTAGATGCTGTCATAAGAGAGCTGTTCAAAGGATTCATATACACTGAGCTGCATGGTTTTCGCAGAATCTCCTTCCACACTCCCCACATGGAGCCACAACACCACCGAATCGATAACGGGTTCCGTTCCGAATTCTGCCTCGGTGAATATGTTGAACTGGGTTAGCATGTCGGCCTTCGCGGTTCCAAATGCCGAGTCACTCATACTGCCCAGCAGGTATTCACGCTCTGTGTCAATGTTATTTCTATTAACGGAAGTGATTACCGGGTTGGCCATCACCAGGGAAGTCTCAAAATCCAGGATCGTGTCGGTATAAAGCGATATACTGTCTCCCGGGGGCAACAGATCCACCCCCAGGTTGTTTTCATCAGGTTCACACGAGGAGATCATAAATAGAAGGAAGGGGATGAGAATTATCATTCGTAGTCGGAAGCGTATCATCATCTGGTCCGCCCCTGTCAATTGCTTCATCATATTACGCTGCGTTAGGAATTAAGGATTTTATCATAAAAAACGGAATATTCCCCGATATATTCTTCCGGCGACTGGTATTCCAGGAATGGCTTCCCTGACTCGGTGACCGCACCCATTACCCCGTCGGGCAGGTTCGGACTGCCCTGGATGGATGCATCGGAATGCTGCAGGGCCAGTCTAACCAGGTTTTCATAGGTGGGCTCATGAACCGTGGAGAGATCCTCTTTGCTCACCCCGTCAAGCATCGCTTTTTCATGGAAACGGTGGTCCAGCGGTTCTTCAAACCCGTTATCATACAGTGAGAAAACCACCCTGGAGGTGGAGAAGAGGGGATCTTCCCGGTAGGCTTTCTTAAGGTAGAGGGGAACCAGCGAGGTAAACCAGCCATGGCAATGAACCAGGTCAGGCGACCATCGAAGCTTACGAACCGTCTCCAGGACACCGCGTGCGAAAAAGATCATCCGTTCATCATTGTCTTTATAATGCGTGCCGCTGCCATCTTTTACCATAGATTTTCGACTGAAATAGTCTTCATTATCAATGAAATAGACCTGCATGCGGGCCGATTGTATAGAAGCTACCTTGATGATCAACGGGTGATCGGTATCATCAATGATCAGGTTCATACCGGATAAGCGTATCACTTCATGCAACTGGTTTCTCCGCTCATTGATGTTGCCGTATCGCGGCATAAAAGTTCGTATCTCTTTCCCGGTATCCTGAATGCCCTGGGGTAAATATCTTCCGATATGTGACATCTCATTTTCGGGCAGGTAGGGGGTAATCTCCTGGGAAACAAATAAAACTTTTACACTTTCCATTATCTGCAGGACTTGTTTTAGACGTGCAAATTTACTAAAAATTATTGATACCTCAAGGAGCTGACTGTCTTAACATTTCTGCATGACCACAAACAGATACTATCGCTGAACAGGTCTGTTGCTGATCATTTTGGAGCGATCAAAAATCCGGGTAGAAGGACCACGGATAAAAGGATTGGTTATCTTTGCTCCCTGATTATGGAAATCCTGACTACACGAGATAATGCGGCAGCCTATGCCGGGTCGGTGCTGGAGGAGGGGTGCACCATTGGTTTTGTACCAACCATGGGAGCCCTCCACCGGGGTCACCTGTCCCTGGTGGAATGTGCCTGCAGGGAGAATGAGCGGGTGGTTGTAAGTATCTTTGTAAATCCGACCCAGTTTAATAATCCCGCCGATCTTGAGAGCTATCCCAGGGACAAGCAGCAGGATTTAAAGATCCTGGAAGACTTTCCGGTGGACATGGTGTTCATTCCCCCGTTAGAGGAGATCTATCCCGAAGAGGACACCCGTTCCTTCGACCTGTCACCCCTTGACCGCATCATGGAAGGGAAACACCGTCCGGGCCATTTTAACGGCGTAGCACAGGTGGTAAGCAAACTCTTTGAGATCATCCGTCCTACCCGGGCTTATTTCGGAAAAAAGGATTTCCAGCAGGTGGCTGTCATTCGCAAACTCACCCGCGAACTGGGGATGGAGGTAGAGATCATCCCCTGTCCGATCATCCGCGAACCCGATGGTCTGGCAATGAGTTCCCGGAACCGGTTACTTTCGGAAAAGGAGCGGAAGATTGCCCCTGAAATTGCACGAACCCTCCGCAAAGCAAGAGAAAAACAGGACGAGCTCTCTCCCGCTGCCCTGAAAAAATGGGTGACCGATACCCTGAACCAGCACCCGGAAATGCAGGTGGAATATTTTGAAATTGTTGATGATCAGGATCTTAATCCTGTCAGATCCTGGAATGAACAGGTGAACAAAGTGGGTTGCGTAGCTGTTCAATTAGGTGCGGTCAGACTTATTGATAACATTTATTTTCATTAATTTTGCACCATGAACGTTGAACTTGTCAAATCGAAAATACACCGGGTCACTGTAACCGAAGCCGATCTGAACTATGTGGGCAGCATTACCATTGATGAAGAACTGATGGATGCTTCCCGGATCATTGAGAATGAAAAAGTCCAGGTGGTCAATATCAATAATGGTGAACGGCTGGAAACTTACGTGATCAAAGGTGAACGCGGCAGCGGGCAGATCTGCATGAACGGTCCGGCCGCCCGTAAGGTGGCAGTTGGTGATATCGTGATCATTATCTCCTATGCCTCCATGGATTTTGAAGAAGCAAGATCTTTTCAGCCGGTTATGATCTTCCCCGACACCACTACCAACAAATTGATCTGACTTCGCCTTGAGAAAAAAAATCCTCCAAACACTTCGTTTCCTGGCCTTCCTGGGGCTGAGCATAATCTTGCTCTACTTTGCCTTCCGGGGTATTGACTTTGATGAATTGAAAGAGGTGATCCTCCATGCAAACTATGGATGGGTTCTCCTCTCCTTCCTGTTTGCCATCCTTGCCTACCTGAGCAGGGCAAGGCGATGGCTGATCAGCATTGAAGCGCTTAACCGGAAACCCGTATTCTGGAGTACCTATCATGCCCTGATGTTCGGATACCTGGCCAATTTTGCATTTCCCCGGATCGGGGAGATCACGCGTTGCGTAACCCTGAGTAAAAAGGAGAAGATCCCGGTGGACTCCCTGATAGGAACGGTGATCCTGGAGCGTGCGCTGGATGTAATCATGTTGCTGCTGATTATGATCCTTCTTATGCTGGCTCGCTTTCAGCAATTCGGGACCTTCTTCAGCGATTTCATATTCATTCCTCTTCGTAATAAAATCTCCACCACCTTCGGAGATACCATAGTCTTCTGGTCTGTCACAGGGGTTTTTCTGATTGCCGTCACAGTGCTGGCCTACATCTACCGGAACAAGCTTTACCGCTTCAATATGGTGATGAAAGGACGGGATTTCATCAAGGGGATTGTGGAAGGACTGAAAACGGTTTTCCGCATGAAAAAGAAATGGGAATTTCTTTTCCACACGCTTTTTATATGGTTTAATTACATCATGATGACCTGGGTGGTAGTGTTTGCCCTGCCCGGTATAACCGATCACCTCACGTTCATGGACGGTATCTTCCTGCTGGTAATCGGCGGAATGGGCATGTCTGCGCCGGTTCAGAGCGGACTGGGTGCTTTCCACTGGATCGTCTCCCGGGGCCTGATGTTTGTATACCTGATCCCTAAAGACGAAGCGGTGGCCTTTGCCACGCTTCAGCACACCTCGCAGATGCTGCTGGTGCTTGCCATGGGCAGCATTTCCATGGTATTCCTGTTCCTGAAAAACAACCGGTCGGCGGGGCCGGTTACTCAAATCGATCCCCAATGAACCAGCTAAAAATCATACAGCAAAAGATCGTGCAGCGGGAGGAACTCCCGTCCCGGCTGGACAGGTCGTTCCGGGCAACCCATCGAATTGTATTTACCAACGGGTGCTTTGATATTCTGCACCTGGGACATGCCAGCTACCTGGCCGATGCACGTGACCTGGGGGATATGCTGGTGGTCGGACTCAATACCGATGAATCGGTCAGGCGCCTCAAGGGGGCCAACCGGCCGGTAAAAGACCAGGATACCCGGGCACTGCTGCTGGCGTCACTCCAGGTGGTGGACATGGTTGTGCTGTTCCCGGAGGACACCCCCTCAGAGCTTATCCGCCTGGTAAAACCCGATGTGCTTGTCAAGGGCGGCGATTACCGCAAAGAGGAGATCGCCGGGTACGAAACCGTGACTGCCTATGGTGGTAAAATCGTCACTATCCCGTTTGTGAAAGGACACTCTTCCTCCTCGCTCATTCAAAAAATTGAAAAGCACTAGACGGCCAGGATTCGCCCTTAATTATTACCTTTACCCCGAACCTTTGTCCGCGCCATGGCAAAAACTAAGTCAGTATACGTATGCCAGAACTGCGGTGCCGAATCCTCCAAATGGATCGGCCGCTGTAACAGTTGCGGGGAATGGAACACCTTCGTAGAACAGGTAATTCAAAAGGAGTCTCCCCGGCATCCTGCTCCTGATCCGGCACACCGTTCCAAACCGGGTAAGATCTCCGAAATACGTTCCGACCGGCTTGAGCGTGCTGTCACTCCCATCGGTGAATTCAACCGGGTGCTCGGGGGCGGACTGGTACCCGGATCGCTGGTCCTGATCGGGGGTGAACCGGGTATCGGTAAATCGACCCTGGCACTCCAGATCGCTCTTGGTTACAGCGGTTCAACGCTCTACATTTCCGGGGAAGAGAGTCTGCGCCAGCTGAAGATGCGGGCCGAGCGGCTCCACGGCAACAGCGATCAAACCCTGGTCTACTCCGAGACCTCCCTGCAGACGATTCTCCGGCAGATCAGGGAGACCGAACCCGGACTGGTCATTGTGGACTCCATACAGACCCTCTACTCCCAGGAGATCGAATCCTCCCCGGGAAGCGTCTCGCAGGTCCGTGAGTGTGCGGCACACCTGCTTCGAACTGCCAAGCAGACCGGTATCCCTGTCATTCTCATCGGCCATATCACCAAGGAGGGGAGCCTGGCCGGACCCAAGGTGCTGGAGCACATTGTGGATACTGTACTGCAATTTGAGGGCGATACCCACCACATGTACCGGATCCTCAGGGCCAGCAAAAACCGCTTCGGCTCCACTTCCGAACTGGGAGTTTTTGAAATGCGCAACGACGGACTGCGGGAGATCCTTAATCCGTCCGAGATTCTGCTGAACCGGCAATCAGCCGACCTGAGCGGTTCATCGGTAGCCTCCATTATCGAAGGGATCCGGCCCCTCATGGTGGAGACCCAGGCCCTGGTCAGTTACGCCGCCTACGCCACACCGCAACGTACCTCAAACGGGTTTGACACACGACGGCTTAACATGCTGCTGGCTGTGCTGGAAAAGCGGGCCCGGTTCAAACTCTCGACCAAAGATGTTTTCGTGAATGTTGCCGGCGGATTGCGCGTGGAGGATCCGGCTGCCGACCTGGCCATCGTAGCCGCAATCCTCAGTTCCGCTGCCGATATCGCCCTGGATAAAGAGGTCTGCTTTGCCGGGGAAGTGGGTCTCTCCGGGGAGATCAGGCCCGCCAGCCGCATGGATCAACGGCTTACTGAAGCGCATAAACTGGGATTCAGGAAGATCTATGTATCGGAATTCAACGAAAAAGGGATCGGGCGTGGCAAAGAGATCGAGACCATCCGCCTGTCCCGTATCCAGGAACTCCCCAAACACCTCTTTGGCTGATGAATACCTCATCCGAACATATTGAAAAGCCCCTGCTGAAGGATGATTTCAGACATACCGTACCACCCTATCCCATCGAACCTCCCTCTATCGTCTCCGGATCGACCTACTATTTTGAGAGTGAAAGCGGACTCCGGTACGAGGTGCTCTTTGCGAAAAAAAAGGAAAATTACCTGGAGAACATTATCAATTTCAGCGTGATCAGTGATGAGTTTGATGATGAGTACAGCGAGACCAACCGCGGAGAGGTTTACCGGGTGATCGCCACCGTCACGGAGATCATCCGTATCTATCATGAAAATCATAAGTACTCCATCAGTTACGAATTCAGCGGAGAGTTCAAAGAGGGAAACCGGAACCGGCAAACCAGTGTAAGAACCCTGCTCTACTACCGGCATGCAGAGCACCTCCTTCATCCCTCCTGGAACCTTGAACTGATCGGCAACAAGGTAATCGTGTACCGTAAAAAATATGGGAATGGATGAGCCTCTGCTGACCATTGAAGGACTTACCATAAAGCACAAAGAGAACGAACTGGTAAAAAACGTCAACCTGGAGATCCCAAGGGGCCGGGTGGTCGGACTCGTTGGGGAATCGGGATCGGGAAAGACGCTTACAGCACTCTCTGTACCCGCCCTCCTGGCACCAACCCTCCGGATCACCTCCGGAACCATCACCTTCCATACAGGGGGAACCCCGGTACCCCTCACCAACCTGGATCAACGTGCACTGAACCGGGTTCGCGGCGAACGGATCGGCATGATCTTCCAGGAACCCATGACTTCGCTTAATCCCTCCATACGCTGCGGTAAGCAGGCTGCCGAAACCCTGCGCGTGCACAGGGGATATTCCCGCAAACAGGCCAGGGAAAGGATCCTGGAGCTATTCCGGGAGGTGAAACTGCCTGACGTCAGACGCATCTACAGGGCCTGGCCCCATACCCTGTCTGGAGGTCAGCGCCAGCGGGTGATGATCGCCCAGGCACTGGCTACCTCCCCCGATCTGCTCATCGCCGATGAACCTACCACCGCCCTGGATGTAACTGTCCAGAAAAGCATCCTGGATCTGCTGGCTTCCCTGCAGGAGAAATACAACCTCAGTGTGCTGTTCATATCCCACGACCTCATGGTGATCAAACAGATCGCCGACCGGATCGCGGTGATGTACCAGGGGACGATCGTGGAGGAGAATGAGACCTCCGCACTCCTGAATCACCCAACAACCGGCTATACCCGTGGCCTGCTCGCCTGCAAACCTTTGCCGGGGGAGAAACCGTACCGACTCCCTACCGTGCAGTCGGTCATCCGGGCAAACCCGCAGAAAAAAGATACAAAAGCCTCAAAGGAAGAAGCAAAAAGCCCCGGAAGAGAAGAAGTGAAATCTTATGAAAAAGGAGGAGTAAAAACTCCTCTGGCGGAATCACAATCTCTGCAACCGGAATTAAATCATATCGCGCCAACAGACCACCGGGAAAGGTTGAATCGGCGGGAACCGCTCCTGAGGGTCCATGACCTTGAGGTAGTATTCCGGGGTCGTCGCAAAAATCAGGGGGTGCGCGCTGTTCAATCGGTCTCCTTCGAGGTGCTCCGTGGAGAGACACTGGGCCTGGTGGGTGAGTCGGGTTGCGGTAAAACTACACTGGGAAGAGCGATCCTGCGCCTGGTAGAAACTCGGAGCGGTCAAATTGAATACGATGGCCTTCCCCTTCATACCCTGTCACCCTCCGCCATGCGGAAAGTCCGTTCCCGGATTCAGATCGTCTTCCAGGACCCCTATTCATCCCTTAATCCCCGTATGACCGCAGGCAATATCATAACCGAACCCCTGCGGGTCCATCACCTGGTGCATGGTGCCCGGCAACGCAGACAGCGATGCGAAGAGTTACTCCACCAGGTGGGACTCCCTTCCTCTGCAGTCGAAATGTACCCGCACCAATTCTCGGGCGGACAAAGGCAACGGATCGGAATTGCGCGCGCCCTGGCATGTGAGCCCGAATTTCTGGTACTGGATGAAAGTGTATCGGCCCTGGATGTAAGTGTACAGGCCCAGGTGCTGAACCTGTTGAACGACCTTAAAGAGCGGTATGGATTAACTTATATCTTCATCTCCCATGACCTTACCATTGTGCGGTATATGTCAGACAGGATGATCATTATGTCGAACGGTACGATCGTGGAAAAAGGGGACGCTGAAACGATCTACACGAACCCCCAATCGCCTTATACCCAGAAATTGCTGGATTCCGTACCGGGTTAATACTCCTAAAAACCACTGAAATCGTTGCCGGAAGGTGTTTCGGAAATGTCGGGGCAATCCAGGTTCACCTGGAAGCCCGGCGGTTTCTCAAAGTAATCTTCCTGCGTAATGCCCAGGGTGGAGTCGGCATAGACTTTTTCAAAGAATTTCCCCCAGATGGGAAGCGCCATATTGCTGCCGGCTCCCATCCCCAGTTCGTCGAAATGGATGGACCGGTCCTCTCCCCCAACCCATACACCTGCCGACAGTTTCGGGGTAATCCCCATGAACCAGCCGTCGCTCTGATTCTGGGTTGTACCGGTTTTCCCGGCAATCTCTCCCGTGAAATTGTAGACATACCGCAATCTCCCGGCTGTACCCCGGTCCACCACTCCCCTGAGCAGGGTAAGCATCAGGAAAGCAGTCTCTTCGCTGATCGCCTCCCGCTCACGAGCCTGGAAGGTGGATATTACATTTCCATACCGGTCCTCGATGCGCGTCACATAAGTGGGAGTGACATAGATGCCCTGGTTGGAGAAGGTGTTAAAGGCCCCGACCATCTCCTCCAGGGAGATATCGGACGGACCGTAGATCATGGAAGGTACCGGGTCAATATGGGAAGAGATCCCCATGTTCCGCATGAGCTGGATAATGCTTTCCGGGTTGTAGTTCTTAAAAAGCCAGGCAGATACCCAGTTATGAGAGTTGGCAAGACCCCATTTCAGGCTCACGTATTTGCCGGCATGCTGATTGCGACCCGGTGCGTTCGGGGTATAGACAGAATCATTGACCTCGAACTGAATGGGCACCAGGGGAATTTGCTTGCAGGGTGAAACACCCTCCTGCATGGCCAACAGGTAAAGAAACGGTTTCACGGTAGATCCCACCTGGCGGCGCCCCATGGTTACATGATCATACTGGAAATAGCGGTAATTGTGCCCCCCAACATACGCTTTTACATGACCTGACTGTGGCTCCATAGCCATAAATCCTGAACGCAGGAAGTGCTTGTAGTACCTGATCGAATCCATGGGAGTCATTACCGTATCCACATGTCCGCTCCAGGAAAATACGCGCATCTCGGCCGGTGTCCTGAAGCTTATCATGATGGAGTCCTCCGAAACACCTTCACTGCGCAACCTGCGATAGCGACCCGATTGCCTCACCGACCGCATCATAATCCGCTCCATCTCCTTATCGCTGACCCCCTCGAAAGGTGCATCGGTTCGTCCCTCCTTCTCCCTGAAAAATGCAGGTTGCAGGTACTCCTTCAGATGCTCCTCCAGAGATGATTCGGCATATTGCTGCATCTTCATATTGATGGTGCTGTAGATCTGCAACCCGTCGCGGTAAAGGTTGTACTCCGTCCCATCCGCCTTGGGATTTTTATGGATCCACCCATAGAGGGGATCGTTAAACCAGCGCAGGGAATCGCGTTTAAACGTTTCGTAACCCCAGCTTGGATATTCATCCCGGGAGGGTTTGTCGGCATTCATTATCACCCTCAGGTAGGTACGGAAATGGGGCGCCAGTCCCTGAGTATGTCCGGCCACATTGAACTCCGCTTCCACCGGCAACTTTCTGAGCGAATCTGCGGTCAGCGTATCCAGGTATTCATACTTCACCATCTGGCTGAGAACAATATTCCTTCGCTCTTTCGCCCGCTCAGGATTCCGGTAGGGATTATACAGGGAGGGAGCTTTAAGCATGCCCACCAGTATAGCAGCCTCCTCCTGCTTCAGGGAATCGGGGGTGGTCTCAAAAAATGTTCTGGCTGCCGATTTAATCCCTACCACCGCATCGCCGCCAAAGGGCACGGTATTGAGGTACATGACAATGATCTCGTTTTTTGTATAACTGCGCTCAAGCCGCACGGCCGTGTTCCACTCCTTGAACTTCACGACCGCCATATGCACGGCTCGTCCCAGTTTGGTTTTCCTGTAGGTGGTGTCCCTCGGGAAGAGATTCTTGGCCAGCTGCTGGGAAATGGTGCTTCCCCCGCCTGCTTCCTGACGGAGCAGTACGGTTTTTATCGCTACGCGGAACAAGCTCCGTATATCAATCCCCGAGTGGCGGTAGTACCGCACATCTTCCGTAGCTATCAGGGCATCTACCAGGTGGGGCGAAAGATCCTCGTAATCCACGAACGTACGGTTCTCCACGAAAAACTTTCCAAGCACCTCCGAACTGTCTGTATAGATCTCCGAGGCAAGATTGGTCTGTGGGTTTTCAAGCTCCTCGAAGGTGGGCATAAAGCCCATCTTACCCCTGGCAATAAGGATAAAAAGGATGATGATCGTAAGCAGCACGGCACCGTAAACCGACCATAAAATAATAAGGTACAGGTTGGATCTATCCGCTTTATCAGGCATGATGGATTTTGTTTGACACAAAAATAACAATTATTTTATATTGAAATTTTTGATCGATTGTTAATCAATTCCTTTAATTTTGTGATCTTTCACCTAACGATGGAGTGTACTGAAAATGATTGAAAATTTGGTAATTGTCGAATCCCCCGCAAAAGCTAAAACCATAGAGCGGTTTCTGGGGAAGGATTACCTGGTGAAGTCGAGTTATGGCCATGTTCGTGACCTGGCTAAAAAGAACCTGGGAATCGATACCGAACACAATTTTAAGCCCCAATACGTCATATCCAATGATAAGAAAAAGGTGGTCAGCGAACTGAAAAAACTTGCCGCTGAAGCCAGGAAGGTCTGGATCGCCTCCGATGAAGACCGCGAAGGGGAAGCCATTGCATGGCACCTGCAGGAAGTACTGGAGCTGGACCCGGATAAGACGTACCGGATCGTTTTCCATGAAATCACCAAAAATGCCATTCAACAGGCTATTGAAAACCCGCGCAAGGTCGACAATAACCTGGTAAATGCGCAGCAGGCCCGCAGGATCCTCGACCGGCTCGTGGGATTCGAACTCTCCCCGCTTCTATGGAAAAAAGTGAAACCGGCCCTCTCTGCCGGAAGGGTGCAGAGCGTGGCAGTAAAGCTTATCGTGGAGCGGGAACGGGAAATCAATACTTTCAAACCCAAAGCGTATTTTAAGGTAACCGGATTATTCAACCTGCCTGCAGATAATGGTTCGGTCCAAACCATAAAAGCCGACCTCTCCCGGAAATTTGACACCCTGGAAGAGACCGAATCGTTCCTGGAGCAATGCAAAGAGAGCATCTTCACCGTCACCTCCATCGAAAAGAAACCCGGAAAAAAATCACCGGCACCGCCTTTTACCACCTCTACCCTTCAGCAGGAGGCGAGCCGTAAACTTGGTTTTTCGGTAGCACAAACCATGTCGGTTGCCCAGCGTCTCTATGAATCGGGGCGCATTACCTACATGCGTACAGACTCGGTAAACCTCTCCAAGCTGGCGATCTCCACGGCTGCACAGGAAATCAACTCCGCCTTCGGTGAGAAATACCTCAAGAGCCGCAACTTTACCACCAGGTCGCAGGGGGCCCAGGAGGCTCACGAAGCAATACGGCCAACCTATATAAATACCCGGGAGATCCCCGGAAACCGTCAGGAACAGCGTCTCTATGAATTGATCTGGAAAAGAACCATAGCCTCCCAGATGAGCGACGCCCGGCTTGAAAAAACCACGGTTCACATCCAGATCTCAGGAAATGACCCGCAATCAACGCCCCTGAAAGAAAAGTTCATTGCCACCGGGGAGGTGATCACTTTCGACGGTTTCCTGAAAGTTTACATGGAATCCAGGGATGACGAGCAGGAAGAGGAGACCCGGGGATTACTTCCTCCCATGAAAGAGAATATGAAATTGGGTTACAAACGGCTGGAGGCCATCCAGAAATATACCGCTCATCCCCCCCGCTTCACCGAAGCCAGCCTGGTGCGCAAAATGGAGGAACTGGGAATCGGCAGACCCTCCACCTATGCCCCCACCATATCCACCATCCAGCAACGCGAATACGTGGTCAAAGAAGACCGCGAAGGTACCACCCGGACGGTGCGGTACCTCGTATTGGAGGCAAACAAGCTGAAAAAGAGTGAAAAAGAGGAGAAGACCGGATACGAAAGGGCCAAGCTTTTCCCAACCGACATCGGAATGATCGTCAATGACTTCCTGGAGCAGTACTTCAGGGACATCATGAATTATAACTTCACCGCCAGGGTAGAGAAGGAGTTCGATGAGATCGCCGTGGGTAATATGGACTGGACCAAAATGATCGAAAGATTCTATGAACCCTTTCATGAGCGCATCAATACCACTGCCGAGACATCGGAAAAATCCAAAGGCGAGAAACTGCTGGGAACCGATCCGGAAACCGGCAAACCCGTCTACGTGAAGATCGGAAGGTACGGCCCTATGGCACAACTGGGAGATGCTGAAGATGAGGAAAAACCCAAATTCGCCAGCCTTCTGAAAGGACAGAGCATCGAAACCATCACCCTGGAAGAAGCCCTGAAGCTTTTCCGGCTGCCCAGGGAGATCGGAAACTTCGAGGAGGAACCCGTGACCGTTTCCATCGGGCGGTACGGACCGTACGTCAGGCATCAGAACAAATTCTACTCGCTGCAAAAAGGGGACGATCCCTACACCATTGAACGGGACCGGGCGATAGAGATCATCAGGGCCAAGAGAGAGGCCGATAAGAAAAAGGTGATAAAGACCTTCAATGAAGAACCCGAACTGCAGGTGCTGAACGGGAGGTACGGACCCTACATCGCATACCAGAAAAAGAACTACAGGATCCCGAAGAGTAAAAAACCGGAAGACCTGAGCCTTGAAGAGTGCAGGGAGATTATCGCCAAAGCACCCGAAAAACCCGCCAGGAGGCGGAAAAAATAAACCCCGTATCCATGGATCTCAATGATTATTTCGATCCTGTAAGCCTGGAGAGACCCCGTTTTCATTTTGTTCCGGAAGAACATTCATTCAGCCGGAACATCTCCATCCATACACCCGACCGCCCCATCCGCGACCTTGACAGGCACCAGCTTGCACTGGTGGGAATTCCCCAGGATGGAAATGCACTGATCAAAGGAAGTGCGGAAGCCCCCGACCGGGTCAGGGGAATGCTCTACCAGCTCAGGATGATCAATGACAATATACAGGTATATGACCTGGGGAACCTCAAGATTACAGAGCGGGTTTCAGATACCTATTATGCCCTCAGGGACATCACCCTGGAGTTGATGGAAAGAGATATTGTCCCCCTGTTCATAGGGGGCTCACAGGATCTGAGCTTCGGGGCTTTCCTGGCCCTGGAAAAACGTACCGGCACGCACCAGGTTCTTACCGTGGACCCGCGCTTCGACTTTGCCGTGAAACCTGAACAGGAGATCCATTCCAGGAATTACCTGGATTATATAATGGATCCTGAAAAAACCGGGCACTTTATTCCCTGTCATATCGGTCACCAGGTCTATTTCGTCACAGGGCAACAGCTGGACCGTATCGAGAACGAGCACCAGGTCGCTACCCGCCTCGGGGAAATACGCCATCAGCTGAAAATGGCAGAACCCATAATCCGTGATTCGGCATTTATAAGCATGGATATAAATGCAGTCCGCCATTCCGACGCACCCGGTACCACCATCCCCTCCCCCAATGGTTTTTTCGGGGATGAATGGTGTATGCTCACCCGTTACGCAGGGTTGAGCCATACACTTAAGGCGCTTGGAATTTTCGAACTAAACCCCTCCAACGACCTGAACGACCAGACCTCCCACCTGGCTGCCCAGGCAATCTGGTATTTTATCGACGGGCTCTCCCGGCGGATCAAAGAACACCCCCTGGAGACTCCCGAACATACCAGGAAGTTCATAATCAGCATGAACGAAAGCGAGGAGAAGCTGGTTTTCCATAAAAGCACCCTCTCTGAGAAGTGGTGGATGGAACTCCCGGCAAAAAATCCGGCCACAAATCACAACTTTTTTATCTCCTGTTCGTATGAAGACTACCAGAGAGCATGTAACCAGGAGATTCCTGATCGCTGGTGGAAATATCTAAGGCGGTTGGCAAGATGAAAAAAGAGACGGTGCCGGGTGCGGACCAAAGCCGCATATTCGCCGGAACAGAGTTGAGAAAGAGACAGATGTGGTGTTATTAACACGCTTATGTTAATAAAATTTGTGCCGAAGGATAATTTTTACTTATTTTACTTCGGTAACAAATGAATGTGCAGGCGAAGAGTAGCCTTGATTTTCAAGTCAATGAAAAAACTGGTTGCAATATTTTTTGTAGGAATTTTAACCCATAACGCGATGGCGCAGCAGGATCCTAAATTCAGCCAGAGTATGTTTCTTGTACCCCTTTACAATCCGGGGGCCATGGGAAACAGCGATAAGATCTGTGCAGCTGCCGCTTTCCGGAATCAATGGATGGGTCTTCCAAATGCCCCGGTGGTCACAACGCTCACCGCCCATGCACCATTCAATTTATTCGGTCGGAGTCACGGAGTTGGGATCAACCTGATGAACGACAACCTGGCCTTTAACAACGATCTGGCCGTAAATGCTGCCTACTCTTTCAAAATTGACCTGGGAACGGGAACACTCGGACTCGGGGTGAACCTGGGAGTGGCCAACCATTCCCTCTCCCCGGAGTGGAACGGGGCCGATGTGATCCAGCCCGACCAGGATGATGCCATCCCGCAAAACGGGGGCAGTTATTTTGGATTCGACATGGGCCTGGGAGCCTACTATTCATCCGACAACCTTTATGCAGGGATATCCACCACGCACCTGAATCAAACTTCTTTTGATTTTCCCGAGGAACTGGCAGAAATGAAATTGGTACGCCATTATTATGCAACGGCAGGGTATACCATCCAGCTTCCAAATCCCATGTTCGAAATCATGCCTGCGGTAATGCTGCAAACCGACCTGAAGTCGCACCACTTCTACCTCAATACCAACATAAGGTACAATAAAAAGTTCTGGGGGGGAGTTTCATATACAGTGGGAGGAGCGGTAACCGCCCTCTTTGGCGTGGAATTGCTAAACGGGATCAACATCGGGTATTCCTATGATTTTGAATTATCCCCGTTGCTGAAATACAACAGCGGATCCCATGAAGTAACCGTGAGATATTGCTTTGATCTGAGCCTGGACAGGAGTCCGCAAAAATACGAGAGCATAAGATTTTTATAATATTTTAGCTATATTTAAATTGTTTTTTTTAATTTAAACCTTCTAAACAACGACTGTTTTGCATAAATACCCGATAGTCATGAAACGATTACTGACATTAGCATTACTGGTAACGATCTTGGGAAGTTGCTCAAACTACAACACAGGAGAACTGGTTGGTGTACCAGGACGCAAAGCTTACGTGGAGCCTGATCCTTACGGAATGATCTTTGTTCCGGCCGGATCCTTCACCATGGGACCCAGCGACCAGGATATTGCTTTCGCCCAAAATGTTACAAACAGAACAGTCTCCATCGATGCGTTCTGGATGGATGAAACGGAGATCACTAACAACGAGTACCGACAATTCGTTTTCTGGGTGAAAGATTCATTGATCCGTAAATATTTTGCCGTTAACGGAGTGGAAGACTTTATCGCCAAAAACGAGGAGGGTCAGCCGATGATGGACCGGAACGATGAACCCATCATTAACTGGGAAACCCCTCTTGAAATCGGTAAAGATAAAGAAGGTAACCTGAAACAGTTGATCGATAACATGGGAATCTACTACTCCGGTCCCGATCAATTATCACCCCGTGGAAAAGAATTGAACATCACCAAGCTTATCTATAATTACTATTGGGTAGATCTTCACCAGGCCGCCAAACAATCGAACCGGTTCCAGCTGGATTATTCAGTAGGAGACGATGAACCAACGGTTACCTATAATGGTACGGTTACACGTCCGACCGGTGAACAGGAAGATGTAACCAGCCGAAGTTCCTTTGTGAACAGGGATTGGGTTATGGTATATCCCGACACCCTGGTATGGATCGCCGATTTCACCTATTCCTATAACGAGCCGATGGCTACCATGTACTTCTGGCATCCCTCCTACGACAATTATCCTGTGGTAGGCGTCAACTGGAAACAGGCCAATGCCTTCTGCAACTGGAGGACCAGCTATCTCAATGATGCCCTCTCAAAAGCAGGTCAGCCGCTGGTGCAGGATTACCGATTGCCCATCGAAGCCGAATGGGAATTTGCAGCCCGCGGGAACCTCGACCACAGCATGTACCCCTGGGGTGGAGTTTACCTGAGAAACAAAATAGGCTGTTTCGTAGCCAACTTTAAACCCCTGCGCGGAAACTATGTGGATGACGGAGCCCTCGCTACAGAGCGCGTCGGAACTTACTCGGCCAATGAGTACGGCCTCTATGACATGGCCGGTAATGTAGCTGAATGGACCATCAATGCTTACGATCCCTCTGCATATGTCTTCTCGCATACCATGAACCCCAACTACAAATACAACGCACATCCCGATGACCCCCCGGTAATGAAGCGTAAAGTGATCCGGGGCGGTTCGTGGAAAGATGTGGCCCGCTATCTCCAGGTAAGCATGAGATCCTATGAATACCAGGATACGGCCAAATCCTACATCGGTTTCCGCTGTGTGCGTTCTTACTTAGGAGCAAATTAACACCAAAGACTGTATTATGGGAATTACAGAAATAGTTCAAAGTTCGGGCTGGAAGAGTTTTACCGCCAAGTTATACGGGTTCGGTGCATCCATCGTAATCGTGGGTGCGTTGTTTAAAATTCAGCACTGGCCCCTTGCCGGAACATTCCTTACCCTGGGTCTTCTCACCGAGGCAGTTATCTTTTTCTTCTCGGCATTTGAACCCTTACATGAAGAGCTGGACTGGACCCTGGTCTACCCGGAACTGGCCGGGATGAGCGATCCGGATGAGATCGACGAAATGAAAGAGCAATCCATTGCCGATCGCAACGTAGGCCTGCAAAAGTTCGACGATATCTTCCAGGAATCCCAGATCAACGAAGGTGACCTGAAAAAACTGGGGGATAGCCTGGGAACCATCGCCTCCACCACCGCCACCATATCAGATATCACACAGTCCTCCCTGGCTACCAAAGACTATTTTGATAAGATGGGAAATGCTGCCCAGAATATGGATAATGTGGCTTCAGCCTACAGTGAGAATACAAGCGAGCTGAATGAATCGGTCGGGACCCTGGCGGGTGCTTACAAGCAGACTGCCGAAATGATCCAGCAAAAAGGGACCGATATCGCCGAGAAATTTGCAACTTCCAGTGCCAACCTCACTGCTGCCTATGAGGCGATGTCAGGCGATGTGCAACAGGAGCACAGCCAGATCTCGGAGAACCAGAAAAAATTCCAGTCCCAGCTGGAACAGCTGAGCAAGAACCTTGCCGAACTGAACAACACCTACACCCAGCAGGTACAGGGCAGCAAGCAACACCTGCAGGGTACTTCCAATGTCTATAAAGGACTGGATGACATGGTAGAGAGTCTGAAGGTTTCAGTGGATGAGACCAAAAAATATAAAGACGAGATCACCAAGCTCAGTGACAGCCTTTCAGAACTGAATAACATTTATGGTAATATGCTCTCCGCCATGAGCATGCGGAAAAAATAGCATCAACTAATACACCATTTCTATGGGACACGGAAAAGAAACCCCCAGACAAAAGATGATCGGCATGATGTATTTGGTGCTGACAGCTATGCTGGCACTCAATGTATCCAAAGAGGTGCTGGACGCTTTTGTCAATGTAGATGAAGGGTTGGTGCAGACTACTGAAAGTTTCGCGGCTAAGAACGAAGGACTGTACAGCAGGTTCCAGATTGCCTATCAACAGAACCCGGAAAAGGTGGGAGACTGGAAAAATAAGGCGGAAGAGGTTAAAAAACGTTCCGACGAACTGTTCGATTTCATGAACGAATGCAAGGTGGAAATCGTAAGCGTGAAAGAACCCGAAGCAGTGGTTGATGGTAAAGTAGACCTGAAACTGGTCGAGATTAAGGATAATACCGATACACCGGCCGAGATCATGATCGTGAACAAAAAGGGAACAGAACTGAAAGAACGGATCATAGCATACCGGGAATATGTGATCGATATGATCGACAATAGCAATGGCCAGTATGACCTGCTGATCAGCGCGATCGAAGGGAACCTGGATACTCACGACCATCCGGCTGAAAAAGCAGGCGAGCCGCCGGAACCCTGGGAGAGCCACAATTTCGAACACCTTCCCCTGGCTTCCGTGATCACCATACTCTCCGGTATGCAGGCCGACCTGCGGAATGTGGAGTCAGAAATGATCAACTACCTGTTGAACCAGGTGGATGCCAAAGACTTTAAGGTCAACGTGCTGGAGCCCGTGGTAATGCCCAACTCCAACTATGTGTTTAAAGGACAGGAGTACCGGGCGGAGGTCTTCCTCGCTGCCTACGACTCCACCAACACCCCCGATGTAATTCTGGATAACGGAACTACACTGCCTGTTGAAGGCGGAAAAGGGGTCTTTACCAGCACTTCCAACACAACTGGCGAGAGAAGCTGGGGTGGAACCATCAGGCTGGACAACGACGGCCAGATGATCGAGCGTCAGTTTACCGCTTCCTATACCGTCGCCCAGGCCAGTGCAGTAGTATCTCCAACGAAAATGAACGTCTTTTACCGGGGGGTGGACAACCCGGTTTCTGTATCAGCATCAGGGGTCGGTGAAGAAAACCTTGATCCCAGGATATCGTCCGGTACCATGAAAAAAGTGAGGGACGGAAGCTACCTGGTTCGGCCCGGACCCCGTGAAACAGAGAGTACCATCAGTGTATATGCCAACGTGGAGGGTAGCCAACGTTTCATGGGAGAGATGGATTTCCGGGTACTGAACCTTCCCACGCCAACCGCTACCGTGGAAGGATTGCCTGGCGGACAGGGGATCCTGTCGCTCGGACAACTTACCCGGCTGCAGACCGTGGAGGCAGAAGCAGAAGATTTTCTCTTCGAAGTGGATTTCACCGTTACCGAATTTAAGGTGAACGTGATGGGGACAGGAGGGATCAGCCGTATCGAGGCATCCGAGAGCAACAAGATCACTGCTGCCCAGAAGGAGATATTCCGGGGTATGCGAACAGGACAACGAGTATACATTGAAGATATTAAAGCCATCGGACCAGATGGTGTCAAACGAGATCTGAATAATATTACGATTAAAATCCGATAAACATGAAGGCAATGAGGTATTTATTCACTTTAATCATGTGTGCAGGCCTTTCAACCGCTGTATTTGCACAGCAACCGGTCAATACGACCATGTCACCGGGCGGAGCTCCCGCCCAGCAGCAAAATGCGGAAGTACCCCCCGACATTTACGAACGGGAAAATATCATACCGGAGAAAAAACCGGTCCCCTATGCACATATACGGGAAGCCGATGTGATGTGGGCCAAAGACCTGTGGAGAATTATCGATCTCCGCGAACGAATGAACTACCCCCTCCGTTACCCGGAGATTGAACCGATCGGTAATCGCTACAGCCTGTACCTGCTGTTAATGGAAGGGATCCGCTCCGAGGAACTCACTCCCTATGCATTCAAGGACAACTTCAATAATCCTTTCTCCCAGCCCACCACGTTGAAGCAGATCTACCAGACGATCGGTGCCGACACCATATTTGGAGATAACGGGGAAGTGCTTCGTATCGATGTTCGTGGACCGTATATCAAGCAGGTATATGTAAAAGAAAAGTGGTTCTTCGACAAGCAACACTCCGAAATGAAGGTCCGTATCGTGGCCCTCGCCCCGGTGATCGTTCAGAACAAAACCACCCAGGATGGACAGGTCCTGCCCGAAATTGAAAAGATCATTCCGTTCTTTGTCTCTTATCCGCAGTGCCGAAGAATTTTTGCCACCCATCCGGTGTTTAACCCCAAAAACGATGCCCAGCGAATTTCATTCGATGATCTCTTTTTCCAGCGTAGGTTCTCCAGCGTCATTGCCGCTGAATCCAACGTTCACGGAAACCGGTTTATCCTTGATTACCTGACAGGTCAGGATGCACTCATGGAAGCCAGAGAGATTAAACAAGAGTTGTTCCGTATGGAACACGACCTATGGGAATACTAGTGTGAAACTAATTCAAATACTTTTCAACCGCTTCATGGGTTCTATGAGGCGGTTTTTTTATATGTGTTCATCTCCCAACTCTGCCTGGATATCGTGAACAAACTGTTTAATGCGTTGCTCTTCTTCCTTCTTGCATACAAGCAGCACTCCATCCGATTCAACCACAATAAAATCTTCCAGTCCGTGCAAAACCACCAGCTTGTCATCGGGCACATTGATCACACTGCCGGAAGTGTTGTAAAGAAAAACCTGCTTCCCGTTAACGGCATTCTTTTGCTTATCCTTAGCCGACTGCTCATATAATGAACCCCAGGTTCCAAGGTCGGACCACCCGAAGTCCGATACCAAAACGAATACATTCTCGGCCTTCTCCATGATCCCGAAATCAATGCTTATGTTTCGACAGCCTTCGTAGGTCCGGTTGATGAATTCCGCCTCCTTCTCTGTGCCATACACCCCCACTCCCTCTGCAAAGAGAGCATGCACCTCGGGGAGATGCTCATTAAATGATTTCATGATGGCAGACAATGACCAGAAGAAAATCCCTGAATTCCAGTAAAACTCCCCGCTTTCAAAAAAGATACGGGCCATCTCCAGGTCAGGCTTCTCTGTAAACGTCTTCACCTTGCGAAGATTCAGCTTTTCGTATCCTTTAACCGGACGTGTAACCGCCTGGATATACCCATACCCGGTCTCCGGCCGGCTGGGCATGATACCCAGGGTCAGCAGGGCATCATTAGCTGCCACAAAAGACAATCCCTCCCGTACATTTTCCAAAAAAGCCTCCTCCCTCACGATCAGATGATCCGATGGGGCAACTACGATGTTGGCGTTGGGATTGCGCTGAGCAATGCGGTAATTGGCATAATCGATACAGGGCGCCGTATTTCTTCGCATGGGCTCCAACAGGATATTCTCTTTCGGCAACCCAGGTAGTTGTTCCCTGATAAGACCCTCGTACTCCTGGTTGCTGACAATGTAGATATTCTCCTCCGGCATGATCCTGGTGAAGCGCTCATAGGTAAGCTGTATCAAGGTTTTTCCTACTCCAAGTATATCAATGAATTGCTTGGGATGATTCGAACGACTCAGGGGCCAGAAGCGACTTCCCACTCCACCGGCCATTATGACACAAAAATTGTTATTTTCCATACAGGGAAAGATTTTCTCTATCAAAAATACAAGTTATTCCCGTAACAAGTTCATCAATTCGTTTGTTTTATAGGGCAGGGCTTTAATAATTCGTAAATTTGAAACCCATGATCCGGGCCCTTTATAACATAGGCCGATATATTAAACTGATAGGCCGGGTATTTGCACGACCAGAACGGAGATTGATCTATTACCGGCAAACCATCCGTGAGATAGACAAACTGGGTATCAACTCATCTGGCATTGTTGTGATCATCTCCCTCTTCGTAGGGGCTGTCATTACGATCCAGACCAATTACAACATTGAAAATCCATGGCTGCCCCGGTACCTGATCGGTGTGACGGTGCGGGATTCCCTGCTCCTTGAATTTTCATCCACCATGGTGGCCCTGATCCTTGCCGGTAAAGCCGGTTCGAGCATCGCTTCCGAAATCGGTATGATGCGGATCACCGAACAGATCGATGCCCTGGATGTGATGGGGATCAATTCGGCCGGCTTCCTGATCCTACCTAAAGTGATCGCCACCGTCTTCTTCTTTCCCATTCTTTGCCTGCTGAGCATCTTTGTGGGATTACTGGGGGGATATCTCTCCTGCGTAGTGGGAGATGTGATCCCCCCAAACGATTATATATACGGCATCCAGTATGTCTTCTATCCCCATTACGTATGGTACGCCCTCACCAAAACAGCATTCTACGCATTTATTATCACCACAGTCTCTTCGTTCCACGGATATTTCGTGGAAGGTGGAGCCATAGAGGTGGGAAAAGCCAGCACGCGCGCTGTGGTCCAGAGCAGCATCCTGATTCTTCTCGCCAATCTCGTACTCACAAACCTGTTATTGCAATGATCAGGGTAAACAACGTATATAAAAAATTTGAGAACGAATACGTACTGAACGATGTATCGGTAACCCTGGAAAAGGGGAAATGCAACCTGATCATCGGCCGAAGCGGATCGGGTAAAACCGTACTGCTTAAGTCTATCGTGGGACTGCTGGAAACAGACAGCGGGGAGATCTGGTACGACAACCGGAACTTTACCCGCATGACCACAAAAGAGCGAATGGCCATCCGCAAAGAGATGGGCATGCTCTTCCAGGGCGGGGCCCTCTTTGATTCGCTTACCATCGAGGAAAATATCATGTTTCCGCTAAATATGTTCACCAAAATGAGCTGGCAGGAGAAGGAAAACCGGGTAAACTTCTGCCTGCAAAGAGTCCGACTGAAAAATGTCAACCACCTTCTTCCTTCCGAGCTCAGCGGTGGAATGAAAAAAAGGGCCGCCATTGCCCGTGCCATTGCCCTCTTTCCCAGGTACCTCTTCTGCGATGAACCAAACTCCGGACTGGATCCCGAGACCGGTATCGTGATCGACGGACTCATCAAGGAGATCACCGAGGAGTTCGACATCACCACCGTGGTAAATACCCACGACATGAACTCCGTACTGGAGATCGGCGACAACGTGGTCTATATCTACAAGGGATGTAAATGCTGGGAGGGCAACAAGAACGAAATTCTTCATACAAAGAATGAAGCACTTAATAATTTCGTATTTGCCACCAACCTGGCTCAACAAATCAAACCCCATTCCTGAAAAACTCACCCATACCGGGTCCGTGAGCGCAATATTGCTCGCAGGCGGAAAGAGCTCCAGGATGGGCACAGACAAGCGCACGATCCTTCTTGACCGGAAGACCCTGGCAGGAATTGCACTTGATAAACTGGAATCTCTCTCTTCGGATATCCTTATTAGTGCCGGCGATGATCTGCCCGAATTCAGGGGTTACAGGCGCATCCCCGACCGGGAAGCGGGGGAAGGACCACTGGGCGGACTCATCTCCTGCTTTCCTTATTGCAGGCACGAGCAAACGATCGTGCTCTCCTGCGATATGCCTTTTGTGCCGCCTGCCCTCCTGGAAGAATTGCTTCAACGATTTCATTCACCGGCAACCCTGCCCGTTCACCGACAACAGGTACAGCCGCTCTGCGGAATCTACCACACAGACCTGGTCACCCATCTGGATCAACAATATAGGAAAGGTGGACGGAAAATAACAGACGCGCTGGAAGATACCGGAACCACCCTCCTCTCCACGGAGAGACTGTCACTCCAGGTCAAAGACCACTGGTTTTTGAATATAAACCGCCCGGAAGATCTAAGCGAAGCAGAGCGCTACGTAAAGGACCATTAACCACACGACCGACTATTCAGCACTCTCTCCTGAGGGCAATACGTTGCCACCCGTTTAATCCCGAGGGGTGTCACGGTCTTCGCAAAACACAACGCCTCTTACCACACCGGGAACTATAAAACCAGCGGTTTATCCTTATACTCCGGTTTATCCCTGTTGTAACCGAAACAGAGGTTGAGTCCGAACCAAAGGTTCATAGTAGATGCCTGGTGAGGCCAGAATACAGTGTTCAGTACATTGTCGGAGATCAGGTATAAATTGAATGGTCCTGCATTGAACGATATGCCCGCCCCAAGGTTCTTTGCATAAAAGCTGGAATAGGTGTAGGAGAGCGACAGGTTGATAAACCGCCCGGTAGTCAGGTTGGCGCTTCCGGTGAACCGCTGGGAAACCGTCTCACCCATGAAGTCGGTCCGGGACAACACCCCGAACCCGATCTTCTCGATGGGATAGTAGGCCACTCCTGCCAGGATCTTGGTATTCAACCGGCTCGTGAAAGGTTGCCCGGATGAAAAATCCACGAACTGCTGCAGACTGTCCAATATCTCCCCGGCGGGATCTCCCATCTCCTGGAAAGGATTTACCTCGATCCCTTCAAAATCGTAATCCATCTCCAGGGCCACTTCATGAACTCCCTCTTCCCACCTGATATATCCCAGGTCCAGCACCGAGGCACTGACCCTGAGTTCCGGGAATGGCCGGTAATTAACCCCTACATCCAATCCCAGTCCGAGATTATTGAAATTAAATACGTAACGGGGTATGCTCCCCGGTTCAAAATTGCCGGAAAGATCCCCTGCAACAGCTACTGAATCGGGAAAACCCTCCTCGCCATAGGTGATATCAGCAAACGGGAATGAGGCATTGAAGCGCATATCCGATTGAATGTTCCAGGCCTCTTCCGATGCAGTAACCTCGAGCTCCGAGCGCGTACTGGTCATGGAACCAATGCCGAATAATACCTTACCGCGCGCCCCTACATCCAGGTTGGGAAGGATGCTGCGTGACCATCCCAGCGAGACCTCGTCAAACGCCTGAAGATCTGTTCCCAATCCATCCAGCGAAACAGTCTGCCCCTCCCCGAGACCATACATCACCAGGTTAAACATCTGTGATGGATAGGAGACGGAACCGTCCACGCGCGCAGTGACATCCACCGATATAAAATTCTTGCCGGCCCTGAAACCAAAAGAAGCCAGCGAGGCAGACAGGTCGGTGACCAAATAATTGACCGGATCCAACTGGTCCAGGAAGGCTTCCCGGTCAGCCAACGGGTGAAGGAACGTGATCAGGGAATCCAGGTCAGAGTTGTAAAAAACAAGGTCCTCAATGGACAAATTACCGGTGGATACCTGCACCCGCAATGGTGCCAGGCCGGGGAAACCCAGGTAAAAGCCACACCCTGGCTGAATGGCCGGGTTGATGCGGTTGGACTGCGGAACCCCGGGCATGAAATACATGGTGCTCGGACTCTGGGCCTGCGCCGGCATAAGGAGAGCTGCCAGAAGGATACCGGGGATGAATCGTTTCAGAATAGATTTCATAGATCTGTATTCTTGGGTTAGCGCTATTCACCGGAACTTAACTCCCGCGAATTGATAGTAAAATCGGCAAAAGCGGAAAATTTGAATTCCAGGGTATAATCATTGTAAAATTTAACATACTCCGTCCCGTCGGATGTGGTGATCGCCCTTGCCTTGATCAGCGCATGCTTGGTCTGATCCAGGTCCATCAGGTCCGATCCCGTGTACCCCACATCCACCGCCAGGGTATCCAGCAGATTCTCTACCACCACACCGTCCTGATCCACCTGCGCTGCATCCAGGATCACCGTCTCCCCGCTGAACATGGAGTCGATCAGCGTATAGGTGTCATCCATGAAGTAGACCTGCACCTCAATAGAGAGGGGCCACTCGTTATACGATTTCATGCGCAGACGGGCAGTGTCGATAAAAGCCAGGTCCCCAAGGGCACCCTCCAGGTCAAGATCCACCGTATCCTCCAGGGTGTACCCGTCGGTCTTCAACCACATGGGCAGGACCACTTCGGCTTCAATGGTCATCTTGCTGGTATCCAGCACAAAGTTCTGGTCAACCGGATCGGCT
Organism: uncultured Bacteroidaceae bacterium; assembly: GCA_964479445.1. GTDB lineage: Bacteria > Bacteroidota > Bacteroidia > Bacteroidales > CAYZMH01. Next base: position 25,860 of record CAYZMH010000005.1, on the reverse strand, counting down.
CCCGGCACACCCGTGTTAGCGATCACATTGAATGTAAATTGATTGGGGGAGGTGGCCAGGATATCATCGATATTACTTGTCTCCCGGTTAATGTATCGTTCCGTGGTGACAGTGGAACCGATCTCTCCCACTCTGGGTGCACCGATCACGAAAGGATTCATGGTATCGTTGCTGAAAGTCAGGGGCGTGGTCACACCCTGTGATTCGGAATAGGCCTCCACGTTGGCCAGGTCAATCTCCACCGGCAGTCCATAGGAGTTGTGAACAAACAGGTTGAACTGCGGATCATAAAAATAGACATTGATGATATCGGCCACTTCGTCATAGAGATCAATGGCCAGTTCACCGCTCTCATTGAGCACTTCCCGGTCTGCGATATAACCGTAAATGTGCGAAAACTCCAACTCCTCGAAATTCATTTCGATACTGCACGCTTCCCCTGCATTGATGTCATTACCCGAATTGATCAGGGCCAGGTTGAAATAGACCCGGATATAACCCGTTCCCGACTCCTCATCCACTTCAAAACGGTACCCGTCAAGGTCCCAGTCCTGGGATGTGGAAAAATTTCCATCGTCCTGACTGATCATAATGGTTTCCACCAGGGTATCTCCCTGTGGATCGGTCACATTGCTGCTGGTGATCGTAAGAAAGCCTTCATGGTGAAACTCACTTGTCACCTGCATATTAAGTATTCCTGATTTCATCAGGATACTGTCGAGCCGGTCACCCGATTCAATCTCAAATTCGATTGACTTCTCCTTGGTATAATAGACCGTATCTCCCACATCGCTCAATAACCAACCCGGGATGTTAACATCGGATTCAATAAATGCCTCGGTGGTAAGTTTATTGGGAATCTGAATGATCTCGCCGGCATCAATGGAGTATACCGTATCGGTGTAATACAGGTACAGCAGTCCCTCCTGGTCCTGTTCCAACAATCCCGAGGAATCGATAGAAAGCAACAGGTCTTCCAGGGTAAAATTCCCGTAAGCCAGGGGAGCAACAACCTGCGGGGATATCTCCACCTCATCCGATACCCGGTCGAAGTCAAGATTCTCCTCGTAATTACAACCGCCCAGCAACAACACCGGTATGATCCAGGGGAATACGGATTGGAATAATTGTCTTTTCATGATCTATTCTATTGAATAATTATACAAAAAACTGTTGGCACTCCCCACAATCAGGTTAAACCGGCTGTCGGAACCGGCAAAATAGCCGATGCTGAACCGGGTCATCCCCTCCAGGGGGAACCCTTCATATAGGGTCCCGTCGGCATTGACCAGGTGTATCTCGTTGCGCTCCCGGTCGGTAATCCCGATCTTCGTGTCTGTCGCCGAAAACTGGTAAATATCCGGCTCCATGGTGATATCGCTCTTGATCCGGTAATTGAAAAGTTTCTCACCCCCCGGATCCAGGACTTCCAGTTCATCACCGTCGGCAAATATATAGTCGGGCGTGCCGTCATGGTCCATATCCTGCATACGAAAAAAGTGGCCGGGGGTTGCGTCATGGTCCAGGATTGTCTGAACCTCCCCGTTGAAGTCAATGGAGGTTACATGGCCGCTGCTGTCGGTTGTAACCAGTCTCGGATGATCCTCTTTTACATTCATATCCAGGTAAAAGACATTGTTCCTTGAAACCGGGAAGATCCGGTCGGGTTCCACCCGCTCCCTTCCCCGCCGGTTCAGGATGTAGGGCCGGATCGGATCGGAAAAGACGATATAATCCTTCTCCCCTGCACGGAAATGCTGTACCGGTTTTGTAACAATTCCTTCTGATCCGCGGAATTTCCACCCGGTGACAAGATTGCCCCCCAGGTCATACAGATAGATATTCCGGTCTTCACACGCCACAAAAATCCGGTGCTCTCCCCTGTTATCATAGTCAAACAAAGCTATGGAATTGGTTGCACGGGAACGAAAACGGATGGGATAACGCTCCACGTAATTCCCGTTCCGGTCGAGCAAATGCAGCTCGCTTCCGGTATTGAACAGGTATTGCAATTTCCCGTTGTCGTAATAATCAACCTGGTAGATCTCTCCCATTACCGGCTCTTTAAGGGGATGCTTCCAGAGGACCCGGCCCGTACTGTTGATCAGGTAGAGATGATGGGCTTTATCCTGCACAAGGATCTCCTTCTCCTGTGTATAGTGGTTCACCACCAGTGCCGGCTTGTTTGCCGCCACCGAGTCCAGCAAGCTCTCCCATACCGTCATCGCCTTCTCCTTGATTCGTGAACTGTACTTCAGGGTGATGTGGCTGTAGAACATCTCATCCTCCGACACAAACTGCATCAGAACCCCCGCCGTCTTGCGCAGCGGCTCTTCCAGCTCCGTTGCCTGGCGATAAAAAGAGGGTTGCAGCTCCTCCTTCTTCCACCGAAGGTACTCAAAAGGTCTCAGGTATACCGATACATTGGACCGGGAGGAGAGGTACTCGTTTACCTCACCGAAACCGGTGGTATTGACCAGGGTCTTATGAAGCACGTTCTGGTAAATCACCCGGGAAAGAGCTTCCTTCGAATCGGCGAAATAGATGTAATTATCGTAAAAAACAAAAAAGGAACGAAAAAGGGTTCCGGCACGGAATCCCTCATACAGGGGAACAACAAGCCTGTATACCGGGTATCGCGTCTGCTCGTCCAGCACATATTCGTTGGTGTAACGCGACACCGGAACACCCTGGTCCGAAGCATACTGCTTAATCCAACCGCCCAGTCGCTCCCGGGCCTCCGACCCGCTGCGGCTCTCCACCATCACCACTTCATCCATGCCTTCACCGGAGTTGTTGTCCACGGTAAACCAGGCAATTTCATCATCCATGAGCTCCAGGATGTCCTCTAACGGACTCGAACCGAACAATCGCGTTAACCGGTCATCTTCCCGCTCGAAATCATCTTCCCGCTCGTTGCTTCCCAAAAACTCCCTGTACCGGGTCAAAAGACGTTCCGGCTCACTGATTCCCAGGCTCATAAACCAGGCGGTTCCCGAAGGCATAAAGGAGGGACTCTCCAGGCGAACCGCCGATTGTCCGTCCAAAATCCCCAGCCAGGTGGGCATCGAATCCCCGGCCCTGGTCATCCCGTTAAAAACCAGGGCATCTTCCTTGAAATCGGCATCCAGTTCACTCCAGGATGCAGTGCGGGTTAATCTTTGAAGCTTATCCCGGTGACGATTATGTGTAAACGGAACGAGCAACCGGTCCAGTACCTGGTAATTGAGGTATACATTGGCATGGACGTAACGACCAGCTGTTTCATGAACGCTCCGGAACCCCGGTTCCTGGAGTATATTGCCGCCGGCGTTCAGACTGCGGATGGAGGATTCCACGAGCAACGAGGAGGGACTCAGAATACACACCCCTTTCACGATGGCATAGGTAAATGCATCCACAGACCGGTCACCGTGCAGCGACACATCGTAAAGAGTCTCGGCCTCATATTTCCGTTCATTCACCAGATCCTCTTTCTCCAGGATCCCCCCGATGATCCCGCGGAAATCCCGTTCATCCATACCCTCTTCCAGGCGCAGGTAGAACATAGGCATCAGTTTATCTTTGCCCAGCAGATGAAGTGACAGGCTGAGTCGCTTATCTTCCAGTATCTCCAGCAGGAGCGGTGAACCATTGAGCGAGGTGCTCAACTGCTGTATCAGTGAATCGGCACGCGCAAGATCACTGTTCCGCGTAAGCTCTATCCAAAACTGGTTCTCCCTCCTGAAATCACCCGTAAAGTAAGTGTAATCGATCTTATGGGCGAAAATCACCGCATCCTCTGGCACTGCCTCCGCTACACGCGCCGGCTCCAGGGTGTCATTCCTGTAGAAAAAATAGAGAAAGACGAGCCCCAGAAATACCACTGCCATTGCGCTACCTATAAGTATCTTCCTGAGCATAGAGATCCTGTTTATACTCAAAAATAGAAAATTACTTCCTTGTTCACCATGAAACTTACCAACAATCCACCATCGAACTTCACTCACCTGGGTGCACCCTGTTGGTTTCTCCGCATGAAACCTAACAACAATCGACCATTGAACTTAACTGCCCACTCAAACTGTTCCAACTGGTGGAAATACAACGTAAATCCCCCGATCCCGTCAACCACCTCCCTGCTCCTTGATAATGCCGCCGGATTTTAATAATTTCATGCCATGGAAACCATCGATCCCCGGCTGGAAACCGGATGGAAAGAGGCGCTCCGGGACGCTTTCCAGTCCGATTCCTTCCGCAACCTCAAAACCTTCCTGTTGGAAGAGAAACAGGCCCACACGGTTTACCCCCCCGGTCCCCTTATCTTCAACGCCCTGAATACCACACCGCTCAACCGGGTAAAGGTGGTAATCATCGGCCAGGATCCCTACCACGGACGGGGGCAGGCACACGGACTCTGCTTTTCGGTGCAGCATGGAATCAAACCACCCCCCTCACTGGTTAATATCTTTAAAGAGCTCAACCAGGATGTGGGGTGCGAAATCCCGGGCCACGGCAACCTGGAGCCCTGGGCCCGCCAGGGTGTTCTGCTGCTCAATGCCACCCTCACCGTAAGAGCCAACCAGGCCGGGTCCCACCAGGGCAGGGGGTGGGAACCGTTCACCGACCAGGTTATACGGGTGGCCTCCGAACAGGGCGAAGGGATCGTTTTTCTTCTCTGGGGTCGCTTTGCACAGGCGAAAGAGGCACTCATCAATACCTCCCGCCATCACGTGCTCAAAGCAGCCCACCCCTCCCCGTTCTCCGCCTCCAACGGATTTTTCGGGTGCAGGCACTTCTCAAAGACCAACGAACTGCTGGTCAGACAAAACAAAACACCCGTCGAATGGCGGCTCTGAAAAATATGTTGCACAAGAGATTGCCTCATGCTGACATCCTCCCGGCAGGATCGTATCTTTAACATGTCTCCATTCCAATGTTCTCTGTATGAAAAAAGTATTGATCCTGGGTGCAGGATTGTCATCCAACACCCTGATAACCTATTTTCTGGAGCGGTCGGTGGAGCAAAAACTTCACGTCAGGGTGGGCGACATCTCCCTGGAGACCGCGGTCAAAAAGACAGCCGGGCATCCCAATGCATCGGCCTTCCGGTTCGATGTGACTGATCAGAAAACACTCTCCTCGGAGGTCCGGAAAAGCGATATTGTGATATCCATGCTGCCCGCCGGTATGCACCCGCTGGTGGCCCGGCAGTGCATCCACCATAAGAAACATATGGTGACAGCCTCCTATACAAGCCCGGAGATGAAGGCCCTCGATGCCCCTGCCCGCCACAAGGGGGTAATGCTCATGAACGAATGCGGGGTGGATCCGGGAATCGACCATATGTCGGCCATGCAGATGATCCATCGCATCCGGAGCCAGGGACACGACCTGATCGCGTTCGAATCGAGTACGGGCGGACTCGTTGCGCCGGGATTCGAGAACAACCCATGGCAGTACAAGTTCACCTGGAACCCCCGCAACGTGGTACTTGCCGGAAAAGACGGCGCCCGGTTCCTTCACAACGGGAAATTTAAATACATCCCCTACCACAAACTGTTCCGGCGCATAGAAACGATCCGGGTACCCACCCTGGGGGAATTTGAAGTTTACGGCAACCGTGATTCCCTCCGGTACCGCGAAACCTACAATCTTTCCAACCTGGAGACCATGTTCCGGGGAACGATCCGAAGACCCGGGTTCTGCAGGGCCTGGGACATCTTCGTACAACTGGGGGCCACCGACGACAGCTACCGGATGGAACACACCGGGACCATGACCTACCGGCAGTTCATCAACAGCTTCATGGCCTACCGGGTCGATATCCCCGTAGAAGAGAAGCTGGCCCGCTACCTGGAAATCGATATCCACTCCGATATGATGAAAAAACTGCAGTGGCTGGGTATCTTCGAAGAGAAGGAGATCGGACAGGAGGGCCTCACCCCGGCACGCATCCTGCAGAAGATCCTGGAAGAGAAATGGAGACTCGATCGGGGCGATAAGGACATGATCCTGATGCAACACCAGTTCGATTACATCGAAAACGAAAAACGAAAAAAGATCTACTCCACCCTGAGTTACATCGGGCTCGACAGCTATAACACCGCCATGGCGGCTACGGTCGGACTCCCGGTGGCGATCACGGCCAGGCTGATACTGGAGAAGAAGATCCGGCGCCCCGGAGTCCGGCTCCCCATCTTCCCCGAAGTGTTCAACCCGGTCCTCAGCGAGTTGGAAGAACACGACATCCGCTTCATCGAAGAGGAGGTGGAGGTACCCCGTGATGTCGGCAGCCTCTGATCACATCTTCAGGTAGAAGTCACGCGTCAGTTCCACGTATTCCCGCGAATATCCGTGGCGTCCGGATTCCTCAATCACCAGCTCCGACTCCTCAACCGGTCGCTCCTCAAATCCGTACGAAACCAGCACGCGCCTGGCCTCCGACCCCGGGGTGGGATATACCCGCATCATCCGCTGCAGGTACATCCCGTACAACGCAGAGAGCTCCCCGGTATGCACAGAAAGCTCCGCGGGCAGGATCATCTCCAGCCTGCCCCCGCGATGTAGTAACGATGCACTGCCTGCAAAGAGCTCTTCCAGGAGAAGTGACTTATTATGGCGTGCCAGCGTCCGCTCGCCGGTGGATGCCGGCGAAGAACGATGAAAATAGGGTGGATTGCATACCACCAGGTCCGTCCTGCCGCCCGGTTCCTGTTCCGCATACCGCTGGAAAGCGCAGGTATGAACATTTACGCGTACGCGGAACGGACTCTGCTGTATATTCTCGCGTGCCTGCTCCGCACAAACCGGTTCAACCTCCACGGCATCCACCCGGAGGCATGGATTCCGCTGGGCCATCATAAGGGCAATCAACCCGGTTCCGCTTCCGGCATCAAGGGCCCGCGAAGCATCATCCACACGAGTCCAGGCTCCCAGCAAGACACCATCGGTGCCCACCTTCATAGCACATCGATCCTGGCGGATCTCAAACTGCTTGAAACGAAACCATGAATTGGCCATTTTCCCGGTTCTTTTCCCCCGAAATTACACATTTTACCGTTCCGTTCTCAACCATTCCCACCTCTCTCCGCTGCTCACTGTCCGGGAATTTCATCCGCATCGAACCGGTCGTGGCATCAGCGAAACAGACTTCTTTCCATTATTTGTATTTTTGCAGCAATAACAACCTTGCAATGGCACTGAAAATGGACGACCTGAAGGATTTCCTGGAAGAGAAGGTGAAGCAATACAACCACCCGGATTTCATTGCGATGGATCCCGTTCAAATCCCCCATCGCTACTCCCGGAAAGAGGATATTGAGATTGCAGGCTTCCTGACCGCCACCATCTCCTGGGGAAACCGGGTCTCCATCCTGAAAAATGCACAGAAGATGATGGAGATCATGGGTAACTCCCCATACGATTTTATCCTGCACCACCGGGAGGTTCACCTGGAAAAAGCAGCGGGGTTCGTCCATCGTACCTTCAACGAAACGGATCTTGCTTTCTTCATCTCGGCCCTGAAAATTCTATACAGGGAGGGGAACGGACTTGAAGGAATGTTCAACCGGTACCGTGAACCATCCTCCCTGCAACCCGCCATCCACCAACTTAAAAAAGCGTTTCTCACCCTCCCCCATATGCCCCGGTCGCGGAAACACCTGCCGGATCCGCTGCAAGGCTCGGCCGCCAAAAGGATCAATATGTTCCTCCGGTGGATGGTGCGCAGGGACAGCGGCGGGGTGGATTTTGGGATATGGAAAACCATCCCGCCATCCATCCTGTCATGTCCCCTGGATGTGCACACGGGAAATGTAGCCCGGAAACTGGGACTGCTGAAACGAACCTACAACGATGCAAAAGCCGTGCAGGAACTGGACCGGGTCCTTCGCTCGATGGACCGGGATGACCCGGTGAAGTATGACTTTGCACTGTTCGGACTGGGGATGTATGAGATCGGAAACCGGTAAGGCGTGGTCACCCCACCACCGATCCGTCTTTGAGCTGGATCTTCCGGTCAGCCATTCCAGCCAGCTCCGTATCATGGGTGACGATCACCAGCGTCTGGTTAAACTGCTCACGAAGGGTGAAAAAGAGGGTGTGAAGCTCCTTCTTGTTATCGGTATCCAGGTTGCCCGAGGGTTCGTCTGCCAACACCACGGCAGGATCATTGATCAGGGCCCGGGCAATGGCAACGCGCTGCTGCTCACCCCCCGACAATTCACCGGGTTTGTGGTCAAGCCGCGGACCCAGCTTTAAGAAATCCAGCAGCTCTTCTGCCCTCTTCTCCACGGCCTGACGACCTTTCCGGGCGATCAAACCGGGAAGGCAGACATTTTCCAGTGCCGTGAATTCTGGAAGCAACTGGTGAAACTGGAAAACAAACCCAATGTTGCGGTTTCGGAACCGCGACAGCTGTGATCCGTTAAAGGAGGCTGTATCGGCTCCGTTTATTATTATCCTTCCGCTATCCTGCCTGCTTAACGTGCCCATGATCTGCAAAAGCGTTGTTTTCCCGGCTCCCGAGGCTCCCACGATGGAGACCACCTCTCCCTCTGCAATCTCCAGCGATACATCTTTCAATACCCGGAGATGGCCGTACGACTTGTTGATATGTTTGACGCTGATCATGGATTCAGACGGTAAAGATAAAATAAATGTACAAGAGATAAGCCACTATCATAATTCCTCCTTCAATCCGGTTGATCTTGCCCTTTCGGGCAGGGATCATGAAAAGGAACAACATCAGGGTAGCACCCAGCATCCAGGGGATATCCATCCGGAGCGTGTCAGATGTCACCCTGAAGGGGGAGATAACGGCGGTTAACCCCAGCACCGATATCATATTCAAGATGTTGGACCCGATAATATTGCCCACCGATATGTTGGTCTCTTTCTTCAGGGCTGCGATTACCGAGGTGGTAAGTTCAGGCAGACTGGTACCCAGTGCTACCATGGAGACGGAAATCACCCGTTCACTGATTCCCAGTTTACCGGCAATCTCAGAAGTACTTTTCACCAGGATGTCGGCCCCGAAGCTTAACCCTGCGCAGGATACCAGGAAAATGATCGCAGCTGTCCACCATTTCATGGTGATAGCAGGTTTATTGATTTCTGCTTTATCGGCATTTCTAGGATTCCGGGCCTGGCGGATGGAAAAGATGATGTACAGGATAAAAATTCCCAGGAAAACCAATCCTTCCCAGCGCTTCAACTCCAGGTCCAGTATAAAGAGCGTTAGCAGAAGGGAAATCCCCGCCAGTATGGGCCAGTCCCTCCGCACGAAAGAAGACTCCACCATAATCGGGAAGATCACAGCGGTGGCGGCCAGTACCAGTAAGATATTGGAGATGTTGCTCCCGATCACATTCCCCATGGCAATGTCGGGGTGACCCTGAACAGCCGCCTGCACACTCACCAGCAATTCGGGGGCTGAAGTACCGAAAGCTACAATGGTCAGACCAATAATGATGGTTGGGATCCTGAAGAGCCGGGCAATAACCACACTGCTGTCCACCAGGTATTTGCCGCTTATCAACAGAATGATTAACCCGAGAAATAAAAAGACCACGCTGGAATCCATAGAGGGAAAGATGGGTTAATCTGAATCCAGGTTTTTATTGATATTGTCTACTACCTCGTCGGCGTCCTTGGAAAGGTCATCCTTGATATCCTTGAAATCTTTGACCACCTCGGAGGAGCTGTCTTCGAACTCACGCTTAATATCATCGGTTGCACGACGAAACTCTTTCATGCCCTGTCCGAATACCTTGGCGATCCTGGGGATCTCCTTGGATCCAAACAACAGCAAAGCAATGAGGAGGACAATGATGATCTCCTGTCCGCTTATGAATAATATGCTCCCTGTCGTCATCACTTCCATAGACACAAAGATACAAAATTCCTGATCGAATACACCGCCCTACTTCTGCTCCCGGCGTAAAAAAAAGCCCGGGGTTGTGATCCGGGCTTTTTCAGTATGGGAGATGTGATTATTTCTTGCGAGCTCCCTTCAATACCCGGGTGGTCTCTCCCTTTTTAATGGTATCGTATACCACCGGTGTCGCTATAAAGAGCGAGGAGTAGGTACCCACAACCACCCCGATCAGCAGCGCGAAGGTGAATCCGCGGATCACATCGCCGCCGAAAATGAAGATGGTAAGCAATACCATGAAGGTACTCAGCGAAGTACTGAAGGTACGGCTCAGAGTGCTGTTCAGGGCCGAGTTAAAGATCTCTTTTCGTTCCCGCTTGCGCTGCAATCCCACAAACTCCCTGATCCGGTCGAACACCACCACGGTATCGTTGATGGAATAACCCACCACCGTAAGGATCGCGGCAATGAAGGCCTGGTCGATCTCCAGCGAGAACGGCATAATGCCGTAGAATATGGAGAAGAGTCCCATCACAATAAGTACGTCGTGTATCACAGCGGCAAGTGCACCCAGACCAAATTGCCAGTTACGGAAACGAACCAGGATATAGACGAAGATAAAGGCCAGCGATATCAGGATCACCCAGACAGCGCTCCGCTTGATATCGTCCGCAATGGTGGGGCCCACCTTATGTGAACTGATGATATACTCCTGTCCGTTTGCAAACTCATCCCGACTCAGGTCATCCGGCAAAACGGGTTGCAGGGCCGTGAACATTTCGGCTTTGACGATCGAATCCACTTCCGGCCGGTCATCCTCGATCATATACTTGGTGGTAATACGAACGCTGCTCTTCTCCCCGTAGGTGATCACCGTGGGCATCTGGCCAAACTGTTCGGCAAGCATTTCACGAATCTCTTCCACTTCCACATCATCCTCGAAAGTTATCACGTAATTGCGGCCGCCGGTGAAATCCACGCCGCCGTTCAGTCCTTTCGTTACCAGGGAGGCAACACCGCCGGCAATAATCAGGGCAGAAATAGCATAAAAGATCTTCCTGCGATCCAGGAAATTGATCTTGATATTTTTAAAGGCATTCTGCGTAAGCTTGGTGGCAAAGGTCAGGGACTTGCCCTTGGCCAGCCAGCGCTCATATATAAGACGCGTAAGAAGGATTGCCGTAAAGAGCGAGGTGAGAATACCAATTACCAGTGTGGTGGCAAAGCCTTTAATCGGACCGGTTCCGAAGAAGAACAGGATCAGAGCGGTGACAAAGGTGGTTACGTTGGCGTCAATAATCGCCGAATACGCATTTTTGTATCCATCCTTGACAGCTGCCTTTTTCCCTTTACCAGCCTGTAACTCTTCCCGGATCCGCTCGTAGATCAGCACGTTGGCATCCACCGACATACCGATGGTCAGCACAATACCTGCAATACCCGGCAACGTGAGTGCCGCCTGCAGGGATGCCAGCACCCCGATCAGGAAGAACATGTTGGCCAACAGTGCAATATCCGCTACCAGTCCGGCCCTCCGGCTGTAATAGAAGAGCATATACAGCAGTACGACAATAAAGGCAATCAGGAATGAGTTCATTCCGTCTCGAACCGACTGAGCTCCGAGGGAAGGACCGATCACTTCACTGGATTCGATCCGGGCACGGGCCGGCATCTTACCAGACTTCAGGATATTGGCAAGGTCGGTGGCCTCGTTCTGGGTAAAGTTCCCCGAGATGGATGAAGCTCCTCCCTTAATCTCTTCGTTCACATTGGGAGCCGAGTAGACCACTCCGTCCATCACAATCGCAATCGCCTTCCCGACATTCTCGCGGGTCAGGTTGGCCCATTTCTTGGCCCCTTCAGCATTCATGCTCATGCTGACTTCAAACTCACCGGTGTAGGGGTTGTTATCCGGATTCGCATTGGTGATGAATTTACCATCCATGGCGGGCTGACCGTTCCGGGTAGCCTTCAGGGCATACAGGTAGAGGAACGGGGTCTCTTCCCCCTGCTCCTGAAAATGCCAGGCAAACTCAAGGTCGGAAGGAAACAGTTGCCGGATCTGCGGTCTGGAAAGCAGGGTGTTTACTTTACCGGTGTCCTTTAACTCCACTACCCCGGCCACGGCGCTCGGAATTAACCGGCCATTGTTATCGACGTAAGGACGCATTACCGCAAAGAGCGGATTCTCCCGGAAAAATTCCCTCTCCTGGTCGGAGTACAGACCCGTGGTATCTTCATCTCCCAGGATGCTCAGATCGGAGGTGTCCATCAGCAGTTCATCTTCCCCTTCTACGGTCAGCAGGCTGTCCTCTTGCTGCGCAGGCTCCGGTGATTCTTCAGCCTCTCCCGGGATGGAAGTATCTTCCTCCGTAGCTTCCCCGGTAAGTCCTTCCGCCTCCTGCATATCGGCCAGTATCTGGTTGGCCTCTTCCATCATGGGCCAGATCTCGGTATTCTGGTAGGTGGTCCAGAACTCCAGGTTGGCCGTTCCGGTTAATAACTTGGTCACACGTTCGGGCTCCTTTACCCCCGGTAGCTCCACCAGGATCCTTCCCTGGCGCTCCAGGCGCTGGATATTCATCTGAACAACACCAAACCGGTCAATACGGTTTCGCAGAACGTTATAGGAGTTTTCAATGGCATCTTCCGCCTCGCTCTTCAGGTGCTCCACCACCTCTTCGTTGGTGGTATTGAAATCGATTTCGCCGCGCGACTCAGGAGTCATGAAAAACTGGGCTAACTGTCCGCCCGGATTGATCTCTTCGAATGCTTCAGCAAACAAATCGGCAAAATCCTGGGGGGAGTTGCGCTTTTTCTCTTTGGCCAGCTCCATGGTCTGGGTAAATACCGGATCGGAAAGATATTGCGGGGCGGCCAGGGACCGGATAATGTCTTCAACGGCTATTTCCAGTACCACGTTCATACCCCCCTTGAGGTCCAGTCCCAGGTTGATTTCACGCTCCTTGCACTCCTGGTAGGTGTATTTTTTGATCCATAGGAAATTATACACCTCTTCACTCTTCATGGAATCCAGGTAAGCCCGCTCTTTGCTGAAATCTCCCTCAGCATACTCCCGGGCATTCCGCTCCACCTTCTGGGTGAAAAACGTGAACGAGAGCTGGTACACACAAATCGCAGCAAAAACGATGGCCAGTAACCTGATTGCACCTTTATTCTGCATTTTTAACTAATTTATTAATAACGGTTTAATCTATCTTTTCAATTGGACCCGCAAATATAATACTATTTTTTTGAAAATGGGAGGAATAAGGAAGGATGTTCCGGCGGGCTAAAAAATGGACGGGAAGAGTGCCCGTATCCAGGTTCTTCTCATTTATAAGATATACATATTTAAATATGTATTAAAATATGTATATCGTCATTTCATCGTCATCCTGTTAAAAGCTCAGCAACAGGGATAACAATAAATTTTACAATTGTCAACAGCGGAGTGGGGTTGCTCTATACATGGATATATGATCGCTAACCGCAGGGCGCGAAAGACTCACTCATCGCGGATAGGGGGGGTTACTCATTGCAGGGAAAGGTGGAATCAAATAACTCCAAATCATCGAGGACCTTCATCACTTTCTTAACGGATTCGGCTGACGCATTCAGCAACTGGCGCTCGCCTTCGTTCAGACTGATTTCCACTACCTCCTCGACTCCGTCTCTTCCAAGCTTAACGGGTACCCCCAGGTAGATATTCTTTAATCCAAATTCCCCTTTCAAACAGGCACATACAGGCAATACCCGTTTCTGGTCATCCACAATGGCTTCCACCATCTGGGCCACGGCGCCTCCCGGTGCATACCAGGCCGAGGTACCCATCAGTCTGACCAGCTCACCACCCCCTTTGCGGGTGCGGTCGACGATCTTTTCGATCACCTCTTCACTGAGCAGTTCGGTTACGGGGATCCCGTTAATGGAGGTGTACCGGGGCAGTGGTACCATGGTATCTCCATGACCTCCCAGGAGCATGGCGTGGATATCCTCCGGGGAGACATTGAGCGCTTCCGCAATAAAAGCTTTATAGCGCCCGGTATCCAGCACTCCGGCCATACCAAAGACTTTGTTGGAAGATTTATTGGCTGCACGAAAAGCAGCATAGGTCATAACATCCAGCGGATTGGACACCACTATAATAATGGCATCGGGAGAGTATTTGATCACTCTCTCCGTCACATCCTTGACAATGGTAGCATTGGTTTTGATCAAATCGTCCCGCGACATCCCCGGTTTCCGGGGAACGCCGGAGGTAATCACCACAACGCCGGATCCCTTGGTTTTCAGGTAATCGTTGGTGGATCCGGTCACCCGTGTATTGAAATGGTGTATGGAAGAGGTCTGCCAGATATCAAGAGCCTTCCCTTCCGCCAGTCCGTCCTTGATATCCAGTAAAACAACCTCCCGGGCAAGGTCTTTATGCGCAATGACATTGGCCGTGGTGGCTCCCACATTGCCGGCGCCAATTACGGTAATCTTATTCATAAGAAACGCGTTTGGTTACGTTATAACAACAAGCAGAAGTGCATTTGGTTGACAGAAAACAGGTTAAAAATTGACTGTGCGAATATTCGGGAATCCCTGTATGAGGTATTAACCGGACTGCCGGTTCATATTCCTTCGGCTTTCTTGATTTTCATTCCGAAAAGTTCTATATTGTAAACAGGCAACAAACACCCTGACCTATGAAAGTGGATCTGTCGAAATATCTGGATGACTGGTACAAAGATGACCCTGCAAAGAATATATTTCCCGGTCCGGTCGTCACTATTTCCCGTCAATTGGGATGTCCGGCCAAGAAAATTGCTTCTGCATTGACCGACAAACTCAATGATATCAAGAGCAAAAAAGCAAAGGATCATGCCTGGCGGTGGATCAGCAAAGAGATCCTGCAGGAGTCTGCCCGAGAACTGAAGGTGGAGAGCGAACGCATACAGCACGTCTTTGATTACAAAAAGCGGGGGGTACTCGAAGACCTGCTTCTGACCCAGTCCAAGGATTATTACAAACCCGATTACAAAATCCGCAACACCATGGCCAAGGTGATTCGTTCATTTGCCAACTATGGAAATGCAATCATTGTTGGCCGGGGCGGAGTGGCCATTACCCACGATATCCCCAAGTCTCTCCATGTTTGCCTGGAAGCCCCGCTGGAATGGAGGGCGCTCCGGATAGCCGAGAAACATGATATGACCATCGATCAGGCCCGTAAGTATGCACGAAATGTTGATAAAAAAAGACAGCAATTCCGCGATATGTTTGAAGGGAGGGGAACCGATTACACCCGCTTTGATATCCGGTACAACTGCATGACGTTGAGTGTCGAGGAGATAGCCGAAATGATCGTCGCCGCATTGAAAACCAGGGATATGGTCTGATCGCATCCGCTCTCCGATTTTATTCCGTTTTTTATACCTTTAGTAAAAATTTCTACCGGGAATGAACCATGTAATCTGTCTGTTTGCCTTGCTTACCCTGTCACTTACTGCCTGTAAATCCCCGCAGAAAGAGCCCGCGGAGGCTTTCCGGCAGGCCGGTTCCGGCTCCGACCCGGAGCAGGTACACGATATCATCTACTCGCTCTATCTTCCCACGGATGTAGCCGGACTGTTCGAGCGAACCGGCACCAACTACAACCCGGAATTTACAGCCCCCACCCGGCACATCACCCTTTACCGTAAACCGGAACAGATGGCAGTGATGATGGGAGTGTACGGGGTGGATATGAGTTACACCAAGCTTTTTGAACAGTCAGCGGATGCCGGCTCCTACTACTCGGCCATCCAGGTGCTGGCAGGGAAACTGGATATCCCCGATCCGATCTTCGAAGCCTCCAGCAAGCGACTGGAAAAACACTTCAACAATGAAGATTCTCTGGCCAGTGTGATTGAAGACATCTATGTACAAACCGATCGTTACTTCAGGGAGAACGGCTATGAAAACCTGGCTGCACTAACGCTATTCGGGGGTTGGATCGAAGCCATGTACATCGGTGTGAAGATCTACCAGGAAGAAAGCCGGTCCCCGGAAATGGCAGACCGCATCCTTCAACAGAAATACGCCCTCAACAGTATGATCACCCTGCTCAGCAATCACCAGGAGTCACTCCCTGTGGCCGGCTATTTGCTCATGCTAAAAAAGCTGAGGAAACAATTTGACCGGGTAACCATCCGTTATCCCAGGGAAGGGTTCCAGGTGGACACTGCCCGGAAGAAGATCCGCGCCGCAGATGCCACCATCACGTATGAACCCGAAACCCTGGTTCAGGTTAATAACCTGGTCAGGCAGATCCGCACCGCACTTATAAAAGCGGATGACGACTCCTGATGCCCGTTCCACCATTACTATTTATGCTATGCATCTGATCCCGCGAAACAGAAGATTCATACTCCTCCTGTCAGCCATTTTCCTGGCATCCCCTTCTACGCTACCTGCCCAGGTGTCCGCCTCTTTTGAGCTGCGCTACTTTTCCAAAGACCGTGAAGCCAACGGCATCACCGATTTTAAAGGAGAAAGAGAGTATTTTGACACGGAACAACGCATCGATTTCCTGGAAACCTACACACGGGTAGCCGGTGAGTGGTTTATGGATACCGCCCTGGACAAACAGGCCGTGGAAGACCACGAGGTTTCACGCTTTTTAAAAAACCTCAAACCCCGGCCACTTCCGGAAACAAGAAAGCGGATCCTGCTGGACGAGATGCGCAAGACAGGGCATCAACGGGGTGACCTGGCTGCAGCACGCCGCAAAGTGGAGGCGTGGCAGGACCGCGAAAACCTGGCGGTGGAAGAAGGATCCCTCATTTTTCTCCAGCCCCGCACCGTAACTACTGTCCGGATAGATACCCAGCAATGGCGGTTTTACCTTGACTGGGATGTTTACAGCAATAAGGGCAATGCACCCCTGGGGATCGCACTGAAAAACGGTTCTGCCCTGCTCGCTGAAGCCGGGCTCCACGCCAACGGTAACATCTTCTACACCGACAACGGCAACGACCGTATGGGCGCAGCTTATGAAAGGGGCTCCTGGCAGCGATTCAGACTGGAGGTGGACCTGCTCAACCGGCGCTATAACCTGCTGGTGAACGGCCGTAAAATTGGCGATTGGGCACAGCTTGCGGGGGACGGACCCGTAACTGCGCTGGAAATCCACGGCGGAACGGGAACGAGGCTGGATAATTTAAACGGACTGGCATTTGACAGCACGGGCTGTGATACCCGGCATCCCTACCGCATCAGCGAGTTTCTCGACGAGAGTTTCCAGGTACCGCCCTCCATGCAGGATTGGCACCAACCGGGATACAACGATTCCCGCTGGCAGTCCGGCCGTCTGCCCATTGTCCATGGCGGTGAGAAAGAACGCGGAGAAGATCTCTACCTGCGCAGAATCATCACTCCCGGTAATTTCGAACACGCCCGTCTCCACATCGAGACGCTGGATCCCGGGGGAGAGATCTGGATCAACGGGCGAATAGTGCATGTCACCCATAACCGCCGGCCGGTGGAGTTGGATATCACTCCGTTCCTGGTTCCTTACCAGGAAAACCTGGTAGCCATCCGGGTCTTTGCTTTCCACAACGAAGGCGAACTTTACCACTCCCCACTCGACCGAAATGTCGGTTGGTTCTGCGGCCGGGCATGGATCGATCTTACGGCAGGCACCTTCATCCATAGCGCCAGGGCACACACCGTTTCTACGGAACCCGGCGCCGTCCAGCACTACAGGGTGGTGGTTCAGAATCAAACCGACCGTACCTTCAGCGGGAAGCTGCAGATCAACTATTACCCCTGGTTTCCCCGGGAGAAACATCAGCCGGCCGCTTCAGACACCCTGCCCCTGCAGATCTTTGCCCGGGACTCCGTCCACCTGCATGAACGGATCAGGTTGGCCAACCCACTCCTTTGGACCCACGAACATCCCAATCTCTATAGGGTGGAGGTAAAACTGTTGCAGGAAGAACGGGTGGTCGATGATTACGTGTTTACCACCGGGATCCGCACGATCAGCCAGGAGGACGGCACCCTGCGCATCAACGGGAAACCTGAATTGCTGGGGGGTGCACAGACCATGGGATTCCGAATGCCCGTGGAAAACATTGCCAGATGGAACCGGTGCGCACCGCCGGAGATCCTGGCAGAGGAGCTGCTGGCATGCAAAAAGATGGGCAATACACTCCGGATCCACGTACATGCCGGGGGTACCTATGCCCACAGCATCAATGATCCGCGCATCGCCGAGATGGCCGACCAGATGGGGGTGATGCTGATATGGCCCACCTCCTCCTGGATCCGTGAAGGAGAGTGGGGAGGGATCGATTTCGGGGGATACCCGGCCTACATGGACCAGGTGTTCAATCACCCCAGCATCGTGATATGGGAAGGATCGAATCACCCCAACGAGTTTGGCGGTAAACCCCTGTCCTACTCCAACCGGTTTATCACGAAAATCTACAACACCATCTATTCCAGCGACAGCAGCCGGCTCATCTCCCCCAGCTCCTACAACCGGCATTTTGCCTACCGCAACGATGCGGGAACGATCAACCGGGAGGGAGATTCCATCGTTCCGTGCCCGGAATGGACCGCCCCCATGATCGTCCGGGGCAACCAGGATGCAGTCACCGGATATGGAGCGCAGTGGCATAACATCCGGAAATGGCCCGATGCCTACCGGCAGAGTTTGCTGGACAGCAGGGAGCGTGCCTACATCAATTTTGAACACGAAGAGTCCATCGGGATGCAAAATTTTGAATACGCCCGCGGGAAACCCTGGTACCGGATGCCCTCTTACGAGAACAGGTACGATCTTCGCTCTATCGGGCGTCATTTTGAATACGACGAATGGCGTACCAGTCAGGCCTGGCAGGCATTCAGTGCCTATGAATCCATGAAGTGGCAACGGATGAAGGATACAGACGGGTTCAGCTGGTGTTGCCTGCATGGCGGACCCAACAGCGGGACCTACCGGAAGCCCCTTATCGATGCCCTGGGTCATGCCAAGCTGGCATACCACGTTAACAGGATGGTGCTTCAGGATATCATGGCCGGGAGCGACAATCCCGACGTGGTGCTTGGTCGCAGGGATAAAGTAACACCCGTGATCCTGAACCTGGGGGAGGCTCAAACGGTAAGACTGAAAGTGGTGGTGAAAAACCCCGGGGGGAAGACGGTACACACCGAGGAGTACGAGAATGTAAAGCTGGAAGGCGGACGCAGTGTAAACAAGTTACCCCCCTTCCGGCACCGGTTGCGGGAAGAGGGGTACTATCTCTTTGAGTACTACGTACTGAACCGGTAACTGGCTATAGTCCGGTCAGGATCGTCATGTAAAAATGCACCTTGAGTTGAAAAGTGCTCCCGAAGTCTTCGGGCTCGAATGAATAATCTGTGCCCATTTCATTCTGGAAGTTGTACGTGAATTTCAGGTTGAAATTGCCCGGATCTTCGAGCCACTCCAGCACCTGTTCAAATCCATCTTCTCCCTGGTAAACAGGATATTCTGAAGCATCATCAGCTACTTCTTTCAGGGAAACCGGGTCCAGGTCCCCAATGGTGACAAAGGTGGATTCTGCATCATCGAATGCCACAATATTACCGGTGAAATAGAGATCTTCCGGGGCATTGTAATTATTAATCTCGAATGTGATTTCGTTGATCTCATACCCTTTGATATTATCCTTGTAATCCTGGTATTCATCCGAATCGGTCACATCCACGAAGATCTTTTCGGTCTCGCCGGTCGCCACATTGGCATCAATGATCACATCGAAGGTTTCGGTAACGGTTTTTTCCACATCGGGAACAAGCTGGTCGATTATTTCACACGAAGAGAGCAAAAGCAATCCCAGCACGACAGGTATCCAACGATTTCTTTTCATTCAATTTGTTTTTAGTGTTCAATGGTTATCTTAAAAGCGCATGAATAAAAACCAGCCACATCTGTGATAATCTTTTTCACGCTAGTTTCGCAGGTGTGTTTTTTTGCACCAACATACTTAGATAGACAATCAATCGGAACCGTTTGTTTAGACCATTCATCACCGAAAATGAAGAGTTTACCATATTTTTAGCAGTTTATGGAGTAGCTGATCATATTGAGTACGGACAATTTAACAGGATCCCGCTATGGCTATTGGGTTTTTTATACTGAACCAAAGCGTATAAGCCCCGACTCTCTTTCCCGATACAAAGCATTGTAGTATTTACCCATCATATAATAGATGAAAAAAGAACAACCCTGTTAATTTGGCTTACAACACTCCCGTTCGAACCAGCACGGTTTCGGCAATGAGTGCCAGGAGGAAAAGCCCCCCGAAGCGCTTATTGTACTGGAATGCGTGGGCCGAAAGGTAAAGGGGCCAGACACCGGGCTGCAGGTCCGGTGGGGCGGTTTCCGGACGAGGTTTGGTGTAAAGCTTAGCCGTGGATAGGAATTTAGGCAGGGCCAGAACCACCACCAGCATTACCGGTGAAGTTGTTAGTTGACGGAGAAATTGATACGCGA
>CAYZMH010000005.1:0-5481 GCA_964479445.1 uncultured Bacteroidaceae bacterium | reverse complement strand
AGCATTACCGGTGTTAACACCTGGTATGCGACCAGTCCGATCACCAGCAGGTACTGTGCAACCCAGTTCCCTATATTGACGTATCGTGCCGCTCTCTCTCCCAGGATCACCGGCAGGGTGTGTACCCCCTTCTTCCGGTCCTCTTTCAGCTTGTCGGTATGCTTGCCAAATAATACGGAAGTCGGACCCAGTGCATAAATCAGCGCGATAAGTGCTACCTCCCAGCTCCAGGTCCCGGTGAGCACCAGGTAGGTACCTCCTACCATAAGCGGTCCCCAGATCACCACTACCGAGGGTTCCCCCAACCCGATATATTTCAGCGGCCAGGTGTAGAAAAAGACAAAAAAGAGTCCGACCCCCATCAACACCAGTGTGATCATGCTGGTCTGCGCCACCAGGAATATTCCGAGTCCGACCGCCACCAGCAACGAAAAGCCGATGTAACGGAACAGCTCCCCGCGCGTCATCAGTCCGTGCTCCATGGGCTGCGGTCCGTATTGCGACCGGTAATAATTGTCCTTATCAATGCCCCGCTTGTGATCCACGTAATCGTTGATCAAATTATTGCTGGCATGCGCGAAGATCAGTCCGAACATCGCCGCTAAAAATACAAGCCAGTCAAATGAACCGTCACGATAGGCCAGGATTCCTCCGATCCCGGCACTGAGAGCAGTCATAAGGAATACGGCTGAACGACTCGATATCAAATATTTGGCTACAACATCCAGATCCTTCCACTCCTCTTTGGATACCCGGGGAATGGTGCGTAAAGCCTGGAACCACAGTTTTACACTTGCCATATAATGGTTGATTTATTAATGGGTTTAGATTGAATCAATTAACACTTACTTCAACAATACAGGCCGGGGTTTGTTCTCTCCACCGGCTCGGGAGGTACAAAATATCTTCTGCAATGGGACATGTGCGCTTCCGGGTGCGAACTTGCGGGGATTCCGTTCCCATTTCTAAATAATAACCCTGCTCCGTGAACCGGTTTTGGCACGCATTTTGTTTGTAGTTGAGTGACAGTTCATCCAACATATACCTGACAAACTTCGGGGCACGGTCCGTCTCCACCAAAGGGCGGACCTTTCTATTTTTATTACGGGGGGATCAGAACGGTTTGTATCCGATGATACGCCGCACATCTTCCAGGGTCTTCGATGCACTGGCCCGTGCCTTCTCCCGGCCCATCTTCACTACCTTCCGCAGGTACTCTTCATCATTGTAGATTGCCAGTATCTTCTCCCTGAACGGGGTGGTAAAGGCGATCATATCCTCTGCAATCTGTTTTTTCAGATCCCCGTAGCGAATAGTGGCCCTGTCATACTGCTCCCGGAAATATTCTACGGTATCGGGTGTGGAAAGTAATTCCAACAAGTAGAAAAGATTCCTCACCGGTTCGGTCATTTCGGCTCCGGGGTGGGCCGGACCGGCATCGGTGACGGCGCGCATCACCTTTTTGCGAATCACCTTCGGGTCATCCACCAGGTAGATCCCGTTGTCTTCCGATTTCCCCATCTTCCCCGTGCCGTCCAGTCCGGGCACCTTCACCAGGTCACTTCCGAAATTAAACGGTTCGGGAAGTGTAAAATACTCCTCGCCGTAAATGTGGTTGAACCGCTTGGCAAACTTTCGGGCCATCTCCAGGTTCTGCTCCTGGTCTTTCCCCACCGGAACTTTGTCGGCATTGTGGATGATGATATCCGCACACATCAGTACCGGGTAGGTGAGCAATCCTGCATTCACATTCTCGGGCTGCCTGCGTACTTTCTCCTTGAACGTGGTGGTTCGTTCCAACTCCCCCACGTAAGCATTCATATTCAGCAACAGGTAGAACTCGGATATCTCCGGGACATCACTCTGGATGTAAATGGTGGCTTTTTCGGGATCAATCCCGCAGGCCAGGTATTCCGACAACACCTTGCGGATGTTGTCATGCAGGTTCTCCGGGTTGGGATGGGTCGTCAGCGAATGCAGATCGGCAATGAAAAAATAGCAGTTATACTCCTCCTGCATCCTGACAAAATTACGCACTGCCCCGTAATAGTTACCCAGGTGGAGGTTCCCGGTGGACCGGATGCCACTCAATACAGTTTCCATAGTCGATGTTGAAATGGTAAAGGTCTACAAAACTATAAAATGTTGGGTAAAAATCGTACTTTTACACTCTTTCTTAAATGGCTGAAAAGCAGGACCTGTTGATAAAAGAGGTTTGAGAGCATTGGAATAGGTATTATTTTGGATCTAAAATCGGAGCGATGGCATCAACACGTCAGGAAAAAGTAGCACGCCTGCTCCATAAGGAGCTGGGAGACTACTTCCAGAAGCATGGAAGCGAATTTTTAGCAGGTAAAATGATCACCGTTACGGTGGTGAGGATCACCCCCGACCTGGGCATTGCCAGGGCCTACCTGAGCATTTTCCCGGTGAAAGAGGGAGAAGAACCCATTGAAACCATCCGTGAACAGACCGGCAAGGTGCGGCTGGCTATCGGGAACCGGATCCGGAACCAGGTCAAAAGCATCCCCGAGTTCCAGTTCTTCCTGGATGATTCACTGGACTACATCGAACGAATTGATAACCTGCTGAACGAATAAGCATGAAATATGATCCTGTAAAGCGGCGACTGGGGAGTCTGTTCAACAGGACCCCCTTCCTGCGGAAATTCTTTTACCACTTGCTGAACCTGCTGCTGCTCCGCTCCTGGCATATCCGCCGGGAGGTGCGCAGACTCAAACCCAGGATGCCCGGAAAACCAGCCATCCTGGACGCCGGGTCGGGATTTGGTCAGTATGTCTACACCCTCTCGCTGCAGTTCCCCCGGGCCGCGATCACCGGACTCGATATCAAGGAGGAACAGATCGCCGATTGCAACCGCTTCTTCACCCGCATCGGTCGGAACGACCGCATACGGTTCGAAGTTGCCGATCTTACCCTGTTCCGGGAAACCGAAACGTATGACCTGGCGCTCTCGGTGGATGTGATGGAACATATCGAGGAGGATGTCACTGTGTTCAAAAACCTGGCAGCCAGTCTGAAAACCGGAGGAGTCCTGCTCATCTCCACCCCTTCCGACCAGGGGGGAAGCGATGTGCATGACGACCACGATGAATCATTCATCGAGGAGCATGTGCGCGATGGATACAATGCCGGGGATATCCGCAGGAAACTGGAAGAGGCCGGCTTCCGCGAGATCCGGGTGAAGTATTCCTACGGCGCCCCGGGAAAGATCTCCTGGAAACTCTCCATGAAGATCCCCATTCTCCTGGCAAACTCGGGGAAGGTGTTCCTGGTGCTGTTGCCGCTCTATTACCTGGTAGTCTATCCCTTCGCTTTTGTTCTGAACCTGCTGGACCTGTACGGGAATCACCGCACGGGGACCGGTCTGATCGTTAAAGCCGTGAAATGAACCTTCCACTCTACATAGCACGCCGGTACCTGTTTGGTAAGAAGAACCAGAATGCCATCAATATTATCTCGGGGATCTCCATGCTGGGGGTCGCCGTGGGAACCATGGCCCTGGTGGTGGTGCTCTCGGTGTTCAACGGGTTCGATAAGGTGGTGAAATCACTCTTCAATGCGTTTGATCCCGATATCGAGATCACCGCTGCGGAAGGGAAAACGTTCGTGCCATCCGGACCGGCATTTGACTCCCTGGGTGAGATCCCCGGGGTGGTGCACTACGCGGAGGTGCTGGAGGAAAATGCGTTGCTCCGCTACGACGAACGGCAACATATTGCAACGGTTAAGGGCGTGAATGAGTCTTTCAGCAGGGTGTCAGGAATCGATACGATGATCTACAACGGAACCATGAAGCTGAAAGATGAGAACCGGCCCTACGCGGTGGTCGGACAGGGAGTGGCTTATAACCTGCAAATCGGGCTGAACTTCATCAACCCGATCTTTGTATATATGCCCAAACGGACAGGCCGGATCAACCTGGCCAACCCCGACCAGTCGTTCCGGCGGAAATTCATCTACCCCTCGGGAATCTTTGCCATCGAACAGGATTTTGACTCCCGGTATATCCTGGTTCCCATTGAGTTCATGCGCGACCTGCTGGATTATAACAACGAGGTGACCGCGCTGGAGGTGAAAACCGACTCCACCACCAGGGTCACCCGGGTGCAGGAGGCCATACAGCAGCGGCTCGGACCGGATTACGTGGTGAAAAACCGGCAGCAGCAGAACGAACTTTTCTACCGGGTCATGCGATCGGAAAAGTGGGCAATCTTCCTGATCCTCACCTTTATCCTGATCATCGCCTCGTTCAATATCATCGGCTCACTGAGCATGCTCATTATCGACAAACAGAAAGATATCCGGAGCCTGCGCAATATGGGGGCATCCGGTAAACTGATCGGGCGAATCTTCCTCATGGAAGGATGGCTGATCTCCATCGTGGGATCAGTGATAGGAATGGTGCTGGGAACCGGTATCAGCTGGGCACAGGACCGGTTTGAGCTGTTGAAGCTCAGCGGAAGCGGCTCGTTTGTCATCGATGCCTATCCCGTGGATGTGCAGATACCCGACCTGCTGATTGTCTGGGCTACCGTATTGCTCATCGGGTTCCTGGCAGCCCGGTACCCGGTGCGGCAGATCAGTAAAAAATATTTACAGCAACTGGAAACCGGATCGATCATCACAGAGTGATTGACCCATAAAAAAGCAGTGCAATATAACAGGTAAAACAAAACATTTCCGGGTGAGCTATGGTACGCCCTGGAAATCAACAAGGTGCAATTGAGATACATGCAGTTTTTTTGCACAGAGAAGGCTCTATTTATAATGTTTTTAAATTTACAGATTGCGCTATTATTTGACGAATAACTTAGAACTTTAGGATGAAATCCACGTAAAGGATAATCGTTTGACAATCTGACACAAAAAGAACCTTAACCGGTTGCCGGCATGAAAAAGAGAGGCTTGTTAATTCTGATCACAATCCTGGCCGGGGCACTGTCCCTGCAGGCCCAGGATATTATACTCGAAGACACCACCATTACCGATGTGAGCTGCGGCGGATTCACCGACGGTTCCATCACCATCGAGGTAAGCGGTGGGAACGGAAACCTGAGTTACACGCTCCTCCGGGGATCGCCGATTGCGACCACGGGGTTTATTCCCGACCGGACCTATACCTTTTACGGACTTGAAAAGGCCAGCAACTATGCAATCTATGTAGCGGATGCCACCGCCGAGGATATTTTCGTCTCATCCCTGGAAGTGGGCGGTCCGGATACCATCACCATTGACTCCTACAATGCGGCCGATATCACCTGCAACAACGACAACGACGGGGTGATCACCGTAACCGCATCCGGGGAGAGCGGGATCTTTGATTTCACGCTGTCCGGACCGGTCAACGATGTAAAAAGCACCGGTACCTTTACCGGTCTGCCCGCAGGGGATTACACCGTGGAAGTCACCGACGGGACCGGTACGTGTCCCAGTAGCGACATCACACCCACCCTCACC
>CAYZMH010000004.1:91091-112064 GCA_964479445.1 uncultured Bacteroidaceae bacterium | reverse complement strand
AAAAAGGTCGTATAGCCCTTTCCCTCCGGGAACATCTGCGCCACCTGCGAAGGGGTGCTCTCGGTAAAGATGAGTCCGTAAAAAGCCGAATCAAGAATATTCCCCAGGGCCCCCGCCATGATCATGGAGAGGGTGATGATCAACCCGGTGTGGGCTTTCAGCCTGATCAGGTGCCGTAAATAGAATATGATGGCAACCACGGCGATGATCCGGAACAGACTGAGCAGGATCTTCCCGTACTCCCCCGGCAGGTTGAGTCCGAATGCCATCCCGCGGTTCTCCACGAAATGGATCCTGAACCAGTCTCCGAACACCGGGAATTGCTCATAGAGCGTCATGTTGGTCTTTACAAGGATCTTTACCACCTGGTCAATCACCAGGATAAACAAAACGATCAGGATGGATTTCAGCGTGTTGGACATAGGCAGACGAAGCCGGAAGGCAGGACAATTTATTCGTTATAATAATAAAAACCCTGTAGAACCATTCATAAAATGCCGGGGTTATACAGGGTGACAATAGATCAGGATAGTGTTTTACTGCTTGGACTTCGCCTCAATGCTCAGCGTGGCATGAGGAACCGCACGCAATCGCTCCTTCGAGATCAGCTTACCGGTCTCCCGGCAAATACCGTAGGTCTTGTTCTCTATACGAACCATCGCAGCCTGAAGGTGCTGGATAAACTTCAGCTGCCGCTGGGCCAGGCGGCCGGCTTCCTCCTTGGATAATGTGGCTGCTCCCTCTTCCAGTACTTTAAAAGTAGGTGAGGTATCCTGGGTATCATTGCTTTCGCTTTGTGTAATGGCCGATTTGAGCAATTCATAGTCTTCCTTGGCCTTTTCGAGCTTCTTCAGAATTATCTCCTTGAATTCCATAAGCTCCTCGTCTGAATATCTTGTTTTCTCAGCCATGGTTATGGTTTTTGATTTTGTCTAAATATAGTAAATTATTTACAATAACCCCGCGTTTACCCCTCTACCCTGGATACACTGATTCTTACCTGCACATCGTCATCGATCTCCACTTTCCTGCTGTTGTTATTCTCCAGGTTATCAGTCACATGGATGCTGTTTGCCAGGATCTGGGATCCGATGTACTCGTTATGTTTTTTAACAGCATCTTCGATGGCATCGTGTTTTTCGATCCGGACCTCAATTTTATCCGTCACATCAAATCCGCTCTCCTTGCGGATATTCTGTATCCGGTTGATCAACTCCCGGGCTACCCCTTCATAACGCAATTCATCCGTTATTGTTATATCCAGGGCCACCGTGATATTTCCTTCATTGGTCACCAACCAACCCGGTATATCTTCTGAAACGATTTCCACGTCCTCCAGGTTCAGTTCAATGGTCTGCGAATCCAGCGAAAGGGTATAGGTTCCCTCCTTTTCAAACCGGCTGATCTCTTCCTGCGGCATCTGTGCGATGGCACCGGATATCTGCTTCATCAGCTTCCCGTAACGGGGTCCCAATGTCTTGAAGTTGGGTTTGATCTTCTTCACCAGGATGCCGGCCGTATCGTAAATATACTCCACCTCCTTCACGTTCACTTCGTTCATGATTAACGGCTTGACGGCATCGAACTTCTCCCTGAATGATTCATCCAGCACCGGGATCATGATCTTGTTCAGCGGCTGGCGTACTTTGATGTTCACCTTTCTCCTCAATCCGAGCACCATGGAAGTCACGCGCTGCGCAATATCCATCCGCTCTTCCAGGTCGGGGTCAATATAGGATTCCTCCGGCTTCGGAAAGTCCACCAGGTGGACCGATTGCTTGTCATGCAGACCGGTTACCGTATTCAGATCACTGAACAACCGGTCCATGTAAAAGGGAGCAACAGGCGCCGAAAGACCGGCCACTGTCTCCAGGCACTCATAAAGGGTCTGGTAAGCCGCCAGCTTATCCCGGTCGAACTCACCGCCCCAATACCGTTTGCGGTTCAGCCTCACATACCAGTTGCTCAGGTTTTCCAGCACGAAATCCTGGATGAGCCGGGCCGCCCGGGTAGGTTCATACGCCTCATACTGCCGGGTCACCTCCTTCACCAGGGAGTGCAGCAGGGAGATGATCCACCGGTCGATCTCCGGCCTCTCCTCCACGGGCACCTCCTTCTTTCCGAAGGTGAATCCGTCCACGTTGGCATACAGGGCAAAGAAGGCATAGGTATTATAAAGCGTACCGAAAAACTTCCGTCGTACTTCATCCACCCCTTTGATATCGAACTTGATGTTGTCCCATGGCTGCGCGTTGGTGATCATGTACCACCTCAGGGGATCAGCCCCGTATTCATCGATGGTTTTGAACGGATCCACCGCATTGCCCAGCCGCTTCGACATCTTGTTCCCGTTCTTATCCAGTACCAGTCCGTTTGATACAATATTCTTAAACGACACCGAATCAAACAGCATCGTGGCAATGGCATGCAGGGTGAAGAACCAGCCGCGGGTCTGGTCCACCCCCTCGGCGATAAAATCAGCCGGGAAATTGCGGTCGAAATCCTCCGTATGCTCAAACGGGTAGTGCAACTGGGCATAGGGCATCGACCCCGAATCAAACCATACATCGATCAGGTCGGGTTCCCTGAACATCTTTTTGCCGTCACTGCTCACCAGCACGATCTCATCGACAAACGGCCGGTGCAGGTCAAATTTTTCATAATTCTCCTTCGAAAAATCCCCCTCTTTGAAATCATCCAGGGGATTCTCCTTCATAAACCCGGTCCTGACCGATTTGCCAATCTCCTCCTTAAGTTCTGCCACCGAACCGATGCACAACTGCTCCTTCCCGTCCTCGGTCACCCAGATAGGCAAGGGAGTTCCCCAGAACCGCGACCGCGACAGGTTCCAGTCGACCAGGTTCTCCAGCCACTTCCCGAACCGGCCGGTTCCGGTTACACCCGGCTTCCAGTTGATGGTATCATTCAACTCCATCATGCGGTCCTTCATAACGGTCGACCGGATAAACCAGGAGTCCATCGGGTAGTAAAGCACCGGCTTGTCGGTCCGCCAGCAATGCGGGTAGTTATGTACATACTTCTCGATACGGAACGCCTTGCCCTCCTTTTTCAGGTTCACGGCAATCTCCACGTCGGTGGTCTCATCCGATTCGCCCTTCTCCGGGTCGTATTCGTTTTTCACAAACTTCCCTTCAAAATCGCCGTACGTGTCCCGGTTCACAAACTTTTCCACGAAAACGGGATCCATCTCTTCGATGGGGAAAAACCGGCCCTTCTTGTCCACCAGGGGCTGATTCGTTCCTTCGCGGTCCTTAACCAGCACCGGGGCGATGCCATGCTGCTGGCACACCCGGTAGTCATCCGCACCGAAAGTGGGTGCCGTATGCACTACGCCGGTTCCCTCCTCGGTAGTCACAAAATTGCCGGTGATCACCCGGTGTGCCTTACCGTCGGGTCGTACCCAATCCAGCAGCGGCTCATAGGAGATCCCCTCCATCCGTTTACCGGGGAAGGTTTCCATCACCTCATAAGGAACATGTTTGTTCCCCGGTTCATACTCCTCGAACGACAGCTTTGCATTCTCCTCCGGGAAATACTGTCCCACCAGTTCGCTGGCCAGGATCACGTTGATGGGTTCTCCGGTGTAGGGATTGAACGTACGGACTTTCGCGTACTCCAGGTTCTCCCCCACGGTGAGGGCTGTATTGGAAGGAAGCGTCCACGGTGTAGTGGTCCAGGCCAGTACAAACACCTCTGCATCGGTGTCCCGGAAAAGGAACTCCGAAAACTCATTCTCCTTCACTCTGAACTGCGCCACCACCGTTGTGTCTTTCACATCGCGGTAACAGCCGGGCTGGTTCAGTTCGTGTGTGCTCAACCCCGTTCCTGCAGCCGGCGAATAGGGCTGAATGGTGTACCCCTTGTAAAGCAGATCCTTCTTCTTCAACTCTTTCAGCAGGTACCAGACCGTTTCGATGTATTTATTGTCATAGGTGATGTAGGGATCCGACATATCGATCCAGTACCCCATCTTCTCGGTCAGCTCCTCCCACAGATCGGTGTACTTCATCACATCAACCCGGCACGCCTTGTTGTAGTCCTCGATGGAGATGGTCTTCCCGATATCGTCCTTGGTGATGTTCATGGTCTTCTCCACACCGAGCTCCACGGGCAACCCGTGCGTATCCCAGCCGGCTTTGCGTTTCACGTAGTACCCCGACTGCGTCTTGTAGCGGCAGAAAATATCCTTGATCGCCCGCGACATCACGTGGTGGATTCCCGGAATCCCGTTGGCGGACGGGGGGCCCTCATAAAAAACGAAGGACGGACTCCCCTCCCGGATCTCCAGACTGCGCTGAAACGTGCGCTCCTTCTCCCAGCGCTCATTTACCTCCTTGTTGATCGCGGCAAGATCAAAATGTTTGTACTCGGGGAACTTGGTTGCCATGAAACTATCTCATCTTTTGTGGTTATACAATCTGGCGGAAAAGACCGGTCCCGCCCCTCCTGCTCATTGAAACGCACAAAGATAGATGAGGTTAAGCTAATATGCAAGCTAAACCGTGTAAAGTTCAGAGCATGAAGGAATCAAAAGTGAAGGTTACCCGGAACGGCACGCATCCGGCACCCCGAAACAACCGGGCAGGAAGTGCCAGTAAGATAAATCAGGGAACCCTCCGAATAAATACCCCGAAGGATCACCCGGCTCTGGAAACCCCGGGAGAAGAAACGGCTGGAAAATCCCCGGGTGCAGAATCGGGTTTCCCCGTCCAAAAAAAACCCCTGAGGATCGATCGTCTCTGGAAACCCCGGGAGAAGAACCGGCAGGGAGAACCCCAGGAGCAAAACCTGCAGGGTGAGCCACGATAGCAAAACCGGCAAAAAAGCTCAGAAGACAAACCGTATCCTAATGCTGTTTCAGGATCTTTACCACTTCAGGTGTCCGGCCCTCTGTATCAAGCCGGACCAGGTAAAAACCCGGCTCGAGGAACGAGATATCGGTATGGTGCTGCCTGCCGGAAGCCTGCTCCCGGTGCACCACCCGTCCGCGCAGGTCAAAAAAAACCAGCGATTGGAGTTCCGAATCCGACTCCACATGCAGGGGTCCGGATGCCGGCACCGGGAACACCCGGCTGCCTGATCCTTTCAATACCTCCACGGGATCCTCTCCCACCGTAATCTCGGGGGTCTCCAGCTCTTTGGTGGTATATATCCTGAATTGCCCGGGCTCGAGCATGATCATCTCGTTCAGATCGGTCACCTCCAGCGCCTCCCCGGAAAAGTAGTCGTACCAGGTTCCGGTTTTACTGAAATCGGGGTAAACCTCCCGTGCCTCCACACCGAAGTTCCCGATGATGCGCACATCCATGGATTCGTGGTTCAGTTCGATCCGTTTCCCGGCGCCATCCAGGGAAAGCGCAAAATCGGCGGTTCGGAACGCCGGCTCCTCGCGGCGCAACCTGATCATGGCAGACCACTTCTGGTAGATCCGCTGCCGCTTTCCGTTCTCGAAATAGTCCCACCGGATCGGCTTGTTACATACCCTGCATTCATAGTTGATGCTGTAATCGTACCCCAGCTCGCCGAACTGCCAGATCATTTTCGGACCCGGCACAGTGAAGAAAAATGCACCGGCCAGTTCCAGCCGCTCCAGGGCTTTCCAGAGCCGGGTGATGTCGTAACCCGGACCCGCATTACCGTACTCCAGGTTCTTGAACATCAGCCGCTCTTCATCATGACTCTCCATGTATCCCACCAGGTGAGGATCATCCCACCCGCGGCTCTTGTAGGAGATACCGCTGAAATTGGACTTCCCCCCGTCGTGGTATCCCATGGTGGCCTCATTGTAGGCATGGTTCATGTTCCCCCACAGCATCATGCCGTAATCCGACAACACCTTCTCCTCTGCGTTGTCGGCCAGGTGCTCCAGGATAACATAAGCATCCTGATTCACATTCCGGATCTGGTCGGTCATACGGGTAAGGATCGAGATCCGCGCCGCATCATAGGCCCACCCGTCACCGGGCGTGTTGGTAAATCCCTTGGTGAAATCGAACCGGTACCCGTCTACCCGGTACTCGGTCAGCCAGTAACTGTTCACGCTATCCACCAAATCTTTCGTGGCCTGACTCTCGTGGTCAAAATCGTATCCCCACGAATAGGTCTGGTTGGGTGACTCCACGTTGTACCAGGGATTCTCAGCCGTCACCTTTCCCGTGGCATCGTTGAAATACATCTGCACCAGGGGGGACTGACTGTAGGAGTGGTTCAGCACCATATCCATGATCACCGCGATACCACGGGCATGGCAGGCGTCGATGAATGCTTTCAGGTCGTTTTTCGGACCATAATATTTGTCGGGCGCAAAATAGAAGGAGGGATTGTAACCCCAGCTTTCGTTGCCTTCAAATTCGTTGAACGGCATCAGTTCAATGGCATTGATACCCAGGTTATCCAGGTAATCCAGCGTATCGGCCAGGGTCTTCCAGTCGTGCGCCTCCAGGAAATCGCGCACCAGGAGTTCATAGATCACCAGGTTCTCTTTGGGCGGCGGGGTAAAATCAGTCGTCTGCCATACATAAGGATCCTGGTCGGTCTGCAATACACTCACGATCCCAGAAGCATACCCTGATGGATACGGTTTCAGGTCGGGGTAGGTGGCATTGCTGATCCACCGGTCATTGGACGGATCCAGGATCTTGTCGGTGTAGGGATCCGCCACGGTCAGCTCCTCGTCCAGCAGGTACTGGTAGGCATACTCCATCCCGGGGGTAAGCCCGGTGAGGGTGATCCAGAACCGGTCCCCGTCCTCTTTCATACGCGCGTCGGTCCGGGGCGTCCAGTCATTGAAATCCCCGATCACAAAGGCACTCTCCTTCCCGGGTGCATACAGCACCAGGGTTACCGTTGACTCATCCACGTAGTTGATCCCGTCACCGGCTGCAACCGGAACGGCCTCTGAAACAGGAGCTCCCTTGGCGTGGACAAACACCGAGTCGGCATCGCTCTCCTCCGGTCCGGTTGCCGTCACTTTGATCCAGTAATCCCCGGCATCGGCGAAGTTGAAAGTGTGGGTGATCGATGTCCCGTCCACGCTTTTGACCGGTGTGTCATTCAAATACAACTCCAGGGTAGCCGACTCGGAAGCGGCTGCCTCAAGGGAAATATCGGTACCCGGATCGGTCACCAGGTTTTTAGCCGGAAGGGAAATCGAGACATTGAGTCCCTCTTCAAAGACCTCCACGAAAATATCCTTCCCCCCTTCATCTTTTCCCTCCACGGAGGCATCGGCGCTTCTGAAAACAAAGGCCATATGGGTAATGACCTCCGTGCCGGGCACCCCGTAGTAATCACGGATCGATGGAGTGATCTCTAAAGAGTAGAGGTTATCGGAGACACGGGTCAGTTTCGTATTGGCAGTGTTCTCTCCCCATTCAGTCTTTACATATTTCCAGTCTGTATCCCCCGAACTCTCATCGGTCAGGACACCTGTATGCGCATACACATCCCCGGAGAAATCCTCCAGTCCCCCGGTTCCCTGCGTGGCATCAAAATAGATGGTAACCGGTTGTTCGGCCACCGGGATGGCCGGTTCTGTAGTGATAATCTGTGCAGATGCCTGCCATGAAATCATAAGGAGAACTACTCCTGTCCAATAACGAATAGACCTTTTCATCTCCATCCTCCCCTGTTAAAAAAAGGGCATGCCGTGGGCATGCCCTTGATTTTACTAAACTAAAAAAACTACTCTATGGTGCCTGTCTCTGTGGTAAAGTCCAGGGTAACGGTCTGACCCTGGGTTACCGGTACAGCGGCCTGATCACCACCGGTTCCGCGGTATTCAATGTTTCCGCCAATCACGTTGAATTCAGCCTGCCACCAATCGATAGCATTCCCTTCGGCGTTGGTCAGCGTGCTGGCTGAAACATGCATCCGCAGGTTTCCATCGGCAGTGAAAGCCGGGGAGGTCATGGTCTTGGCAGTATTGTCCACGGTAAACAGGTTGGCTGCCTGTGCACCATCCCACGTACCAAACGCATCGCCGATACCATATACCTTCGGATCGTTCACCTCGATGGTCTCATCCACCAGGTTCACTACGACCATGTAGTATCCTGATTCAGCTACATCAGGAAGGTTATCTCCACCTTTTTCCCATACACCGTTGGTTTCACCGGCTCCGGCATTCACGCCAAAGTCCTGGCCCCAACCCATCTCCGGGGCAAACTTCACACCCGCATCAGCCACGCCGCTCTCAATGTACACAATCTTCCAGAAGAGGTGCGGGTTACTGTGAGCGGGGATCATCTGGATCCCATCGGTATCCCAGGTCCATCCGCCGATCGAAGCACCGATCATATACATCTCTTCGGGATATTCGGGCAAGGGGTCTCCTTCCCTTACAAAGGTCTGGGTAGCGGAGTATCCGTCTTCCAGGGTCCAGGTAAGGTCAAAAGAGTACACCGCGTACTCGGCATTGGCAATATTGTCCCCGCCGGGAACCAGGTTGTCCACAGCGCCCCCGAAATTGGTATTTATATTAACCCCTGATTTCTCGGGGTAACCGGGAAGGGCCTCTGTGCTGTCCAGCAAAATCTTCCAGCCACCGGAGTAGCGGAATTTAAAGTCATTCTGCAGCATGGTCACTTCATCGATAGTATATGACATGGTGGACAAATCAAAAGCTGATGCAGTGAGTTCTGTGTCGTCACTCCAACCACCGGGTGTGGCGCCTCCGATAAGTCCCCAATCTACCTTGGCCATGGCTACGATGCCAAGCTTGGTTTCCACAACTATGTGGTAGAACCCATCTTCGGGGACGGTAAAGGGATCTTCGGTTTCCATGTAGGAGCCCCTCCAGAGTCCGTTCTGCGGCTCTTCCACGTCCACTTCCTCTTCAGGTACCTCGGCAAAGTCTGATCCGGGTCCCCAGACCGATTCTTCACCGCCTACCACATTCACAATGTTGAATCCTTCGGATCCTGCCTGGATAGGAATGTACATTTCATAGAGCGTCTCACGGGGATCCGTGGTCTCGGCATTGAGCACCTCGTTGCGGGCCTTGCTTAAAAGTCCGTCAGCGCTCAATTCCGTCAGTGCTGTTCCGGCACCCCTGATGTAGAGTCCGTCCTCCACGAGAATGGGATCCGGATCGGGCTCATCATCGTTACAGGATGTGATCGAAACAAGTGCGATCATGGTCAGTGTAATCAAACTGACAGCAGATTTAAAAAGATACTTTTTCATAATTCAATCGATTTAAAAATAATTAATGGTTGATTCTGTTATTATTTAGTCAGCTAAATTGGGATTGGCATCAATGGCCCATTGCGGGATGGGGAACGTATTCCGGTCGGTGGTGGAGGGATCTTTCTCCCACCATGCTTCATTGAATGTGCCGAACCGGATCTGGTCCTGCCTGCGGTGTCCTTCAAAAAACAACTCCCTTCCCCGCTCTTCCAACAACATTTCCAGGGTAACATTGGTCCAGTCATCGAGTCCCGCGCGGGAGCGGATCATATTTACATACTGATCCCCGTTCTCATCCTGGCGGATCATCGCCTCAGCTTTCATCAGCAGCACATCGGCATACCGGAATATGGGGAAGTCGTTGGACAGGTTGGCCTTGGCTCCCATCTTGATCTCAAACTTCTCCACCCGGGCCCCTGACATCCGGATCTCCTCCGGAGTATAGGTAGCATCCATGTTAAGAGCGGGGATGTTGGGATCCAGCACCAGCGGGGAACCGGCCGTGTTATCGGTAATGGGCTGACCGGAGCTGGTGTATTGCTGTCCGACCAAAAACCACTCCTCCTTGCGGTTATCATCTCCCGAATAGGTGTCGTAGTGATCTTCGGTTATGGCACAGCCGTTCCACGGACCCGCCGTCATGTCGTAGGTCAGGTTATGATCGTAGTGCAGCGTCCGCATATGCAGGTTGAACCCGGTATACGTGTCTTCATCATACGGAATGGTGAAGATATTCTCTATGGAATTCTGGTTCTCCGTGACAAAAGGGGCGGAAGGATCTGCCTCCAGGTCATAATAATCCAATTCTATTACACTGTCGCACGAGTTTTCTGCAGCGGACCAGTATTCAGCATCGACCTGACCGGTATAGACCTCTGCATTCAAGTATAACTTGGCCAGCAGGGTAAATGCCATCCCCTTGGTGACAGCCGTCTTGGTGACGCTTTCATCCAGGTAAGGAATGCTCATCTCCACATCTTCCACGATGGCATCCCAGATCGCCGCCCGGTCCTCCTTTTCGGGGTTTTCCGGGGCCTCGGAAAAACTGGTCACGTAAGGTACATCACCATAATTATCGATCAGCAGGTAATAATAGTAGGCCCGCATGATCTTCAATTTGGCGATCGTCCGCAACGCTTCTTCATTATCACTTTCACCGATCGACTCCAGGATCCGGTTGGCTTCACCGATACCCTCATAATAGCGGCTCCACATGGATTCCACCGCTTCCGTGGTATTGGTCCAGGTATGGGTATGCAGTACCCGCCACTTTCCACCGTCATCCCAATCGGTATGCCGGGTGGGGAATACCAGTTCATCAGAAGGCACTTCCTGGCAGAACCACCAGCCTCCCCAGTCCAGGAAATCCTGCATGGGTCCGTATACCGGTGAGGATACCAGCCCTCCCTGTATACTGTTCTCAGGAAACTTATCGGCCGGTAAACGGTCGTAAAGCTCTTCAGAGAGGTCCGTGCAGGAACCCAGCATCAAACTGATTATTAATAAACTAACTATCTTTTTCATGACTCTCTGATTTTAAAAATGAACTTGCGCACCAAAGGTGAGTGTTCGTGTTTTGGGATACGTGTTGTACTGGTCCAGTCCGAAATCCAGCCCGTCATAGGTGGTCTCCGGATCCAGTCCGGTATAATTGGTTAAGGTGACCAGGTTGTTGGAGGATACATACACCCGTAGCTTGGTCAGCCAGCTCACCTGCTCGACAGGCACATTATATCCCACCGTGATGTTATCCAGCCGGAGGAATGATCCGTCCTCCAGGTAGTAACTATTCACCTTGGGTGCATCGGTCAGACCCCGTTCCACTTCGTCCAGCACTTCCGTCAATCCATTCAGGGAAGGCAGGATGGTGGGGTTGGCGAACACCATGCGGGTCACATTCAACACGTCGTTTCCATACACGCCCCGGATGGTCATGTTTACATCGAAATGTTCAAAAATGGTAAAGTAGTTGGACCATCCCAGCTCGAAGTCGGGCAGCGCATGCCCAACCACTCTTCTCTCCGCATCAGCCACGTTCCGGGTAACCCCGCCCGCAGCGGTGTAGAAAAGGAACTTGCCGTCGCCGGAAAGACCGGCATACTCGGGCATGTAAAAGGTACCCAGTTCCCAGCCCTCTTCGATAAACTGACTCCAGTTCTGGTCTCCTACCAGTCCGCGACCCGATAGCCAGGCACGCTTCTTATCCGCTTCCGACCATTTGTAGTCGCCGCTGGAGAGCGAACCGATTTTCTGCTTGTTCCGCGAAAAGGCGAGACCGGATTTCCAGGTGAAATTAGACGTGTTCACGGCAAAATAATCCAGGTTCAGTTCGAATCCCTGGTTAAGGATCTCCCCCGCGTTGGCCCATGTGTTTCGCACCACGTTGGGCGGAACCGGAACGGAATATTCGTTCAACAGGTCGAAGGTGTTCTTATAGTAATACTCCACTGAACCGGAAAGCCGGTTATTCAGCATGCCAAAGTCTACGCCCACGTTGATCTCGGAGTTGGTCTCCCATTTAAGGTCGGGGTTGGCGTTGTGCGACTGGTTAAACTCGCGCGCCTCTTCGCCGGTCTCGAAGTTGAAAGAGGGACTTCCTATATATATGGTAGGAAGGGCGTTGTAATTTCCGATCTCCTGGTTCCCCGACAATCCGAAACCGACCCGCATTTTCAGCAGGCTGAAGAGGTCCACGTTGTCCATGAAATCCTCCCGCTTGATGTTCCAGGCCAGCGAACCCGAGGGGAAGAGCCCCCACTTGTTGTTAGCTCCGAACCGCGAGGATCCGTCCCGCCGAAGGGTGAATGTGGCGTAGTACTTCGTATCGTAATTGTAGGTCACCCTCCCGAAGAAGGAGATCAGGCGGCTGGACTCATAGTATGATGAGATGTCGCCGATGGTGACATCGTTGAGTGCTTCCAGTTTATACGGACCGATGATATCGGACAGCGGTTCGCGACCCTGGGCACTGAACCCGTCGCGGTAATCCTCCTGGAAAGAGTAACCGGCCACGGCATTCAGATTATGCACCCCGGCCAGGGTTTTATCATAGGTAAGAGTAGCCTCCATCAGTTTGGAACCGTTGTTATCGTAACTCCGGCGTCCATACCCCGCTGTGGCTCCGCCCCGGTAATAGGAAGGCTCAAAGTAGAAGTTTTCCGAGTCATCCCGGATATAGCCCAGGTTCACCCCGGCTACCAGTCCGTCCACCAGCTCCAGGTCGGCTTTTAAGCTCCCCATGAACCGCTTGGCATCCCGCTCGTTTGTAATCTGGTCGATCAGCGCCACGGGGTTGTAATAATTAAAGTCCCGCTGGGTTTCGTAAAAT
This sequence comes from uncultured Bacteroidaceae bacterium, assembly GCA_964479445.1. Taxonomy (GTDB): domain Bacteria; phylum Bacteroidota; class Bacteroidia; order Bacteroidales; genus CAYZMH01. Next base: position 99,526 of record CAYZMH010000004.1, on the reverse strand, counting down.
TCACCATCCTCTGTGTAGACCGGATCGGTGGGGTTCCGCTGGAACATCTGGTAGAGGACATCGTTCGGACCGCTTGCATCATAGGCAATGTAGTCGTTGGCTTCAACGGTCCCCGCCAGGGTGGCAGACACCGTAAGCCGGTCATCGATGGCCGTCTGGGTCAGGTTGAGCCGCCCGATGGAGCGGGTCTTGCTGGTCCCTTTGATCACCCCTTCCCAGTCGGAGTGGGTAAGCGAAGCCCGGTAGGTCGTATTTTCGTCTCCCCCGGAAATGGCAAAGTTGTGGGACTGGGAAATGCCGGTGCGGTATACTTCGTCCTGCCAGTTGGTGTTGGCTCCCCCGTCGATCAGGTTCAGGTCGTTCTCATCGGCAAACTGCCGCATCTGGTCGGCAGAGAGCATATCCAGCCGGTTGGCCACCTGGTCGAATGCAACATAAGAGTTGAGTTCCACGCGGGAACCTTCCACTCCCTCACCCGATTTGGTTTCAATGATAATCACCCCGTTTGCGCCCCGTGATCCATAGATGGCCGTTGAGGAGGCATCCTTCAGGATGTTGTAGGATTGAATATCTTCCGGGGCGATGGTGGTAGGATCGACACCCGGCACTCCGTCCACCACGTAGAGTGGATCGGTGTTGGAGGCAAACCCGGAAGAACCCCGGATCTTCACCGAGAATCCCGCGTTCGGGTCCCCCCCTTTTTTCGTAATGGAGACTCCGGCTGTTTTTCCGACCAGTCCCTGGATGGGATCGGTAAGTACACCCGAGTTTAACTCATCGGACTGCACACTGGCAACCGCACCGGTCTTGTCCGATTTCTTCTGCACCCCGTAGCCTATCACCACGATCTCCTCCAGCTCCTGGGTCTTCTCTTCCAGCTGAACATCCAGGGTGAGCTTACCGTCATCCTGCAGGACTTCCACCTCTTTGTCGGCATATCCCACAAAGGAGAACAGAAGCGTGGAAGCTGGTTCCACCTCCAGGGTGTACTCCCCGTCAAAATTAGTAACCGTACCGATGGTAGTCCCCTTGGCAACGATGGTCACCCCCGGCAGGGCTTCTCCCGATTCTGCATCGGTTACCTTCCCGGTTACCTGCACCGTTTGCGCAAGGAGGGGCATGGGAAGGAAGAACAAAAGCAGCATCAGGCCCTTAAAATTCATATTTGCTTTTTTGAACATCGATCGTTGAGTTTAATTGAATGAATACATCTGAAGATCTCTGAACCATATTTCCGATAATATATTCAGCACTAAGCGTTGTTGGAGGGCAATTTAAAGAAAACTTAATGCGCCGGCCTTCTGACCGGGGCCGGTATAACACGAAAAACACCGCAATCGTTTCCGCAAACGATTGAAAAAACCCATTCAACTATATGTTACATAACAGATCTTTGATAAACAGGTGATTCATGCGGTGTTTTTTCGCCGGAAGGTGATGAAAGTCCTGTCATGAAAGGGTTTTTTTTTGTTATCTTTAGTGCAGGTAAAAAACCATGAGAAGTCACCAGGTTACCATAAAAGATATCGCCCGGGAACTGGGAGTATCACCATCCACTGTCTCCCGTGCCCTGAAGGACCACCCCGATATCAGTCCGGCCACCAAGAAACAGGTGCGCGAACTGGTGGACAAACTCAAATACAAACCCAACGCCATCGCCCTGAGCCTGCGCAGCCGCAAATCCAACGTGATCAGCGTGATCGTTCCCCAGATCGTTCACCACTTCTTCTCATCGGTCATTTCAGGCATCGAAGAGGTCGCCCAGGAAGCAGGGTACAACGTAATGATCTTCCAGTCCAACGAGCAATATGAACGGGAGGTACTCATCACGCAGGCCCTGCAATCCAACCGGGCCGACGGCGTACTGGTATCCATCTCCAAAACAACCCAGAAATTCGGTCATTTTAAAGAGCTTATGCGGAACGAACTCCCGGTGGTGTTCTTCGACCGCGTATGCGAGGAGCTGGAAGCCGACCGGGTAACGGTGGATGATTTCAACGGTGCGCTGAATGCAGTGGAATACCTTATTCAAACCGGGTGCAAGCGTATTGCCCATTTCGCCGCCCCGCAACATTTGCTTATCGGGTACCACCGCCAGCGGGGGTATATCAGCGCCCTGGAAAAGAACGGCATCGAGGTGGATGACAACCTGATCATGAAGTGCGATACCATTGAAGAAGCGCTGGAGATAACACCGAAACTGATGCAACAATCCGATCCTCCCGATGCCATCTTCGCCGTAAACGATATGACAGCGGCCGGGACGGTGAATGCCTTAAAAAGACTGGGATATAAGATTCCGGGTGATGTATCGGTGATTGGGTTTACAGACGGACTGGTCTCGACGGTGACCGATCCCCCCCTCACCACCGTGAGTCAGCACGGTTACCTGATCGGGAAGAAAGCTACAGAGATTCTGCTCGACCGGATCGGCTACCTGGGGGATGATTACAAGATTCGTAACGAGGTGATCAAAACCGAACTGGTAATACGCGGTACCACCCGCTAAAAAAATTTTATCTTCCGCAAACGTTTGCAACGGGGATTACAGGCTATTTACCGTTTTCAGAAGAATCGATTTCTGAAAAAAAACTTGCACGGTACCTGATTTTTTTGATACTTTTGAATCGGAACCAAGGTTCCTTTCCGATAAATTTAGAACATGTGAACTGAAGATCTCTGACACCATTGATGGAATGGTCAGGGATTTTTTTATTCCTGCCCTTCCCTGGTTCTGCAATAGTTTACCAATTTATTCTACGATGAGAAAGCCAAGATTATCATTCTGGCAGATCTGGAACATGAGCTTCGGATTCCTGGGAATCCAGTTCGGGTATGGTCTGCAAAATGCCAATGTAAGCCGGATTTTCGAAACCCTGGGGGCCGATATCGACAAAATACCCATTTTGTGGCTGGCGGCGCCGTTAACCGGACTGATTGTTCAGCCCATAGTGGGACACATGAGTGACAACACCTGGGGGCGACTGGGCCGTCGAAGGCCCTTCTTCCTGATCGGTGCCATCCTGGCCTCCATTGCCCTGATCTTCATGCCGCACTCTCCCATGCTCTGGGTGGCAGTGGGCATGCTGTGGATCATGGATGCCTCCATCAACATCTCCATGGAACCCTTCCGGGCCTTTGTCGGGGATATGCTTCCCGATGAGCAACGAACCACCGGGTTTGCCATGCAGAGTTTCTTTATCGGGATCGGTGCAGTAATCGCTTCGGCATTGCCGTATCTGCTCACCAACTGGCTGGGTATTGATAATACGGCATCTGGGGACAACCTGATCCCCCCGCACCTGAAATGGTCCTTCTTCATCGGGGGCGTGGTCTTTTTCGGGGCCGTGTTCTGGACCGTGGTCTCCACCAAAGAATACTCCCCGGATGAGCTGAAGGAGTTCGAGGACCATGAAAGAAAAGAGGGACTCTATGAAGTGGTGGACTATAAGCCGCGTATACCGCGTTACTACCTGAACGGAATCGTCTGGTTGTTGGCGGGAACAATTCTTACCCTGCCGGTATACCTGTACAACCTGGAGAAAGAACTTTATGTACTGACGGTCGGATTGGCCGCTTTCGGAATAATCCTGCTCATCGCTGGATATTTCAACCAGCAGAAGCGGGATAACGGGTTGACTAACATCATTACCGACCTGTTCAATATGCCGGGCACCATGAAACAGCTGGCCGTGGTCCAGTTCTTTTCCTGGCTGGCCCTGTTCTCCATGTGGATCTACACTACGGCAGGAGTGACCAGCCATATTTACGGGACCACCGATACGAAATCGGTATTGTATAATGAAGGCGCCGACTGGGTGGGCATCCTGTTTGCTATCTATAACGGGTTTGCAGCGGTGTTTGCCTTCCTGCTACCGGTACTGGCCAGGTGGACCAACCGCAAGATCACCCATGCCATCAGTCTTACCGTTGGCGGATTGGGACTGATCTCGCTCTACTTTATACAGGATCCCATGCTGCTCACGATCTCCATGATCGGGGTGGGCCTGGCCTGGGCCAGCATCCTGTCCATGCCCTATGCCATACTCACCGGGTCATTGCCGCAGAACAGGATGGGTACATTCATGGGGATATTTAACTTTTTCATCGTGATACCCCAGATACTGGCAGCAAGCATACTGGGCTTTATGGTGAACCGGCTCTTTAACGGGGAAGCCATCCTGGCGCTGGTGTTTGGCGGCATATCCATGATGGTGGCAGCCCTGTCGGTCCTGTTTGTCAAGGATGTTAAAGGAGGAAAGGCCCGGAAATAACCGGAAACCGGCCTCACAACCGGTTGCCTGACAGTCACCTGTGACCGGGCAGCCCCAAGTTGTAAAACGAAAAAAATGAAGCTATGAATCGCTATTATAACGTGGACGAATGGAGTGTGATCGAAGAGGGGTTCGATCCCTCCATGCAGGAAGCCTCGGAGAGTATTTTCAGCCTGGGTAACGGACGAATGGGTCAGCGGGCCAACTTCGAAGAAGCCTACTCGGGTCCTTCCCTTCAGGGCACCTACATCGCCGGGGTGTATTACCCCGATAAGACCCGGGTAGGATGGTGGAAGATCGGGTATCCCGAGTTCTTCGCCAAAGTGCTCAATGCACCCAACTGGATTGGTATCCGCGTGATCATCAACGGGGAGGAGCTTGACCTGCATACCTGCAGCGTGAAATCGTTCCGCCGCGAACTCAACATGCGATCGGGGTACCTGGAACGAACCTTTGTGGCTGATATCGGCGGCGACCGCGAAGTGGAAGTGATCTCCAGGCGGTTCCTGAGCATTGTTGACGATGAGATAGGCGCGATCCGGTATACCGTTAAACCCCTTAATTTCAATGCAGAAGTAAGCCTTACCCCCTACCTGGACGGAAACGTGAAGAACCGGGATTCCAATTACGGGGAGACCTTCTGGAATATCATGCAGGCAGAAGCGGAGGAGGGGAAAGCTTTCCTGTTGAGCCAAACTAAGAAATCCAGTTTCCTGGTTTCCTTTTCCATGGAATATGACCTTTCGCTGAATGAAAAGCCCATCCATGCGAAAGCCTCTAGCATACAAAAAGAGGGGTTTGTGGGGAATACTGTTGAAAAAAAATTATCAGCAGGCGACACCCTTACCGTGTGTAAATATGTTTCTGTAGTCAGTTCCCTGAACTATGATGAAAACACCATCGTTGATGCCGGTCGCCGGAGCGTGGCCATGGCCCACCAGGTGAAATTCGATGCCCTCTTTGAGGCGCACCGGGAGAAATGGGAAGAAAACTGGTCGCACTCCGATATCATCATCGAGGGAGACCCCGCTGCCCAGCAGGGCATCCGGTTCAATATCTTTCATCTCAACCAGACCTATACGGGTCGCGATGAGCGGCTCAATATCGGCCCCAAGGGATTTACCGGTGAGAAATACGGCGGAAGCACCTACTGGGATACCGAGGCATACCTGATCCCCTTCTACCTGAGCACCGCGCCCATGGAAGTGTCCAAAAACCTGCTGATCTACCGGTACAAGCACCTTCAGAAAGCCATTGAGAATGGGGAGAAGCTGGGATTCAGGGACGGTGCAGCACTCTACCCGATGGTAACCATGGACGGACAGGAGAGTCACAATGAGTGGGAGATCACTTTCGAGGAGATCCACCGCAACGGGGCCATTGCCTATGCGATCCATAATTACATCCGGTATACCGGCGACAAACGGTACCTGGTGGATTACGGACTGGAGGTGTTGATTGCCCTGTCCCGGTTCTGGCGCCAACGTGTCAACTGGTCCGATGTGAAAGGAAAATACGTGATGCTGGGGGTCACCGGTCCGAATGAATACGAGAACAACATCAACAACAACTGGTATACCAACACCATTGCAACCTGGACGCTGGGATATACCCTCGATGCACTATCCTATGTGAAAGAGGAGGATGAGACGCGGTACCATAAGATTATCGAAAAGACCGGTTTTCACGAAAAGCAGGAACCCGGGTGCTGGAGGGATATCATTGAAAATATGTATTTCCCGTACCTGGAAGAGAAGGGGATCTTTTTGCAACAGGAAGGGTACATGGACAAAGAGCAGAGGATGGCAGCCGATATTGATCCGGCCGAGCTTCCGATTAACCAGCACTGGTCGTGGGACCGGATCCTTCGCTCCTGTTTTATCAAACAGGCCGATGTGCTCCAGGGAATCTACTTCTTTGAAGACCGGTATGATATGGATACCATCCGAAGGAACTACGATTTCTATGAACCCCGTACCGTGCATGAATCTTCCCTGTCTCCCTGTATCCACTCGATATTGGCCAGCAAACTGGGTGACGGCAAAAAGGCCTATGATCTGTACCTGCGCACCTCCCGCCTGGACCTGGACGATTACAATAAGGAGGTGGCTGAAGGACTGCATATTACCAGCATGGGCGGAACCTGGATGTCGGTGGTATATGGATTTGCCGGGTTACGGGTAAAACACGGAATGCTCCACCTCAACCCCCTGCTGCCGGAGAATTGGAAATCCCTTTCGTTTAATACCATTTTCAGGGATAACTACCTGCGGATTACCATCAACTCCACCCGGATGGCGATCGAGAACGAACAGGGTCCGGATATCACCATCGTCCTGAGAGAAAAAGAGTACAGGATACCGGAAAAAGATCAACTGGAGGTACAAGAGAATATCTCGGTATAACCCCTTTTACAGGTCAAATCCCACCTTCTCCAACTGGACGTATTCCGATATGTGAATGGCGTGAAATCCCAGTTGCTTGGCAGCTTTCACATTGTGAATATTATCATCCAGGAAGAGGGTTTCCCGCGGATCGATGCCGGCATCCCGTATTACATGGTTAAAAGCAGCCGGATCAGGCTTGTGATAGCCGGTCTGATAGCTGTAGTATGTTTTGACAAACATCTCCCCCATGGTTTTTCCCACCGCATCGGCAAATATTTGCTCAAAACGGGCGATGTGTAACGGACACGTATTGCTGAGCACATAGAGATCATAACGGGACGAGAGCGCTTTTAAAAGATTAACGGTCCGCTGCGACACCCCCGCCAGCATGGCCATCCAGACCCGGTCAAACTCCTCATCACTGAAAGCCCTGCCCGAAATGCGGCGGATCTCATTCCTGAATTCCTCGCTGTCGATCATCCCGGTCTCGTACCTGAAAAAGACATCGGTTTCATAGTTTTCGGGATACTGTAGTAAACCGGCCGGAAAATCCAGGTTGTAGAATCCCTGCAGGGTTGCCGGCACATCCAGGTCCAGGATTACCCCGCCCAGGTCGAAAAGAATATTCTTTAATGCAGTATTTTTTACCATTTGTTCGTATTTTCGTTCTGTTCAAAGGTAAGAAAGGATTCCATGAATATCGCGGGCACCCATTACGAAACCATCTGGCTGGATGAACAGAACCCACAGCAGGTACAGGTCATTGACCAGACTCAGCTGCCTTTCCGGTTTCGGACAAAGGCCCTGCAATCCTCTCTTGATGTATACAACGCCATAAAGGGCATGACAGTTCGCGGTGCCCCGCTGATCGGCGTCACGGCTGCATTTGGGATCTACCTGTCAGCCCTGCATGCAGGTGCCGGGACCTGGAAGAAGGAGATTGATAAGGCAGCAAAAAAGATCGGTTCCGCACGCCCCACGGCAGTAAACCTGGTTGCAGCACTCGAGAAGGTTGTTGAGATAACCAATACGGCAACCTTCCGCATGGAAGCCGTGGAAAAGAGTCTGAACGCCTCGCTTGATCTGCTGGAAAAGGAACGGGAAAACAGCCGCAGGATAGGGGAATACGGACTCCCCCTGATCCGAAAGGTGTACGAAAAAACCGGCCGGCCCGTCAATATTCTCACCCATTGCAACGCCGGGTGGCTGGCCTGTATCGATTACGGAACAGCCACGGCACCCATCTACCTGGCACACGACCAGGGTATACCCCTCCATTTGTGGGTGGACGAGACCCGGCCGCGTAACCAGGGGGCACGACTCACTGCATTTGAGCTGGGCGAGCATGGCGTTCCCCATACGGTTATTACCGATAACGCCGGGGGACACCTCATGCAGCATGGAAAGGTGGACATGGTGCTGGTGGGAAGTGACCGCACCACCCGCGGCGGGGATGTAACCAACAAGATCGGCACCTATTTGAAAGCCCTGTCCGCGAGCGATAACAGGGTGCCGTTCTACGTGGCGCTGCCTACCTCAAGCATTGATCCGCATCTGGAGGATGGCCTGAAACAGGTTCCGATCGAAGAGCGGGATGCCGGCGAAGTGAAAACCCTGGAAGGCTGGGACGAAAAATCGAAATCGATCCGCAGGATCACCCTTACCCCAACCGGGAGCCCCGCCCTTAACCCGGGATTCGATGTGACCCCGGCCCGGTTGATCACAGCGCTGATCACAGAAAAGGGCACCTGCCGGGCCAATCCTGTGGAAATCG